>NZ_JBEPSX010000014.1:0-131485 GCF_040548995.1 Rhodococcus sp. PvR044
GAGACCACCGCACCCGGCCCGGCCTTCTGCCCGTCCGGCAGCGGCACAAACGTGTCGGCATGCGCCGCACCGGTCGACATCAGGCCGATCGCCACGGCCGCGGCAGCACCGACGCCAGCAATACGGATGCCGCGCTTACGGATCTCGCTCATTGAATCCCCTCACAGGTCTAGCGCTCACCTCTCGCCTGACCAGGCGGTGAGCACGGTTGCCCCGCAAAGCTAAATGGTTGAACACCCCACGAATAGATCGGAAACCTCACTTTTACACATCATTAACTGAGGGGGTGACCCAGGTAACAGCAAAAAGCCGGGGACGACGGAAATGTCCGTTTCGTCCCCGGCTTCTGCCGGCCGATCACACGAGCGTGATTAGGTCTCATCCCGTTCGTGATTGGGCCTTGACTGTTTTGTGATTCATCTCACCGATGGTTCGTGGGGTCTGAGATCAGCCGAGGCTGAACGGCTGTCCCCACAGGGTGATGGTGCTGCTGACGTTCTTGGTGTTGGCGGTGACCTTCACGTAGGAGCGGGCCTGCGCGTAGCCGGCGCAGCCCTCGACGCCGAGGGTGGAGTCGGCCCAGGTGACGCTGCCGCTCTTGCCCTTGAAGCTGTTGGCGCCGGAGTGCGACTCGCCGCCGAAGTCGTCGGCCTTCTCCAGGTCGAGGAGTTTGACGTTCTTGGCCTGGCCGGGGGCGATGGACAGGTTGCCCGCGCTCTTGGCGGTCTGCTTGACGCTCTCGCCCTCCCAGTTCGAGGACATGCCGGTGTCGGCGCCGCCCTTGCCGCCGAGGGTCAGCTGGCAGGCCACCACGTAGCCGGGCTCGATCTTGCCGCCGTCGGCGTTGGCGCCGGAGAGTTCGACCTTGGTGGAGCCGGAGACCCACACGTTGCGGTGCAGCGGGGTCGATCCCATCGCCGGGGAGATGTTGGCGGACTCGCCGGTGCGGGTAACGGTGACGACGGTGCCGTCGACGAGGGTCTCGGTGATCGAGCCGTCGGGCAGCGGGACGAAGGTGTCGGCGTTTGCCGCGCCTGCGGACAGGAAGCCGAGGGCGATCGCGGCGGTGGCACCGACGGCGGCGGTCTGCAGCCCGCGGCGCAGGCCGTTCTTACTGGCGTTCATTGTTCCCCTCTGAGGGTCTGGGTTCGCGAATGCGAGAAAGTGTGTGGGCGAAGAAGGTCAGGTCAGCCGATGCTGAACGGCTGGCCGTACAGGGTGGTCTTGGAGTAGTTGTCGCCGACGATCTCGACCACCGTGTAAGAACGAGCCTGGGCGAAGCCGCCGCAGTTCTGGATCTCGAGCTGGGTGTCCTGGTACTGGACGGAGTACTTGCCGTTCTTCTTGATGTCCTTGCCCGCGACATTCACGAACTTGACCTGGCCGGCCGAGACCGGGACGGTCAGCGAACCGGAGATCGAGGGACCGGAGAGGTCGATGCCTGCGCCGATGGAGCCGCCGAGGCCGGTGATGTCGACCTGGCACCCGACGATGTAGCCGGTGCTGATCCGCGAGACGCCGTGCGTCGAGGAGTTGTTGGTGCCCTTGTCGTTGGTGGCACCGTTGAACGGCCCCACCTCGCCTTCCTTGGTGATGCCCTTGACGTCCGCCGTGACGGTGCCCGAGACCCACGCGGTGCGGCCGGCGCCATTGGCGGCCAGCGACGGGGAGATCAGGGCGCTCTCGCCGGTGCGGGAGACGACCGCTCCCGGTCCGGCCTTCTGCCCGTCGGGCAGCGGCACCAGGGTGTCGGCCTGCGCCGCACCGGTGGACATCAGGCCGATCGCCACCGCCGCAGCGGCGCCTGCGCCTGCGATGCGGGCGCCACGGCGCAGGCCGGACTTGCGGTTCTCGCTCATTCGTTCCCCTCAAAGGTTCTGCTACTTCTCAACCTCGACCGCCGAGGCTGATGAGTGGTCCATACGGCCCGGCGAAGTATTGCCAACAATGGTGACCACGAGGTGAACTCGAGGTGATCAATGCGGGGCTGAGATTCGCCGGAGATATTTCCCCCGAATTCGGGGGAAAAGCTCCCGGCAGACGCGCATTTCTGAGCTCCGCCGACCCTGTTCCTGTACTGACTCGCGGAGGAGGTTAACCACGCCTGACCAGCATGGCAACGTTTGGAGAACCGCAGAACCCGGTGAGCCGCACCACTTCGTCAAGGTTGTGTTTCGCCATTCGGCGAAACGTGCGACGGAAGGGTTGACAATTTCGCGGGGGAAGGTGTTCACCCGGCGTTTCATCGCCGTCAATGTCGCGGCTTCCTCGGCCGATTTTCGCAATCGGACAAAACGGGATCAGCCGTGGTGCGGGGGAACCTGTCGCCGCAGCCAATCGTCGGCCGACGAGGAGTCATCGGCCGAGCCCTCGGAACGTTCGTCCCGGGTGGTCTCGGGCAGGACATCGCCGAAAACGCGCGCCAGCCGGGCCCGATCGATCGGGTCCCGGCTGGGTGCGTTCTCGGCGCGGTCGGCGATGACTAATCCTCTATCCCGGAGAGCTCCCCGATCACGTGACCGGCGAGCGGGCTGAGTGTGGCCATCCCGTCGCGGATGGCCGCTCGGGACGATGCCAGGTTCACCACGAGGGTACTGCCGGAGACCCCGACGAGTCCCCTGGACAGCCCGGCGTCGAGCGCTCCCGCCGCCAGGCCCGACGAGCGCAGCGCCTCGCTGATGCCCGGGATCTCACGGTCGAGCACCGCCGCGGTGGCGTCCGGGGTGACGTCGCGGGGCGAGACCCCGGTTCCGCCAACGGAGATGACCAGATCCACACCACCGATCACCGCGGTGTTGAGTGCGTTGCGGATCTCCACCTCGTCCGCCGACACCGCGACGGTCGCGTCGACGAGGAAGCCCGCCTCTCCGAGCAGTTCCGTGACCAGCGGTCCGATCGCGTCGACCTCTGCACCGTGGGCAGCGCGGTCGTCGACGATCACGACGAGGGCCCGCCCGGCAAGTGTGGCTTCGATGTCCATGACTCCTACGGTAGTGCCCGGCACCACGGCCGGCCCCGACCGCCCGTGAATCCGCCGGACCGCGACGGACGAACGGCCGTGCCTGTCGGCACGGCCGTTCGTCGGGTACATCAGCGACCGCCCTGCGTCGGCGCGGTGCCGAGGGTGACCTCGACGGTCTTTTCGCCGAGTCCCTTGGCGTCGGTGTAGGTGATCTTCACCTTGTCCCCCGGCGCGTGCGAGCGGACCGCCGCGATCAGGGCGTCACCGCTGTCGATGACTCGATCGTCGACCCGGGTGATCACCGCGCCCCCTGGGATCCCGGCCTGCTCGGCGGGACCACCGGGCGAGACGTCCTTGACGCCTGCCCCGTGCGAATCATCCTTGGAGGGAACCGTGACGCCGATGATCGCCTGCGAGGCCTTGCCGGTCTTGCTCAGCTCGTCGGCGATGCGCCGGGCCTGGTCGACCGGGATCGCGAATCCGAGGCCGATCGAGCCGCCCTGCTGGCCGCCCGCCTGGGCGCCGCCGAGGGTGGCGATCGCCGTGTTGATGCCGATCAGCTTGCCCTCCATGTCGACGAGCGCCCCACCGGAGTTGCCGGGGTTGATCGCCGCGTCGGTCTGGATGGCGTCGATGACCGTGCTCTGGTTCGCGGCCTCCCCGCTGGTGGACACCGGCCGGTTCAGCGAGGAGATGATGCCGCTGGTGACGGTGCCGGCCAAACCGAGCGGCGAGCCGATCGCCACGACGCCCTGACCGACCTGGAGGTCGGCGGAGTTGCCCAGCTCGATCGGGGTCAGGTCGTTCTTGCCGTCGACCTTGATCACCGCGAGGTCCGACATCGGGTCCGTGCCGACCAGCTTGGCGGAGGCGGTGGATCCATCGGAGAACGCGACCATGATCTTGCCGTCCGGCCCTGCGCCCGCCGCGACGTGATTGTTGGTCAGGATCAGCCCGTCCGAGGACAGGATGACGCCCGAGCCCTCGCCCTCGGCCTGCCTGCCCGCGACCTGGATCTGCACCACGCTCGGCAGCACCTTCTGCGCCACCGCCTGCACGGAGCCCGCGGGCGCGTTCGCCGCCGGCTTGGCGTTGGCCTGCGGGGCGTTCAGCGAGTTCGTGACCGGCCCGGAGCTGTCGCCCGCGGCCCAGGCGCCCGCGAGGCCGCCGATACCGCCGCTGACCAGGGCCAGCGCGATCGCACCGGTGGCGAGGGCGACGCGGGAGGGCCGGGGCTTGGTGGTCGTGGACGCACCGAGAGCGGTGGCCGCGTCCGCGGTCGGGGCGGTGGCGCCTGCCCCCGCGGTCGGGTACTGCTCGGTCGGCCGGTAGGCGCCATACGGCGCCTGCGCGTACCCCTGCTGCTGATAGGGCTGCTGGTACTGCGGGTACGCCGCGGTCGGCTCGGCCGACGCCTGCTCGTGGCCCGCCTGCGGCATTCCGACGGTCGGCGGGGTCGACTGGTGGCTGGGCTGCGCCGGCTCATGGCCCGGCTGCGGCTGGTTCGGCTGACTGCTGCGGTCGTCGGTCATCGCGTTTGGTATCCGTTTCTCCCCTGCGCGCCCTCGGCGCACTGTGTTCGATCTCGTTACTCACGACTCTGCACGAGCGGTCTGAGAGGGCGCTGAGATCAGGCTGTCAGTTTGCCGAGACCCTTCCTGTCGCCTGTCCGCCCGGCACGAACTCGGACTCTCCCGGCAGCACGATCGTGATGAGCGCGCCCCCGAGCTCGGACGGGCCCGCCTCGACGGTGCCGCCGTGCTTGACCACGACCTGCCGGACGATGGCCAGCCCCAGCCCGGATCCGGGCATCGACCGGGCGGCGGTCGACCGGTGGAACCGCTCGAACACCAGCTGTCGGTCCTCCTCCGGGATGCCGGGGCCCGCGTCGGCGACGGTCAACGCGAGGTGGCCGCCGTCGAGCTGCTGCATCCGGACCTGGACTGCCTGGCCGGGCGGACTCCACTTGGCCGCGTTGTCGAGCACGTTCAGCACCGCCCTCGCGAGGCCTGCACCGTCGCCGTAGACGAACCACGGCGTCGTGTGTGCCTCGAAGTCGACCTCGTTGCGCCGCCTACGGACCCGTTCGAGCGAGCGTTCCACGGTGTCGCTGAGATCGATCCGCTCGTGCACGGTCTCGGGCGCATCCTCCCGGGCCAGATCGACGAGATCGCCCACCAGGGTGGAGAGCTCCTCGATCTGCGCGACCACGTCCTCGCGCAGTTCCGCCATGTCCTCGTCCGGAATCTGCGGCGCCCCAGGGCGTCCCGCCGCGATGAGCAATTCCATGTTGGTGCGGAGCGAGGTCAGAGGTGTACGCAGTTCGTGGCCCGCGTCCGCGACCAGCCGGCTCTGCCGGTCTCGCGACTCGGCGAGCGCCCGCAGCATCGTGTTGAACGACACGGTCAGCCGCGCCAACTCGTCGTTGCCGGTGACCGGGATCGGGGTGAGGTCGTCGGTTTTGGCGACCCGCTCGGCGGCCGCGGTGAGACGCGCGATCGGTCGTAATCCTGTTCGTCCCACTGCCATCCCGGCCAGGGCGGCGAGTCCGACTCCGCAACCGCCGACGGTGAACAGCACCCACGCGAGCCGATCGAGCACCTCCCCCGTCGTGGCCAGGCGTTGCGCGATCACCAGGGTGCTGCCGAGATTCGTCCGCTGGGTGAGCACGCGCTGGCCGTCGACGGTGCGCAGCGAGCTGTCGTGTTCGCCCTTGGCCACCGACATCTCGGCGTTCCCGATCGGCGCGTTGGAGCCGGGCGGCATGTACACGTTCTGGTCCGGGAAGATCAGCGCGACGCTGATGTCGTCCGAGTAGAAGGTGGCCAGCGAGATGTACCGGAAGTCCATCGCGTCGAGGTTGTTGTCGATGAGGGTGGCCGAGCGGGTACGCAGCTGCGAGTCGACCTCGGCGTAGAGCGCACGGGAGACCACCGCGTACGCGGCGATGGCCATGACCGCGACCGCGATCGCCACCACCGAGGCCGCGAGCAGGGTGACGCGCCAGCGCAGCGACACCGACCGCGTCAGCGGCATCGGTGGCCGCATCTCGGGCATCGGTGCCTGCTCGCCGTTGACGCCGGTGCCGTTCGTGGCCGTGCCGTTCCGACCGAAGGGGGCAACCATCACGGGGGCGTCTCCCGGAGCACGTAGCCCACACCGCGCACGGTGTGGATGAGGCGGGATTCCCCCTCCGCCTCGGTCTTTCGCCGCAGATAACCCACATACACCTCCAGTGCGTTGCCCGAGGTCGGGAAGTCGTAGCCCCATACCTCCTCGAGGATGCGGCTGCGGGTGAGCACCCGGCGCGGGTTCGCCATCAACATCTCGAGCAGTGAGAACTCGGTGCGAGTGAGGCTGATCGAGCGGCCCGCCCTGGTGACCTCGCGGGTGACCGGGTCGAGGGTGAGGTCCTCGAAGGTCATCGCCTCCGATTCGGCCCCCACGTCGGGCGTGGCACGGCGCAGCAGCGCGCGCAGCCGGGCGAGCAACTCCTCGAGCGCGAATGGCTTGGGCAGGTAGTCGTCTGCACCCGCGTCGAGGCCCGCGACGCGCTCCGACACCGAGTCCCGCGCCGTCAGAACGAGGATCGGCAGGTCGTCACCCGTGCTGCGCAGCCGCCGGCACACCTCGAGCCCGTCGAGGCGCGGCATCATCACGTCCAGCACCAGCGCGTCGGGTCGCGCCGCCGCGACCTTCTCGAGCGCGTCGACGCCGTCGACGGCGAGGTCGACGGTGTAGCTGTTGAAGGTCAGGGATCGGCGGAGGGATTCCCGCACGGCACGGTCGTCGTCGACCACCAGGATGCGCATGGTCACAGTTTGACCCCACGAACTGAGATCACGCTGAGAGGGGTCTGAGCGGCGGCGGTCAATTGTGACCCCTCAGCTCTCGGACACCCGGGGGCCGGGCAGGTTCCAGTGCCGCCACAGCGCAAGCAGTCGTACCGTCGAGGCCGACACCGTGCCCACCACGAGCCCGAGGTTCGGCGTGAGCCCGAACTCCAGGCACGCCACCGTGACGGTGGACCCGATCAGCGCGGGCACCGCGTACAGATCGCGGTGCAGCAGCAGCGGCATCTCGTTGACGAGCATGTCGCGCAGCACGCCGCCGCCGATCGCGGTGGTCGCCCCGATCAGGCACGCGGCCTGATTGCTGGCGCCCACGGCGAGCGCGATGACCGCGCCGCTGCTGGCGAACAGCCCCATGCCGATGGCGTCGAGCACCAGGATCTCGCGGCGCAGTTTCGAGACCGCCGGGTGCAGGAAGAACACGATCACGGACGTGACCAACGCGGTGGTGAAGTTCGGCCAGGTGTTCAGCGCGGTCGGCGGGTGGATGCCGAGGAGCACGTCGCGGATGACACCGCCGCCGATGGCGGTGAACACCCCGAGCAGACAGACCCCGAAGATGTCGAGGCGCTTGCTGACACCGACGAGGGCGCCGGAGGCGGCGAACGCCACGACGCCGATCAACTCCAGCACCTTGAGCAGCACCGGTCCAGGGTGCCACGGCGGCGGGCGGTCAGCCGTCAGCCGGTCCGGGACCGGCCGACGGCCATCGGGTCAGCGCGCGCCGGGTTCGTAGACTCCGAGCCGCACCGCACGGACCAGTCGCCGCGGCACCCGGTGGGACACCCCACCGACGGTCACCTCGACCAGGTCCGGTGCGGTGGCCTTCCACTGGGCTCGGCGGTTGCGGGTGTTCGAGCGCGACATGCGTCGCTTCGGGACTGCCATTTCCTGTTCGCTCCTTCTGTTGTGTCAGGTGAGGCCGTCAGCGAGCGCGCTTGCCGTATCGGCGCTCGAACTTCTCGACGCGGCCCGCGGTGTCCATCAGCCGGGCGGCTCCGGTCCAGAACGGGTGCGACTCGTTGGTCACGTCGACCACGACGAGGGGGTAGCGGTTGCCGTCCTCCCAGTCGATGCTGCGGTCGCTGACGACGGTGGACCTGGTCAGGAAGGTCGACCCCGTGGCCGAGTCCTGGAAGACCACCGGGTGGTAGTCGGGGTGGATGCCGTTCTTCATGCGCGATCCTCTCTGTTGGTCTCGCCGGGTAGCGAGTCGATTGCCTGCTGTCCTGGCCCGCCGTCGGTGTCCCCGTCCCCGCAGGGGTCCTCGTGCCATTCCCCGAACGGGTCCGGCCAGTTCCCCCAGTCGGACTCGTGCCGCAGTTCCTCGTCGGTGACAAGGGCCCACCGCAGGGTCCGGTCGATGTGGTCCGGGTCCGCGGCGTGCACGAGCACGATCAGCGAGGTGTCGCGGTCGCCGAACCGCTCGTCCCAGCGCAGCGCCGCCATGGCCCGGCGTGCGGTCGACACCGACTCCTGCTCCTCCGCGGTCATCGCCGCGAGCCAGCGTCCGGCGGCGGCGACCCGCAGCCCGCCGCCCGCGGATTCGAGCCAGCACACGTGCTCGGGCTGGGTGGCCAACCACAGTCGGCCGCGCGCGGTGACCACGCCGTCCAGCAGCACGTCGACGGCCTCGTGCAGGCGCTCCGGATGGAAGGGACGATCGGCGGTGAACTCGATGATCGAGACGCCACAGTCCTCGTCGAGCGGCGGTTGCCCACGCAGCAGGGCCGAGTGTGCATCGCCGACCTCGCCTCGCCTGGCGCCCGCGGGAATCCGCGCTAGCAGCCGCTCGGCCTCGACCGCGCCGCCCTCGGCCACCCAGTCGATCGGCGCCGACGGCGCCAGCCGGGTCAGCACCGCGTGCAGCTTCGCCTGCGCCCAGCCGTCGGCCGCGCGACCGGAGACCACGAGGGCGTCGGCGTAGTCGACCTGCCCGACGACCAGCTGCGCGACCGTGCGCTCGTCGTCGCCGCCCGCCGTCAGTCCCCGATCGTCCAACCCGTCGTCGCCGGTCGCGTCGTCGAGCCAGGTCGCGGCGTCGATGCAGGTGACGACGGCCTCGACCCGCACGTCGCGCGATGCCGGACCGTCGATCTGCCCGACCACTCCCGCGACCGCGACGTGCTCGATCGCCCAGCACAGCGCCTCGGGTTCGAGCGCCCGGTCCAGGTGCAGCACGATCCGCCGGACCGAGCTGCGCGCGTGCAGGCGGCGCAGCAGGGGCAGCAGGTCCTCGCGGAGCGTGCAGGAGACGCAGCCGTGGGCGAGCTCGAGGATGTGGGTCCGCACGATGCCGTCGGTCCCGGTGACCGTGCGGCGCAGGACGCCCTCCCCCAGGTGACCGAGATCGTGATGCACCAGCACGGTTCCGTCGCCGAGTAGGGCCCGCGCGGTGGCGTCGACGGCGTCCGTCCACCCCGACACCAGAACCAGCGGCGTCCGCGGATCACTCACCTCAACACCTCTTTCGATAACGATTGTCATTAGCCGATGGCAACGCTACAGTGAACTCACGCTGTTGTCGAAAATGATTGTCATCTCTATGCGAGAGGGCTCAGGAGGAACACCATGTCGGCGCACTGCCAGGTGACCGGACGCAAACCGGGATTCGGTAAATCCGTGTCCCACTCCCACACGCGGACCAACCGCCGGTGGGACCCGAACATCCAGAAGAAGACCTACTACCTGGCCGGCGAGGGCCGACGCATCACGCTCACCGTGTCCGCGAAGGGCATCAAGACCATCGACCGGGACGGCATCGAGGCCGTCGTTGCCCGGATCCGCGCACGGGGAGAAAAGGTCTGATGGCGCGCAACGAGATCCGTCCGATCGTGAAGCTCAAGTCCACCGCCGGCACCGGGTACACCTACGTCACCCGCAAGAACCGCCGCAACGACCCGGACCGGATGGTGCTCCGCAAGTACGACCCGGTGGTCCGCAGGCACGTCGATTTCAGGGAAGAGCGCTAGGCATGGCCAAGAAGTCCAAGATCGCCAAGAACGAGCAGCGCAAGCTCGTGGTCGCCCGGTTCGCCGAGCGCCGGGCCGAACTGAAGGAGATCATCCGGCGGCCGTCGAGCAGCGACGAGGAGCGTGGGAGCGCCCGCACCGCCCTGCAGCGTCTGCCGCGCGATGCGAGTCCGGTACGATTGCGAAATCGTGACGCTGCGGACGGACGTCCGCGAGGTCACCTACGGAAATTCGGCCTGTCTCGTGTGCGTGTGCGCGAGATGGCCCATCGTGGGGAACTGCCAGGCGTCCGCAAGTCCAGCTGGTAATTCGAGCCGTAAGGGAAGCAATGGCAGTCAAGAGAGCCCCGTCCAAGAAGCCGCGCGGCGCTGACGCGGGCCGCAAGCCCAAGAAGAACCCGCTTTTCGCGGCGAAGATCACGCACGTCGACTACAAGGACGTGAACCTGCTCCGCACGTTCATCTCCGACCGCGGCAAGATCCGTAGCCGTCGCGTCACGGGCCTGACCCCGCAGCAGCAGCGTCAGGTTGCCGTCGCGGTGAAGAACGCCCGCGAGATGGCCCTGCTGCCGTTCACCAGCACCAGCCGGTAGTCAGCGCAGAAGCCGAGGCCGCGCAGTCCGCAAGGACTGCGCGGCCTTCTGCGTTCCCGGGCGCCTCGCCGAGTGTGCAGCTACCCACGCGCCCTCTCGCCATTTGCCCCGACAACTGCACACTCGACCGTCAGCTGCGGACCACGTCGAGCAGCGCGGGGTCGACGACATCGGCCAGGCGGTCCCACGGCACCGTGATCACCACCAGCCCGATCGCGTGCGGACCCACCTGGTAGTCCGAGAAGTGGACCTCCATCCCGGCGGGCGTCGGCAGCCAGTTCGCGAAGTTGAGCTCGGTTGGCGCGATCCCCTCGCGCTCGAATTCCTCACCGGCCGCGGTGGCGGGCAGCAACCGAGCGGACTCCTCGGAGAGCCGGTTCAGCCCGGCCTGCAGGTCGGGAAACAACGCCGCCAGCGTGATCGGCTGAGCATCGTCGACGCCCACCACCACCGTGGCGACCAGCGGGGTGGGGTGCGCCCCGGGCGGGTTGGCATTCCACGAGGTCACCAGCAGGCCGCTGACCACCCGACCCCCGATCCGGGCGAACGCCTCCCGGCCCTCCAACGTGAACCGTTCATCGCCGGGGCCGTCGATCTGGTCCTGCAAGGCCGCCGCGACGGACTCGTTGAACTCGGCGGCCACCGCGGGATTGCCGCCCTCGATCCGCGGGAGCGTGACGTCGTAACGAACGCGCCCGGTGTCGCCGGTCGACCGGCTGGTGGTCGCGATGTACGGCCCGGAGGCCTGCGGACCGTCGGCCGTGGAGGGCGTCACCTCCGACGTCACCGCCGGCGCGGACGACTGCACCGCTGACGGCTCGGGCACCGCGGTCCCACCGCCGCCCGAGGAACAGGCCGCAAGGCCGGCGACGAGCACGAGCGCCACGGCTCCTCGGCGCAGGATGCGGGACGCTCGCATGGGTGCACTCCTCTCGACGGGTGGATCCATGATGCGCCCAGCGCCGGTCCCACGAGGCGCACCGGAGTTCTCCGCGTGGCGGACGACTAGACTCTTGCGGGTTCTATGAGGAGGTCCGCGGGGTGTCAGGTGTGTTCGCGGGCTTCACGGTCATCTTCGTCGTCATCGCCATCGGCTACATCCTCGGCCGGACCCGGGTGCTCGGCGAGCACGGCGAATTCGTGCTCGGGCGGTTGGTGTTCTTCGTCGCCACCCCGGCGCTGCTCTTCGACACCCTCGCCACCGCCGACCTGGCGACGGTCTTCTCCCCCACCCTCGCGGTCGCCGCGGCCACGGCCTTCGCGGTCGGCGGCGTGTACCTGGCGATCGCGCTCGGCTGGCTGCGCAGGCCCCTGCCCGAATCCACGATCGGGGCGCTGGCCGCCTCCTACGTGAACTCCGCCAACCTGGGCATCCCGATCTCGGTGTTCGTGCTCGGCGACGCATCGTTCGTGGCACCGCTGCTGCTGTTCCAGATCGTGGTGTACTCCCCGATCGCGCTGACCGCGCTCGACCTGGCGACCACCCGCAAGGGCACCTCGATCCGCGACACCCTCATCACCCCGTTCCTCAACCCCATCGTGGTCGCCGGAATCGCCGGACTCGTGGTTGCCATCGCCGGCTGGACGCTGCCGGAATCGCTGATCCAGCCGTTCCGGCTCATCGGCGGCGCCTCCGTGCCCGGGGCGCTGCTGGCCTTCGGGTTGTCGCTGTACGGGGTCCGCGTGCTGCAACGCGGCGTCAGTCCCCGCCGCGAGATCGCGCTCGCCTCGGTGTTCAAGATCCTAGTCCAGCCGGTGTTGGCCTACCTGATGGCCCGGTTCCTGCTCGGCCTCGACGGCCACGACCTGTTCGCAGTTGTGGTCGTCTCCGCGCTGCCGACCGCGCAGAACGTGTTCGTCTACGCCAGCCGCTACCAGCGCGGCACGGTGCTCGCCCGCGACACCGCCCTGGTCACCACCCTGGCCTCTATCCCCGCCATCGCGCTCGTCGCCTGGGCGCTGGCCTGACCCGCCGACACTCGCGGGGACGGCCGCCCAGCGCGCTCGGCGCGTTACGGTGAGCTCATGCGCACCCTCGTCGTCGCGGCCCTGCTGAGCCTGGCCCTGGCCGGTTGCGCCTCCTCGGACCCGGAAACCGCCCCGAGCTCACCCGCGGTGACCACGCAGGCACCGATCGTCGAGGGGACGAGCCCGGCGCCGGCGCCGGTGAACGACCCCGACGCCGAGCCCGGCATGATGTTCACGGCCGACCCGACCATCGTCGATGCGCACCCCACCCCCTTCGAGTCCTACACCGTGGTGGGCGAGGCAGGCGACCGCGTGGCCGTGCACTTCACCGCCGGGGCCCCCGAGTGCTACGGCGCCGATGCCACCGTCACCGAGTCCGCCGCCGGCGTCACCATCGCGTTGCGCACCGGCACCAGGGCGGACGCGGTGGACCGGGTCTGCGTCATGATCGCGGTGCAGGCCACCCTCGAGGTGCAGCTCGCCGCGCCTCTCGGCAACCGACAGGTGATCAGCGGCTAGCGCCAACCGACCCGTTCAGCGCCGACGCAGGCGCATGTAGTCGCTGACCACCGCCGCACCGAGCCCGTCCAGGTCCGGGGCCACCACCCGGCCGCCGACCCGCTGCGCCATCTTGTCGACCACCCTGGCCAGTCCCGAATCGTCGCCGAGCCGGAATATCGTCACCGCAGCGCCGAGCCGCGCGAGGTTGTCGAACTCACGGACGGTGAGCCCCAACGTCTTCGGGTGCGGCGGATAGTCGAAGAAGGCGTGCCCGTCCGGTTCGAGGTGTGCCGTCGGTTCCCCATCCGTGACGATGAGGACGACCGGTTGCGCGTTCGGATTGCGCCGTAGGTGCCTGCCCGCGAGCAACAACGCGTGGTGGAGGTTGGTGCCCTGGTCCCAGGCGCCGTCGAGCCCCGCCAGCTCGGCCGGGGTGAGCTGCTGCGCCAGTCGGCCGAACGCGATCAGCTGGAGGTCGTCGCCGCGAAAGCGCGTGGTGATCAGGTGGTTCAACGCCAGGGCCGTGCGCTTCATCGGCACCCACCTGCCGTCCATCACCATCGAGAACGAGGTGTCGACGAGCAGCGCGACCGCGGCGTGCACGCGCTGCTCGGTCTCGGCGATCTCGACGTCCGAGACCTGCAGCTGAATCCGATCCGAAGTCAGCGGATTCCCCTGCTGCGCCGCACGGAGCACCGCGTTCGTCACCGTCCGCGTCACGTCCCACGGCTCGGTGTCGCCGAACTCCCAGCCCCGGCTGGCCCCCGTCGGCTCCCCCGTCGCGCCTGCCCGCTGGGTGTCGCGCTCGCCGCTCCGACCCGAGAGTCGCTGCGCCACATCCCGAAACGCCGACTGCCCGAGCTCGCGCATGGCCTTCGGCGAGAGCCGCCACTGGCCGTCCGCCCCGCGGGCGAGGAAGCCCTGCCGCTGCAGCGCCTGCTCCAGCTCGGCCAGCGTGCGGGCGTCGGCCGCCGCGCCGTCACCGAGCTGTCGGGCCAGGGCCTCCGGGTCGATGTCGTCGAGCTGCGCGCCCGCGTATTGCTGGGAGAGCTGCTCGGCGAGCTGCTCCAGCTCCGCAATGTCCGCCAGGGCCCCCGTCCCCTCCCCCAGTCCCATCCCGTCGTCACCGCGGAAGCGCTGGGTGCCGTCCCAGTCCTCGCCGGGACGAGCCGACCGCAGGTTCGCGTCCAGGCGGTCCAGCTGATCGATCAGGCTGGGGCTGCCGAACGCCTGCTGCGCCAACGCGTCCAGCTCGGCACGCTGCTCGGTGGTGAGCGAGTTGCGCAGCCGCTGAGCAGCCGCGGCCCGTCGCGCCAGCGAATCGAGCAGCTCCTCGGTGTTGCGCGGGTTCTCCGGGAAGTAGTCGCCGTGCTCCGCCATGAACTCGTCGAAGTCGGACTGGGTGTCCTCGCCGCGAGAGTGCTTGTCCAGCAGGTCGTTCAGGTCGCGGAGCATCGCGTCGATGCGGTCACGATCCTCGTCGGTCGCGCCGGCGAGGGCCTCCTTCATCCCCGCGAACCGCTGATCGAGCAACTCCCGCCCGAGCAGCTCGCGGATCTTCTCGTAGTCCTCGCGGGCCGACGCGTCGCGCCAGCGGTACTCCGACAGGTCCCGGACGGCCTGGGCCGTCGACGAGGGCAGCTCGTCGAGCTGCAGTTCGGAGAACCGGGCGTCGTCGTCCAGCGCGCGCGCCAGCTCCTTGCGCTCGGCCAGCAGCGCACGCTCCAACAGCTCGCGGACCTCGTCGAGGGTGCCACCGAGATGATTGCGCTCCAACAGCTCTCGCCTGCGCCGATTCGCCCGCGCCGCGAGGTCGTCGAGCCCGCGGGTGTCCGCGGTGCCGCGTCGCATCAGCTCCCGCAGCGCCCGTCGGGGAGACGCGCCCTCGAGCACGTCGTTGCCGATCGCCTCCAGCGCCTCCCGGAGATCCACCGGCGGGAGCAGCGGATCCGGTCCACCCTGGTACGGCCCGTACCGCGCCCGGTGCGGATCACCCCGGCCCCCTGACCGGGGACGCCGGGAACCGGGCCGCGGCGGCTCGGTCATCCGCTGTACACCAGCTGTCCGTCTTCGTCGGGGAACTTCGCGATGCGGCGGGCCAGGTACAGCCCCTCCAACGCCAGCTCCACCGCGGACGCCCGCGCCCCCGTGCTCTCGGCACCGAAGCGCTCGGCCACCTCGTCCAGCACATCGATCTCGGGCAGCTCGCCGAGCAGGTCCTTCGCGGTAACGCGGTCGCCGGTGACCACCGGTCCGCCCGCCTCGACCGCCGCCACCAGGGGCGCCAGGTCCACGCCACCGAGCCGCTCGCGCACCGTGTCCGCGGTCGCCCGGCGCAGCAGGTGCTCGAGCACGTCCAACTCGCGGCCCTCCTCGCCGGACTCGAACTCCACCTTGCCGCGCAGCACCTCGATCACCGTGCCCAGATCGACCGGCCGCGCCACCGGATCTGACTCACCGAGCACCGCCCCGCGGTGCACCGCGGCCGCGCTGACGGTCTCGGCGCCTGCCACCGCGAATCGGGCGGACACCCCCGAACGCTGGTCCACGGAGGAGGACTCGCGCAGCAGCCGGGTGAACCGGGCCAGGATCTCCAGGAGGTGGTCGGGCACCTCGGCGCGCAGGTGCGCCTCCTGCTCGATGACCGCGATCTCGTCCTCGAGCGCGGCCGGGTAGTGGGTGCGGATCTCGGCGCCGAAGCGGTCCTTCAGCGGGGTGATGATGCGGCCGCGGTTCGTGTAGTCCTCCGGGTTCGCGCTGGCCACCAGGACCACGTCCAGCGGCAGCCGCAGGGTGTATCCGCGCACCTGGATGTCGCGCTCCTCCATCACGTTCAGCAGCGAGACCTGGATCCGTTCGGCCAGGTCGGGCAGCTCGTTGATGCCGACGATGCCGCGATGCGCGCGCGGGACCAACCCGAAGTGGATGGTCTCCGGGTCGCCAAGGCTGCGGCCCTCGGCGACCTTCACCGGATCCACGTCGCCGACCAGGTCCGCCACCGAGGTGTCCGGGGTCGCGAGCTTCTCCGAGTAGCGCTCGTCGCGGTGCCGCCAGGCCACCGGCAGCTCGTCCCCCATGGCGGCCGCGCGGCGGATCGAGGCGGGCGTGATCGGCTCGTACGGGTGCTCGCCCAGCTCCGAGCCCTCGATCACCGGGGTCCACTCGTCGAGCAGCAGCGGCAGGGTCCGCAGCAGCCGGGTCTTGCCCTGGCCACGCTCGCCGAGCAGCACGACGTCGTGGCCGGCGATCAGGGCCCGCTCGAGCTGCGGCAGCACCGTGTCGCCGAAACCGACGATCCCCGGCCACGGCTCGCGGCCGTCGCGCAGCGCCGCGAGCAGGTTCTCTCGCATCTCGTCCCGGACCGGTCGCAGCACGTGTCCGGACGCGCGAAGTTCGCCGACCGTGCGCGGAAAACCATCGGGGGCCATGGCAGTCACCACTTCACGCTACGAGCGTTCGGCGAATTCGGCACGCGTGTGGCCAAATCGGCATCTACCGCGCCGCGTGCCGCGTGGCCGATTCGAGACCTCGGATCGCGGACATCGCGGCACACCGAGGGGTAGTTTTCCGCGGGTGCGGGTTGCACTCGGCAGTCCGCCGCGTCGAGATGCGGAGTACCCATCATGACTGCGGAGCACGATCACGACACCACCCCACCTGCGAACAAGCGCCTGCTGGCCCTCGCCGTGGTCCTGCTGCTGCTGCCGATCGTCGCCATCCTGTGGGTCTCGACCTACGCGCGCAGTGGCCCCGAACTGGGCGGCGTGCCCTTCTTCTTCTGGTACCAGTTCCTGTGGGTGTTCCTCTGCGCAGGCGCCACCTGGTCGGCCTACAAGATCGTGCTGAAGGCCCGCCCGCACCGGCCGATGACCGAGGGGCCCGCGCCCGAGGTCACCGACGGCGGGTCCGACCGGTGACCACGCCGGCCGCGAGCGACACCGGCGTCAACGGCGTGGCCCTGGCCGTCCTGATCGCCCTGTTCACGCTCGTCACGGTGATGGGATTCCTGGCCTCGCGCTGGCGCCGGGCGTCGAACCTGCAGACCCTCGACGAGTGGGGGCTCGGCGGCCGAAGCTTCGGCACCTGGGTGACGTGGTTCCTGATCGGCGGCGACATCTACACCGCGTACACCTTCATCGCGGTGCCTGCCGCGATGTTCGCGCTCGGCTCGGTGAGCGGCTTCTTCGCGATCCCGTACGCGATCGTGGTGTACCCGATCATCTTCGTCTTCATGTCGCGACTGTGGTCGGTGAGCCACCGGCACGGGTACGTCACCACCGCAGACTTCGTCGGCGGCCGGTACGGCTCCCGCTGGCTCTCGCTGGCGATGGCGCTGACCGGCATCCTCGCGACCATGCCGTACATCGCGCTGCAGCTGGTGGGCATCCAGGCCGTGCTCGAGGTCATCGGCATCGGCGGCGCGGACAACGTGATCGCCAAGGACCTGCCCCTGCTCATCGCGTTCGCGGTACTGGCCGCCTACACCTACTCGTCGGGCCTGCGCGCGCCCGCGATCATCGCGTTCGTCAAGGACACGCTGATCTACCTGGTCATCATCGTGGCTGTGATCTACCTGCCGTCCCGCTACGGCGGCTGGGGCCACATCTTCGACGCCGCCGAGGCGAAGATGGCCACCCCGAATCCCGCCACCGGTAAACCGACCGGGACATTCATCCCGAACAGCCAGCAGTACTGGGCCTACGCGACACTGGCGCTCGGCTCGGCCCTGGCACTGTTCATGTACCCGCACTCGATCACCGCCACCCTGTCGTCGAAGTCCCGCAACACCATTCGGCGCAACGCCGCGATTCTGCCCGCCTACACGTTCCTGCTGGGCCTGCTCGCCCTGCTCGGCTGGGTGGCGATCGCCGCGGGCACCAAGCCGATCGGGCTGGACGGCAAACCCAATGCGCAGCTGGTGGTCCCGCAGCTGTTCGAGGACGCCTTCCCCGCCTGGTTCGCCGGGGTCGCGTTCTCGGCGATCGCGATCGGCGCGCTGGTGCCGGCGGCGATCATGTCCATCGCGGCCGCAAATCTGTTCACCCGCAACGTGTACCGCGAATGGTTCAGGCCCGGCGCGACACCCGCGCAGGAGGCCAAGGTCAGCAAACTGACCTCGTTGTTCGTCAAGTTCGTCGCGCTGATCTTCGTGCTGACCCTCGACAAGCAGAACGCCATCAACTTCCAGCTGCTTGGCGGCATCTGGATCCTGCAGACGTTCCCCGCCATCGTGTTCGGGCTCTACACCCGCTGGTTCCATCGGTGGGCGCTGCTCGCGGGATGGGCGGTCGGCATGGTGTACGGCACGATCGCGGCGTACAACGTCTCGTCCGCCACCGCGGCGCATTTCGCCGGATCGCTAGCCTCGATCCCCGGCATCGCGCAGATGGGCTACATCGCGTTGACGGCGTTCGTGGTCAACATCATCGTCGCGGCGGTGCTCACGCTGGTCATGCGGGCGGTCAAGGCCCCGGACGGGGTGGACGCGACCATCAGGGGCGACTACTTCGCGGACGCGGGCGATCCCCGGGTCGCGCCGCTGCCGCCGACCCCGACGGAGGCCACCCCCAGCCCGTGACGGATGAATCCGGTGGGCACGCCGTGGAAGACTCCTAGACTCTGCCAATGGAGACCTGGCTGCTGCCCGCCCTGCTCGGACTCGGACTGGCCGCCGCCACCGGCCTGCGCACCTTCCTGCCGCTGCTGATGCTCAGCGCGGCCGCACACTTCGAACTGTTCGGCATCTCCCTCGGCGAGAGCTTCGCGTGGGTCGGGTCGACCGGCGCGTTGGTCGCCCTTGCCGCCGCCACCGCCGCCGAGCTGCTCGCCGACCTGATCCCGTTGGTGGACAACGCACTCGGGATGTTCGGCACCATCTCGAGGCCGATCGCGGCGGCCATCGCGGCGGGCGCGGTGTTCACCGACCTCGACCCGTCGACCGCGGTGATCGCGGGCATCATCGTCGGCGCGCCCACCGCGCTCGCGTTCAGCGCGGCGCAGACCGGAACCCGCGCGGTGAGCACCGCGACCACCGGAGGTCTCGCAAACCCCGCGCTGTCGGTGATCGAGGACGGCGTCTCGTTCGGCATGGTGCTGGTGGCCTTCCTGCTGCCGCTGCTCATCCCGCTGGTGCTGGGCCTGATGCTGTGGTTCGCATGGAAGGGCGCGCGCCGGGTGCGGGCGCTGCGTTCATAGGGGCATACCGCAGACTTCACACCCGGCGCACCACTCAGCCCGGGATCTGGCCGGCCAGCGCGTTCCGCTTGAAGTCGGAGAACTGGCGGCTGTCCGAGCAGAAGCCGCAGTTCGGACCGAAGAACTCGGCGCGGGCGTTCGCGTCGTCCATCAGCCAGTACCGGAGCCAGGCCGTGGACGGTGCGCGCATGTCACCGCCCGAGATGCCGGTGCCGAAGTGGGTGGCGCCGCGCAGTTCCGCGTACTCCGCCGGGACGTGGTCGGCGTCGTTGTACATGCCCTTCACCAGGATCGGCCACACGATCGCGTCGAACTGCCCGGCGAGGAACAGCACGGGCTCGTCGATCAGATCGACGTCGTTGAGCGGTCCCGGCTGGATCGCGACGACGGTGTCGACCCGGGGGTCGACGGCGGCGTTGATCGCGCCCGAGCCGCCCTGGGAGTGTCCCGCGGATCCGACCCGGTCCAGGTCCACCTTGCCGTGGAAGACGCTGGCGGGGTCGGCATTGAGGTTCTCGATGAGGTCGATGCCGCTGCGCATGGTGATCGCGAAGTTGCTGGCGGGGGTGTTGGCGGCGACCACGATGAAGCCGTGGCTGGCGTAGTGCCGCAGCAACAGGGTGTACGCGCCGGGGAGCACCCCGGTGCCGTTGCCCCAGATGACCACGGGATGCTTCTCGCCGCGCGCCCCCATGTTCTGCGGGTAGTACAGCGTGTGCACCGCACCGATGCTGACCTCCGGCGTATAGGGACCGGGCGCGGCCCAATTCCGCCCGACGCTCGGGATGCCCTCGGCCTGCGCGGGCGCGGCGACGGCCGTCAGTGTCACCGCGGTGACCGCGGCCGTGACGGCGGCGGCCAGCCAGGCGCGGAGGATGGAAGTGCGAGTGCGCATGCGCGAACACCTTCCCTTTCGATAGTCGCCCGAGGGCGGGTTGCGCACCGGCACAGCATGACTCCGGGCCGGTGACGGGGAGTTCATGGCGTGAAAGCTATGCCGCGCCCTCGACGCGTGCAGCCGAAATCCGATCTCCGCGCGGGCCTTGTGCCCGAGCACAATCGGGCGGCCCCTGCACTGGCTCGGCTGCCCAGATCGGGCTATCGGCGAGCGGCCTCGACAGCCAGCGCCAGCTCGATCATCGCGCGCGGGTCGGTGATGGATCGGGCGGTGAGGTCCTCGATCCGCCGCAACCGGTTCAGGACGGTGTTGCGGTGACAGAACAGCGTCGTGGCCGCGCCCGCAGCCGAGCCGCCCGCGTCCAGCCAGGCGGTGACGGTGTCGAGCAACAGGTCACGTTCCACCGGCGGCAACCGGAGCACCCGGCCCAGCACCACCGTTCGGAGTCGCTCCGCGAGATCCGGCTGGGCGGCGACCAGTGCGATCGGCAGCCGCCGATCGAGCACCACCACCTCGTCGGTGTCGGGCCCGCAGGTCTGCAACGCGATCTCGGCGAGCCAACGGGCCCTGGCCAGCTCGGCCAGCGAACCCACCACCGGGCTGATCCCGGCGGCCACGCCCTGTTCCTCCAGCAGCCTGGCGGGCTCGGCCACCTCGTCCGACCCGAGCGAGATCAGCCCCACCTCGTGATCCGCGCGGATCCGCCACAGGATGTGGAAGCCCCCGGTCGCCGAGTAGCCCCGGTCCCGGGGCAGACCGGCACCCCGCCCGACCGACCGCACCACGGCCACCGCGTAGCGGCCGCGCTCGGCCAGCCCAAGAAACGCCGACGCCTCCGCGACGAGGCCCGCTCCCCCGCCGACGGGGAAGTCGGCTCCCGGCCCGCCGAGCAGGACGTCGAGCACGGCGTTCCGCCGCTCGCCGTCCCGCGCCAGGCGCTCGGATTCCGCCTCATGGTAGGCATCGGCGACCGCGCCGACGAGGAGGTCGACGATGTCCCACAGATCGCCCACGCACGGCAGGAGGTCGGGCAGCGAGGCCGGGTACTCCTCGGCCACCGTCTCGATCATGGCCTGCCAGAGCAGCCGGCAGCCGCGTCGGTACGCGTCCTGCAGCGAGGACAGCGGCAGGCCCTGCTCGGCCCGGGTCCGGCCGGTCCAGGCGGCGTCGGAGAGGTCGACGGGACGATCCTCGGAGCGGTCGAGCATCGAGGTCATGGCCTGGCCGAGGTTGTGCAGGATCGTGTCCCGCAGCTCCGCGGGGGCGACCAGCGCGGCGTAGGCGCCGTCCTCGGCGAGGATCTGCTCGGCCAGCCCCGCGGCGATCGCGGGCAGTCGCCCCGAGAGCGGCCGCGCCACCGCGGTCAGGATGTGTGAGGCGTTGTCCCCGTCGCGCACCCAGCCGCCGCCCTTCTCCGCGAGACCATCCCGCGGCCGCAGGCACGGTGCGCGATGAGCAGGATGGTAGCCCGCGGGGCGGCGCCGACGGGCTCGTTCCCCGGCCCCCCGCTCTGGTAGACAGTGGGCCATGGCCGACACCGAGATCACCTTTGCCAGCGGCGACGTCACCCTGCACGGCAGCCTGCGGCTCCCCGACGGCGTGTCGGGCCCGGTGCCCGCGGCGCTGCTCCTCGCCGGCAGCGGGCCGACCGACCGCAACGGGGACAGCGCCCTGATGCCCGGGTCCATCGGCACCCTCCGCTTCCTGGCCGACACGATGGCGGACGCCGGCTTCGCGAGCCTGCGCTACGACAAGCTCGGCAGCGGGGAGACCGGACTGGGGCCGTACGAGGTCGAGGACGTCGCGGGGCTCGGCTTCTCCACCTTCGTGGACGCGGCCGCCGACGGGCTGGATTACCTTGCGGCGCAACCAGATGTCGATGCGGACCGGCTGCTGGTGGTCGGGCACAGCGAGGGCGCTCTGGTCGGGCTCGCGCTTGCGGTCGCCGATGACGCCCCTGCCCTCGCCGGGCTCGGCCTGCTCGAGCCGCTCGCGGTCCGGCTGCTGGACCTGCTGACCCGGCAGATCAACGCGCAGGTGGACGGCGCCCTCGGCGCCGGGGCGCTCCCGCTCGAGCTGGCCGACGAGCTGCGCACCGCGCTGACCGAGGCCGTCGAGTCGTTGCGCGCCGACGGCACCCTCCCCGACGATCTGCCCGAGCCGCTGCGGATGGCCGGGTTCGTGCCGGTCAACGCCAAGGCGCTCGCCGAGGAGGATGCGCTCGACCCGCGCGTGCTGGCGGGCGCGCTGCCCGCGGGACTGCCGGTGCTGACCAGTTGCTCGGCGCGGGACACCCAGGTCGCGGACGCCGACGTGGACGCGCTGGACGTGGCGCTGGCCGCCGCAGCGTTGACATCGGTGCGGATGACCACGGCCAATCACGTGCTCAAGGAGATCGGCGAGCGGGACTCGACCGGCGCCGACTACATCGAGGACCTGCCCTACTCAGCGGAGTTCACCGCCGGGTTCCGGAACTGGCTCGCCGGGCTCTAGGCCACGTCTCCCGACCTGTTCGACTGGTTGGACGCGAGGTCGATCTCGTCAGCTCTCCCACGAGGTGCTCGTGGCATGCCGGTCCGAATCGAAGCGAACGACCAGGAGCTGATCGGAATCATCCGGCGACAGCGTGAAATCGATCCAGCTCACCAGTCCGCCACCCTCGCCCACAGACAAGACGAACGCCTTCGGGTCCAGGAGAGCCACCAACTCCTCCGCCGTCGCGCGTTGACCTCGAAACGCCTCGTACGCCTTCCGAACCTCGGGAAGGTCGAGCTCGTCCGTGTGGAACTCCACGAACTGGGCGACCTGCATCCCGGTGCCGAGATCCTCCACGAGGAGCTTGCGTGCCTTGCCGACCAACTCGGGGAACGCGTCGATGAGGCCACCCGTCTCACCCAGGAGCTCGCCCTTCCGAGAGACACTCTCGAAGATGGACAACCACACGGGCACAGCACCGTTCGGCGTTCGAATGGTGACCTCGCCGGCAAATCCGGTTTCGGTGTCCAACGACAGCGGACCCGCCGACTCCGAGTGAATTGTCACCTGCATCCCGCAAGCATGCCCTAGTCGTCCCTGGCAGCGGTCGTCCCGGGCCCGCGGCCGTCTCGGGCCCGCGGCCGTCTCGGGCCCGCGGCCGTCTCGGGCCCGCGGCCGTCGCCGAGCGTGCAGCTGCCGTCGCGCCTACCCGAGCGATGTCCCGACAACTGCACTCTCGGCCGATCTGTGGACAACCGAATCGGTTCTCCACAGATCGCCGCGGACCCTGTCGGAGCCGTGACCCATCGGCCAGTCTCGACGGATGGGGGAATTCGACGAACCGTTCTCGGGCAGCGCGGCCGTCGCGGTCGGCACTGTGACCGACCGGCAACTACGCCTGAACTTCCACCGGATCCACCGAGATGTGTACATCGCCAAGGGAATCAGGATCGACGCGATCCTCCGCGCGCGGGCCGCGGCGCTCTGGGCCGGCGAGGACGGGATCCTCGCCGGGATGTCCGCCGCGGCGGTGCACGGCACCAAATGGATCGACCCGGGCACCCGCGCGGAGCTGTTCCGGACGGGCAGCAGGCGCAGCACGTCGGGAGTGCTGATCCACGGTGACGCACTGGGTCCGGACGAGATCTGCCTCGCCGGTGGGTGGCTCGCGTCGACCCCGGCCCGCACCGGCTACGACCTCGGCCGTCGGCTGCCGTTCGACCGCGCGGTCGAGATGCTCGACGCACTCTGCAACGCCACCGACACGAAGCCCGAGGAGATCCGTGCGGTCGCCGAGAATCACAGCGGGGCAAGGGGAATCATCCAGCTCCGTCATGTCCTCGAACTCGTCGACGGCGGCGCGGAGTCGCCGCAGGAGACCCGAACCCGGCTGCTGCTGATCGACGGCGGGTTGCCGCGCCCGTCGACGCAGATCGCCGTCCGGGACGGGCGAGGCCGCGTCGTCGCGCGGTCGGACATGGGATGGGAACGCTGGAAGGTTCTCGTGGAATACGACGGCGAGCAGCACTGGACCGACGAGAGCCAACGCGCGTGGGATGTCGAGCGGCTCGAACTGCTGGCGAACCTCGGGTGGCGGGTGGTCCGCGTCGGTTCCGCGCAGCTGCGACTGCGTCCGCACACGGTCGCCAAGCGCGCCCGTGCCGCGCTGTGGGAGGCGGGCGCCCCGGTCTGACCACCCCGTCGAGTGTGCAGATTCCGTCGTCCCATCTCGGCCGATGCACCGGCAGATGCACTCTCGGCGGCCCAGGCGCGGGAATCCGAGATGCGCTGGCCGCCGGCGTGCTGTAGCGTTCTCGCCTAACCAACGACGCCTAGACCGAAGGGACGGCCACAATGACGCATTACGCGCACCTCAGCGCCGTACCCGCGTGGCAGTGCCACATGTCGGCCAAGCGCGTATCCCGAGAACGATCCTGACGTAGCGGATCCGTTCTCGGCACCCAGGGCACACGCCCGGGTGCCGTTTCTTTTACTACCCCCAGCATTTCAACAGCAAGGAAATCCCATGAAGCTTCGTATCAGCCAACTGTCCACGGCACCGCCGCTGACCTCCCTTCCCGCCGACCTCACCGGCCACGCGGTCACCCTCGACCTGTCCCACACCGACGCCGCCCAGCGCGCGGCCGCGACCGACCTGGCCCGCGAGCTGCTCGACCGCGGCGCCGCCCGGATCGTGATCTCCGGGTCGGCCGCCTGACGACCGCGTCGAGTGTGCAGCTACCGGGGCATCGCCCGGGTAGGAACGACGAAAGGTGCACACTCGGCGGGAAGCGAGCGTGCACCTTTCGTCAGAACCTCAGTGCGCGAGAAGAACCTCAGTGCGCGAAGTGGCGCGCCCCGGTCAGGTACATCGTGACGCCTGCCTCGCGAGCGGCCTCGATCACCTCGTTGTCGCGAACCGAACCGCCCGGCTGCACGACCGCCTTGACGCCAGCGGTCGCGAGCACCTGGAAGCCGTCCGGGAACGGGAAGAACGCGTCGGAGGCGCCCACCGAACCGGCGACCCGGTCCCCCGCGCGCTGCACGGCCAGGTGCGCCGAGTCGACGCGGTTGACCTGACCCATGCCGACGCCGACCGAAGCGCCGTCGTGGGCGAGCAGGATCGCGTTCGACTTGACGGCGCGGCATGCGCGCCAAGCGAATTCGAGATCCTTCATGGTCGCGGCGTCGGCCGCGTCACCGGTGACCAGGGTCCAGTTGGCCGAGTCGTCGCCCTCGGCGTCGAGCACGTCCCGCTCCTGCAGCAGCGCGCCGCCGGAGATCGGACGCAGCTCCACGCCGGTCGCGTTCGGAACCGCGGCCTCGAGCACCCGCACGTTCTTCTTGCGGGCCAGCACCTCGACTGCACCGGGGGCGTAGGAGGGCGCGATCACGACCTCGGTGAAGATCTCGGCGACCTGCTCGGCCATCTCGACGGTCACCTCGCGGTTCGCGGCGATGACGCCACCGAACGCGCTGACCGGATCGCAGGCGTGCGCCTTGCGGTGCGCCTCGGCGATGTCCGCACCCACGGCGATGCCGCAGGGGTTGGCGTGCTTGATGATCGCGACCGCGGGCTCGGCGTGGTCGAAGGCGGCGCGCCACGCGGCGTCACCGTCGGTGTAGTTGTTGTACGACATCTCCTTGCCGTGCAACTGCTTCGCCTGTGCGAGTCCGGCGGGGGCAGCCGGGTCCTCGTACAGCGCCGCGGCCTGGTGCGGGTTCTCGCCGTAACGCAGGACCGCGGTGCGGTTCCAGCTCGCGCCTGCCCACTCGGGGAACTGCGAATCGGACTCGACGAGGGTCGAGGTCATCCAGCCGGCGACCGCGACGTCGTAGGACGCGGTGTGCTGGAACGCCTGCGCGGCAAGGGAAGTGCGCTCGGCCATGGTGAACCCGCCCGCCGAGATCGCGGCGAGCACGTCCTCGTACTTGCCCGGGTCCACGACGACCGCGACCGAAGGGTGGTTCTTGGCCGCGGCGCGCACCATCGACGGACCGCCGATGTCGATCTGCTCGACGCACTCGTCCGGGGTGGCGCCGGATGCGACGGTGGCGGTGAACGGGTACAGGTTCACGACCACCAGCTGGAACGCCTCGACGCCCAGCTCGACCAGCTGATCGAGGTGCTCGTCCTTGCGGGTGTCGGCGAGGATGCCGGCGTGCACGCGCGGGTGCAGGGTCTTGACGCGACCGTCGAGCGTCTCCGGGAAGCCGGTCAGGTCCTCGACCTTGGTGACCGGGATGCCGGCATCGGCGATCTTCGAGGCCGTTGAGCCGGTGGAGACCAGCTCGACCCCGGCCTGGTGCAGCCCGGTGGCCAGTTTCACGAGGCCGGTCTTGTCGTAGACGCTCACCAATGCGCGGCGCACAGCCTTACGTTCGGTCACTTCGGGATCACGGCCTTTCGTCCATCGGAAATAACACCTCGGGTGGCGACGGCGGCGAGAACCTCCGCCAGCAGTCGCCGTTCCACCGTTTTGATCCGCTCGTGCAGGCTCGACTCGTCGTCGGACTCGAGCACGGGCACGGGCTCCTGGGCCAGGATCGGTCCGGTGTCGACCCCGGCATCGACCAGGTGCACGGTCGAACCGGTGATCTTCACGCCGTAGGCCAGGGCATCGGGCACCGCGTGCGCGCCGGGGAACGAGGGCAGCAGGGCGGGATGGGTATTGATGATGCGGCCGCCGAAGCGGTCGAGGAACTCGGGGCCGAGGATCTTCATGAACCCGGCCGAGACGATGAGGTCCGGCTGGTGCGCATCCGTCGCCTTGGTCAGCGCCCGGTCCCATGCGGCCCTGTCGGCGTGGTCGCGCAGTCCCACCCGGAAGGCGGGGATGCCAGCGGCCTCCGCGTGCCCGGCAGCGTCGCAGTCGCGGTCGACCCCGACCGCGACGATGCGGGCGGGGTAGTCGTCGACGGCGGCCGCGATCAGCGACTGCAGCAGGCTCCCGGTACCGGAAGCGAGGACCACGACTCGGACCGGCTCGGTCGAGCCGGGGCGGAAGTACTCACGCGAGGCAGTCAGCGCTCTACTCCTGTGTGCGGGCCGGCGACCGGAGTGTGCCCCGGCCGGGAAGAATCCTAGTCGCTGCTGGTCCGGGTGCTGTCGGGCAGGTCCGCTTCGGCCGCATCGGACGTGACGTCCGCCACCTCGGCGTCCACCACCGCCTCGTCGATCTCGGCATCGACCGCGTCGGTGGACGCGACCACCGGATCGCTCGCGGCCGCGACCGGGTCGCCACCGGGGTCGACCACCTCGGCCTCGACCACCACCTCGCCCTCGATGTACGAGGCACCCGGCAGCTCCTTCACCGGTTCCGGCACCGGGCGGTCGAGCATTCGAGCGGCCAGCGTGTAGGTCCGCGGCGGATCGGGCTGTTCGGCGGGCTTCGACGGCTCCCGGACTGCACCCCCGCGCTTGGCCACGACCAGCGCGGTCAGCGAACCGAACACCGCGAACCAGGCGAAGGACAGCCCGGTGAACGTCACGAGGTCCACCCCGACCGTCCCGAAGGAACCGAGCTCCCCGCCCGCGGCGAACCCGAGCAGACCCAGCGCCAGGGCCGCCGCGGCGGCCGCGACCAGCACCTTGCGCACCGCCACCGCCGGACCGCCCGCGCGGTGCGCGCAGTCCCGTCCGAGCTGGATGCCGAGGACCGCGGGGATCAGCAACAGGGCCGGCCAGCCGCCACCGCTCGGCCCCGCGGGCACCGCCCCGAGCAGGGGCAGCGCAGGCAGCGGCCCGCCGACGACGGTGAACACGCTCAGCGACGCGTCGCCGAGGTGCGCGGTCGACCCGACCAGCATCGCCGCGCTGCCGACCGCGAGGTTCGGCAGATACAGGATCGAGAGCAGGGTGAGGCCGAGCGCGCCGCCGAAGCCGTCACCGGCCTCGAGCAGCTCGCCCACCTCGGCCCACGACGAGATCAGCGCCACCGCGGTCAGGGCCGCACCGGACGCCAGCAGCGCCAACCCGACCCGCAGCGCGGGCCTGGCGGACGCGCGCACCCACTCCGGTACGCCGAGCCGGGCACAGATCGGGCGCCACAGCTTGCTGCCCATCCCGATGCCCGCGCCGATCAGGTGCACGCCCAGCACCCAGCCGAAGGCGGCCAGCGCGTTGGGCGGGGCCAGCGCGATCACCGACGACGCGTCCTTGATCACGGCCAGCGCCAGCGCGGTGACCAGCAACGGACCGGCGAG
The DNA here is from genome assembly GCF_040548995.1 of Rhodococcus sp. PvR044. Taxonomy (NCBI): domain Bacteria; kingdom Bacillati; phylum Actinomycetota; class Actinomycetes; order Mycobacteriales; family Nocardiaceae; genus Rhodococcus; species Rhodococcus sp. PvR044. Next base: position 28,121 of record NZ_JBEPSX010000014.1, read on the forward strand.
CGCGGCGCCGAGTACCCAGAGTTGTTCGTGTCGCGGAGTCTGCTCTGTGACGGCGTGCGCGCAGCCGCGCGCGACCGACCAGATCATCAGGATGGTCGGGACCAACGGCAGCACGCCGAGCGAGGCGCCGCCGATGGTGAGCTGCACCTGGTGCACGGCCAGCCAGCTCGCCGCGATGGCGCCGCTTGTCCCGGTGAGATCGCTGTTCGCCGCGACCAGCGTCACGAGGATGCACGCGGCGATCAGCGCCAGCGCGACCAGCGCGGGCCGCAATGCCACCGCGAGCAGGGTGCGGATCTGCTCGGGGTTCGGCGTGGGCCTCGGTGCCGCCGGTGTCCGCCGTCTGCTCGGACGGCGGAGGGTGTCGCTGCTGCGCAAGGAACTCATCTCCTCGAGGGTGACATCTGTCTTGGGGACGGTCTGCCAGGCGCGCCGACAGGTCCGGACACGACGACGCCCCCCGGCTCACCGGGGGGCGTCGAGCGCGGGTGTCGCTAGTCCGCGTCCCGTTTCGGGGCCGATCCGAAGGCCTGGGTTGGGGCGGCGGTGCCTTCGTCCGTAGCCGCGGTCTCGGGCGACTGCGGTGCCGGGCCGGTGGCGGCATCCTGCGGACCGGACTGCTGCGGCTGGCCGTAGCCCTGCGGCGCCTGGCCGTAGCCCTGCTGCGGCGCGGGCGGTGCGTACGGGTTCGTCGGCTGCGCGTAGCCCTGCTGACCGTAGCCACCGGGATACGGCTGCGGCTGGCCGTAACCGGGCTGCGGCTGTCCGTAGCCGGGCTGCGCCTGCGGCTGGCCCTGCGGCTGCGGCTGACCGGGTGCCTGCGGCTGTCCGTAGCCCTGGGGCGCCTGGCCGTATGGCTGGCCGGGCGCCTGCTGCTGGCCGTACCCCTGCGGCGGCTGGCCGTAGCCCTGCGGGTAACCCTGGGGCGCGTAGCCGGCCGGCTTCGGGGCGGGCACCTTGAGCATGCCGAGCGAGAACAGCAGCACCGCCACCGCGACCGCGGCCTGGACGAACGCCAGGATCAGGCCGGTGATGCCGCCGACGGCCAGCGAGACGCCCTCGGACAGGCTGAACATGAAGAACAACGCGATGAGGAATCCCACCACCGACGCGGCCGCCGCCGCGCCCTTGTACGGCTGCTCGGGCAGCAGCGACAGGCCGGCCAGCAGCCCACCGAAGAGCAGGAAGGCCAGCGCCAGGATCGGGTAGCCGGCCTCGAAGGAGCTCTGCGTCAGGGTCTCGTCACCGAAGGTGGTCACCTTCGCGAACGGGGCGAACCCCAGCAGGAAGTTGATGATGGCGAGCCCAAGGACGCCGAGGGTGAGCAGATAGGGCAGGCCCTTCGACCCGAGTCCCCCGGACGGCGGCTCGCCCGGACCGTAACCGGACCCCGCAGGCGTGAAAGTCATGACATCTCCTAGGGAGGGTCTGCATTGTGCGACTGGTCAATTCCTCAATGAACGCTAGCGCATTTCTCTGTGTGAACCCTGAGCCCGCGGCGCCCGCCCGTCGGACGAAAGAACGAGGGGCACCTTCCCGCGCGGTGAGCGCGGGCAGGTGCCCCTCGTTCGGTGAGACCGGAGCGGCGTCAGCCGCTCAGTTCACTCAGGCCTCGACGACCAGGCTCTGCAGGATCTCGCGCGCGAGAGCGGCGGTCTCGGACGGCGTCTTGCCGACCTTGACGCCTGCCGCCTCGAGGGCGTCCTTCTTGGCCTGCGCGGTGCCCGAGGAGCCGGAGACGATGGCGCCTGCGTGGCCCATGGTCTTGCCCTCGGGGGCGGTGAAGCCCGCGACGTAGCCGACGACCGGCTTGGTGACGTTGGCCTTGATGTAGTCGGCCGCACGCTCCTCGGCGTCGCCGCCGATCTCGCCGATCATCACGATGATCTTGGTCTCGGGGTCCTTCTCGAACGCCTCGATGGCGTCGATGTGAGTGGTGCCGATGACCGGGTCGCCGCCGATGCCGATGGCGGTCGAGAAGCCGTACTCACGGAGCTCGAACATCATCTGGTAGGTCAGGGTGCCGGACTTGGACACCAGGCCGACCGGGCCCTTGCCGGAGATGTTGGCCGGGGTGATGCCGACCAGCGCCTCCCCCGGAGTGATGATGCCGGGGCAGTTGGGGCCGATGATCCGGGTCTTGTTGCCCTTCTCGACGTTGTAGGCCCACGCGAACGCGGAGTCCTGCACCGGGATGCCCTCGGTGATGACCACGAGGAGCGGGATCTCCGCATCGATGGCCTCGACGATGGCGTCCTTGGAGAAGGCAGGGGGGACGAACGCGATGGAGACGTCCGCACCGGTCTTCTCCATGGCCTCGGCGACGGTCGCGTAGACCGGCAGCTCGACGGCGGAACCGTCGGCGGCGGTGTGCGAGACGGTGGTGCCGGCCTTGCGGGCGTTGACGCCGCCGACGACCTGGGTGCCCGCCTTGAGCATCAGGGCGGTGTGCTTGGTGCCCTCGCCGCCGGTGATGCCCTGGACGATGACCTTGGAGTCCTTGGTCAGGAAGATTGCCATTGTTCTAGTCCCTTTACTTCGCTGCGAAGGCGAGTTCGGCGGCCTTGTCGGCGGCCTCGTCCATGGTGGCGACGACGGTCACCAGCGGGTGGTTGGCCTCGGCGAGGATGCGACGACCCTCTTCGACGTTGTTGCCGTCCAGGCGCACGACGAGCGGCTTGTTGGCCTCGTCGCCCAGGGTCTGCAGGGCGCCGACGATGCCGTTGGCGACCGCGTCACAGGCGGTGATGCCGCCGAAGACGTTGACGAAGACGCTCTTGACCTGGGCGTCGTTCAGGATGACGTCGAGGCCGGCGGCCATGACGGCCGCCGAGGCGCCGCCACCGATGTCGAGGAAGTTGGCCGGCTTGACGTTGCCGTGCTTCTCGCCCGCGTACGCGACCACGTCGAGGGTGGACATGACCAGACCCGCGCCGTTGCCGATGATGCCGACGGAGCCGTCGAGCTTGACGTAGTTGAGGTCGTTCTCCTTGGCCTTGAGCTCGAGGGGATCGGTGGCGTCCCGGTCCTCGAAGGCCTCGTGGCCGGGCTGACGGAAGCCGGCGTTCTCGTCAAGGGTGACCTTGCCGTCGAGGGCCAGGATCTGGTCATCGGGGGTGCGCACGAGGGGGTTGACCTCGACGAGGAGCGCGTCCTCCTTGATGAAGACCTCCCAGAGCTTCTGGATGGTCACGGCCGCGGCGTCGAGCACCTCGGCCGGGAGCTTGCCCGCCTCTGCGATGCTGCGCGCGAACGCGAGGTCGACACCCTTGACGGCGTCCACCGGGATCTTCGCGAGGGCGTCGGGGTTCTCCTCGGCGGTGACCTCGATCTCGACGCCACCCTCGACCGAGCACATGGCCAGGTAGGTGCGGTTCGTGCGGTCGAGCAGGAAGGAGATGTAGTACTCCTCGGCGATGTCACTCGCCTCTGCGACCAGCAGCTTCTTGACGACGTGTCCCTTGATGTCGAGCCCGAGGATGGACTCGGCGTTCGCGACAGCCGCGTCGACGTCGGCGGAGTACTTCACGCCGCCGGCCTTGCCACGTCCTCCGACCTTGACCTGCGCCTTGATCATCACGGGCTTGCCGATTTCCTCGGCAATCTCACGTGCGCCGGCGACAGTGTCGGTAACACGTCCTGCCGACGTGGGCACGCCGTGCTTGGCGAAGAGTTCCTTCGCCTGGTATTCGAAGAGATCCATCTGCTCACCGTCTCGTCAGTGTTGACGCCCGCTCGAGGGGTAAGAGCGGGTCCGTCCCGGACTTTATCTAGTTGAATCAATCGTCTATCGACCGCATTGATGCTATGTGGCATATCTCACGGCACAAGGGGGCGTGAGCGTCAGCTCACCGGCGATTTCGACGAACCACCATGAAAGCGGTCACCGCCAGCAACGCCACCGCGACGAGCCCGCAGACCGCCCCCGCGCCCATCGCGGGCTCCGCCACCCGGGCGCGTGTCAACGGCCACCCCATCAGGTATACGGACATTCCGGTCACCGCGCCGATCATCAGGGACGCGCCCCTTGCCGCTCTTGACCGCGCCGCGACGAGCACCGCCGCCGCGATCACGACCGCGAGGAGTGCGCGACCCCACAGGTCCCAGCCCCACGGCCACTGTGCGAACGAGTCCGGGCCGAAGTCGCGACCGCGATACAGCGGCAAACCGAGGGCGGCCACCGATACGAGCGCCGCGACCGAGCCGACGATCAGCACCGGCAGCTGGACAGGCACGTCGACCGAGGTGTCGATGCCGTCGCGCTCCGCCGACCCCGCGCAGAGCGCGAGGAGTCCGGTCGCGGCCGCCGCGACCGCGGACAGGGCGAGCAACGCCGCGCCGGGGCCGGGCCCGAACCCCGGCAGGTCGCCCGCGACCACCACCGCCTGCAGCGCCGCGGCGACCGCCATCACCTGAGCGGCCCACAGCACCCCGACCGCGGGGCGCACCAGGCCCGCGAACTCCGAGAGCAGCAGCCAGACGCAGGCGACCACCAGCACCACCCCCGCCAGCAGCACCACCCTGGTCGCCAGGATCCGCGGCTCCGGCACCCCGTCCGGAACCGACAGCACGGGAAGGAGCGCACCGACCGCGCCGAGCAGCCCGGCCACGATCCCGGCAACCGCGGTGGCGACGTGCCAGCGCCCGACCCGGGCCCGTTCGGCCGCGGCCGCCCTCGCGCGGGCGGCGGACTTGGTGGTGCCCGCTGCCGCGGGCGCCGCCGTGGCCGCGGCGGTGGACTGCGCCAGGAGTTGCGCCAGCCCGCGGCGCGCCCGGGCGGCCGCCGCGGCCGGGATCACGCAGCCGACCGCGATGAGCACCGCGCACGCCGCGATCGCCACCACCGAGCCGGGACCGACCGAGACACCGTCACCCGCCGGCAGGCCCGCGACCAGTCGCACGCCGACCAGACCGAGCGCCGCCACCGCGGCCCCGACGATGGCGCCCGCCGCACCGAGTGGCGAGATCGCGGCCAGTGCCGCGGCGACCACGATCAGCACCGCCACCCCGACCAGCCCCGCGCCCAACGACATCGGGGCCGCGGACTCGATGACGGCAGGCACCAGCAGCACCGGGTCGGTGGATCTCAGCGGCGGCGCGAAGAGCGCCGCGGCGAGGACCACCGCGGCCGCCACCGCGAGTACCGAGAGTCCGGCGCCGATCCGGCGGCCGACGCCCGCCCCGTCGTGATCCGGGTAGTCGGAGTGTCCGTAGCCGTCGGCGTTCGAGGCCCTCGCCGCCGCGACGAGTCCGAGCAACCCGGCCAGCACCACGAGGACGTGCCCCGCCAGGATCGCGTAGGCACCGGGACCCGCGCTGAGCGACGCGGCGGTCAGCGGACGGAACAGCTCGAGCCGGTTCGCGTTGATCGGGTCGTCGAGGAGCTGGAGGTCGAGCACCACCAGCCCGACCGAAACGCCGCCTGCGCCGGCCAGCACCGTCCCCGCGACGGCAGGCCTGCGGCCCACCAGTGCCAGCACGGCCAAGGCAGGCGCCAGGGCCGCGCAGACGAGGGCGGTGACGGCGGCAGCGGCGACGGCGGGCCCGGTCTCCTGGCGGATGACGCCGAGCACCGGGGCGACCGCCGTCGCGGCGACACCGAGCAGGGCGAGCACGACCGCCGCGATCGCGACCGGACCCGGGCCGCGGGACGGCTCGGGCGAGCCGAACCCGTCCTGGGCGTCGATGCGTTCGGGCTTGGCCCGAGAACTGGTTCTGAGATCGGGTGAGGGCGCCACGCGGTCAGACGCTAGTTGGTCATCGGCGTCGGTCTCGACCGAACTTCACAAGAATCCAGCTCGCCCCGTTACAGCCGCCTTCCGGCGTATTCCCAGGCCCGGCCGTAATCACCCTGTGATGCATCTCACATATCCCAACGAGTTGGCGCTAGGAGTTGCGGCGCTCGCAACCGTTTCGTTACCGTCGCTTGGGTCAAAGTCACAGACAGATCACGAACAGGAAGGCGGCAAGTGTCCAGGCATCGCGCACCCTTCCAATCCAGCCGCTTCGCCCCGCAGGAGCAGGCCACCGAGGCCGCAACGACGGTTTATTCGATTTCCGCAGGTCACGCCGTAGAGCCTCGCTACGAGGCCCCGGTTGAACCCAGTAGATCGAGCTTCGAATACGCAGGCGACAACGAGACCACGCAGACTTATTCGCATCGCGTGCCGGATCGTTACATCGGCTCCGCGAATCTCGGAACACCGCGCTCCACGAACTACCGCTCCGCCCCGCTGGACCAGCTCGACACCTCTTTCGATTCGGACCTCGCAGCTCCCGCTCGCCGCGGTGGAGCACACCGGATCCCCGCTCCCCCCACCGCCCTCAAAGGCCGCGCCGCAGTCATCGCGGTCGCAGCAGGCGCCGTCGTCGCCGCGGGCCAGGCCGGCCTGAGCGGCCCCAGCAGCACCGATACCGCCGAGCTCAATCTGGCCGCGGACGAGAGCTCCACGGGCACCGCCGCCACCGCCGAGCCGCAGGCCGCCCAGTTCGCCGCCGACACGGCCGCGAACACGGGCTCCCAGGCTCCGCAGGTCCTCAACATCGCAGCCCCGACGGACCTCAGCCAGTTCTCGAACCTGCTCGCCAAGGGCCAGCGGTTCAGCGAGGAGCGTGCCGCCCGCGAGGCCGCCGCCCGTCGCCCCCTCTTCGTACTGCCCGCCGTCGGCTCCTACACCTCCGGCTACGGCGCCCGGTGGGGCACACTGCACGCAGGCGTCGACATCGCGAACGCCATCGGCACCCCGATCTACGCGGTCGCCGACGGCGAGGTCATCGACTCCGGGCCCGCGCAGGGCTTCGGCATGTGGGTGCGACTGCGGCACGCCGACGGCACCGTCACCGTCTACGGCCACATCGACTCGTCCAACGTCTCGGTCGGCCAGAAGGTCATGGCGGGCGATCAGATCGCACGGATGGGCAACCGCGGCTTCTCCACCGGACCGCACCTGCACTTCGAGGTGCACCTGGGCGGCGAGAACAAGATCGATCCGCTCCCCTGGCTCGCGACCCGCGGCATCAGCCTCGGCGTCGAGCGCGACTAGGAACGACCCTCACCCCGGCATTCGTCCGGCGGAACGGCGCTGCCTGCATTAGCCTTCGGTGCGCCAGACTCCGTTGACGTCTACGTAGCAAGGGGTTCGCGTGAACTACACCCGAGGATCCGTCGCCGCCGCCGCTCTCACCGGCGCAGTCTCGCTCGCACTGGCGCCCACCGCAGCGGCCGCCACCTATCAGATCACCGCCATGCCACCGATCGGAACCGTGTACTCGGACAACCTGGTGACGCTCGCCATGGCCGTCAGCCCCGTCCCGGCAGGCGCGGACGCGACAACCCCGGTCCTGGTCCACATCACCGAACCGGACGGCGACGACCGGACCCTCACCGTCCCCCTGACCCTCGGCGGGGCGACCGTGGCCACCCGGGTCAACGAACCCGGACGGTACGTCGCGGTCTTCACCTTCGACGCGCCCGGCGGCGACCCGGCCACGACCACACTGCAGTTCGACGCCATCCCGTCGCCGTTGGGGAGTTCCTCCTAGCGCCGCTGTCCGCTCGGGGCTTGCCCCTTGGGACTAGAGCTTGACCATCGGGACGCCTCCGATGAGCATCAGGCGCACCTTGCCCGCGGAGCCGAAGTCGACGGTGACCGTCGCCGTCGGCCCGCTGCCCTTGGTCTCCAAAACCGTTCCGAGACCGTACTTGTCGTGGCTGACGCGATCGCCGACGGCGAGCACCAGATGGTTGTTGCGCGACCGGGCGGCACCGAAGCTCGGTGTGGCGTTGCCCGACCCGCCGTAACCCTGACCGCCGCCGAAGCCGCCGCCACCGCCGTAGCCCTGACCGCCGCGGGGACGCCCGCCCCCGATCGCGCCGCCTGCGCCGGTACCCGGATCCTCCCGCCGCCAGTGCAGCAGGTCGGACGGGATCTCCTGCAGGAATCGTGATTCCGGGTTGGTGATCGGCTGCCCCCACGCCGAGCGCATGATCGCGCGGGTGAGGTACAGCCGATGGCGGGCCCTGGTGATGCCGACGTAGGCCAGCCTGCGTTCCTCGGACAGCTCCGCGGGGTCGCCGAGCGCGCGCATGTGCGGAAACTGGCCGTCCTCCCAGCCGGTCACGAAGACCACCGGGAATTCGAGGCCCTTCGCGGTGTGCAGGGTCATCAGGGTCACCACGCCGTCGCCGTTGTCGGGCAGCTGGTCGGAATCGGCCACCAGCGAAACCCGTTCGAGGAACGCGGCGAGCGAGCCCGGGTCCGGCTCGCCCTCGGTGGGGTCGAGATCCCCGTCGGCCGCGGCCGCAAGCGCGCCCTCGAGGCTCTCGTCGATCTCCGTCTCCACGCCCGCGGCGTTGCGCGCGTCGGAGCTGAATTCCTGCGCCACGCTGACCAACTCGTTGAGGTTGTCCAGTCGCGCGCCGTCCTGCGGATCGCTGCTCGCCTCGAGCTCCGCCCGGTAGCGGGTCCGGTCGAGCACGGCCTCGACCACCTCGCCGATGTCGATCAGCCCGGTGTCGTCGGGCTGCAACGTCTCGCGGATGTCGTCCATCATCTCGAGGAACGCCGAGATCGCCTTCTGCGAGCGGGTGTTCAGCAGCGGCACCACGCCGTCCGCCGCGTCCCGCAGTGCCTGCGCGAAGCCGACGCCGCGCTGCTCCGAGTGCACGGCCACGCATGCCTCGGCCCGGTCGCCGATGCCGCGGCGCGGGGTGTTGAGGATCCGGCGCAGGCTGACCGTGTCGTCGGGGTTCTGCAGCACCCGCAGGTACGCGACCACGTCGCGAACCTCCTTGCGCTCGTAGAACCGGACGCCGCCGACCACCTTGTACGGCAGGCCGAGGCGGATGAAGATCTCCTCCAGCGCCCGGGACGAGTTGTTGGTGCGGTAGAACACCGCGACCTCACCGAACTTCGCGTCGCCCGCGTCCACCAGCTTGTCGATCTCGGAGGCGACGAAGTAGGCCTCGTCATGCTCGTTGTCGGCAACGTAGCCGGTGATCAGCTCGCCCTCGCCGGACTCGGTCCACAGCCGCTTCTCGCGCCTGCCCGTGTTGCGGGAGATCACCGCGTTCGCTGCCGACAGGATGTTCTGGGTGGATCGGTAGTTCTGTTCGAGCAGGATGGTCCTGGCGTCGGGGTAGTCGCGCTCGAACTCCTCGATGTTGCGGATGGTGGCGCCGCGGAACGCATAGATCGACTGGTCCGCGTCGCCGACCACGCACAGCTCGGCTGGCGGGACCAGGGACCCGTTGTCCGCGATCCCTCCGACCAGCTCGCGCACCAGCACGTACTGCGCATGGTTGGTGTCCTGGTACTCGTCGACCAGCACGTGCCGGAACCGGCGCCGGTAGTACTCGGCCACCTGCGGGAAGTTCTGCAGCAGCGCGACGGTCTCGCCGATCAGGTCGTCGAAGTCCATCGCGTTGGCCGCGCGCAGTCGAGCCTGGTAGTGGCCGTACACCTTCGCGACCAGCCGGACCAGCTCGTTCGGATCCTTGTCGGCGTCCGCCGCGGCCCGCTCCGGGTCGATCAGCTCGTTCTTGAGGTTCGAGATGTGCGTGGCCAGCAGCCGCGCGGAGTACCGCTTCGCGTCGATCTCCAGGTCCTTCGAGATCATCGTCAGCAGCCGGCGCGAATCGTCCGCGTCGTAGATGGTGAAGTTGGAGTTCAGTCCCGGCAGCAGCGCGGCCTGCATCCGCAGGATCCGCACGCAGCTCGAATGGAACGTCGAGACCCACATGTTGTTGGCCCTGGGCCCGACGAGGTGCGCCACGCGCTCGCGCATCTCCGCGGCGGCCTTGTTGGTGAACGTGATGGCAAGGACCTGACCGGGCGCGACGTCCCGCTCGGCGAGCAGGTACGCGATCCGACGCGTCAGCACCGCGGTCTTCCCCGAGCCCGCGCCCGCCACGATCAGCAGCGGCGAACCGGCGTGCACCACTGCCTCGCGCTGCTGCGGGTTGAGCCCCTCGAGGAGGGCCGCCGAAGGGGTGCGGGTACCCGCTTGAGCTGCTGCTGAGAAAGTGTTCATCGTCTGTCAACGCTACCGCCGCGCACCGACAGCGGCGCCCCCGGACCGGCCCGCGCCCCCGCCGATGGTCAGCCCCTCACACCCGTGGCAAACTGTGATTCCTGATCTGACACGAGGAGAAATACACATGGGCGGCTCAGTTCCATCGGATGCCACCGACCCCGACCTCCCCACCAGCGAGGCCGAGATCGAGGAGCTCCGACTGGAGATCGACCGACTGGACGCCGAGATCCTCGCCGCGATCAAGCGCCGCAGCGAGGTCTCCCAGATCATCGGCCGCACCAGGATGGCCTCCGGCGGCCCGCGCCTCGTGCACAGCCGCGAGATGAAGGTCCTCGAGCGCTTCAGCGACCTCGGCCAGGAGGGTCACACCCTGGCGATGCTGCTGCTGCGCCTCGGCCGCGGCCGGCTCGGCCAGTAGGACCCGGCCGGCTCTGCCGGTAGGACCCGAGCCCGCCGCTACTGCAGGGCGATGTACTTGGTCTCCAGGTACTCCTCGATGCCCTCGCTGCCGCCCTCGCGTCCGAACCCGGAGGACTTGACGCCCCCGAACGGCGCGGCGGCGTCGGAGATCACTCCCCTGTTCACGCCGACCATCCCGGTCTCGAGCGCCTCCGCCACCCGCAGCGCCCGATCCAGGCTCTGCGTGTAGATGTAGGCGGCCAGCCCGTATTCGGTGTCGTTGGCGGCGGCGATGCCCTCCTCCTCGGTGTCGAACCCGGCGATCGCGGCGACCGGACCGAACACCTCTTCGCGCAGGATTCGGGCCTCGACGGGCACGTCCGCCAGCACCGTCGCCGGGTAGAAGTAGCCGGGCCCGCCCGGCGCCTGACCGCCGAGTCGCACCTGCGCCCCCACCGCGATCGCGTCCCGCACCAGCTCGCTGACGGTGTCGAGCTGGGCGGGGTTGATCAGGGGTCCGAGCTTCGAATCCGGGTCCGTGCCCGGCCCGAGGGTCATCGACCGCATCCGCTCGGTCAGCCTGGCACTGAACTCCTCGCGGACGGAGTTCTGCACGTGGAACCGGTTCGCCGCGGTGCAGGCCTCGCCGCCGTTGCGCAGCTTGGCCAGCATCGCCCCGTCCACCGCGGCGTCCAGATCGGCGTCGTCGAACACGACGAAGGGCGCGTTCCCGCCGAGCTCCATCGAGGTGCGCAGCAGCCCCTTCGCGGACTGCTCGATCAGCTTGCGCCCGACTCCGGTGGACCCGGTGAAGGTGAGCTTGCGCAGCCGCGGATCGTCGATCAGCGGCCCGGTCAGCGCGCCCGCGTTCGAGGTCGGCAGCACCGACAGCACGCCGTCGGGCAGCCCGGCGTCGGCGATGAGCTGTCCGAGCAACAGCATGGTCAGCGGCGTCTCGGCGGCGGGCTTGACGATCATCGTGCAGCCTGCGGCGAGGGCGGGCCCGATCTTGCGGGTCCCCATCGCCAGCGGGAAGTTCCACGGGGTGATCGCCAGGCACGGCCCGACCGGGGCCTTGCCTACCAGGATCCGGCCGGTGCCCGCGGGCGCGTGGGTGTAGCGGCCGGCGATCCGCACCGCCTCCTCGCTGAACCAACGGAAGAATTCGGCGCCGTAGGCCACCTCGCCCTTGCTCTCGGCCAGCACCTTACCCATCTCCAGCGTCATCAACAGGGCGAAGTCGTCGGCGCGGGCGGTGATCGCCTCGAACACGGCCCGCAGGATCTCGCCGCGCTTGCGCGCCGGGGTGGCCGCCCACTCGCGCTGGGCGGCCGCCGCCGCGTCGAGAGCAAGCAGGCCGTCGGCTGGGCTGGCGTCCGCAACCTCGGTGAGGGGCTCGCCGGTCGCGGGGTTGACCACCGTGAACGTCGCGCCGCCGGCCGCGTCCACCTGTTTGCCGCCGATCCAGAGCTTCGTGGGAATCGACTCGATCAGAGTTCGCTCGTCCATGGCTCCATACTGCCCGCCCGCGCGACTATTGGAAGGCCCCGTCGAGTGTGCAGATCCCGTTGCGTCGGCCGAGTGGTCCCGACTGTAGGTGCACACTCGGCGAACCGCCGGACACGATCGATCAAGGAGCACCCGCACCGGGAAGCGCTGAGCGCCGCAGGTTCTCCCCCACTAGTCTCGACGTATGAGTCTCGACATCACCGCCACGGCCGCCTGGCAGGAGCTTCGCGCGCACCACGACGAGGTCGGGACGCGACACCTGCGCGAGATCTTCGTCGAGGACCCCAAGCGCGGCAGCGAGCTCACGGTGACGGCAGGCGATCTCTACATCGACTACAGCAAGCACCGGGTCGAACGCGAGACCCTGCGATTGCTGATCGAACTGGCCCGCGCGGCCGGGGTCGAGGAGCGTCGGGACGCGATGTTCCGGGGCGAGCACATCAACACCTCCGAGGACCGCGCCGTACTGCACACGGCACTGCGACTACCAGCCGACGCTGCCCTTGTGGTCGACGGCCAGGACGTGGTCGCCGACGTCCACGAGGTGCTCGAACGGATGGGGCGCTTCACCGATCGGCTGCGCTCGGGCGACTGGCGTGGCGCCACCGGCGAACGCATCACGACCGTGGTCAACATCGGCATCGGCGGATCCGATCTGGGTCCGGTGATGGCGTACCGGGCGCTGCGGCACTACGCGGACGCCGGCATCGCGGCCCGGTTCGTCTCCAACATCGATCCCGCCGATCTGGTGAGCAAGCTGGCCGGTCTCGACCCGGCGACCACGCTGTTCATCGTCGCCTCGAAGACCTTCTCCACCCTCGAGACCCTCACCAACGCAACGGCGGCCAGGCGCTGGCTCACCGCGGCGCTCGGCGAGGACGCCGTCGCCAAGCATTTCGTCGCCGTGTCCACCCACGCCGAGCGGGTGTCCGAGTTCGGCATCGACACCGACAACATGTTCGGCTTCTGGGACTGGGTCGGCGGACGCTATTCCGTGGACTCGGCCATCGGGCTGTCGCTGATGTGTGTGATCGGCAAGGAAGGATTCGGCGAGTTCCTCGAGGGCTTCCACACCATCGACCGGCATTTCGCGACCGCCCCGCTCGAGAGCAACGCGCCGGTGCTACTCGGCCTCATCGGACTCTGGTACTCGAGCTTCTTCGACTCGGATTCACGTGCGGTGCTGCCCTACTCGAACGATCTCGGCCGGTTCGCGGCCTACCTGCAGCAGCTCACCATGGAGTCGAACGGCAAGTCGGTGCGCGCCGACGGGTCCCCCGTGACCACCCCGACCGGGGAGATCTTCTGGGGCGAGCCGGGCACCAACGGCCAGCACGCGTTCTACCAGTTGCTGCACCAGGGCACGAGGCTCTCCCCCGCCGACTTCATCGGATTCGCCGAGCCAACCGATGATCTGCCGACGCTCGACGGCACCGGCAGCATGCACGACATCCTGATGAGCAATCTGTTCGCGCAGACCAAGGTCCTGGCGTTCGGGAAGACCGCAGAGGAGATCGCGGCGGAGGGCACCGCACCGGAACTGGTGCCGCACAAGGTGATGCCCGGCAACCGGCCGTCGACGACGATCCTCGCGCCCCGGATCACCCCCTCGGCGCTCGGCCAGCTGATCGCGCTGTACGAGCACCAGGTCTTCGTCGAGGGTGTCGTGTTCGGCATCGATTCCTTCGACCAGTGGGGCGTCGAGCTGGGCAAGACCCAGGCACTCGAACTCGGCCCGATCCTCACCAACCCCGAAGCCCCTGCGGAGCAAGCCGATTCGTCCACCGACACCCTGGTTCGGTGGTACCGCAGCAGGAGGGGACGCGCGGTCTGAGTTCCCCCGCGCTCGCCTAGGCGACGTGACCGTGGGGCAGCAGGTGCGTCCACGCGTCGGTGATGCGCACCGCGCCCCGTCGGTACGCGACGCGGGCGGCGAGTTCGTTCTCGTCGAGCCAGCGCAACGCGGCCACTCCCCGGCTCACGGCGGCGGCGGCCGCCGCATAGGCCCAGAGACTGTCCTCGGTGATCACCGTGACGCCGTCCAGTCCGCCGTCCGCGTCCCATTCCGCCAGGACCGCGGAACGTGCTGAGGACAGCGCCTTCCCGGTGAGCACCTCGATCGGCGCGCCTGCCCCGATCTCCACCTGCCATCCCCCGATCGGGCAGTGCCCTGCGGTCGAGATGGTGTCACCGATCCGGACCAGGACTCCGCACTCGAGTGTGCCCGCGGCGGTTTGGGCAACCCGATCCGCGATGCCCGCCTTCGCGGTGTCGGTCAGGTCGAGGTAGACCCCGAACGGGGCGAAAACCGTGTCACCGTCCAGTCGAATGTCCTCGAACGTGCTCTCGGGATGAATGGGAGGCACCCGGCACGGGTCCGCCGCGTCGCGGGAGAGCGGATCGACGGCGCCCCCGGTCATCCGGGCCGCCCACAGCGCCGCCCGGATCAGTGCGGTGAGGCGTCGGCTGATCTTGACCGGCATGCCCTGGGAGAGGTTGACGGCATGGATCTCGGCATCGCCACGGGTGAGGTCGCAGGCCGCGCGGACCTCATCGAGCGTGGCCGCGGCGATGTCGGCCGCAGCGCCGAGCGCGGCCCCCTCGGTCACCTGGATTTCCACCTCACTACCCCAGGTGTGCCACTGCATGCTCGGAACCATGATGGTGCTCCACGGATGGGCCGCCGATGTGGCGGGTCTGCTGAAACCAGTATGCGCCAGGTTTCTGAGCTGGGACTGAGCGATTTTTCCTGCCGCCGCGATCGAATTGGCCCAAGGCCTGGATTTGCATGCGACTCGCGGTTACAGTTACCTGAACATCGAGACACCGCGGCCGGAACGCCGCACCGAAGAGACGATGCCGTGCGCGATCGCCTCAGCAACGACAGCGACAGCGGGAGTAGCCATGACACTGACGACAGCGACCGATCGATCCGATCAGGCCCGGTACGACGAGTCCCTGACGATGCTGTCGGAAGCCTCGGTGCACAAGCACTTCGATCCCTTCGAGGACATCGACTGGGATTCCCCCGAGTTCGCGGTGATCCCGAACGATCCCCGGTGGGTCCTCCAGAAGGAGAGCGACCCCCTCGGCAGCCATCCGTGGTACCAGGCGCTGCCCCTGGAGAAGCAGATCGAGATCGGCATGTGGCGGCAGGCCAATGTCGCCAAGGTCGGCCTGCAGTTCGAGAACATCCTGATCCGCGGGATGATGCAGTACGTGTTCTCGCTGGAGAACGGCTCCCCGGAGGCCCGCTACTGCACCCACGAGACCATCGAGGAGTGCAACCACACCCTGATGTTCCAGGAGATGGTCAACCGGATCGGCAAGGACACCCCCGGCATGGGGCCGCTGATGCGCTTCGTCTCGCCGTTCCTCCCGCTGGCCGGCTCGACGCTGCCGGTGATCTTCTTCATGGGCGTCCTCGCGGGCGAGGAACCGATCGACCACATCCAGAAGGCCGTGCTGCGCGAGGACGGCGTCATCCACCCGATCATGAAGGGTGTCATGGCGATTCACGTCGCCGAGGAGGCCAGGCACATCTCCTTCGCGCACCAGTTCCTGCGTCGGCGCGTCCCGAAGATGTCCAAGGTGGGACGGTTCTTCGCCTCGCTCGCGATGCCGCTCATCATGCGCATCCTGTGCGACGTCATCGTCATCCCGCCGAAGCAGTTCTGGCGCGAGTTCGACATCCCGAAGCAGGTCAAGAGGGACCTGTTCTGGGGCACCCCCGAGGCGCGCCAGACCCTGCGTGACTACTTCGCGGACGTGCGGATGCTGGCCACCGACAGCGGGCTGATGAACCCCGCGGCGCGCCTGGTCTGGAAGGGCCTGAAGATCGACGGCAAGAGCTCGCGCTACCGCAGCGAGCCGGTCCGCAGCGCCGCCTGACCAGACCCCCAGATCGGAAGCTGTTTCGCGATGCCCCATGTCGTCACCCAATCCTGCTGCAGCGACGCGTCCTGCGTGTACGCCTGCCCCGTCAACTGCATCCACCCGACACCGGACGAGCCCGACTTCCTGACCGCGGAGATGCTGCACATCGACCCGGCCTCGTGCGTCGACTGCGGTGCCTGCATCTCCGCGTGCCCGGTGGACGCGATCGTCCCGCACTCGAAGCTCACGGAGTCCCAGCAGCCGTTCCTGACGATCAACGCGGACTTCTACAAGGAGCCGCGCCCCCGGCCGGTGCTTGCGCCCGTGGTGCCCGCGCCGGAGGTCCGCCGCGACCGGGGCCCGCTGCGGGTGGCGATCGTCGGGGCGGGCCCGGCCGCGATGTACGCCGCCGACGAGCTGCTCACCCAGCCCGGGGTGCACGTCAACGTCTTCGACCGACTTCCTGTGCCGCACGGCCTGGTCCGCGCGGGTGTCGCACCCGATCACCAGAAGACCAAGCAGGTCTCCCGGTTGTACGACAAGATCGCCGCCCAGCCGGGATTCGCGTACTTCCTGAACGTGGAGATCGGCGAACACCTGACCCACGACGAACTGCTCGCGCATCACCACGCCGTGATCTACGCGGTCGGCGCCTCGACCGACCGCGGCCTCGGGATCCCCGGCGAGGACCTCCCCGGCTCGACCTCCGCGACGAACCTGGTGGCCTGGTACAACGGCCATCCCGACCACGCCGACGATCGCTTCGACCTGTCCCACCGACGGGCCGTCATCATCGGAAACGGCAATGTCGCGCTCGATGTCGCGCGGATACTGACCGCGGACCCCGACCGCCTGGCCGCCACCGACATCGCCCCCACCGCCCTCGAGGCGCTGCGCGGCAGCCGGATCGAGGAGGTCGTGATCGTCGCGCGCCGCGGAATCGCCCAGTCCGCCTTCACGGTTCCCGAGTTCACCGGCCTTCTCGACGCCCCCGACGCCGACGTGGTGGTCCGCCCCGACGAGATGGTGCTCGATCCGACGACCGAGCGCCTGGCTCGTGACGGGGAGCTCTCGCACGCGGTGGCGCAGAAGCTGGCGCTGCTCCGGTCCGCCCGCCTCGAGAGCGAGCCGGGACAGGTTCGGCGGCGGATCTCGCTGCGTTACCTGTTGTCCCCGACCGCGATCAGCGGCGACGACCGGGTCACCGGCGTCGAGTTCGCCCGCAACGCGCTGACCGTCGGGGAGGACGGCAGCGTGCGGGTCGAACCGACCGGCGAGACGGAACGACTCGAGGCCGGACTCCTCCTCACCTCGATCGGCTATCGCGGGGTGCCGATCGCGGGGGTGCCGTTCGATCGTTCGGCCGGAGTGATCCCCAATACCGACGGACGTGTCCTCGACGGACCGGGCGGATCCGTGCTCGCGGGCGCGTACGCCACCGGCTGGATCAAGCGCGGGCCGACCGGGTTCATCGGCACGAACAAGTCCTGCGCACAGGAGACCGTGACCCGGCTCGTCGACGATTTCAACACGGGTCGGCTGCGCGAGCCAGGGTCGAACGCGACCGCGCTGAACCGACTGGTGCGGGAGCGGCAGGCTGCGGTGATCGACCGCGAGGGCTGGAAGCTGATCGACGAAGCCGAACGCAGCCGCGGCACCGAACGGGGCCGCATCCGCGAGAAGATCACCGACCAGGCCGAGCTCGCGCTCATCGCAGGGGCGGCGGGACGGGGCACCGAGACGTCCGTGCTCGGGCGGCTCCGTCGGCGCCGCTAGTCTCCGGGCCCGGACAGTGGGCCCGGAACCGGCCTATGGTGGATCGCGGAACCCGCAGTCCCCTAGGAGTGGAGTTCACTGATGAGCGAACAGGACATCCTCGCGAGCATCCGCCGACTCGTCGACACCGAGCACCAACTGCGCGCGAAGACCGAGGCGGGCGACCTCGATCCCGAGCAGGAGCAGAAGCAGCTCGCCGCCATCGAGGAGACCCTCGACCAGTGCTGGGACCTGTTGCGCCAGCGCCGGGCCCGCATAGACGCCGGCCTCCCGCCGGACGAGGTGCCGGTCAGCCCCGCAGGCCAGGTCGAGGGCTATCTGCAGTAGCCACCGGCACCGTAGCGATCACAGGAACCGGCCGGTCAGCCGCTGCGGCAGGACCCGCAACGCCAGGTCGATCGGACGCCACGGCCAGCCGGGAACAACGGCCCGCCGCGGCTCCCGCTCGATCGCCTTCACCATCGACCGCACGCCGGCGACGGTGTCCGCCATCAGCGGCGTCTTGGCCACCTTCTCGTTGATCGGGGTCCGGATGTAGCCGGGCAGGATGGTGGTGACGGCGATCGGGCTGCGCGAGAGTTCCGCGGCGAGCCCCTCCCCGATCGCGGACACCGCCGCCTTGCTCGCCGAGTAGGCGGTCTGCGCCTTCGGCAGTCCCCGCACCGCGCTCATCGAGGACACCAGCACCAGATGGCCTGCGCCGCGGGCGCGGAACAACTCCATCGCGGCCTCCGCCTGCGCGAGCGCACCGAGGAAGTTCGTCTGCGCGGTCTCCAGATTCGCCTCGGGCTTGCCGGTGCCGATCGGTGCGCCCTTGCCGAGCCCGGCGTTGACGACGATCCGATCGAGCCCGCCCAGCTCATCGTCGAGTTCGCCGAACACGCGGGACACCGCGCGGTGATCGTTGACGTCGAGGGTCCGGACCGCGACCCTGATCGACGGGTGCGCGGCGAGCAGTTCCGCGCGCAGTTCCTCGAGCCGATCGAGGCGGCGGGCACACAGCGCGAGATCGCGCCCCTTGGAAGCGAACTGGCGCGCCATCTCCGCGCCCAGCCCGGAACTGGCGCCGGTGATCAGGATCGTGGTTCGCGTCTTCGCCGTGGAGGTCACAGCGGACGAGCCTAGCGCCGCGTCGGGGTCATCGCCGGGTGCGCACGTGCGCCCGCTCCCCCTGCGGCCCGAACAGGCTCAGGATCTCAGCGGGCTCGGGACCGGGGTTGCCGAACCAGTGCGGGACGCGGGTGTCGAACTCCGCCACCTCGCCCGGCATCAGGGTCACGTCGTGCTCGCCGAGCACCATCCGCACCCGACCGGACAGGACGTAGAGCCACTCGTAGCCCTCGTGCGTCAGCAGCCGGGGCTCCACGGACGGAGTGCCCGGCGGGAAGACGTGTTTGAAGGCCTGGATCCCGCCCGGCCTGCGGGTCAGCGGGATGATCGTGACGCCGTTGCGGCTGATCGGGCGGGGGTGGATCCGCGGGTCGCCGGTCGCGGGCGCGTCGACGAGTTCGTCGAGGGGCAGCTGGTGCGCGCGGGCCAGCGGGAGCAGCAATTCGAGGGTTGGCCTGCGCTGCCCGGATTCGAGCCGCGAGAGCGTGCTCACCGAGATCCCGGTGCTCTCGGCGAGCTGCGCCAGCGTCGCGCCCCGCTGCTTGCGAATCGCCCGCAGCCGCGGTCCGACCGCGTCGAGGACGTCGTCGAGGGCGTGCGGGTCGTCGGCCATGCACCCATTTTGCCACTTTCGCAACACAGCTTGCGGGATTCGTCCCTCGGGACGGAGAGTGCGAGGACGAGGCGAACGAAACGGAGGAGACGACGGTGGAGAAGAAGTACGACGTGGTGATCGTCGGCGGCGGTGCGGCCGGGCTCAGCGGGGCGGTGGCGCTGGCCCGCGCGCGGCGCTCGGTACTGGTGATCGATGCGGGCGAGCCCCGCAACGCTCCCGCGGCACACGCGCACAACTACCTGACCCGCGAGGGCACTCCGCCCGCCGAGCTGCTGGCGGCCGGCCGGGCCGAGGCCCAGGGGTACGGCGCCGATTTCGTCAGCGGCACCGTGTCCTCGGCCCGGGCGGCGGACGGAGAGGGCTTCCGCGTGGAACTCGCCGACGGCGCGGGCGTGTCGGCCCGCAGGCTGCTGGTGGCAACGGGCCTGGTGGACGAACTGCCGGACGTGCCTGGCGTCGCCGAGCGCTGGGGTCGCGAGGTGCTGCACTGCCCGTACTGCCACGGCTGGGAGGTCCGCGACCGGGCGATCGGGATCCTGGCCACCGGCCCGATGGCCGTGCACCAGGCGCTGATGTGGCGGCAGTGGAGCGCGGACATCACCGTGTTCCTGCACACCGCGGCCGAGCCCGGCGCCGAGGAGCTCGAGCAGTTCGACGCCCGCGGCATCGTGGTCGTCCGCGGCGAGGTCGCCTGCCTGGAGGTCGACGACGACCGGTTCACCGGGGTCCGCCTGCGCACCGGCGAGCTCGTGTCGCGCGACGCGATCGTGGTCGCCCCGCGCTTCGAGGCCCGTGCCGGATTCCTGGGCGAGCTCGGCCTCGAGCCCACCGAGCAGGAGATGGCCGGGCACGTGATCGGCAGCTACATCGCCGCCGATCCGATGGGCGCCACCGCGGTCAAGGGGGTCTGGGCGGCGGGCAACGTCTCCGACCTCAAGGCCCAGGTGATCGTGGCGGCCGCTGCGGGGCTGAACGCGGGCGCGGCCATCAATGCCGATCTCATCGCGGAGGACACCCGTCTCGCGGTGACCGCCCACGCGCACTCGGAGGACCCGGCGCCGGGTGGCCCGATGAACGGATTCGACGAGCGGGCCTGGGAGGAGCGATACCGCTCGAGGTCCGGGGTCTGGAGCGGTAGCCCGAACCCCCACCTCGTCACCGAGGCCGCCGAGCTGACGCCGGGTACCGCACTCGACGTCGGCGCGGGCGAGGGGGCCGACGCACATTGGCTGGCCGAACGCGGCTGGCGGGTGACCGCGGTGGACTTCTCGACCACGGCGCTGGAGCGGGCGGCCGCACGCGCCGAGGCCCTCGGCGCGGACGTGGTGCACCGGCTGAACTGGGTGCACGCCGATCTGACCGCCGAGCCGGTCGAGGGCCGCTTCGACCTCGTCACCGCACACTTCATGCACCTGCCGGAGCCGCAGCGCACGGTCCTGTACGCCCGGCTGGCGGCGGCCGTCGCGCCGGGCGGGAGCCTGCTCATCGTCGGGCACCACCCGTCCGACCTGCAGACCACCGTGCCGCGGCCGCCGGTGCCGGAGCTGTTCTTCACCGCGGAGGAGCTCGCTGGCTCGCTCGACCCCGACAAGTGGGACATCGTCGCGGCCGAGGCCAGGGCACGCACGACGACGGATCCCGACGGCCGCGAGGTCACCATCCACGACGCGGTCCTGCGCGCCCGCAGGCGCCCCTGACCCGTCGCCCACCGGGCCACTATCCGGCGGTCACTCCCGCTCAGCTGCGGCGGCCATCGCGGCCACCGCGGCACCGACCTCGGCCTCGATGGTCGCCCTGTCGAGGCCGAGGCCGGTGAGCACACCCGAGCCGTCCTCGAGTTCGAGTAGGGCGAGCAGGATGTGCTCGGTGCCGATGTAGTTGTGCCCCAATCGGAGTGCCGCCCGGAAGGTGAGCTCGAGCGCCTTCTTGGCCTGCGCGTCGAACGGGATGAGTTCAGGCAACTCCCCGGCAGGCGCGGGCAGGGACGCCGTCGCGGCGGCACGGGCCGCATCGAGCGTGACGCCCTGCGCGACGATCTGCGCCGCACCGATGCCCTCGGGCTCGGTGAGCAGACCGAGCACCAGGTGCGCGGGACAGATCTGGCCGTTTCCCGCGGCGCGGGCCTCGTTCTGCGCCGCCATCACCACGTTCTTGGCCCGGGGGGTGAACCGGCTGAAGCCCTGACTCGGATCCAGGTCCGGCGATTCGCCCTTCGGCACGAAGCGCTTCTGCGCGGCCTGCTTGCTGACGCCCATGCTGGCGCCGATGTCCTTCCAGGACGCCCCGGACCGGCGAGCCTGGTCGACGAAGTGACCGATCAGGTGGTCGGCCACCTCCCCGAGGTGGTCGGCCGCGATGACCGCGTCGGACAACTGGTCGAGCGCATCGGTGTGCGCCTTCTTGATTCCCTCGATCAGGTCGTCGAGGCGGACGGGGTTCGTCATCTTCGTCGGATTCGCCATGCGTCAACCCTAGGTTGACAACCTTCGGTCGTCAACCCTCGGTTGACGATCCGTTCACCACACGCGACGCGGTGTCGACGCCGCCCGCGGCCGCGATGTGCTTCGCGGTGTCCACGTAGTGCCGCATCCGCGAGATCTTCCCCGTCCCGTCGAAGGACCACAGGTGCAACTCCTCGTCGCGGTAGTGGCCCCCACCAGGAACCACGGCGTCGATGCTGATCTCCGCGGCCACCTGGCTCTCGCCCGCCATGATCGACAGGACCGCGAACTCGCCGATGTCGAATCCGCCCACGATCCCGAAGAACTCGGCCGCGCCCTCGCGGCCGCCCCGCCGACGCAGCCACGGCACGTCGGCGCGTTGCGCGAAGTTGTCGGCCCAGTCCTCCCAGCGCACGTCCTCGGCGAGCATGCCGAGGACCGCACGGATGTCGCCACGCGCGAACGCGGCGTAGAGGGCGCCGACCGTCGCCGCATGGTCAGCGGCGGCGGCGCCGGGTTCGGTGCTCATAGCGCCCCTCCTGCCCGAGGGTGTCTCTCGAACGAAAAATCCCACCTTGGAGTATCGGCCGGTCGAAATGCGCAGCGCAAGCATTGCGGAACCGTGATGCGCCGCCCCGCGAATGTCTCGCCCGCCGCCGCTGACCGCTCTACGGTGGGAACCATGGCCACATCGACGGACGAGTACGACGTCATCGTGATCGGCGGTGGGCCGGCGGGCGAGAACGCCGCCGCCTATGCCATCGCAGGTTCGGATCGGAGCGCCGCGATCATCGAACACGAACTGCTGGGCGGCGAATGCTCCTACTGGGCCTGCATGCCCAGCAAGGCCCTGCTGCGGCCGGCCGAGGTGCTGGGGGCGGCCCGCGCCATGCCCGGCGTCCGCGAGACCATCGGCGAGGCGACGCTGGACCGCCGCGCTGTGTTCGCCCGTCGCGACGAATTCACCAGTCACCACGACGATTCCGGCCAGCGGAAGTGGGCCGCGTCGGTGGGCGTCGACGTGATCCACGGGTCCGCCGCCCTCACCGGCGAACGCACCGTCGAACTCGCGACCGGCGGCCACGGCGATCCCCCGACCCGGACGTTGCGGGCGCGGCACGCGGTGGTGCTCGCCACCGGCACCCTCGCCTCGATACCGCCCGTGCCCGGGCTGCGCGAGGCGCTGCCGTGGATCTCCCGGGACGCCACCAACCTTCGGGAGGTGCCCGAGCGGGTCGCCATCATCGGTGGCGGGGTGGTCGCCACCGAATGCGCGACGTGGCTGCTGGCCCTCGGGGTACGCGAGCTGACCGTGATCGTCCGCGGATCGGCGCTGCTCGCGTCCGCCGAGCCGTTCGCGGGCGACCTCGTCGCCGAGTCCCTGCGGGCGTCGGGTGCCAGCGTGCTGTTCGGCACCAGCCCCGGCGCCGTGCGCCGCGAGCAGCCGCGCGACACCGGCGTCGGCCGGATCCACGGCGGACAGGTGACCATCACCCTCGACGGCCGGGAACGGGGCGAGATCACCGTCGACGAGGTGATCGTCGCGGCCGGACGGCACCCCGCCACCTCCGGTCTCGGCCTCGCCGCGGTGGGGCTGACGGACGGGCGCACGCCCACCGACGACCATCTCGCCGTCGTGGGCGTGCCCGGCGGATGGCTCTACGCGGTCGGCGACGTCAACGGCCGCGCGGCGCTCACGCACATGGGCAAGTACCAGGGCCGGGTGTGCGGCGACGTGATCTCCGCGCGGGCGGAGGGCCGGGCGCTGGACGGGGCGAGGTTCACCGCGAGCGCGGACCACGCCCAGGTGCCACAGGTGGTGTTCACCTCCCCCGAGGTCGCGTCCGTCGGCCGCACCGAACGCGCAGCCCGCGCGGACGGCATCGATGTCGAGACCGTCGAGGTCGACATCGCGGTGGCCGGATCATCGCTGGCGCGAGACGATTTCGCCGGTCGGGCGAAGCTGGTGATCGATCGCGGCACCGACATCCTTGTTGGCGCGACGTTCGTGGGAACAGAGGTGGCGGAGTTGGTCCACGCGGCCACCGTCGCGGTGGTCGGCGCGGTGCCGATGGAGTCACTGTGGCACGCAGTGCCGTCGTACCCGACGGTCAGCGAGGTATGGCTGCGGCTGCTCGAGGCCCGGCGTGGCTGACCCGTTGACCGTCTCCACCGACGCGGGTCCGGTCCGCGGCCGGGAACACGACGGGCTCAGGTCCTGGCGCGCGATCCCCTACGCCGCACCACCGGTGGGCGACCTCCGGCTGCGGGCCCCGCGGCCTGTCGCGCCGTGGCCAGGGGTGCGCGACGCGCTGGACTTCGGCCCGGCCGCTCCCCAGTCCGGGCGAGCCGAGCGGCTCGGGACCCGCACCGACGAGGACTGCCTGACCATGAACGTGCTCGCGCCCGCCGCGCGGAGTTCCGCCCCGCGGCCCGTGATGGTGTTCATCCACGGCGGCGCGTACAGCGGCGGATCCACGGCCACCGGGCTCTACCGGGGCGACACGCTGGTCCGGCGTGGCGACATCGTGTACGTGTCGCTGAACTACCGGCTCGGCGCGCTCGGCTATCTCGACTTCAGCGAATACTCCACCCCCGAGCGAACTTTCGATTCCAACCTCGGTCTGCGCGATCAACTCGCGGCGCTGCGGTGGGTGCGCAGCAACATCGCCGCGTTCGGCGGCGATCCGGACAACGTCACGCTGTTCGGGGAATCCTCCGGAGCCAACGCGGTGACCACCCTGATGTGCGTGCCCGCGGCCGAGGGCCTGTTCGCCCGCGCCATCGCGCAGAGCCCGCCCGCCGCCTCCGCGTACGGACCCGGCCGCGCCAAGGCCTGGGCGGCCGAGTTTCTCGAGATCCTGGGCGCCGCCGACGACCCGGCCCTCGCGCTCGCCACCGCCGACCCCGACGCCCTGGTCCGCGCGGGCGACGCCCTCACCGCGCGCGGCGCCGACGAGGCGCCCGGCACCAGGGCGTTCGCCCCGCTCGTCGACGGCGACCTCCTGCCGCGACACCCACTCGACGCATTCGCCGAGGGCCTCGCGCATGCCGTCCCGCTGATCATCGGCACCAATGCCCGTGAGGGCACGATGTTCCCGCGGTTCCTCGACATCATCCCCACCGACCCGGTCCGGATCGAGAAGATGTTCTCCGAGACGGACCCCGAGCTCAAGGCCCGCATCCTGGCTGCCTACCCGGGCTACCCGGATCGCCGGGCCGCCGTGCGGATCGGCGGTGACGCCACCTTCTGGGAGCCGTCGATCCTGGTCGCGCAGGCCCACACGGCCACCGCACCGACCTTCGGCTATCGCTACGACTTCGCCCCGCGGCTGCTGAACGTCGCCGGCTTCGGCGCCACCCACGCGACCGAACTGCTCGCGGTGTTCGGGGCAGGCGAGGCGATGCTCGGCCGGGCGGCCACCGCGCTGGGCGGGCGCCGTGGGCTGCGGGAGGCCACGGCCATCATGCAGTCGCACTGGTTGCATTTCGCGCGGTACGGGGCGCCCCGGTCCACCTGGCCCGCCTACACCCTGGCGCGGCGCGAGACGCTGATCGTCGACACCACCGCGCGGATCGAGAACGACCCGCAGGGCGACCTGCGCCGGGCCTGGATCGGGTACCGGCACCGGCGCTGAGGGGGCCGCGAACCTATTTCAGCAACCTCGACAGTCGCCGGTCGGCGAGGATCTTGCCGCCGGTCTGGCAGGTCGCGCAGTACTGAAATGACCGCTCCGCGAAGGACACCTCCCGGACGGTGTCGCCGCACACCGGGCAGGGCATCCCGGTCCTGGCGTGCACCCGCAACCCGGAGCGCTTCTCACCCTTGAGCCGCGCGGCGTCCTGGCCCACCGAGCGGTCAACGGCGTCGGTCAGCTCCGCCCGCATCGCCGCGTGCAGGGTGGCCACCTCCTCCGCGGTCAGCTTGTTCGCGGTGGCGAACGGCGACAGCTTGGCCAGGTGCAGGATCTCGTCGGAATACGCGTTGCCGATCCCGGCCAGCACGGACTGGTCGGTGAGCACGGTCTTGATCCGCTGCGAGCTCTTGCCCAGCAGCTCGACGAAGGCCGGCTCGGTGATGTCGAGCGCGTCGGGTCCGAGCTTCGCGATCCCCGGCACCTCGGCGGGGGTGCGCACCACCCAGACCGCGAGCCGCTTCTTGGTGCCCGCCTCGGTGAGGTCGAAGGCGGGCGTCCCGCCGTCGGGGGTGAACAGGTGCACCCGCAACGCCAGCGGGCTCTTGCCGCCTGGCTTCGGCGGCGTCGCGCTCGGGTTGTCGGCCCAGCGCAGCCAGCCTGCTCGGGACAGGTGGGTGATCAGCCACAGCCCGTCCTCGTCGCCGCACCGGATCCCCAGGTGCTTGCCGAACCGGGCGGCTCCGACCACGTCCTTGCCCTGCAGGTCGGTGATCGGCGGGTCGAACGTCTTGAGCACGCTCAGCGCCGCGATGTCGATCCGGCCCACCACGGAGCCGACGGCATGCGTGCGCAGGAACTGTGCCAGGGCCTCTACCTCGGGCAGTTCGGGCATGAGACCAGGGTAGGCGGGTACGCCGCCCGTGCGCGCGATTAACCCCGGCGGGGGTGAAAATCGCTCACAGTCGCAGCAGGTAGGTGTCCATGATCCAGCCCTTGCGCTCGCGCAGCTCGGCCCGCACCCGGACGATCTCGGCCTCGACCTCGCGCAGATTCCCGGAGATCAGCACCTCGTCCTCGGTGCCCAGGTACGCGCCCCACCAGATCTGCACGTCGTCGCCGGGCACCTCGGTGAAGCTGCAGTCGGCGTCGAGCATCACCACCGCGTCCCGCACGCCCTCGGGCAGGCCGTCGCGCAGGCGTCGGCCGGTCGTGATGTGGACGGGCTCGCCGATCCGGTTCAGCACGATGCGGTGCTGCGCCGCCAGCGACTGCACGCTCGTGACGCCGGGGATCACCGAGTACTCGAACGTCTCGATGCCCCGGGCGAGCACCCGCTCGACAATCCGCAGGGTGCTGTCGTAGAGCGACGGATCGCCCCACACCAGGATGGCGCCGACGCCCTCGACGGCACCGAACTGCTCCTCGAAGATCGCGGCCCGCCGGTCGTGCCAGTCGTCGACGATGGTGCCGTAGTCCGCGGGGGTCCGGTCCCGGGGCGGGTCCACGATGTCGACGATCCGGTATTCGCCGCGCATGTGCTCGTCCAGGATCCCGGTGCGCAGGTCGACGAGGTCCTGCTTCTCGGCACCCTTGCCGATGACGAAGAACACCTCGGCGCGGTTCATCGCCTTGATCGCCTGCACGGTCACCTGGTCGGGGTCGCCGGCGCCGATGCCGATCACGAGAAGTTCACGCATGACGGCAGGCTATCGCCCGTGAGTCTTTCCGGTCCCCCCGCGGGCCGAAAGGACTCACGGGTGGCGGAGCCGCCTAAACTGGCGGCCGTGCACACGCCCTACGAAGACCTGCTGCGACTCGTCATGGAGACCGGTACCCCGAAGGCGGACCGCACCGGCACCGGCACCCGCAGCGTGTTCGGGCACCAGATGCGGTTCGACCTGTCCGAGGGCTTCCCGCTGATCACCACCAAGAAGGTGCACCTCAAGTCCATCGTCTACGAGCTGCTCTGGTTCCTGCGCGGCGAGTCGAACGTGAAGTGGCTGCAGGACCGCGGCGTCACGATCTGGGACGAGTGGGCCTCCCCCGAGGGCGAGCTCGGCCCGGTGTACGGCGTGCAGTGGCGGAACTGGCCCACGCCCAGCGGCGAGCACATCGACCAGATCGCCCAGGTCATCGAGACCCTCACGACCGATCCCGACTCACGGCGGATGATCGTCTCGGCGTGGAACGTGGGCGAGATCCCGCAGATGGCGCTCGCGCCGTGCCACGCCTTCTTCCAGTTCTACGTCGCCGACGGCAGGCTCAGCTGCCAGCTGTACCAGCGCAGCGCGGACCTGTTCCTCGGCGTGCCGTTCAACATCGCCAGCTATGCGTTGCTCACCCACATGGTCGCCGCGCAGACCGGGCTCGAGGTGGGCGAGTTCATCTGGACCGGCGGCGACTGCCACATCTACGACAACCACGTGGACCAGGTGACCGAGCAGCTCGGCCGCGAGCCGTACGAGTACCCCAAGCTCGTGCTCGCGCCCCGCGATTCCATCTTCGACTACGAGTTCGAGGACGTCGAGATCGTCGGCTACCGCCATCACCCCGCCATCAAGGCACCGGTGGCGATCTAGTGCTCGGACTGATCTGGGCGCAGAACCCGGCAGGCGTCATCGGCCGCGACGGCGCGATCCCGTGGCGGATTCCCGAGGACATGGCCTACTTCAAGGACGTCACCTCGGGACACCCCGTGGTGATGGGCCGAAAGACCTGGGACTCGTTGCCACCCAGGTTCCGGCCGCTCACGGACAGGCGCAACATCGTGGTGACACGCGACCCGGACTGGCGGGCCGAGGGCGCCGAGGCCGCGCACTCGGTCGAGTCCGCCATCGCCCTGGCCGGACCCGGCGAGACCTGGGTGATGGGCGGCGGTGAGATCTACACCGCGGCAATGCCGTTCGCCGACCGACTGTTCGTGACCGAGGTGGACCTGGACACCGAGGGCGACGCCTACGCGCCGAGGATCGGCGAGGAGTGGACGCCCGCGACGACCGGCGACTGGCTGGCCTCGGAGCGGGACGGACTGCGGTTCCGGTTCCGCACCTACATCCGTGGCTGATCGGTTCCGTCACTAACGCCCTATGGGTGCGGTGGTGCGTCATAATCCAAGGGCAGGTCATTCTCCAAGCCCGAGGAGAGGCGCTTCATGGACAAGAAGTCATTGACAGCCGTCGCCCGGCAGCAGCTCAAGCTCGCCGCCGCGGCCACCAGCGGGCGCAGCTCGCAGACCATCTACGGGGGCCATCAGCGCAGTCTCCGGCAGACGGTCGTCGGACTGAGCGCGGGCGAAGTGATGGCCGAGCACGACAGCCCCGGCGAGGCCACCCTGCTGGTGCTCAGCGGCAAGCTCGCCCTGATCAGCGGCGAGGACTCCTGGAAGGGCTCGACCGGCGACATGCTGGTCATCCCGGCGGCCCGGCACAGCGTCGAGGCACTCGAGGACGTCGCGTTCCTGCTGACGGTGGCCGTGCCCAAGTAGCGGCAAGGCCGAGCGGGAATCACCCCGCGCCGCGCACCAACTCCGGATCCGGCGCGGGGATGAACGCGATCGACAGCAGCGAGCTGACGAACTCGCGCAGCGACTGCTCCTTCGCGGTGTCCACGATGCCCTCGGTGACGATCAGCGACCCGATGATCCGAAAGGCCCACTCGGAGATCGCCTTCGGGCTGACCTCCGCGAGCTGCTCGGGGGTGAACAGGCGCTGAAAGTGCGGGGTGAGCAGGTTCGCACCGAGCTCGACGAACGGCTTGGCCTGCACCGTGAACCACGGCAGCACCACCTGCGGATCGTCGCGCAGGCCCTTCTGCAGTAGCGGGTGCGCACGCGCGTACTGCACGGCGAACACGATCGCGTCGACGAACCCGACCCGCAGGTCCCGCTCTTGCCCACGCAACACGGGATCGAGCACGACGAAGAATTGGGTGATCTCCCGCTGGAACAAGGCGCCGAAGATCGCGTCCTGGTCGCCGACGTACTTGTAGACGGTGGGCCGCGACAGCCCCGCGCGTTGCGCGATGGCCGCGTGCAGCCGGGAGGTGAACCCCAGTTCGATGACGCACTCCTTGGCCGCGTCCAGGATCTGCTCCCGGATAGCGTCCGGATCCACTGGTCTCACTGAAGGCCTCACCGGCCGATTCTATGGCGCGGCCGCCCCGGTCGACGCCGACGCCCGGAACCCCAAAAGAATGTTAATTCGGTTCACAGGTATCTATTGACCTCACCCGTCGAGCGGTTTACGTTTTTACAGAGAACGGAAACATGCACGCGAAATCCCCGGCACCACACAGTGATCAGTCACGGAGGACAGCCATGTCGCAGGCCGCCACACCGCTCGACCGGGAGACGGTCGCGGATCGACTGCTCAAGGGCTCGGTCAAGCGCTCCTACGCACCCGTCGTGGACATCGACTGGGACGCACCGCTCGAGGAGGACAAGTACTTCCTGCCCCCGCACGTGCTGTCCCTGTACGGGACGCCACTGTGGGAATCGATGACCGAGGCGCAGCGGATCGAGCTCTCCCGGCAAGAATCCGCGAACATCCTCAGCGTCGGAATCTGGTTCGAGAACATCCTCAACCAGGCCCTGCTGCGGGCGTTGCTGCACAACGACCCGGCCTCGCTGCACACCCGGTACGTGCTCACCGAGATGGGCGACGAGTGCAGGCACATGACCATGTTCGGCCGGGCGATCGAGCGGATGGGCGCCAAGCCGTATCAGCTCCGACGACACCAGGCCCTGGTGGTGAACCTCCTGCCCAAGACGTTCCGCGGCACCATGCTGTGGGTGGCCGCCCTGATCGGCGAGGAGATCTTCGACGCAACCCAGCGCCGCGTACTCGACGACCCGCAACTGCAGCCGATGATCTCGCGACTGATGAAGATTCACGTCACCGAGGAATCGCGGCACATCCGCTTCGCCCGCGAGGGCGTGCGCCGCCGGGTGGCGCAGAGTCATCGGATCGAGCAGCTGTGGGTCGGCACGGTGCAGGGCATCGGCGGTCCGCTGTTCCAGCGGTTGTTCACCAACCCGGTGATGTACTCGCGGGCTGGGCTCGACCCCAAGGAGGCCCGCAGGCAGGCGCTGGTGAACCCCTACTTCCGGGAGAACCAGCGCCGCGGCTTCGAATCGCTGGCCGCGTTCCTGGAGGAGAACGGCCTGATGCGGGCGAGTTCCCGGGCGATGTGGCGGCGCGGCGGTTTCCTGTGATGCCCGAGACCGGGGTCCTGATCGTCGGCGCCGGATCCGCGGGACGGGGCATCGCACGCACGCTCGAGGACTCCGGGCGACACGGCCACGTCGTCCTCGACCTGTCCGGCCTGCCGGAGCCGGTCTCCTGCGACTTCGACGAGGCGACCGACCGGTGGCGGGTGCGGACCGAGTCGGGCGAGGTCCATCGCCCGCGGATCCTGGTGGCCGGTCCAGGGACCACAGCCCCGATCGCCGGCCGGGGCGGGGCGAGCCTCGAGGACGCCCTGCGCGGTGAGCAGGCGGCCTATCTCGGCATTGCGCACACCGGCTTCCCCAACCTCTTCCTCGTCACCGGCACGCACGCCGCGGACGAGGGCGGTCACATCCGCACCTGCCTGACGATGATGACGGCCGAGGAGGCGACCCGGATCGAGGTGCGCGCGGGGGCCCAGCGCGAGTTCAACCGGATCCTCCACCGCACGCCCGCCCGGTCGCTGTGGAGGCCGAGACCGGCGGCCGCGCGCGGACCCCAGCGGAGCGCCTTCGAACTCAGCAATATCGACGAACGCGAGGAGGACGACGCCTACGCCGGGTCTGCGGCGCTGACGACCGACGAGGTCACCCTGTCGGTGCAGGTGCATCTGAGCGGCCATTTCGAACCCCTTGACGGGAACTACCACTGGTACGGCCGGATCGCGGGCGACGGACTGACCGAGCTCAAGCAGCGGGGCCGATCCGCGATGCACCTCACCATCCCCGGCGGACCCGAGACGGCCGCGACGCTGGACGAACAGGACCCATGGGGCAACTACCGGATCACCGGAGTCGGTGCTCCCCCGTTCCCGCTCGAGCCGGTCGAGGTCGTGGAGGTCCGTCCTCAGCAGGGCGCGGGGGGCACGCTCTGCTCGAAGCGGAACACGTTCTCCGGGTCATAGGCGGCCTTGATCTGCCGCAGGCGGTCGCGGTTGGGCCCGTAGTAGTCGCGCTCCCAGTCCGATGCGGCGGCGTTGGGCACGTTGACGTATGCGCCGTCGCTGTACGGGCGCAGCGCGCGCCAGAAGCCGGCCGCCCAGCCCAGTGCCTTCGAGTTCAGCTCGGGATCGTGCCAGGCCGCGCCCGGCTCGCAGTAGAACAATGCGTCGCGGTGCGGGAACGCCGACCCGCCCGCCGGGGCGTGCCGCACGGCACCACCGAAGCTCGAGCAGAAGAAATTGCTCGGCGCGCTGGGGGTGTCGGCCATGTAACGGATGACCAGATCGATCGCCTCGTCGGGGAACGGACGGGTGACGAAGTGGGAGTAGAACTTCCAGTTGGGCACGTCGTCCGGACCCCGGTCGACGCTGCCGTACACCGCGGGCCACGCGTCCTCCATGACGGTCACCTCGGGGTCGCCGATCGTCAGCAGCGAGCTCAGCTGGTCGGTCAGCTCCCGGCGCGAGCCGTCGTAGAGCAACGCGGAGAGCTCGATCGCGGTGGAATCCACCTCGAGCGCGCTGGTCAGCCGCTCGTCGGCGACCGGCGCGTCCCGCTGCCACGTGCGCAGCAGCGCGCCCAGCTCGCCGTGCCCGGTCCACCTGGCGATCAGGAAGGTGACATCGGACAGCTCGCGCAGCCTCAACGTGTAGGACGTGGCGATCCCGAAGTTGCCGCCACCCCCGCCGCGGCACGCCCAGAGCAGGTCGGAATTGGTGCTCGCGGTGGCCTCGACAATCTTCGCCGAGCGCGCGCCGTCGGCCACCACGATCTCGGCGGCGAGCAGGCTGTCGCTGGCCATTCCCATTCTGCGGGTGAGCAATCCGAAGCCGCCGCCGAGGATCACGCCGCCGAGGCCGACACCGCCCTCGGAGCCGGTCGGGATGACATACCCTCGCTGCCCGAGCGCCGCGACCGCCTCCGCCTGGGTGAGCCCCGTCCCGACGGTCGCCGTGCGCGCGGCCTCGTCGATCTCGACGTCCTTCATCCGGCTGACGTCGACGACCAGGCCGCCGTCGAGCGAGGACCATCCCTCGAGGCTGTGGCGCCCGCTGCGGGCGCGCAGGGCGATACCCTCCTCCCTGGCCCACTCGACCGCATTGGCCACCTCGTGCGCGTCGCAGCAGAACACGATCGCCTCGGGATAGCGGGAGTACAGGTGATTCCAGCCGATCCGCGCCGCCTCGTAGCCCGGATCGCCCGGACGCACCACCTCACCCGTCAGCCTGGCGATAGCACCCACTCGGTCACCTCCGGTCAATGCTCGTAGACGCTGATGTCCCCCGGCTCGGTCTCGAGCACCTCGCGGTCGAAGAACCACATGGCGAGGAAGAACAGCCCGCCCAGGACGAGCAGGCCCCCCACGATCAGGACGGGGACGAACGCCTCCCCCGGGGATATCAGCACGAACAGCACGACAGCCATCCACACCAGCGCCCCGACCGCGACGGGTAGTTCGAACCGCCCGAGGTTGAATCCGCCCTCCTTGCGGTCCAACCGCCTGCGCACCGCAAGGTAGAGGACAACCGTCGCCGTGTAGACGATGGCCGTGAGGAGCGTCCCCGCCACGATCAGCTTCAGCAGCGCATCGCCCGGCAGCGCGACCATCAGGACGACCCCGATGACGAGGATCAGGATCGTCGCCTGGACCGGAGTCTTCGTCCGCGGGTTGATTCGCCGCATCTGCCGGTACGCGGGGAACCGGGAGTCGCGCGCCATCGCGAAGACGATCCGCGAACACGCGGCCATCGTCACCATCCCGGCGGCGAAGAAGGCGAACATGATCGCGACCAGGAGTGTTCGCTCCACCACGGGACCGAGCTGATCGCGCATGATCGCGGCGACCGGCGACTCGCTCCTGCTGATCCGGGGGATGTCGTCGATCGCGACGGTGAGTGCGATCACGAACACCAATCCCAGCGCCCCCGCTGCCACGACCGATCCCACGATCGCGCGCGGGACGCTACGAAACGGGTCCTTGGCCTCCTCGGCCAGGTTCGCCGCGGCATCGAAGCCGACGAGCGTGGCCAGGCCCATGATCATCGCGGCCATCAACCCGCCGCCGACAGCGAAATAGTCGGGTGCGTTCTCGGTGACTCCGCGCGAGGTGAGGTTGCTCGCCCCGCCGTCGCCCGTGATCAGGACGGCGACGATGAGCGCAATCGCCAGCACCACGACGATCACCAGCTCGAGCCCCACCGCGCTCGCGTTGATCATGGCGACGATTCGCGTCGAGAACACGACGAGCAATGCCTGGATGAGCATCATCACCAGCGTGATCACGCGCGCGGTGTCTTCGTCCGGCGCCATGCCGAAGAGCGGCATGAAGGCCTGGCTGGCAAGGGCATTGTCGGTGGCCACGACACCGAACGACAGATAGCAGACGGTCAGCCACCCGAACCCCCAGCCGATCTTCGGGTTGGCCAGGCGGGAGGCCCATTGATAGGTGGAGCCACTGAGCGGGATTCGGGCCGCGAACTGCGCATACACCAAGGCCACCAGGATCTGCCCGACCACCGCCAGCACCCAGAGCCAGATCCCGACCGGCCCCGAATTCTGCAGCACGTCGTCGTAGGTCCCGAAGATGCCGACCGCCACCGAGATGAAGGCGAACGAGATAGCGAACACCTGAAAGGAACCGAGCGTCCGCTTCAGTTCCTGGTGGTAGCCACCACTCTCGACAGAACTCTCGGCGTCCACCGCGCCTGCCGCAGCTTCGACCATCTCGGCCACCCCACCTTCCGTCGGAAACCCGCGGGAGCTGTCGTGACAGGTCTCCGGGAGGTCAGAAGCGAGACCGGTCCGTTTCATCGTCCTCCGATGGGGTACGGATGTCAGCGTTGGTTCGGGCTCCTAAACACTCTGGTCCGGTACGCGATAGCGTCGAGGTCATGACCGATCTGTTCGAACGCGAGGGCGTGAGCGGCGTTCTCCATCGGCCCGCCGGGGATCCGGTCGGTGCCCTTCTGCTCGCACACGGCGCAGGTGGTAACCGCGACGCCAAGATGCTGCAGCGGGCGGCAACGGAATTCGCGGGGCACGGACTGCTCGTGCTCCGCTACGACCTGCCGTTCCGCCAGCGCAGGCCGAAAGGACCGCCGAGCCCGTCCACCGCGGGCGGCGATCGCGAGGGCATCGCGGCAGCCGCGGCCGCGGTGCGCGAACTCTGCTCGGGCCCAATCATTCTCGGCGGACACTCCTACGGTGGCCGGCAGTCCACGATGTTGGCGGCGGAGCATCCCGAATCCTGCGACGGACTGATGCTGTTCTCGTATCCGCTGCACCCGCCGGGAAAGCCGGAGAAGGCGAGGACCGCCCACCTGCCGGACCTGCGCGTTCCGTGCGTTTTCGTGCACGGCACCCGGGACCCGTTCGGGACCCCGGAGGAGATGCGCGCCGCCCTCGAGCTGGTGCCGACGCCGACGCGACTGGTGCTGGTCGATGGCACCGGCCACGACCTCGCCCCTGACAAGAGCGCGGCTGCTCCGCTTGCGGTCGAGGCCGCCGCCGACCTGTTCGGCTTCTGAGCTGACCTAGCGACCCATCGCCCACCCGAGCGAGGCACCGAGCAGGGCCCGGCTGTGCGGCGCGAACGGCCACGCCGGGTCCGCGAGGCGTCGCCGCAGGCTCGCCTCGGTCCACCACCCGCCGTCGGCAATCTCCTTGTCCTGATGCCGAATCGGCCCGTCGTACTGCCCCTCGTACGCGTGGAGGTGGCACCGCAGCGGTCGCCCCGCCCAGCTCCCGTCCCAGGAGATGCGCGCCATCGGCGACAGCCTGACGCCGGTGACCCCAAGCTCCTCCCCCAGCTCGCGGCGGGCGGTCCGCTCGGGACTCTCCCCCGGGTCGACCCCACCGCCCGCGATGCAGTCGTGCAATCCCGCGAACACCTCCTTGCTGTGCGAGCGGCGGTGCACGTAGATCCACCTGCCGTCGAGGGACCTCAGCAGGACCCCGCGCTGGCCAGCCACAGTCCTTCCGCGAACACCTTTGACCTGGGCGCGGTACCGATCTCGCGGCCCGCGTCGTCGAAGATCGCCAGCTCCTCGTCCCTGGACCGCAGTTCGGTGCGCTCACTCATGCGCGGGATCACCCGCCTCGGCCGAGGGCCGGGCGAGCAGTCGCGCCGCGGCGGCCGCGATCCGCTCCGCCGTGAGCCCGTGCTGGGCCAGCAGGTCCCCGCGCCCGCCGTGATCGATGAAGGCGCGCGGGAGGCCGAGTGACAGAACGGGCGTCGGCACGTCTACGTCGGCGCAGGCCTCCACGAGAAGTGCCCCCATCCCCCCCGGAGCGGGCGGCATCCTCGACCGTGACGACGACGCGGTGACGCGCGGCCAGCTCGATCAGGGCCTGGCTGATCGGGGTGATCCAGCGCGGATCCACCACCGTGGTTTCGATCCCGGAGCCGTGCAGGAGTGCCGCGGCGGCGAGGCACGGTCCGGCCATAGCTCCGGCGGCGACCAGCAGCACCTCCGGCGATGTCGTCCCGGACGAGTACACGATGTCCAGACCGTCCACCCGGGCGATCGCCGGGATATCGCTCCCCGCAGTCGCTTTCGGATAGCGGATCACCGTCGGCCCACCATCGTCGGCGACGGCCTCGTCGAGGAGCTCGCGCAGGGAGGCGGGATCACGCGGCGCCGCGACGCGCAGCCCCGGCACCACGCTCAGGATCCCGGTGTCCCACATGCCGTGGTGGGAGGCGCCGTCGGGACCGGTGATGCCTGCCCGGTCCAGCACGAAGGTGACCGGCTGCCGCTGCAGCGCGACGTCCATCAGCACCTGGTCGAAGGCCCGGTTGAGGAAGGTGGCGTAGAGGCACACCACGGGGTGCAGTCCTCCCATCGCCAGGCCCGCGGCCGAGCACACGGCATGCTGTTCGGCGATTCCCACGTCGAAGACCCGATCGGGGAACGTCCGGGCGAAGGGGCCGAGGCCGACCGGGTTCGTCATCGCAGCGGTCACGCAGACCACGTCGGGACGGCGCTCGCCGATCCGCACGATCTCGTCGCCGAAACATCTGTCCACGTCGGCTTCCCCGGCGCCGCGGCTCCCGTCGCGGGGTCGAGCACCCCGATGCCGTGCATCCGATCGGCGGCGTCGGTTTCCGCGGGACCATAGCCTTTGCCCTTGGCCGTGACAACGTGCACGAGGACCGGTCGACCCAGCGAGCAGGCGTGGTCGAACGCGGACTCGAGGGCCGCGACGTCGTGGCCGTCGACGGGCCCGATGTAGGCGAGACCGAGGTGCTCGAACACGGTGTTCGCGACCCACCGGGGAGCAGGCGACGGCCCGGCGGCGGAGGCGTCCTCGGGGCGGGTTCTCCGCAGCGCGGCCAGGTGCGCCGCGAGGCCCCCGATCGTGGCGTCATAGGAGCGGCCGTTGTCGTTGAGCACCACCACCACGGGCCTTCCCGATCCCGGGACGGACAGGTTGTTGAGTCCTTCCCATGCGAGTCCGCCGGTCATCCCGCCGTCCCCGATCACCGCGACGACCCGGCGCCCCTCCTCGCCCCGCAGCTGGAACGCCTTGGCCAGTCCGTCGGCGTAGGAGAGCGCGGTCGACGCGTGGGAGTTCTCCACCGTGTCGTGCGGGGACTCACCCCGGCTCGGGTAGCCGGACAGTCCGCCCGCCTGGCGCAGCCCGCCGAAGTCGGCACCGCGGCCGGTCAGGATCTTGTGGACGTAGGTCTGGTGTCCGGTGTCGAAGATCAGGACGTCGCGCGGCGAGTCGAAGGCCCGGTGCAGGGCGACCGTCAGCTCGACGACCCCGAGGTTCCCACCGAGATGCCCGCCGGTGGCGCACACCCTCTGGATCAGGAAGTCCCGGATCTGCGTGCAGAGCTCGGCGACCTCATCGGGATCGAGGCCCCGGATGTCAGCGGGACCGGTGAGCTTCGCGAGCAACGGCCATGCACCGAGATCACCCGCATCCACCGCGGTGTCCCGGGCTAGCGCCGACGCGCCGGCCGACAAGCCGACGACGGCCACCTCAGCGGCCCAGCCTCGAATCCCGGTCTCGTAGGAGCGCTCCGGACAGAACAGAACTGGTGGTCACGGCAACGCCCCCTGAATCGAAGTGTTCTCACATTTCCTTCAGTACGCATGTGCTCACTAACTGCCTGCCCACACCCCCGACAGGCGGCCGACTCACCCGACGGCCTGGCACGACCCTATTTCAGAGTTTCGCCGATCGCACACCTATCGCACGGGACCCGATCGTCCGGGTCGCACAGCCGGTCCACGAAATCATTTGATCTTCAACATCTTCTGTCGGTTCGGCCTGGTCCCGGCGCGCTCGATGCAGCAAAATCGACACCATGACCGAACCCGAGATCGTCATCGAGACCACCATCGCGGCCGAGCCGGAACGCGTGTGGCGGGCGTTGCGCGATCCCGCCCTCATCCGGCGCTGGCACGGCTGGGAGTACGAAGGTCCAGGCGGCCTCGATGACGAGATCCGCGAGATCTACATCGACGGCGCCGACGCGGATGCCGAGGCGTTGACGCTGACGTTCCAGGGCGGCGACCGGTTTGCCCTGAGGCCCGCCGTCGAGGGCACCGTCGTACGGATCACCCGCCCCGCCAAGGGTTCCCACCCGGAGTGGGACGACTGGTACGAGGACGTCACCGAGGGGTGGACGACGTTCCTCCAGCAACTGAAGTTCGGGCTGGAGCGGCACGATCTCGCCGAGCGGCACACCCTGTACCTCGACGGCCCGACCTCTGGGGCCACCGCGATGGAACTGCTGGGCGTGGCGGGGATCACCGGACCGCCCGGCTCCGCGTACACCGCCCTCGTCGCGACCGGCGATGCCCTCAGCGGCACGGTGTGGTTCCGCTCGCCCAAGCAGCTCGGGCTGACCGTCGACGCCCTCGGCCCTGGGCTCCTGATCCTCGCGATCCAGCCGCAGAACGAGCAGCGCCCCGGCGGCGGCGCCCAGATCATCCTGAGCGGCTACGGCCGGGGCGCCGAGGAGTTCGAGTCCCTCGCGGACCGGTGGACCCACTGGTGGGACACCAGGGAGAGTCCCGGGACCTGCTGCTAGCCCATCACCATGCCCATGCTCGGCATCCAGATGGTGCTCTTGACGACGTCCTCCGGCTTCGGGCCGACCTTGTGCCAGAGCGAACCGTAGACCGCGCCGACGACCATGCCCTTGCCGACGTTCAGCGGGGCGGTGGAGATGACGGTGGGGACGACCTTGTTGTTCTGATCGAGCCGGGTGATACCGCTCGTTCCGTTGGCCAGGCTGTACCAGACCACGTTCAGCTCGGCGCCCGTCTGGTTGTCGGCGATGTTCCCCGGTCCGCCGAAGAAGCCGAAGCGGAACTCGTTGTTCGTGTTGGTGGCCACCCCCGAGCCGTAGAGCTGGCCGAGGACCTCGCCGCCCTGTCCGGTGTCGGAGTAGGCGGGCACCGGGAAGATCTGCCCTGGCAGGGTGAGGACGGGCTTGCCGAGCCCCTTCGCCACGTCCTGCGGCGAGGCGATGAGCCGCTCGATCGCCGCCTCCGCGTCGGCGTTGCCCGCGGCGGCGGCGCGCAG
This sequence comes from Rhodococcus sp. PvR044, assembly GCF_040548995.1. Lineage (NCBI taxonomy): Bacteria > Bacillati > Actinomycetota > Actinomycetes > Mycobacteriales > Nocardiaceae > Rhodococcus > Rhodococcus sp. PvR044. Next base: position 67,232 of record NZ_JBEPSX010000014.1, read on the forward strand.
CCCGGAGGCGGCCGCGCCGGGGTCGGCGGGCTGGGCTGTGGGTGCGGCGGTGGCCGTCCCGGTGAACAGAGCGGTCGCGGCTGCTGCGGACGTGAGGGCCACGGCAATCCGGCGGCGGACGGTGAATCGCTGCTTCATTGAGGCTCCTTTACCGAAGGGTTAGCTATCAAAAGCATCGGAACCGGTCTGTTTCCGTTACAGCGACTACGCTGCCGCTCATGGTCGAACTTCCAGCCGACGGCCTGAATGCCCTGCTCAGCGACGTCCACGAACGGCTGAGTGAGGTCGTCACGTCGCCCGAGAAACTGCGCGATCTGCTCCGCGCGACCCTCGTGGTGGGGGCGGGGCTCGAGCTCGACCCCACCCTGCAGCGGATCGTGCAGGCGGCCACTCAGCTCCTCGGCGCCCGGTACGGCGCACTCGGGGTCCGGGCACCCGGCGGCGGGCTGTCGGAGTTCGTCTACGAGGGGATCGACGCGGGCGAACGCGCGACGATGGGACATCTGCCCGAGGGCCGTGGGCTACTCGGACTGCTCATCGACGACCCCCGGCCCGTTCGCATCCGCGAACTCGACCGGCACGCGGCCTCGGTCGGGTTCCCGCCGAACCACCCGCCGATGAGCAGCTTCCTCGGCGTCCCGATCATCGTCAGGGGCCGGGCGTTCGGCAGCATCTACCTCACAGAGAAACGGGACGCGCCGGAGTTCACCGACGAGGACGAGGTGATCCTCACCGTGCTCGCCGAGTCCGCCGCGCTCGCCGTCGACAACGCGCGGCTGTTCGAGGAGTCCCGCACCAGGGAACGCTGGCTGCGCGCGGTGGCGGCAATCAACTCGAGCCTGCTGATCGGCGGATCCGTCCCGGAGACCCTCGACCTGCTGGTGCGGCGGGTCCGGGAGCTGACCTCGGCGGAGTCGGTCACGCTGCTCGATGCCTCGTCCGGCAGGGCGATCGTCGCGGCCACCACCGACCACCCGCGCGACAACCTGGTGGCGGACCTCGCGGGCTCGCCGGTCGAGGAGGCGCTCCGGACCGGCCGGGCCCAGCTCACCGAGCCCGGCTCGGGCTCGGGCCCGGCGGCGGTCCTCCCCGTGTCCGGGCCGCAGCACATCGAGGGCGCGCTGGTGGTGGCCCTTGGAGCGGGCGCGCACCCCTGGAAGCCCGACGAGCTCAGCAGGCTGGCCTCGATGGCGGACCTGGCCGCGGTCGCGCTGGAGTTCGCGCACCGGCAGCGTCAGCAACGACTGCTCGACGTGCTCGCCGACCGCGACCGCATCGCCAGAGACCTGCACGACAACGTCATCCAGCGCCTGTTCGCCACCGGCATGAGCCTGCAGAGCATCGCCCTGCCCGCGCCCGACGGCGAGGTGCTGGCCAGGTCGGTCGAGCAGCTCGACCGGACCGTGCGGGAGATCCGCACCACCATCTTCGACCTACAGACCGGCGACACCGCCACCCCTGCGAGCCTGCGCAGGCGGCTGCTCGATGTGATCGGCGAGGTCACCCCGCAGTCCGCGATCACCCCCACGGTCCAGTTCTCGGGGCCGATCGACACCCTGGTCCCGGCGCCGGTCCACCCACACGCCGAGGCGGTGCTGCGGGAGGGACTGAGCAACGCCCGACGGCATGCGAGCGCCTCGTCGATAGCCGTATCCATCACCGCGGCAAAAGAATTCACGATCGCGATCACCGATGACGGGGTCGGCATGTCCGGCGACGAGCCACGCAGCGGACTTGCCAACCTGGACCGTCGCGCGGCCACGTGCGCCGGTCGGTGTGAGGTGACCGCGGCCGTCGGCGGCGGAACCGTCCTGACCTGGCGGGTACCGATGGGCGCGGCGGGCTAGCGGTCCCGTCCCGGCCGGCCCCGCAGCTCGGTGGCCAGCACCGCGGCCTGGGTCCGGCGCTGCATACCGAGCTTCGCGAGAATCCTGGACACGTAGTTCTTCACCGTCTTCTCGGCCAGGAACAGGCGCCCGCCGATCTCCCGGTTCGTCAGCCCCTCACCGATGAGCTCGAACACGGCCCGCTCCTGCTCCGACAGCCCGGACACCGCGGCGCCCTGATCGCGTTGGGCGCGGATCCGGCCCAGCACCGCCGCTGTGGCGTCGGCGTCGATCAGGGAGACGCCCGCCCCGACCGTCCGGATGGCCGCGACCAGGTCCGTGCCGAGGATCTGCTTGAGCAGGTACCCCGAGGCACCCGCCATCACCGCGTCGAACAGCGCCTCGTCGTCCGAGTAGGAGGTGAGCATCAGGCAGCGCAGGTCCGGCTGCGCCGAGCGCAGGTCCCGGCACAGCTCGACGCCGCTGCCGTCGGGCAACCGCACGTCGAGGACCGCGACGTCGACCTCCGCCTTCGGCACCGCCACCAGCGCCTCACCCACCGAGGCCGCCTCGCCGACGACGGTGAAGTCGGGGACACCCGCGAGCAGGTCCACCAGCCCGCGGCGGACGATCTCGTGGTCGTCGACCAGGAAGATCCGCATGCTCATGGCACCGATCCCAGCACATCGGGGACCTTCGGCCCTAGCCCGGTCCGCCCGGCCCCGGGAATCCTTGACGCGGACCACCGGCACTGCGAATGGGGATCGACCGTGACCCGCGAACTGACCGAGCTCGAATTGCTGCACGAATTGGAGGCCGTGGCCGAGGAGAACATGCATCGACACCTGTCGATGACCAAGGACTGGCACCCGCACGACTACGTGCCGTGGGACGACGGGCGGAACTTCGCCGCGCTGGGTGGGATCGACTGGGACCCCGGCCAGTCCACCCTCAGCGACACCGCCAAGGCGGCGATGATCACGAACCTGCTCACCGAGGACAACCTGCCCTCGTACCACCGCGAGATCGCCGAGCACTTCTCCCTCGACGGGGCCTGGGGCACCTGGGTGGGCCGGTGGACGGCGGAGGAGAACAAGCATTCGATCGTCATGCGGGACTACCTGGTGGTCACAAGGGGCGTCGACCCGGTGGCGCTGGAGAACGCCCGGATGGCCCACATGACCAACGGATTCGCGCCAGGCGGGAACGCAGGACTGCTCGATTCGGTTTCGTACGTGACATTCCAGGAGCTGGCGACCCGGGTCTCGCACCGCAACACCGGCAAGGCCTGCGGTGACCCGATCGCGGACCGCATGCTCGCCCGCGTCGCGGCCGACGAGAACCTGCACATGATGTTCTATCGCAACATCTGCGGGGCCGCCCTCGACGTGTCCCCCGATCAGACCATCCGCGCGATCACCAAGGTGCTGACCAACTTCCAGATGCCCGGATCCGGCATGCCGGGCTTCCGCCGCAATGCGGTGCTGATCGCGAAGGGCGGCATCTACGACCTCCGCCAGCACCTCGACGACGTGGTCATGCCCGTGCTCCGCACCTGGAAGATCTTCGAGCGCAACGACTTCACCGCGGAGGGCGAGGAACAACGCGAACGGCTGGAGCGGTTCCTCGTCGGCCTGCATGCCGACGCGGAGCGATTCGAGGATGCCCGCGATCGTGCGCTCGCGCGCGCGGCCGCCCGCGACGAGGAGAAGGAGTCCGTGCGATGAGCGAGACGTCGGCGATGTTCGATGCGGTGCTGGAGATGGCCGCGGCCGCCAAGCGCGGCAACATCATGCGGTGGACGGAGGCGAAGACCACCCAGCACCAGTCGGAGGGTCTCGCGTTCATGAACTCGGTGCTGCTCGGCGTGCTCATCGAGAACGACGCCGTCCGTCGCGGGGTGCACCCCGCCGACGCGTGGGCCCAGCTGCGCGCGGGCGGTCTGGCGGACTTCGGCTGAAGCCCCGACCGCCCGCGGCCGGCGGCTAGGCCTTGTCCGTCGGGCGGACGATGAGCACCGGGCAGTCCGCGGTGCGCATCAGCGCGTTGCTGGTCGAGCCGAGCAGCATGCCCTTGAAACCGCCGCGGCCGTGGCTGCCGACCACCAGCAACTGCGCGCGCTCGGCGTACTCGCTGAGCACCCGCACCGGGCGATCCCTCGCCACGACCCGCTGCACGGAGACGTCGGGGTAGCGCTCGGTCCAGCCGGCGAGCCGCTCGGACAACACCGCCTCCTCGAACGACTGGATCCCGCTCCAGTGCGGGTCGTCGGCGGTCGCGCCCAGCGAGGGCTGGACCGACACATCGCTCCAGACGTGCACCGCGACCAGCGTGGCGTGCCGGGCCGCGGCCTCCTCGAACGCGACCGCGACGGCCGCCTCACTCACCGCCGAGCCGTCGACCCCGACGACGACGGGGCCCTCGGTCGGCGGCCTGCCGTCGAGGGTGCGGCCGCGGACGACCGCGACCGGGGCCGTCGAGTGCGAGGACACCGCGACGGTGACCGACCCCATCAGCGCTCCGGTGAACTCCCCGAGACCACGCGACCCGAGCACGATCATGGTCGCGCCGTCCGAGTACTGCAGCAGCGTGTCCGCGATCTGCCCCTCGTGCAGCTTCGTGCTGATGTCGACGGACGCGAGACCGTCCACGGCCTGCGCGGCGAGCACCGCAGCGGAGTCCAGGTGGGCGCGGCCCGCGTTCATGAGGTCGTCTCCGTAGCCCCTTGCGAGGTACGGCTCGGAGTAGTAGTACGCAGGGACGTGCACCACCGACACGAGGACCAGCGGTGTCTTCCTCATCGCCGCGGTGCGTGCAGCCCATGCCACCGCCGCCGTCGAGGATTCCGATCCGTCCACACCCACCACGATGGGCTTTCCTGCGCTCATGGTTCTCCCTTCACGATCACGATTGGTCTGCCCGGACCATTGTCCTGAATTTGCCTGCGCCCTGTCAGGGTCGAAGGTCACTCTTGCGGACCGATCGCTGTTGCGCTGGTCACCCGGCCGACGGGATCACGATTTCCTGGACCGCCCATTTGTTCCCGTCGGGATCGCTGAAGTACACGAAGTTGCCCCACGGCTGGCGGTCGATCGGGCTGATGTCGATGCCGCGGCTCTTGAACTCGCGCTCGGCTTCCTCGATGTCCTTGACCACCACCTGCATGCCGACGACCGAGCCGGGCTCGGCATCGGTGACGCCCTTGCCGATGCAGATCGAGCAGGCCGACCCGGGCGGCGTGAGCTGGACGAAGCGGAGGTCCTCGTTGACGGTGTGATCGTGGTCCGCGTTGAAGCCGAGCCGGACGTAGAACTCCTTGGCGCGGTCGATGTCGGTGACGGGGATCGCGACCAGTTCGAGCTTGATGTCCATGACCTGTCCTTCGTTTCGAATTGACTGAGCGACCCATCGAGTGTCGCGCGAATCGCGGTCAGGAACGGTCCTCATTCGTTTTCGACCCGGGCGTTTCGCAAATGTTCAGTGGTGACCACGCGCGGCGTCCGATGGCGGCGATGGCGGTTGCACCGGCAGCTGACCCAGTTCGACCACCACGAACTGCCCCATCAGCCCGTTGTCCTCGTGCCGGAGCAGGTGGCAATGGAACATGTACGGGGTCGACGGATCGGAGAAGTCGGTGAACCGCATCAACAGCCGCAGGGTCCGCCCTGGCGGCAGATAGACGGTGTCCTTCGGCCCGGTCAGCGCGGGATCGTCGGTGTCAAGAACCTGGAACTGCACGTCGTGGACGTGGAAGTTGTGCACTCCCCCGCTCACGTTGCGCACCTCCCAGACCTCCGTCGTCCCGATGGTGACCACCTCGTCGATCCGTCCCATGTCCATCGACCTCCCGTTGATCTGCGTCGAGCTGGTCAGGTCGAACTTTCGGGTCACGCTCGGCACCCCCAGATCGGCTTGCGCGGCAAGCGAACTCGGGACGTCGGCATTCGACTCGAGCCGGTCGGCCGCGCGCAGTTGCAGGATGTCCATGGTGTCCGACCCGCCTGCGAACCGGGTGCCCCAGAAGTCGGCGCCGAGGTCGGGCGGGGTACTGCGCAACACCGGCGAGGTGCCCGCCGGAACGGCGACCACGATCTCCGCTCGTTCACCGGGTGAGAGCTGAAGGCTGGTCATCTCAACGGGTTTCGGCAACAGACCGCCGTCGGTGCCGATGAGCGAGAACCCGAGACCGGTGTCGAACCCGAACCGGTACACCCGCGCGTTGGACGCGTTGAGCAACCGCAGCCGCACCCGCTCGGTGGTGACGTCGAGGTAGGGTCCTGGGGTGCCGTTGACGAGCACCTCGTCGCCGAGCACCCCGGTGTCGCTGAACATCGCCGCACCGTCGTCGAGTCGGTCCCCGTCGAACTTCTTGTCCTGCACGATCACCGGGACGTCGTCGATGCCGTATCGGTCCGGCAGTACGGGCCCGGCCGGGTCGTCGATGAGGAACATGCCCGCGACGCCGCGGTAGACGTGCTCGGTGGTCGCCCCGTGCAGGTGCGGGTGGTACCAGAGCGTGGCCGCGGGCTGATCGACCGTCCACTGCGGTGGCCAGGTGGTGCCGGGCTCGACCATCTGATGCGGCCCGCCGTCCATGGCCGCGGGCAGGTGCATGCCGTGCCAGTGCAGCGTGCTGGCCTCGTCCAGGCCGTTTCGCACGTTCATCCGGACCGGCTCGCCACGCTCCGCGCGCACCGTCGGGCCGAGGTAGGAGCCGTTCACGCCCCAGGTCTCGGTGCCGCGGCCGTGCCCGAGGTCGGTGGTGCCGCTGCGCAGTTCGAGATCGAACTCCCTGGTCCCGTCCGCGGCGGTCGTGGACGCGGCGAGCGGCGGGATCGCGAGCGGGCGGTCGAACCGCACCTGACCGGCGGTGTCAACCCGGGCGCTCTGCCACGCGTAGACGACACCGCCCGCCACGACACCGATCACGATGGCGGCGGCGGCGAACAGGCCACCGATCACCCGCAGCCACCGAACGCGTGTTTTCTCCATGCCACCGATGCTCGCCGGTCCGCCGTGCCGACACATCCAGGAAGGCACCCAGATTCGCACCCCGAGAAACCCCGAGTGGAGCCGACCTCAGCCCCGCTCGGCGTCGCCGAGGTAGTCGGTCAGGCGGCCCGCCCGTCGACCCGCCAGGAAGGCCGTGCCCCGGATCGCCGCGAACCAGGCGAGCACCGACACCACGCTCGCCGACACCACGAACCCGACCCGTCCGTCCGCAGTCAGCACCGCCCCGACGTCGAACGGCGGCAGCAGGTGGAACATCAACAGGGGCACCGCGAGGACCACCACGATCGCGGCCGGGAACACCCCATACGGCAGCACCACCAGGATCAGCCAGCGCGCGACGACCGACCGGAACCGGTGCCGGTTCGCCCACCGCCAACGCAGGGAACGCTGATGATAGGGGAAGACGACGCCGACCCAGCCGGACAGCGCCAGCGGACCGAGCGGGATCACGCACAGCCCGACCATCATCAGCAAGGCGAGCGTCAGGTCGTGTTCGAGGACCCCGAGGGCGAGGGCGACCGCCGTGCAGGCCGGTGCCACCATCAGCCACAGCACGATAGTCTTGGCCCGCAGCAGCCGTTCGAGCGCGGCACCGTCGGACAGCACGGTCAGCGCGTCGGCCGGGTCCTGTCCCAGCACATTGGTCGCGGACACGTCCGCGTACATCCATCCGGCCAGGGCGATCGGGAGGCCCCACGCGCCGGTGAAGTCGAACAGCCAGCTGCGCGGGATGACGAACCAGGCGACGCAGACGAGCGCCGCATTACCCAGCACCGTCATCGGCACCTGTGCGGGCCACCGCCACGCTCGCACCCACTCCGAACGAACGGTCGCGACCATCAAGGGGCGCATCCCCCGACAATAGGCACCCGCGGCCGGCCGTGCAGGCGCGTCGAGTGTGCAGCTCCCGTCGCGTCGCCCGAGTGGCCGCGACGGGAGCTGCACACTCGGCGGTCAGTCGACGAGCTTGCGGAACTGGTCGATCAGCGCGACGCGGCCGGCGGAATCGCCCGCCAGCGGGCTCACGGTCAGCGTGGTGACGCCCGCCTCGGCGAACGCCGCGACCCGCTCCTTGACGTAGCCGGCGGGGCCGATGAGGGAGATCGCGCGCACGAGCTCGTCCGGAACGGCCGCGACGGCCTCCGCCTTCTTGCCGGACAGGTACAGCTCCTGGATCGTGGCGGCCTCGGCCTCGTAGCCGTACCGGCAGGCCAGGTCGTTGTAGAAGTTCTTGCCCTTGGCGCCCATGCCGCCGATATACAGCGCCAGGCTCGGCTTGACCCACTCCAGCAGGTGGTCGACGTCGTCGCCGATCGCCAGCGCGGGGCCCGCGTAGATCTGCAGCTCGCCAAGGCTGGGGTCGCGCTTGGCCTTGCCCTGCGCGAGGGACTCGCCCCACACGTCGTTCGCGCGCTCGGGATCGAAGAAGATCGGCTGCCAGCCCTCGGCGATCTCGGCGGTCAGCGCGACGTTCTTCGGGCCGAGCGCGGCGATGACGATCGGGATGCGATCGCGCACGGGGTGGTTGATCAGCTTGAGCGGCTTGCCGAGTCCGGTGCCCTTCTCCGCGGGCAGCGGGATCTGGTAGTACTTGCCGTCGTACTGGACCTTCTCGCGCCGCCACACCTGACGGCAGATGTCGACGATCTCGCGGGTCCGGCCGAGCGGGGCGGTGTACGGCACGCCGTGGAAGCCCTCGATCACCTGCGGTCCGGAGGCGCCGAGGCCGAGCACGAACCGGCCGTCGGAGACGAAGTCGAGTCCGGCCGCGGTCATCGCCATCAGCGACGGCGTCCGGGTGTAGATCTGGAAGATGCCCGACGCCAGCTCGATCGTCGAGGTCCTCGCCGCGAGGAAGCCGAGCTGGCTGACCGCGTCGTAGGAGTACGCCTCCGCGATGAACGCGATGTCGAGGCCGGCGCGCTCGAGGTCGGCGACCTCCGCGACGGTCTCGGCGAACCCGCCGCTGTAGGTGATCTGCATTCCGACTCGCACCCGGACACCTCTAATCGATTCGATGTGAATATCACCTCGCACCCTACGCAGTACCGCCGCGAAACCGAATGACAGAACCGACCGGCATTTGTGACCGAAGTTCTACGATCGCGCGGTGGTGAAGAGATCCCGGTTCGACTGGCAGCGCTCGCACGTCATCGTGACCGGCGGCTCGCAGGGCATCGGTGCCGCGGTCGCCCGCGCCGCGAGGGCCAGGGGCGCGGCGGTATCGGTCATCGCCCGCGGCGAGGAGCAGCTCCTGGCCACCGCCGAGCCGATCGGCGCGGCCTGGGCCTGCGCCGGGACCGCATTGCCGGGGCGATTCCTCGACGTACCGATCGACGAATTCGAGTCGCAGATGCGGCTGAACTACCTGGGCGCGGTGCACGCCGCGCGCGCGGTCCTGCCCGGGATGGTGTCCCGTGGGCGCGGCCACCTCGTGCTGACCAGTTCCACGGCGGGGGTGGTCGGAGTCGTCGGATATTCCGGCTACGGGCCGACCAAGGCCGCGGTGCACCAGCTCGCGCACTGTCTGCGCTACGAGGTCGAGCCCGCGGGCGTCACGGTCGCCGTGTTGTATCCCCCGGACACCGACACCCCCGGTTTCGCGGCGGAGAACACCCGCAAACCCCCGGAGACCGCGGCCGTGTCGGGCGCGATCGACCCGCTCACCCGGGTGCTCGTGCGGGCAGGCGGGATCGCAGAGCCCATACCGCGCCCGATCCTGGCCCGCACGATCCGGAGGGCTAGGGAATCAGGATGAACTTGCCGCGTGGATGCGGCCGCTGGAGCTCGGCGTGCGCGCGAGCCGCCTCCGTGAGCGGAAAGGTCTTGGCGACAACGACATCGAGGTCACCGCGCGCGGCCGTCTCGATCAGCCGGGGCCAGGCGGCCTCCCGGATCCCGGCGCTGTCGGGATTTCCTCCGCCGATCGCGACGAAGCCCTCCCCCTGTGCCCGTCCGAACGCGACGATGGTGACGATGCGCTTGCGGTCGACGACCAACGCGAGCGAGACGTCCACCGCCTCATCGGTTCCGGCGGTGTCGAAGGCAGCGTCGACCCCGTTCGGGGCCAGCTCGCGGACCCGTGCTTCCAGCCCGTCCCCGTAGGTCACCGGGATCGCCCCGAGGCCACGCAGGTATTCGTGATTGTCCGCCGCCGCGGTTCCGATCACCGTGACGCCCTTGGCCACCGCCAGCTGCACGGCCAGCGAGCCGACGCCGCCCGCCGCCCCGTGGATCAGCAGGGTCTCGCCCTCCACTACCCCGGTCACGACGATCGCTTCGGACGCGGTGCCGCCCGTCACCAGCAGCCCCGCGGACTGCTCCCAGGTCAGAGCCTGCGGCCGCGGGTACACGGACTCGGCCCCGACCACGAGCCGCCGGGTGTAGGCGCCCTCGCCCGCATAGGTGATCACCTCGTCGCCGACAGCGACCGGGCCGGTGGGGCCGGCCGCACCCGGACTGACCGCGAGCACCACCCCCGAGGCCTCGATTCCCGGCCGGATCGGCAACCTGGATGCGTCGGCGCCGAAGGCGCCGCTGTAGAGCTTGTGGTCGATGGGATTCACGCCCACCGCGCGCAACTCGAGAAGCACCTGCCCCGGGCCTGGATCGGGCAGCGCCTCCTCGATCACCGTGAGGACCTCGGGTCCTCCGAACGCGTTCGCAACTACGGACTCGGTGGTGGTCATGATCACGGTAACCATCGGCCGCGGCGAGTGATTCCCGACACCCGCTTGACCTGAACAATTCGGTCCTCGCCGCGACGGCGGCGGCTGTGGTGGGCAATCTGGCGATCTACCTGGTCGCAGTGATCGCAGGCGGGTCACTGGAGGTCCTCGACAAGGGCACCGTCAACCCGATCCCCTCAGGCAGCATCGTGATGATCTCGGCGGTGCCGACCGCGATCGGCATGGGACCGGTCGCACTGCTGTCACTGCGGTGGCCCGCCGTGGTCAGGCTCGGCCAGGTGGTCGGCGCGGCGCTGCCCCTGCTCACCATCGCGCTCGCCGCGATGGCCGACACCGACGGCGTCACGAAGACCGCCCTGATCCTGATGCACGTGCTGATGGCGGCGGTGATCGTGGCGAGCCTCGAACTGCTCCACCGCCGAGTCGTCGGCCGGGCGAACGGCTAGGAATCAACCCGTACCCGCTACACTCCTACCGTGCAATACGGCCCGCAGGTGCTCTGCGGGTTGGATGCCCTCGTAGCTCAGGGGATAGAGCAACCCTCTCCTAAAGGGTAGGTCGCAGGTTCGAATCCTGCCGAGGGCACCACAGCGGACCGACAGCGACGCTCGATCAGGCCGGCTGCCGCCGACCCGTGAACGCGATGAGCTGCTCGAGCGGCCCCGCACCTTCCTCGACCGGCACCGGGTCCCCGAAGTCCCCACTCTCGCGCTGCGGCGGCCCGATGGCCGTGTTCGCCAGTCCCAGCACATAGCTCGCGAGCTGGTCGGGCACCTCGATCCCCTGCCCCGTCGCCACCGCGAAATCCCATGCGTGGACCAGGAATTCGATCGACAGGATGCTCACGGCCGTTGTCGCGGCCATCGGGGTCGAGCCAGGCGACACGGTGCCGTGGAGACCACGGCGGTGCCAACCTTCCGTAGCCGCCGCGGCGGCGTCGGCCACCCGCACCTCCACATCATCGTTCTCGTCAGCGACCGGCATCGTCGCACCCCCCGCCGACCCGAGGCTCGCGATCGACCCGAGCAGGTGCTCGGCCAGCGCGGCGACCGTGAAGTCGCGGCACGGGGTCCGACGGTGCATGTCGTCGGCGGTGAGACCGCGCAGCACTTCCTGCAACACCACGAGCGTGGCTTCGGCGCAGGTGAGTTCGTCCGTCGGTTCGAGGGCGACCGCCCAGTCGTCTGGTCCCGCGTCGCCGCTGCGGGCGGCGACGGCCAGCCGGTCGAGGTAGTGATTCCACACCTCGGCATGGCTCGGCGCCTGCGCGTCGGTCAGGCCGTCGTGGACCCACCGGATCTCGGTCGAACCGTCATGTGGGGTCAGGGTCATCGCGACCGTCGAGCCACCCGGCGGCAGGTCGTCGCTGTCCTCCCACCACCACCGGAGCTTGAGTCGCTGACCGGGCACGACCTCTTCGAACGTGCCGGAAGCGGAGTGGCCGGGCACCACCGTCCATCGGTACCGCCCGCCCTGGCGCAGATCGACCCTCGCGGCCACGGTCAACCATCGTCGCAGCCGTTCCGGACGGCTGATCAGCTCGAACGCCGCGTCGGGCTCGAGCGCAACCTCGACGGTCCTGTCGAATTGCGTCACGGGTCTCCTTCCAGGCGACCCCCATCTATGAATATATCGCCGATGCGCCCGGATCGACCCCGAAACCGACCACCCGACTGGTTACCACCTGGACGGCAGACAAGGTGATCAGGGCGGGTTTTTTCGCCGCTACGCGCTGCCCACACGGGCTCCTTGGGTTAGCGTGTTACGCGTCTACCCGGGAAACCTGCTTGCGGGACTGGCCCTGCCCGCGACCGCCACACCGGCGGGACCCCTCTACCCCACGCCCGATCCGGACCCGTTCTATCTGGCCCCTCCCGACCTCGCGAATCTGCGTCCGGGCGATGTGGTCCGGGTCCGCCCCATCGACGCCTCGCTGTACGCGAACAGCGACGGCTGGCAGGTGGCGTTCCGCTCGACGAACTCCACCGGCAAGCCCATCCTTGGCATGACCACGGTGTTCCTGCCCCGCGGCATCAAGAATCCGCCGCTCGTGTCCTACCAGGCGATCATCAATTCTCTGGGCACCAAGTGCAACCCCTCGCGGGCGCTGTTCAACGGCGAGCTGAACGATGCCCCCGGCATGTATCTGCCGATCAACCGCGGTTGGGCGGTGTCGGTGCCCGACCACATCGGGCCGACCGGCGCCTACGGTGCCGCCAAGCTCGGCGGCCTGATCACGCTCGACAGCGTCCGTGCCGTGCAGAAAGTGGCCGAGCTCGGTCTCGCGAACAGCCCGGTCGCGCTGGCCGGGTACTCCGGCGGCGGCATGGCGAGTGCATGGGCGGCGGCGCTGCAACCGACTTACGCACCCGAGCTGAAGCTCGCCGGGGTGGCCGCGGGCGGGATCCCGGCGGACCTCTGGGAAATAGTGCAGGGCCTCGGCCTCAACCCGCATCCGGGCTTCGGCCTCGCCTTCGCCGCGGCTATGGGACTCGAGCGCGAGTATCCCGACCGGCTGCCGGTCTCGGCGCAGCTGAACCCGACTGGCCTGTGGTTCCGCGACTGGGTGACCAACGAGTGCAGGCGATTCCTGCTCTTCCACGGCGTGTTCCGCAACGCGGAGCAGCTCGCCGCGTCGACCAGCCTGTTGGGAAGTCCGGAGGCACTCGGCGTCCTGCGGGAGAACAGCCTCCGCTACTACCCGACGATCCCGACCGTGCCCATCTACATCTGGCACGGCATGTACGACGGGCTCACCCCCTATGACGCGGTAGCCGATGTCGCGCACCGGTATTGCGCGGCCGGAGCACCCCTGACCTTCGTGCCGTACGACATCGCCGAGCACATGACCACCGCTGCGGCCGGCTTCGGCGACGCCTGGAACTACGTCGAGGCACGCTTCCGCGGGGAGCCGGCTCCCACGCGCTGCTGAGGTGGTCCGCACGCGATGCTCACGGAGCCGGGCACACCGCGGCAGTGAGTGCGCGACTGGCGGCGGGAGACCGCGCTTCATCGGTGAAATCCTGGTTCAGCGAGATGGTTACGGCCCGCCCGGTCGCCGGAACCACACCGGCATAGGTGATCGACCCGGAGATGCCTCCGCTGTGGCCCCAGAAGAACTGTCCGCAGGGCATCGATAGGCGCATCAACCCGAGACCGTATGCCATCGTGCCGCTTTCGCTGATGGACCGGACATCTTGCATCTCGGCCAATTGGGCTGGCGGAAGCAGTTTGCCGTCCAGGAGGGCGGCGAAGAAGCGGTTGAGGTCCGCGCCGCTGGCGACCATCGCGCCCGCCGCACCGGCCGCGGACACGTTCTGGCTGGTGTAGTCGGTTCGCCTGCCGCCGACCTCGGTGTAGCCGATGGGATGCGGGCCGCGCATATCGGTTTCGTCCGATGCCGGGTAGTAGGTGTCATGGAGGCCGAGTGGCTCGAGGATGCGACGGGTGATCTCCGCGCCAACAGAAGTGCCGGTGATCCTCTCGATCACCATCCCGACGATGGCGTAGTTCGTGTTGGAGTATTCCCACTTCGCGCCGGGCTCGAATGCGGCGGGACCGGTCAGCGCGGTGCGCAGGACCGCGGCCATATCCGCGGTCTGCCACCGCGCCTGTTCGCTGAGGATCTCCATTTGCCAAGGCATCGGCGTCGCTCCGAACTCCGCCGCATATTCGGGGAGCCCGCTGGTGTGCTGCAGCAGATTTCGGATCGTGATCCGGTTCCCGTCGATACCCGGCCCATGCACCACTCCTGGCAGATATCGCTCAACCGGGGCGTCCAGTTCGGCCTTGTCCTCGGCCACCAACTGCAACATGACCGTCGACACGAATGTCTTTGTGTTGCTGCCGATCCGGACCCGGGCATTGTCAGCGAACGGCTCACCGGTAGCCAGATCGCCGACACCCGCGGTGACCCGCCAACTGTGCCCCCTGTCGTCGATCACCGCCTCCGCACCCGGATATCCCAGCTGGACGGCATCATTCAGAGCCGCCGTGACCTGCTCCTTCCCCACTTCCCGCACTTCGGGCGCATCGTCCACACCGCAGGACGTCGCCGTCACCATCGCCGCCACCAGCACCGCAAGTTTCACCTTCACACCATCAAGCTACGAAGAATGGCCGTCTGTGATCAGGCAGCCACCACCCGAATCTCGGGTGGTGCTGGCACTACCGCGAGCGCCGTTTCCGACTTCGGATCCGCAATCCGCTCGCATCGGCCTGCCCGGCTTCGAGGCCATGACCGTCGACCGCGCGGGCACCACCGTCACCGCTGCGAGCGAGAACGCCCTGGCCCAGGACGGCCCGGCCATCTCGGATCAGGTGGGCAGCTCGTCCCGCGTCCTGCGCCTGGACCCGGCCACCGGCGCCGACCTCGGCGAGTTCGTCTACGAGGTCGACCCGGTACGCCTCGCGCCCGGCGAGGCGTTCACTCCCGTGTCGTCGGCGAACGGGATCGGCGAGATCCTGGCGATCGACGACTCCGACTATCTCACCGTGGAGCACAACGTCTCGGCGGCAGGTGGATTCTCGGGGAAGCTGTATCGGACCAGCATCCACGGTGCCCGAGAACGTCACGTGGCCGACGACAACTTCGGCATCGCGGGAAAGACCACGTTCCACCTGCTGACCGTCGGCCGCTGACATACCGACCGTTCCTATTGCTCTTGGTCCCTGATCCTGGGCACTATGACCGGGTGTCCAGAATCGGCCATCGCCCCGTCCTCGTCGCACTCGCCGCGGTGTCCGCGCTGATCCTCGGCGGGTGTTCCGCCGGGGCCGAGTCCGAGTCGGGGCCGACGTCGATTCCCGAGGCGTACACCAAGCTGCCCACCACCACGGCGGTCGGCAACTGCGGCCCGGGCAGCGGTGCCACCGTGACCGACGGCGCCCTCACCATCGCCACCGATTCACCGGCCTACGAGCCCTGGATCGTCGGCAACGACCCGTCGAACGGCAAGGGCTTCGAGGGCGCGGTGGCCCGCTCGGTGTCCGAGAAGCTCGGGTACCGACCGGATCAGGTCGAGTTCATCCGGGTGCCATGGGGCGACGCGATCGCGCCCGGTGAGAAGAACTTCGATTTCGACATCAACCAGGTCACCATCGTGGGCGACCGGCGCGACGCCGTCGACTTCTCGTCGCCGTACTACGCGGTGGCACAGTCCATCGTCGCGATGGGGGGCACCCCGGCCGCGGCGATCGATTCCCTCGACGGGCTCGCCCCCTTCCGGCTCGGCGCACAGAGCGGCTCCACCAGCCTGGCCTCGATCACCGGGACGATCCGGCCGTCCCAGCCGCCCGTCGAGTTCGCCACCAACGACGAGGCGAAGGCCGCACTGGCGGCCGGCACGATCGACGCCCTGGTCGTCGACATCTCGACCGGATTCCAGATCACCGCAACCGACCTGCCGAACAGCACACTGATCGGCCAGTTCCCGCGGCCGAACACGGTCACCGAGTTCTTCGGCCTGGTGCTCGAGAAGAACAGCCCGATGACGGCATGCGCCTCCGCGGCGGTCGACGCGCTCTACGCCGACGGCACGCTCGACCGGCTCGCCCAGACCTGGCTGACCGACACGGCCGGGGTCCCGGTCCTGAGCTGACGCAGGCGGATTCCGATCGAACGCCGGTGCCGGTCGTCGATCTGTCGTAGCCTCCCCTCGGATCCCGGCGGGACGACCGGGTGCACAATCACGAGGGGGCGAACGGCGATGACACGCGGAGTTCGGGCACGGTTGATCGGTTCACTGCTGGCGGCGACGGTCGCGCTCACGCCCGGCCTGCTGGTCCCGGCGGCCGCCTCGGCCCAGCCCGCCGCCCCCGACGTCCAGCTCGAGGGCGCCAAGAACTTCCGGGACATCGGCGGCTACCTGACCGCCGACGGCCGCCGGGTGCGCGAGGACCTGGTGTACCGGTCGAACAGGCTGAGCAAGCTCACCGACTCCGACCAGGCGAAGCTCACCGCGGCGAACGTCACCCTCGACGTGGACCTGCGCAACGCCGTGGAGCGCAAGGACGAACCGGACCGGCTGCCCGCAGGCGTCGAGTACAAGGTCGCGGATGTGGTGAGCCTGAACAACGGGCTCGGGTTCCACGAATTCGTGCCGATCACCCTGGGGCGGGCCATCATCGACGCGGCCGTCAAGGGTTCCTCCGATATCGGCCAGAGCATCGGCTACCCGTTCATGGTCAGCTTCCAGGGCTCCGACGTCGCGTTCCGCGACCTTCTCACCGCGATCGCGCAGCAACAGAGCGGCGCGGTCGTCTACCACTGCAGCGCGGGCAAGGACCGTACCGGATGGGCGACCGCCGTCCTGCTGACCATCCTCGGCGTCCCCCGCGCGACGGTGAACGCGGACTTCCTGGCCAGCAACACCTTCCTCGGCCGCAGCGACGCCGTCGAGCAGTCCTGGCTCGACGCCGCGTTCGATCAGGTCAACCGGCTGTACGGCAGCTTCGACCGCTACGTGCGCGACGGGCTCCGACTGGATCAGCACACGGTGAACACGTTGCGGGCCAAGCTCCTGGTCTAGTCGACCTGGGCGTAGAGGGTGACGAACGTGCGCAGCGAGCCCTCGATGTCGCCCTTGAGGGCGCGGGCGACGCCGGACCCGATCGGGCCGAACAGCGGCGCCCCGCCGAGGTCGATGTTCAGACCGACCTCGGCGCCGTCACCCTTTGGCGTCACCGAGAGCGTGAGGTTCACCTTGACGCCGCCCTTGCCGTCGCCCTTCAGGAGCAGGGTCTTGGGCGGGTTGTACTCCTTGATGACCCACTTGATCCGATTCCGCATCCCCTTGACCGAGACCACCGACTCGGCGGTGGTCCCGGCCGTCAGCTGCTCGGGGATCTCCGAGCGCCACCCGTCGTGAATCGAGAGCCACTTCTCGAATTCCTCCAGAGCGCTTGCCTTCTCCCACGCTTCCTGCGGGGACAACGGCACATCGATCGACACCTTCAGCTTCGCCATTGACGAATCGTAGCGAACAGTCAACGGTCTGCTAGTGGGCGACGGCCTTCTCGACGCCCACCCCGGTCAGGGAGCGGACCTCCATCTCGGCCTGCTTGGCCGCGTTCTCCTGCTTGGCCCGGCCGACGTGGGTGCCGACGATGCCGAGCACGAAGGCGAGCGGGATGGAGACGATGCCGGGGTTCGCCAGCGGGAAGAAGTCGAAGTCGGCGCTCGGGAACATCGACGAGGCCTTGCCGGACACCGCGGGCGAGAACACGATCAGCACGAGGCAGCTGATCAGGCCGCCGTAGATGCTCCACAGTGCACCGGTGGTGTTGAACTTCTTCCAGAACAGCGAGTACAGCAGCGTCGGCAAGTTCGCGGAGGCCGCGACGGCGAAGGCGAGCGCGACCAAGAAGGCGATGTTCTGCCCCATGGCGAGGATGCCGAGGACGATCGAGACCATTCCGATGACCACCACGGTGATCCTCGAGACCCGGACCTGCTGCTCCTCGGAAGCCTTGCCCCGCTTGATGACACTGGCGTAGATGTCGTGGGCGAAGGAGGCCGAGGCGGTGATCGCCAGGCCGGCCACGACGGCGAGGATGGTCGCGAAGGCCACCGCCGAGATGACCGCGAGGAAGATGGTGCCGCCGAGTTCGAACGCGAGCAGCGGCGCGGCGGAGTTCTCCTTGCCCGGCGCCGCGAGGATCTTGTCGGGCCCGACCATCCGGGCGGCGCCGTATCCGAGCACCAGGGTGAACAGGTAGAACGCCCCGATCAGGCCGATCGCCCAGGTCACCGACCGACGGGCCTCCTTCGAGGTGGGCACGGTGTAGAAGCGCATCAGCACATGCGGCAGTCCTGCGGTGCCGAGCACCAGCGCGATGCCGAGGGAGATGAAGTCCAGCCGCGACATGGAGCTGATGCCGTACTTCGCGCCGGGCGCCAGGATGTCGCGGCCCGCGACCGCCTCGTTGGCGGAGCCGTTGACCATCGTCTGCGCGTCCGCGAGCAGCTGCGAGAAGTTGCCCTTCACCGCGAAGAGCACCAGCACGAACATGATCCCGGCGCCCAGGATGAGCAGCACGGCCTTGACCATCTGCACGTAGGTGGTGCCCTTCATGCCACCGATGAGCACGTAGACGATCATCAGCACCCCGACCACCGCCACGACGACGGCCTGGCCGACCTTGCCGTTGATGTTCAGCAGCAGGGCCACGAGTCCGCCCGCGCCCGCCATCTGGGCGAGCAGGTAGAACAGCGAGACCACCAGCGTGGACAGCGCGGCGGCCATCCGGACCGGGCGCTCCCGCAGCCGGAAGCTGAGCACGTCGGCCATCGTGAATCTGCCGGTGTTGCGGAGCAATTCGGCGACCAGCAGCAGTGCCACCAGCCAGGCGACCAGGAATCCCACCGAGTAGAGGAACCCGTCGTAGCCGTAGACGGCGATGGCCCCCGCGATACCGAGGAAGGAGGCGGCGGACAGGTAGTCGCCCGCGATGGCGAAGCCGTTCTGCGGGCCGGAGAACTGGGCGCCGCCGGTGTAGAAGTCGGACGCCTTCTTGGTGGTGCGGCTCGCGCGGATCACGATGGTCATGGTGATCACGACGAACGCCACGAAGATCGCGATGTTCAGTGCCGGGTTGCCGACCGAGGCCGTACCCGCTGCCAGAGTGGTCACTTGGCCGGTCCTTCCAGCTCTTCGCGGATCGCGGTGGCGCGGGGATCGAGCTCGCGGTTCGCGAACCTCACATAGAGCGCGGTGATGACGAAGGTCGACACGAACTGGCCGAGCCCGAGGATGACACCGAGATTGACGTTGCCGATCACCTTGGTTGCCATGAAGTCGGTCGCGTAGGTGGCCAGCAGCACGTAGGTCGCGTACCAGGTCAGGAAGAACGCGGTCATCGGGAAGACGAAGCGCCGCAGCCTGCTCCGCAACTCCTGGAACTCGGGACTGGCCTGCATGTCGATGAAGGCCTGCGCGTCCGGGGTCGGCCGCTCGGGCGACCTCTCCGGGATCAGGTCGGCTGTGGTCACTGCGGACTCCTCGGTCAGTGGTGGCCAGATCCCGTGAGGACCGGCAGGTCACAGACGTTAATGAGACACAGGTCACAGAGACAGCCTGTGGCGACGGTCACACGCCGAACCGTCGGATCTCGCGCCGGACGGTCGTCACCACACGACGAACGGCGGCTGCGCCGCCCGTGCGCAGTTGACGAGTCCAGAGACTCGTCAACCGCTCACAGGGACCGGAGGTCCCCTTCCCGGTCCCTGCCGACGCCGAGCCGTTCCGGCGCGTGCATGCGGGCGAAGGTCCGGCCGACGTCCTGGGGCACCCGGCCGCGGGTGACCCGGCTGACGAGCACCATGACCAGGAACGCCAGCGGCACGCTCACCGCCGCCGGATAGCCGACAACAGCACCGGGCCAACCGGTATGCGTCCAGTCCGCCCAGCCGCCCGGCGCCCCTCCGACCGCGGTCAGCAGGGCGGCGGCCCCGGCCACCAGGCCACCGGTGACCATGCCTGCCGCCGCCCCGACCGCCGTCAGCCCACGCCACCAGATGCCCAGCACCAGCAGCGGGCACAGGGTGGACGCCGCGACGGCGAACACCAGCCCGACGGTCCGGGACAGGTCGACGGACACCATGCCGAGCGCGAGCAACAGCGGCACGACGCCCGCCAGCACCGCCGCCACCCGGAAGTCGCGGACCCGGCCGCGCAACACATCGGTGCTCAGCACGCCCGCGACGCTGACCAGCAGCCCCGAGGAGGTCGACAGGAACGCGGCGATCGCCCCGGCCGCGACGAGTGCGGCCAGCAACTGGCCGCCGGGACCGGACAAGACCGACCCGGGCAGCAACAACACCGCCGCATCCGAGGTGCCGGTGATGAGCAGCTGCGGCACCCACAACCTCGCGAACACCCCGAGCAGGGTCGGGAACAGGTAGAACACGCCGAGCAGCCCGATCACCGCCAGCGAGGTCCTCCTGGCCGTCCGGCCGTCCGGGTTGGTGTAGAAGCGGACCAGCACGTGCGGCAGCCCCACCGTGCCGAGGAAGATCCCGATCATCAGCGAATACACCTGGAAGAGCGGGTGCTCGCCGCCGAGCCCCGAACCGGGCTCGAGCCAGTCGGCGTCCGTGGCGGGGGCACCCGCGACCACCGGCACCGGCGAGCCCGCCTCGAGGACCAGCGCGGTGCCCGCGCCCAGTTCGTGTTCACCCGGCCCCAGGGTGACGATGCCGTCCACGTCCGCGCCGTCGAGGGTTCCGTCGACGCCTGCGGCGATCGGCCCCGACACCTGGACGACGACATCGGTGGTGATCTCCACCGTGGTGCGCTCCCCCACGGTGGGCGGCGCGGGTGCACCGAGATCGTGCTCCTCACCGAGGAAGTGCACCGCGAGCACCAGGGCGGGCACCGCGACCGCCGTGAGCTTGAGCCAGTACTGGAATGCCTGCACGAAGGTGATCGAGCGCATCCCGCCGCCGACCACGTTGGCGATGACGATCAGCGCGACCGCGACCGCGCCGACCCAGGTGGGAATGCCCAGCAGGATGCCGACCGTCAGGCCCGCGCCCTGGAACTGCGGGACCATGTACAGGATGCAGATCACCGCCACGACCACCATGGCGAGTTTGCGCAGTCGCGTTGAGCCCAAACGGAACTCGGCGAAGTCGGGGACCGTGTAGGCGCCGGATCTGCGCAGGGGCGCGGCCACGAACAGCAGCAACCCCAGGTAGCCCGCCGTGAAACCGACCGGATACCAGAGGGCGTCCGCACCGTACTTGGCGATCAACCCGGCGACACCCAGAAAGGATGCCGCCGAAAGGTATTCACCGGAGATCGCGGCGGCGTTCCAGCGTGGACCGACGCTGCGGGAGGCGACCAGGAAGTCCGAGGTGGTGCGCGCCAGCCGGACCCCGTAGATGCCGATGGCCACCGTCACCACCGCCGCGGCCAGCAGGCCGAGCACCGTTGCCACCGGGATGGGCTCTCCGGACACCGTGGCCACCAACCGCGCTCAGTCGTCGGCCAGGTCGACGAACTCTTGCTCGTTGCGCTCCGCGCGCCCGATGTAGAGCTTGCCGACGATCAGCAGCACCGGGTACACCAGGACCCCGAGGACCAGCCAGGGCAACCGGATCCCGAGCACCTCCGCCTCCGCGAGCCCGGGGAACGCGATGATCAGCAGCGGCACCGCGGACAGCAGCCCGGCGGCGAGCAGGGCGAGCCGCAGGGCCAGCCCCAGCTGGGCGCGGACCAGCCCGCGGATCATCGCGTCGCCGACCTCGGTCTGCTCCTGGACCTCCACCCGGGTGCGCACGATCCTGGCGCCGTGCCTTTTGGCCAGCACCACCCGCTCCCTCGCCCTCGGCGCTCCCCCTGGCGCGGTCACCGGGCGGTCCAGCTCTGCCGCGGCGCGCGCACCAACCGATCCTTGAGCTCCCTGGTGTGCCGCCTGCTCACCGGCAGCTCGACGGCCGGTCCGTCGCCGACGGCCCGCAGACACACCACCGTGCCGTTACCGACGCTGCGGATCCCCGTGACCAGTTGCAGCGACACCAGGTACGAGCGGTGCACCCGCAGGAATCCGGCCTGTTCCCAGCGGCTCTCCAGGGCCGAGATCGGGATCCGCACCAGATGCGACCCGGTCGCCGTGTGCAGCCTGGCGTAGTCGCCGTCGGCCTCCACCCAGGCCACCGCGGACCGGGGGACCAGGGTCGTGTGGCCGCCCAGTTCGACCGGGATCACCTCATCCGCGTCCGGTTCGGGCCTGCCCGCGCCCGCACGCTCGTGTTGCTGTTTGAGCGCGACGATCCTGCGGACCGATTCCGCCAGCCGTTCCTCACGCAACGGCTTGAGCAGGTAGTCGACGGCCCCGAGGTCGAAGGCCGCGACCGCGCGATCGTCGTGCGCGGTCACGAACACCACCGCGGGCGGGTCGGCGAATGCGGCGAGCACCCCGGCCAGCTCCAGCCCGTCGAGGCCGGGCATGTTGATGTCGAGGAACACCGCGTCGATGGCCGCTGACCTGCCGAGACGATCCTTGATCACCCGCAGCGCGGTGGTGGCATCGCCCGCGGTGAGGATGTCGCCGACCGCCTCCTGGGCGCGCAACAAGTAGGCCAGCTCGTCGAGGGCGGGGCGCTCATCGTCGACGGCAAGCACGGTCAGCGGGGCGATCGTCGGCCCATCGGAGTTCTGCGTCACAACGGAACCATCGTGCCATGGGTGAATCCCCCCGCCGTCACACTCAGGCCCGGATTCCCGGACGGAACTTCGGCACCCGCATGCTCACCTTGGTGCCCGCGCCCGGCGCCGTCTCCACCACCAGCCCGTAGTCGTTCCCGAACGCGGCGCGCAGTCGGTCGTCCACGTTCGCCAGGCCGACGTGCGCCGATTCCCTGGCACTCGGCCGGTCGCCGCCGGACTCGATCGCGTCCAGCGAGCCCGAGCGCAACAGTTCGGGATCCATGCCGACGCCGTCGTCCTCCACGCTGATCACGCAGTCGGTGCCCTCGTCCGCCGCGACGATGCTCACGGTTCCACCCTGAGGCTTACTCGAGATCCCGTGCCGCACGGCGTTTTCCACCAGGGGTTGCAATGCAAGGAACGGCAGCACGACGCCGAGCACCTCCGGGGCGACCTGCAGGCGTACCTCGAGGGCCTTGCCGAACCGGGCCCGCTCGAGGGTCAGATACCTGTCGATATTGCGCAGTTCGTCGGCCAGCAGGGTGTACTCGCCCGCGGACCGGAACGAATACCGGGTGAAGTCGGCGAACTCGAGGATCAGCTCCCTCGCCCGGTCCGGATCGGTGCGGACGAAGGACGCCACCGTGTTGAGCGCGTTGTAGATGAAGTGTGGGCTGATCTGCGCGCGCAGGGCGCGCACCTCGGCCCGGTCCAACCGCGCCCTGGACGTGTCGAGCTCGGCCAGCTCGATCTGGCTGCACGCGTATCGGGCAACCTCCGTGATCGCACCCAGCAGGCCGGGGCCGGGCGCACCCGCGGTCACCACGCCCATCACCCCGACCACCCCGGAATCCTCGATGAGCAGCGGTTGGGCGATCAACGCCCCGACCTCGGGCTTGCCGAGTTCGGCCGATTCGACCAGTACCCGTCGCTCACCGGCGACGGCCCGGAGCCCGGCCTCCCGGAACCGCTCGGCCAGGCCCGCGTGTGGTCCATGCCAGGCCAGCAGCGCCCCGTCCGCGGAGGCCAGCGCCACCGCATCCGCACCGGTCAGTGCCTGCAGGTGAGGGGCGGCCTCGGTGGCGGACGTGGCGTCGAGGCCGCGGCGCAGCGGTTTCGCGGCGAGGGCGGCCGTGTGCAGGGTGGCGTGCACGGCTCGCTCCGCAGGCGTGGTGAGTGTTCTGCGGCCGCGCAGCCACCACGCGCCGAGTGCGAGGGCCGCGGCGACGATGACCAGCAGAACCGCGGCGGTGGTGCCGGTCACCGGTCCCGGCTCTCGTCGAGCAGGGCGAGCAGCTTCCGCGGGGCGACCGTGCGGTACGCGTCCTCGACGATGTCCGCGATGTCGTCCCACTCCTGCGGACGGTCGAGGTACACGCCGATCCAGCCGCGCCCGCCCACGTAGGGCGGCACGAAGGAGCGCTCCGGGTCACGGGCCACCCAGTCCGACTGCGCCCCGGCGGGCGCCGCCGCCCAGAAGGCCAGCCGGTCGTCGTGATGGTGGTCGGACAGGGTCGCGAACTGCGGGGCCTTGCGGACGAACCAGGCCGGTTCGCCGTGGCTGATCCGCTCCGTCGCCTCGGGCATCCGCAGGCACAGCTCGCGGAGCCGGTCGAGCGGGCTGGTCGCGGTCATGGGTAAACGCTACGACAGCCGGGCGGTCGCCGACCGCGAGACGCTCACGGGGTGCCCGGACAGCTGTTCGGCGCGGACACCCCGGCGAACCGGTCCGCGATCCAGGCCACCGCCCCCGGGGTGGCCCGCGGATCGGCATGCCCCTCACCCGGCCGCGACTCCAGCGCGATCACGTCGCCGAGGGCACAGGCCTTCGTCACTGCCGCCCTTGTCCAGTCCGCAGGGATCAGATCGTCGGTGTCCCCGACCACCACCAGCATCGGCGCCTCGGTACGTTGCTGAGGCAGCGCGATCCGCTCCAGCCACGCCCGCATCCGATCGGTGTCGGCGGTGGTCAGCGGGAGGCTGTCGGCCCGGGTGATCTGCACCGCCGCATCCCATTTCCGCTCGGCCGCCTGCGGGGCGCACGACATCGAGGTCTCGCGGCTGTCGGCCAGTGCGCCCCGGATGTAGTTCGCCGGATCGAGGCCGGCGTGCTGCGCCTCGCCGCCCGCGAGCAGCATCGGCAGGAAGATCTGTTGCGGCAGCGTCAGCGAGATTCCACCGAGATCGTCGGCGATATGCGACAGGTCCGCTGCCGGGGACAGGTTTGCCGCGCCGACGAACTCGAGCCCGTCGCCGTATCCGACCGCGTGTTCGGCCGCGGACCACGACGCCTGACCACCCTGCGAGAGGCCGAGCGCCGCCCAGCGGTTCGAGGTGCTCGGCACCGCCGCCCGAGCCGCCCGGACCCCGTCGATCAGGTTGTAGGCGGCGGACTTCGGCTCCAGGTACGGGTGCGGTCCCGGTGTACCGAGCCCCTGGTAGTCGGACGCGACGACGACATAGCCCCGCTCGAGCAGCGCGGTGACCATACCGACGGCCCCGAGCAGGTCGGGATACTGCGAGGGCGCACACTCGTCGGTGACGCCGGTGGTGCCGTGCCCGACGGTGACGATCGGCCACCCGCGCTCCGGCGCGGCGCCAGGCGGGACGAAGACCGTGCCGGACACCTCGGTTCCGCCGCCGTCCAGGCCCGAGGTGGAGCGGTAGACGAGCTTGCGGGCGGTGACCGGGCCGTGCGGACTCACCGCCGCGGTCTCGGCGAGCGACTGGTCCTCGATCAGCGCCCCTCGCTCGTCGCCGACGGGCGCAGGGGCCGACGCGATCGCGGCATCCGCGGCCGAGGTCGTGGCGTCGCGCACGGACTCGGCGGGGGCATCGGAGCAGCCGGCGGCGAGCGCCACACACGCGATCGCGGCGAGGATCACCTTGGTCCGGTTCACGATCCGATTGTGCCCGAGCTGCGCCCGTGTGCTCACCACCGCGACCGCCGCACCCTCGACTCCGCCGCGACCTCTTCGATGTCGAGCCCGTCGAGCACGTACCTCAGCACCTCGTCGTCGAGTTCGCCCGCATTCCTGGCCGCGATCAACGCCGCCCGCTGGTCCTGGAGAACCCCGCGGCGCAGCCGGTTGAACACTGCACTCGCCCGTAGTGTCTTGGCCTCGTGTTCGCTGACCTCCTCGGCCCGATCCACGTTCGCCCTTGCCTCGGACACCCGCTGCACCCGCTGCACCAGCGCCGACAGCTCCGCGGTCGGCATCCCGGCAGGCGGATCCCGCAGCGCCTCCTCGAGGAACTGTGCGGCCGCATCGTGAGAGATCCTCCGCGCGAGCATCATCTGCTCGCCCTGGCGCCGGTCCTCACCCGGATCGGCCACGTCGAGCCGCCGGATCAGCAGTGGCAGCGTCAGGCCCTGGATCAGCAGTGTCCCCACCGCCACGGTGAAGGCGACCGCCACGATGACGCCTCGTCCGGGGAACGGATCACCCGCCAGGGTCGTCAGCGGCACACCGGACGCGGCCGCGAGGGTGACGACGCCGCGCATCCCCGCCCAGGAGATCACCAGGTTCTGACGCCAGCCCTCACTCCTCGCCTGGGTGGCGAAGATCCACACGGGGCGGATCAGGATCACCAGGGCGAGGATCGCCAACCCGTAGGCGAAGATGTGGTGGACGGGGAGCCCCTCGTCCCGGACGTCCTCGATGACGAACCGCAACTGCAATCCCATGTAGGCGAAGACGAAGGTCTCCATCACCAGGTCGATCGTCGGCCACACCGCGCTCTCCTGGAGGCGGGTGGAGACGGACTCGTCCCCTACATCGCGCCCGAGGACGAATCCCGCCGTGACGACGGCCAGCACCCCGGAGGCGTGGATCTCCTCTGCCGCGAAGTACGCGGCGAACGGCAGCAACAACCCCAGCACGGTCTCCATCGGCGGGTCCACGATCCGCGCGCGGACGAACCGGACCGCGAACGAAAGAACAAGCCCGACAAGGACTCCGCCCACGACCTCGTACAGGAAGTACAACACCGGCGAGCCGATCGCGATCTTCCTGCCGGTGACCGCCGCGGTCGCAAGGGCGAACAGGGTCAGCGCCGCAGCATCATTGACCAGGGACTCGCCCTTGAGGATCGCCATCATGCGACGAGGCAGCCCGAGCTTCCGGCCCACCGCGACCGCGGCCACGGCATCGGGCGGTGCCACCACGGCACCGAGAACGAGCGCGGCCCCCAGGGTCAGCTCCGGCACCAGCCAGTTGGCGAACCATCCGACAGCGAAGGTGGTGACGACGACCATGCCGATGCCGAGCCGCAGGATCGGGGCGAGATTGCGCCGAAAGGTGCTGAACGAGAAGTCGAGTGCCGCCGAGTAGAGCAGCGGCGGCAGGACGACGCCGAGCATCAGCTCCGGCGAGAGCTCGAGGCGCGGGAGTCCGGGGATGAACGAGGCGGCGCCTCCGATGGCGACGAGCACCAGGGGGACCTGGAGATCGAACCGCTTGGCGAAGCCCGTCACGGCCATGGCGACGATCACGACGAGGAACAGCCAAGTGACCGTCATCGGCCTAGTTCACCGCGCAGCTTCCGCCCTTACCCGGCAGCCGATGCCTGTTGGCCGCCACCCAGCGGTACAGGAGGTCCTGGAGTTGGCGAATGCCCCAGATCCTGTAGACGAACAAGGGGATTCGGGTGCCGAGCACCCCCGAGAGCGCGGCGTTGATCGCGCCCGCACCCGCGTATCGGTCACCGCGCGAATCCACCGCCCAGGCCTGCTCGAGCGCGGCCTCGGTGTTCACTCCGAATCTCTCCGGCGCGCCCCGCTGCTGCAGCGCGACGGCGCTGACCCGACCGCGGCGGTCGATGCGGTCGAGGAAGTTCGCGCTACGTACACAGAAGCCGCAATCCCGATCGAACAGCAGCTCCACCGTGTACGGGGAATGATCGGGCATTGCGGCTCCTGTTCGCGATCGGCTATTCGTTCGGGATGATCTTCTTGGCCGCATCCTGGGCCTTGTCGACGTGCTGGGCGTACTTGCCACCGGTCTTCTCGTCGATGAAATCGCCTGCCTTGTCGACGGCGTCCTCGATCTTGTCGGAGTGCTGGGCGGCGGCCTGCTTGCCCTTGCCGAACAGCCCCTTGAGGGTCTCCATGAAGCTCATAGCGTCTCCTCTTCCGGTGCCGACCAGGCACCTTGGGTCGCCGGGGCGTTCCCCCGCTTCGACCCCAGTCTCACAGAGATCCCGTGGTCACGCCACAGGATCCGGGCCATTCGAGCCGGTCACGCCGCCGACATCCGGCGCTGCGAACAGCCGCCGCTTCTCGCCGTGGATCGCACCGGAGACCCACCACGCCACCTCCACCAGGACGATGCCAACCGCGCCGCAGACGAGCGCGGTGGTGGTGGCCGCCACGTCCGATGGATCGAGTTTGAAGAACTCACGGGTGAAGGGCAGCGCGAACAGGACGAGATATCCGCCCACCGACCCGGCGATCAGCAGCACCTTCCACCACGTGTACGGCCGCGCCACGATGGCCAGCACCCAGAGCGCGATCATGATCAGGGTGATCAGGGCCGTGGTCCCGGCCTGCACCCGCTGCGTCTCCGTGGCCTCCGGCCCCGCGTACACCAGGGCA
Source organism: Rhodococcus sp. PvR044 (assembly GCF_040548995.1). Classification (NCBI taxonomy): domain Bacteria; kingdom Bacillati; phylum Actinomycetota; class Actinomycetes; order Mycobacteriales; family Nocardiaceae; genus Rhodococcus; species Rhodococcus sp. PvR044. The sequence goes on from NZ_JBEPSX010000014.1 coordinate 95,508, forward strand.
TACGAGACAAACGTGGCCACGCCGATGACCAGGCCGGACGGCACCGCGAGCCGCATGACCCGCGGGACGAATCCGCTGCGCGCCCGCTCGTTGTTGGGCGCCAGCGACAGGATGAACGCCGGGATACCGATCGTGAACCAGGCCGCGATCGTGACGTGCCGCGGCAGGAACGGGTAGGGCATCGGCTCGAAGTCGAAGAACTCCGAGAGCACCCCCGACAGCCCGACGAGCAGCGCCAGCAACACCGAGTACACGGTCTTGGTGAGGAACAGGTTCGAGACGCGCTCGATGTTGCCGATCACCCGGCGTCCCTCGGCGACCACGTACGGCAGGGTGGCGAACTTGTTGTCCAGCAGCACGATCTGGGCGACCGCCCTGGTCGCGGGGCTGCCCGAGCCCATCGACACCCCGATGTCGGCGTCCTTGAGCGCAAGCACGTCGTTGACGCCGTCGCCGGTCATGGCCACCGTGTGACCACGTGACTGCAGCGCCCCGACCATCTCGCGCTTCTGGTCCGGCCGCACCCGGCCGAAGGTGGTGGCCGTGTCCAGGGTGTCGGCCAGCGCCTCCCGATCGGTCGGCAGCTCCCTCGCGTCGATCGGACGGTCACCGCCGGGCAACCCGAGCGAATCGGCAACCGCGCCAACGGAAACCGCATTGTCCCCGGAGATCACCTTGACCGCCACGCGCTGATCCGCGAAGTACTCGAGGGTCTCCCTGGCGTCGGGCCGCACCCGCTGCTCGAGCACCACCAGCGCCGCAGGTGTCACCCGACCCGGTGCAGCGGAGTCGTCCACCGGCAGGTCACTGCTGCCGAGCATGAGCACTCGCAGGCCCTTCGAACCGAGCTCCTCGGCCTCACGGGCGGTGTCGGTCTCCGGGTCGAGCAGCACGTCGGGTGCGCCGAGCACCCAGTTCCCGTTGTCGCCGTAGGAGATACCGCTCCATTTCTTGGCGGAGGTGAACGGTGCGATGCCCGTGCTGGTCCAGCCGGGATCGCCGTCACAGGATTCCGCGATCGCCAGCATGCTCGCGTTCGGACGGGGGTCGCTGCCCGCCATCGCCGCCAGCGCATCGCGGGCCGAGGCCTCGTCCCCGTCGAGGGAACGCAACTCCGACAGCCGCATGCCGTTCTCGGTGAGCGTGCCGGTCTTGTCCGCGCACACCACGTCGACGCGGGCGAGCCCCTCGATCGCGGGCAGTTCCTGCACCAGGCACTGCCTGCGCCCGAGCCGGACCACGCCAACCGCGAAGGCCAGTGAGGTCATCAGCACCAGGCCCTCCGGCACCATCGGGACCAGTGCCGCGACCATGCCGTTGAGCGCCGCGGGCAGATCCTGCTCACTGACGAACAGCTGGTTGTAGATGATCAGCAGGCCCGCCGGGATCATCAGGTACGTGATGAACTTGAGGATCTTGTCGACGCCGCTGCGCAGCTCGGAGTGCACCAGTGTGAACTTGCTCGCCTCCGCCGCCAACTTCGCCGCGTAGGCATCCTTGCCGACCTTCGTGGCCTGGTAGGCACCGCTGCCGGACACCACGAAACTACCCGAGAGCACCTGCTCGCCCGGCCGCTTGTGAACGGGGTCGGCCTCGCCGGTCAGCAGCGATTCGTCGACCTCGAGGACCTCGCCCTCGACCACGGCGCCGTCGACCACGATCTGGTCGCCCGCGCCCAGTTCGATGATCTCGTCGAGAACCACCTCGTTCGGCGCCACCGACACCGCTACGCCGTCGCGTCGGACCTGGGGCTTGGCCTGGCTGACGATCGCCAGCTTGTCGAGGGTCTGCTTGGCCCTGACCTCCTGGATGATGCCGATCGCGCTGTTCGCGATGATCAGCAGGCCGAACATGCCGTCGATCACCGAACCCGTGGCCAGCACGATGATCAGCAGCACGCCGAGGATCGCGTTGATCCGGGTGAACACGTTGGCGCGGACGATCTCCTTGACCGACCGGCTCGCGCGACCGGGCACGTCATTGGTCTGCCCGTCCGCAACCCGGCGCGAGACCTGCGCCGCGGTCAATCCGGTCGAGACGTCGACCTCGCTTGCCGTCAGTGTCGCGACCGTCACACCGTCGCCGGAATTCTCCTCGGGGGCCATGCCGCCAGGCTATGCCAGACCCGGGGACACCCGCCGCCTCGCGCTCACGCGAGCCGCAGCCACCACTGCCGCTGCGAGGCCGGGCGCAGCACGTCGATCCGCTGTCCCGGCATCGGCACGCTCACCTTCGTGTCCACCTCGCCCGCCGCAGCCAACAGCCGTGTCACCGGCTCCGCCCACGGATGGAACGCAAGATTGAAGGTTGCCCAGTGCACCGGCACCAGCACGCCGGACCCTGACTCGCCCTGGTTGAGATCGGCGTGCATCCGGACCGCCTCCTCCGGGTTCATGTGGATGTCCGGCCAGTGCTCGTCGTAGGCGCCGACCGGCAGCAGCGTCAGGTCGAACGGGCCGTGCCGCCTGCCGATCTCCGCGAACCTCGGGGTGTAACCAGTGTCACCACCGAAGAACACCGTGCGCTGCGGTCCGGCGATCACCCAGGACGACCAGAGCGTCGGGTTGCGTACCAGCCCGCGGCCGGAGAAGTGCCGCGCCTCGGTGCAGGTGAGGGTCAGGGCGCCGACCGTCGTCTGCTCGTCCCAGTCGAGCTCGATGATCCGATCGTCCGGCACCCCCCAGTGCCGCAGGTGCGCGCCGATGCCCTTCGGCACCACGAACGGGGCGCGCTGGGTGCGCACCAGTGCCATGACAGTGGCCTTGTCGAGGTGGTCGTAGTGGTCGTGCGAGACGACGACGGCATCGATCTGCGGCAGCGCGTCGATCCCGACCGGGGTCGGGTGCAGCCGGGCGGGCCCCACCAGCCGGGAGGGCGAGACCCGATGGCTCCAGACGGGGTCGGTGAGCACCCGGTGCCCGTCGATCTCGATCAGCGCGCTGGAGTGTCCGTACCAGGTGACGGCGAGTTCCGCGGGCTGCGCGGGTGCGAGCGGGGTGGCGAGCGGGATCGGGCTCCGCGGGCGTCCCAGCCGACCGCGGGTGAGCAGCGACGTCACGATGCTCGAGCGCGTGGTCACGAACTGGCTGCTGGGTTCGGTGTTGTGGAACCGCTTGCCGCGATACCGGGCGGAACCCTTCGCGTGCGGCACGATCGCCGTGGTCGAGGCGCCCATCGCCGAGGACAGGTCCGTGCCGACCCGCACCAGCGCCGCGACCCCTGCAAGCCCGGCCGCGGCCGCGATGGCGCCCTTGATCCCGAGTCTCATCGGCCCTTGAACTCCGGCTGCCGCTTCTCCCACCGCGCCTGGCGGGCCTCGTCCATGTCCTCGCTGCGCCAGGCCGCCTGCAGCGCGCTGAGCTGTTCGGGGGTCGGGTCGTCCTGGGTGCCGTCGTCGTTGAACACCATCTTGAGGTGCCGCAGCGACAGCGGGGCCAGCGCCGCGATGCGCTTGGCCCAGTCCTGCGCGGCCGCGAGGTCGCCGATCTTGTTCGCCAGGCCCGCGGTCAGCGCCTCGTCGGCGGTCAACGACTCCGCTCCGAGCAGCATGGTGCGGGCCGGTCCGCCGCCCGCGAGGGACACCAACCGCTTCACGGTCCAGGTGTCGACGGAGATGCCGAGCTTGGCGGCGGGGATCGCGAAATGGGCGTCGGGGGCGACGACGCGCAGGTCCGAGGCCAGGGCCAACTGGGTGCCCGCACCGACCGCCGGGCCGTTCACCGCCGCGATCACCGGGATCGGCGTCGAGTCGATGGTGTGCAGCATCTCGAGCAGGGTGTCGGTGAAGCCGTCGGCGTACACGTCACCGGACAGGTCGGCGCCCGCGCAGAACGCGGAGCCCTGCCCGGTCAGCACGATCGCCCGCGCACCCAGGCCAACGGCCTCGTCGACGGCATCGCGCAGGAGTACGCATTGCTCGGTGTTCAGAGCGTTCCGCCGCTCCTCTCGCTGGAGCTCGATGGTCACCACATCACCGTCGCGGCTGGTCCCGATCATGTGAATGACCGTACCGTTCACACCCGGGAGGTTGCCACCATGCAGACACGGTCGGACGTCGTGGTCATCGGCGCCGGGCAGGCAGGCCTGTCCGCGGGCTACTACCTGCGCCGGTTCGGGCTCGAGCCCGGTGCGGGATTCGTGATCCTCGACCACTCCCCCGGCGCGGGAGGCGCTTGGCAGTTCCGTTGGCCCTCACTGACATTGAGCACCGTCAATCGCGTGCACGACCTACCCGGCATGCCGTTCACCGATGTCCTGGACGACACCGCGCCCGCCGAGGTGCACGCCGCCGAGGCGGTACCGCGCTACTTCGCCGAGTACGAGCGCCGCTTCGACCTGCCGGTGCACCGGCCGGTGCACACCCGGGTGGTGTGTGATCAGGCGGGCGACGGCCTGCTCACCCTGGAGACCGACTCCGGAGCGGTCACCGCCCGCGGGATCATCAACGCCACCGGCACCTGGGAGCGCCCGTTCATCCCGCGCTACCCCGGCGCCGAGCTGTTCCTGGGGCGTCAGCTGCACACCAGGGACTACCAGAGCGCCGCCGAGTTCGAGGGCCGTCACGTCGTCGTCGTGGGTGGCGGCATCTCCGCCGTGCAACTGCTCGACGAGATCTCCCTGGTCACCTCCACCACCTGGGTGACCCGCAGCGTCCCGCAGTTCCGGGACGAACCGTTCACCGCGGAGGAGGGCAGGGCCGCGGTCGCGGTGGTCGAGGACCGGGTGCGGCGCGGCCTGCCGCCCGGTTCGGTGGTGTCGGTGACCGGGCTCCCGGTCACCCAGGCGATCCGGGCAGCCCGGGCCCGCGGCGCCCTCGCGCGACTGCCGATGTTCAGCGAGATCACCGCGGACGGGGTGCGCTGGGCGGACGGCACGCACCGTCGCGCCGACGTGATCCTGTGGTGCACCGGCTTCCGTAGCTCGCTCGATCATCTGGCCCCGCTCCGGCTGCGCGGGCCAGGCGGCGGAATCGCCATGACCGGGCGGCTGGCCACGCAGGTTGCGTCCGACCCGCGGATCCACCTGCTCGGATACGGCCCGTCCGCGAGCACGATCGGCGCAAACCGGGGTGGACGAGCGGCCGCGGCGGAGCTGATCGAGCATCTGGGCGCGACCGCTCGGTAGCGGACCGCACCCGGCCCGTCAGACCGAGGCCGCTGCCCGTTGCCGGATCTGCCGCGGGGACTCACCGGCGAGGTCCCTGACGGCGCGACCGAACTGGCTCAACCCGGTGAAACCGCTCCGGCTCGCGATCTGGCCGACCGACAAGTGCGCGGCGCCCGGATCCGAGAGCAGGTCGATGCCATGCCTGACCCGTCGCCTGCGGATCATGCCGTAGACCGAATGGCCGTCGCCCTCCATGAGTTTGTGGAGGTAGCGGGGGCTGACGTTGATCCCCGCGGCGACGCGATCGACATTGAGGGTCGGGTCCGTGAAGTTGCGTTCGATGAAGTCGTACACCCGGGCCCGGTTGCCGACGGCCATCTCCTCCGGCGTGGGCGCCTCGTCGGCCGACGACTGGATCACGGCAAGCGCCAGATCCACGATCGCGTGCTCGATCAGCGACTGTTCCGCGAGGGTGTTCGGGTGGTGGCGGGTGAGCGGCTCCAGCATTCCCGCCAGCGCGCTCCCGACGGGCGATCCCGGAATGACGGCGCCGGTGAGCTTTCGGGTGTCGATCGACCTCTCCGCGAGCAGCCGGCGGGGGAGGTAGACGAAGACGACCTCGCTGCCTGCTGCGACATCGAGTTCGAACTCGCGCCCGAAATCGACGAACGTGATGTCGCCGGCCGCGCCCCGACCCGAGGACCGATCCTGTTCCACGCCAACGGTGCCCGACCGGATGGTCGCCACGGAGACGTAGTCACCCATCTCATCGTCCAGCATGGTGCGGGTGCGAACCGCCGTGACGGCGGTCGACTTCATCCGATTCACGCGGATCGTCCCGAAGTCCGTGGATCCCATCGTCGCCCTGAACTGCGACGGTTGTTCGGCCCTGAATCGGCAGATCCCGGAGATCATGTCGATCCCATCGGCCCCGCGCATGTGGAGACCGCCGAGGAACCGTTGCGTCAGACCAGCGGTCTGCAGAGTTGCCGTGCCAGCGTTCAATTCGCCCCCAGTGTCGCCCGTGCCCCCCGACATGAGTTTCAGAACGCACTGTAACGCAACGCAACGGACGCCGTGGTCAGTCGGTCAGCCCGCGTCGGCGACCACCTGGCGCGTCTGCGTCAGCGGAGCGAACTCGAATCCCCAACCGAGCGACCGCCGCACGCCCAAGGTGAGCAGCCGCTGATACTGGGACCAGGCCTGCGACTGCCAGTCCAGGAACCGCTCGACCACGAGCGTGCGCCACTGTGCATCGTCCAGGGTCAGCGCAACGGTGGACACGTGCAAACGGGTGCAGATCAGCTATCGCTCGGCGCAGATCTCGGTTTCCGACAGCCCGGCCAGACCCACCGCGGGACACCACTCGACGCCCGCACAGGTGTCGAACCTGACGGCCGTCGCATGCCGCTCCCAGGTCGCCAACGTCTCCTCGACCGCATGCTCGTGGGCCGACAGCACCGCGTCCAGGCGGTCCCGCAGCCTTCCCCCGAATGCCGCACGCAGAACCGATCGCGGCGGGGTGAAGGTCACCTCGAGCGCCGACACTGATGCGCTCTCGCGCCGCACACCACAACCGTCCCCGAACAGCCACTCGGCGACGCGCATCTCGGGCGGGTGCGCGAACTCCGGTCCAGCGGTGGAGGACCCGACCCAACGCAGCCGGGAGATGTCGGGACACTGGAGCGGCGGAACCGAATCCGCGTGTGCGATAACCCACGTCATAGCGGGCATGATGACATCCGGACAACTGTTCAGACTGGACCGAATACCCAATTGTGACCCTGATGCGCGAATCGTCGAATCCCCATGCGCGGATCACCCAGTCCGGTCACGGACTCGGCACCACCACGCCGACGGGTCCTGATCCCACGCACAGCGTGAGGTCCGGTTCGACCGCGCGCACCTCGAGCAACCCACCGCCACCCGTCAGGCGCACGAAAACACTGTTCGCGCCGCGCCGAACCGGAACCGTCACCGGCTCCCCTTGCTGGAGCGACACCGTGATCTCGCCGTCAGCCGAGGCCAGATAGTTCAGCCGAACGGTCCACTCCCAGCCGGCCAGCGGTCCGTCGAGCGGCAGCTCGGAGACGTCCGTTCCGATGCGGTGCCCGCAGCCCGGCTCCGGGCCCGGATCGATGGCCCGAACCCATGTCACCTGCGCGTCGACAAGTCGGCCGTCATCGTCGAGCATGCGCAGCTCCGGGGTGGACGCCGCGAACTCCGGGCGATCCGGCAGCGGCCCTAGGACGTGACTGACCAGGTTGTGGGGGTGAGCGACCGGCAGCAGCACCCAGATCGACGCCGGCTGCTCCAACAGCGGCACATCGGGATGCGCCGCGAGCGCCGACCGCGCGTTGGCCAGGTAGTCACGTGTCGTGTCGTCCCGCCAGCTGTCGGCAAAGGTCGCGGTCGAGACGAGACTGCCCGCGACGAACGCGGACATCAGTGCCACCGCCACCGCCGGTCCGCGCACGGAACCCGCCCCCGCGGTTCGGGCGGGGGCACGCAGGATGACGGCAAGCGCGATGGCGATGATGACGGCGCTGTCGGTCAGGTAACGCAGCGTCTGCCCGAGCTCGAAGGTCGTCTCCGCGCCCGATCTGGTGACGACCATCGCCGCGACCGAGGCGAACACATAGGCCCCCACCGCGATCCACACCCACGCGACCCGCCGCTTCCAGACAATCGTGGCGACGACAACCGCGGCGGCGAGGACCCCGCTCGCGGCGATGAGCACCCCGGGTGGCTCCGCCCACGGCGGACTCGGTGGCCAGCGGTCCCAGGTCCAAGGCCCGCCGAAGAGCGTCGGCAGCAGCCCTTTCGACGTCGCGTGCTTGACCATCTCGACCGCCGACGCACCGTCGTATTCCGCGAAATCCACGGTGACGGTGAGTCGGTAGATGAGCGACCACACGACCGCCAGGAGCAGCGTGGGCGCCCAGAGGAGCGCCCCCCTGGCGGTCGCGGCGCGAATCGGTTGCGCCCGACCGTCGACCCGGTAGATCAGTGCGACCGCGGCGAAGGCCACCAGCGGCACCAGCACCGCCTTCTCGAAGAACTGCAGCGACACCGCGAACACCAGGAACCCGGAGATCGCGTAGCGCGCACTGCCGGTGCGGCACAACCGAATCGCGTCCCCCGCCACCCAGGCGAGGCCGATCTGCAGCGGCAACGCATTGAGCCCAGCGGCCCACCAGGCGAAGGCGGGCAGGGTCAGCGGCGAGAAGAGGTAGAACACCAACGGGATCAGGATGGCCGGGCGGCGACCGAGGATCAGACGGAGCAGCCGCAGTACGGCCAACGAGGCCAGCGCCTGGAGCACCAGCAGCATCAGCGCCGCCACCGGCCAGTTGTACGGCGCCAGCCTCGTCGCGATCCCGGCGACGAGGAATGCCGCAGGCATGAAGTGACCGTCGTGGTCGTAGAACAGAAACTGCGACGACAGCAGCGACATCGATCCGGACCGGCCGGTCAGGATCAGGTCGTCCCAGTAGAAGTAGCCGCGACTCAGGACCAGGCCCCGCACCACCAGCTGCAGCGCGATCAGCGCCAGCGCGATCTGCATGACGCGACGGCCGCACAGTTGCCACCAGCGAGGCGCCCTGGCCGGCCGCCCGTCGGTGGCCGACCCCGAGGCGGACGCCGGGTCCGCGGGGACGAGCATTTCTGCGCGCATGGTTGCACCGACCCTAGTGGCTCGAGTCGATTGAGCCCGCATTCGTGCGGACGCTGGCTAGGATCAGTGTTCGGTGTTGCCGAGAGTCCCGTGCGACCGAGAGGACCCGAATGCGTTTCCTCAAGCTTGCCGCCACTGCCGCCGCACTCATCGCCGTGCCCGCCGCCCTCGCGGCACCAGCCGCACAGGCCCTGACCCCTCGGACCGTCTTCGGGACGGTGACCTGCAAACAGGGTCCGCGGAGTTCGCCACCGGTGGCGGTGTGGGTGGTCGCCGAGAAGGGCGAATCCGGGTGGGCGGAACTCGACAACCCAGTCGGCGCCCGCGGATCGGTGCGCGAGTATTCGTACACGGCCTATGACGCCGAGCGATTCCGACTCGTCGTCGGGTGCGGGGGAACAGCCGAGCAGGCGGAGCGGGCCGTCGTCACCGGCTGGGTGAAATCCGGTCGACACAACCTGACAATGAACTACTGACCGTCCGGCACCAACCCCCACCCTTCTGACCGCCGGGTATCGTCGGGCGGGTGACGTGGAATGAGGTCGGGCCGATGCGGTCGCTGCATCTCCGGCACCTGCTCCTCATTTCCACCATTGCGATGCTGATCGCCCCGGCCTTCGCCCCGAACGGCCCCGCGACCGCAATCGGCGCGACAGTGACGGTTCTCGCCCTTCTCGCGATTGCCGGTCGCAGCGCGATCGAACCGCTTTGCCTCCTTTTCGCGCCCTCGACAGGGCCCGCGCGCGATGAACAACGCCGGCGTGGCTCATTCCGCCGCCAGAGCAGCCCCGATACACCGGGGAAGCCGCAGCCCCGGGCTCCCGGAACTCACCTCTCACTCGCGTAGCTCTTTCTTGCCCTTTCCCTGCGCGCTCCAGTGCAGCGTTGAGCAATCGACGGCCAAGCGCCGCAATTCCCACCTGCACTCGTAGAGCGCGCCTCGCAGTGAGGTGTTCACTCATGCTCGATTTCATCTACTACCCGGTGTCGGGAATCCTGTGGATCTGGCACGCCGTCTTCGGGTTCGCTTTCGGCCCGGACAGCGGACTCACCTGGGTCCTTGCCGTCACGTTTCTCGTCTTCACCCTGCGCGCACTGCTGTACGCGCCCGCGGTCAGACAAATACGCACCGCGCGGCAAATGCAGGAATTACAGCCGCAGATCAAGGCCCTGCAGAAGAAGTATCAGGGTGATCGCCAGCGGCAAGCCCTCGAAATCCAGAAGCTACAGAAAGAACACGGGTTCAACCCACTCATGGGTTGCCTGCCGATCCTGGTGCAGGCACCGGTCTTCATCGGCCTTCTCCACGTCCTCCGGTCGTTCAATCGGACCGGCGACGGATTCGGGCAACTCGGTATGTCGCCCGAGGCCAATGCGAGCACCCCGAACTATTTCTTCAGCGTCGACGAGGTTCAGTCGTTCCTCTCGGCACGCGTGTTCGGGGCCCCGATCTCGGCATGGATCACCCAGCCGAGAGAAGCTCTCGAGGCGTTCGCTCCGTTCGGCGGGATCCCATCCATCGCGAGCATCGCGGCAGTAGCGATCCCGCTGATGGTCGCTGCATGCATCGCCACCCATGCGAATGCCCGCGCCTCGATTCGGCGACAGAGCCAGGCGGCACAGGAGAACCCGCAGGCCGCGATCATGAACAGATTGATGCTCTGGGTTTTTCCGCTCGGTGTCCTCGTCGGCGGGCCATTCCTACCCATCGCGATCCTGATCTATTGGGTGAGCAACAACCTCTGGACCTACGGGCAGCAGCATCTCATCTTCCGCCGGATCGACGCCGAGGAGAATGCTCGGCAACGAAAGATCACGGCGGAGCAGACATCGGCCGCACCCCGACCCGGCGTTCGCCCTACACACGCAAGGCGGCCCAAACGCCGTCGCTGACGCCGGGCCGCCTCGGGGTGACTCACATGTCGAACTCGTCCGGGTCCGGTCCCAGCCGGTTGCCGGCGTCCAGGCCGGCGATCGCGACGAGGTCATCCGCGTCGAGCGCGAATTCGAAGACGTCGATGTTCTGCCGAATCCGGTACGGCGTCACGGACTTCGGGATGACGACGTTGCCGATCTGCAGGTGCCACCGCAGCACCACCTGCGCGGTGGACCGCTGATGCTTCTCGGCGATCCGGGCCAGCACCGGGTCGTCGAGCAGCGCACCGCCCTGGCCGAGGGGCGACCATGCCTCGGTGACGATGCCGTGTTCGGCATGGAACGCGCGCAGCTCCGGCTGCGCGAAGTCGGGATGCAGCTCGATCTGGTTGACGGCAGGGATCACGGACGTTTCGTCGATGATGCGGCTCAGCTGAGCGGGCTGGAAGTTGGAGACCCCGATGGAGCGCACCCGCCCCTCCGCCTTCAGCTCGGCGAAGGCACGCCAGATCGCGATGTAGTCCTCGCGCGCCGCGCGAGGCCAGTGGATCAGGTACAGGTCGAGGTAGTCGAGGCCGAGCCGCTCGAGGGAGGCGTCGAACTCGCGGCGAACCGAGTCCGCCGTCCAGGTCTCCCCCGCGCCGTTCCACAGCTTGGTGGTGATGAACAACTCGTCCCGAGCCACCCCGGAGTCCGCGATCGCCCGGCCGGTGCCCACCTCGTTGCGATAGATGGCCGCGGTGTCGATGCTCCGGTAACCGATGCTCAACGCGCTGATGACGGCCGAATAGCTCTCGTCGTCGGGCACCTGCCACACGCCGAAGCCGAGCTGCGGGATGGTGTTGCCGTCGTTCAACGTCACATTCGGGACAGGGCTCACAGAGGTCATGCAACCCACAACTCCGGCCGTCGGAGCCTTGTTCCCCGCGCGACTGAGACAATCGTCGCCATGACCGCAACACTGCACGCCGACGGGCTGTCCGCATCCCGCGGCGAGCGCACCCTCTTCTCCGGGCTCGACCTCGTCGTGGCCCCCGGCGACGTGATCGGGCTGGTAGGCGCCAACGGCGCGGGCAAGTCGACCCTGCTCTCCATCCTGTCCGGACACACCACCGCCGACATCGAGGGCGCGGTGACGCTCAGCCCGCCGCACTCCACCGTGGGCTATCTCACTCAGGAACCCGAACGCCTCGCAGGCGAGAGTGTCGAGGGATTCCTCGGCAGGCGCACGGGCGTCACCGGGGCGGAGGAGGAGATGAACGCGGCCGCGGAGGCGCTCGCGGAGGACGGCGGCGACGACCGGTACTCACACGCGCTCGAACGGTGGCTCGGCCTCGGCGGGGCCGACCTGTCCGAGCGCGCCGAGAAGGTGCTGAGCGACCTCGGCCTGGACGTCGGGCTCGACGCGGAGATGACCGCACTGTCCGGCGGCCAGGCCGCGCGTGCCGGCCTGGCCTCGCTACTGCTCTCCCGATACGACGTGCTTCTGCTCGACGAACCGACCAACGACCTGGATCTCGACGGCCTCGAGCGGCTCGAACGGTTCGTCGAGGAGGCCCGCACCGGCATCGTGGTGGTCAGCCACGATCGAGAGTTCCTGGCGCGGACCGTGACCGGAATCGTCGAGCTCGATCTCGCCCAGCAGCAGATCGCGGTCTACGACGGCGGCTACGAGGCCTACCTCGCGGAGCGGGCCATCGCCCGCCAGCACGCGCGGGAACGCTACGAGGACTACGCCGACACCAAGTCCGGTCTCGAGGATCGCGCTCAGATGCAGCGCAATTGGCTCGAGCACGGTGTCCGCAACGCCCGACGGAAGGCCAAGGGCGCCGACTCCGACAAGATGGGACGCAAGGCCCGCTCCGAGTCCACCGAGAAGCAGGCCGCGAAGGCCAGGCAGACGCAGCGCCGCATCGAGCGGCTCGAGGTCGTCGAGGAGCCCCGCAAGGAGTGGGAGCTTCGGATGCAGATCGCGGACGCCCCGCGAAGCGGCACCGTGGTGGCCACCGTCAGTGGCGCGGTTGTTCAGCGTGAAACATTCCGGCTCGGACCGATCAGTGCCCAGATCGAATGGGGCGACCGGGTTCTCATCACCGGGCCGAACGGTTCTGGCAAGACGACACTGCTTCGGCTGCTCCTCGGCAAGCTCGTTCCCGACGAGGGCACCACGGCGCTCGGGTCCGGCGTCGCGGTCGGTGAGGTCGACCAGGCCCGCGGACTGTTCGAGGGCGACGAGGCGCTGGCGGCGGCGTTCGGCGCCCAGGTCCCCGACTGGCCCGACGCCGAGGTACGCACCCTGCTGGCCAAGTTCGGCCTGCGCGGCGCGCACGTGCTGCGGTCGGCGAGCTCGCTCTCCCCCGGCGAACGCACCAGGGCCGCACTGGCTCTGCTCCAGGCCCGCGGGGTGAACCTGCTCGTCCTCGACGAGCCGACCAACCACCTGGATCTGCCCGCCATCGAGCAACTCGAGCGCGCGATGGACGAGTACGAGGGCACTCTGCTCCTCGTCACCCACGACCGGCGGATGCTGGACACGATGCGCAGCACCCGCCGGTGGCGGATGGATGGCGGTCAACTCACGGAGGCCTGATCAGCTACCGAAGAGCTGCTGGCCGATGTAGCCACCCTTGGCACAGCCGGGCGGGATCGCGAACACCGCGGACCCGATCGGCGTCGTCCACTGGTTCAGCATGTCCAGCTCCGAAAGTCGTTGCTGGATGGGCACGAACTGGGCATCGACGTCGGCCTGGTAGCAGACGAAGATCAGACCCGAGTCCGAGATCTCGCCCCCGGCCGGCGCCTCGTCGTAGTTGTACCCGCGCCGGTGGATCCGCTGCCGCGGGTCCGCCGACCTGGCCCTGGCGATGTGCGAGAACTCCGGGATCACCGGAAACCCGGTCGCGCCCACCGCGGCGAAATCGGGCTCGTCGTGTTCCGAGTCGCCGGTCAGCGGAGCCCCGTCCGACAGCCTGCGCCCCACCGATTGCTCGCGTCCCGGCCGGTCGACCTTGTCCCACTCGTCGAGGTCGAGGTGGGTGCGCCGGATCACCACCGAGGTTCCGCCTGCCATCCAGGCCTGTCCGGATCCGGTGTCCCAGACCAGGTCCGCGAAATCCGCGGTACCGGGCGACGGGTTCACCGTGCCGTCCACCTGACCGAACAGGTTCCGCATCGTGGTGCCGGGGGCCTGCGTGCCGCGGGCCCGGCGGAAACCGCGCTGGGTCCAGCGCACCGAGCCGACACCCGCGGACCCCTTGAGCAGCACCCGCAGCGCGTGCGCCACGGTGACCGGGTCCTCCGCGCCAACCTGGAGCAGAAGATCCCCACCGCTCCACCGGTCCTCGAGCCGGTCCACCGCGAACGGGGGCAGCGGCCGCAGCCACGCAGGGCGCAGGTGCTCGGCGTTCCCGAGCCGGAAGACGCCCGGACCGAAACCGACCGTCACCGTGAGCCGGGTCGGCTCGGTGGCCAGGTCCGGTTCGGTGTCCGCCAGCGCCGCCCGGCCCTCGGTGAGCCGGGCCGCGTCCTCGGTCCACACCTTCAGCAACCGGATCAGCGCGGCCCGGTCCACCTCCGGTCGGAGATCGAGCGCGACGAACGTCGAGTGCGCCTGCGGCGCCGTGGCGATGCCCGCCTGATGCGTGCCGTAGAACGGCTCGACCTCCGACACGGTGGGCACCGGAGGCCCCGCCGACTGCGGCTCCTGGTCGAGCGTGACCTCGCGTGCGCCCCAGGCCAGGCCGGTGCCGCCGAGAACGACGGCACCGGCGCTGAGCAGGCGGCGCCGGCTCAGCTCAGCCATGATTCCCTTCGTAGCTCTCGTTGGCTCCGGTGAAATCCCGTACCTGGACGGTGGTCTCGGCGGTGGACCCGTCGCCGAAGGTGAGGGTCAGCGGCACGTCGGTGCCCGCCTTCACGGGGGCGGGCAGGCGGAGGAACATGATGTGATCCGCACCGGGCTCGAGCTTGTGCGTGCCCGAGGCGGGGATGGTCACCCCGCCCTCCTTCTTCTGCATCACCATGGTCCCGTCGGGGCCCATCGCCATCTCGTGCACCTCGACGGCAGGCGAGATCGGGCTGCTCACCGCGACCAGGGTCGCGTCGGTCCCGGATCCGTTGACGAGGGTGCCGAAGGCCGCGGTCATCCCGCTGTCGGCCGCCTTCACCCAGGACTCGGTCAGGGTCACCGATTCGGCGGCCGGACGCGCTTCGTCGGCAGAGTTGTCGGAGTCCGACGAGCAGCCCGCGATTGCGAGTCCCATGGACAGAGCGGCGCCTGCGGCCAGCATCCGCCGGCGAGAGAAGATGTTGTTGCTCATGATTGATGTTCCTTCGATACGAGTTCGTTTGTCTTGGAGTGTTTTCCGGAGCGCCACGCGGCGATCCCGAGCGCGAGCCCGGCGATCACCAGGGCGACCGGCCCGAGCAGGCGGCGGTACAGCGGCGATGATTCCGCGGTAGGCGGCCGCTCGGCGGGCGCCTGCGCAGCGGAGACCGGCGCCGGCGTCGTCGCGGCGCCCGCATCCCCGGAGGGCGCGCCCACCTGGTAGCCGAACGTCCCGGTGAGCGGGTGCCCGTCGTCGGACACCGCCCGCCAGCGGACGTTGACGGACCCGGAGCCGGCCTTCACCCGCTGGATCATCCTGGCGCCGTCGCGCGTGACCGGGCCGTCGTCGAGCCGGGTCCCGTCCGCGGTGGTGACCACGATCGCGGCGCCCGTCTTCTGTACCGCCGTGGAGAAGGTCAACACCACCTCGGTGGGCGCCGCAGCCAGCACGCCGTCCCGCGCGGGAGACGTGGACAGCAGCTCTGAGTGCGCCGACGCCACCGGTGCGGTCAGCACGACCGCGCCCAGTGCCAGCAGCAGGGCGATCGCCGCCCGCCTCATGCCGGTTGCCGCCTCGAACGCAGCCCCAGCAGCACGTCCACGATCAGGAAGCCGAGCAGCGAGAGGCCGAGCAGCGGCACGAAGATGCCGACGGCAACCGCGATCACCGCGATGCCACCGATGGCGGGCCAGGGCAGCCGCCGCAGGGCGCCGCGGCGCGGCACGGTGCCGAGCGCGAAGCCCTCCGACCGGCGGGGACGCCGCTGCCACCACATCCGGTAGCCGGTCACGATCAGCGTGATCAGCGACAGCGCGAGCGCCCCGAGCAGCAGCTGGTTGGCGAAGCCGAACAGCGTGCCCATGTGGCCGGCGATCCCCCACTGGCTCAGCTTGGCCGCCAGCGGCCAGTCCGCGAACCGCTGCTCGTCGGTGACCTGCATCGTCGCGGCGTCGACCGCGATCGAATCGCCGCCGGTCGCGGTCTCCTTCACCGTCCAGGCCTTTGAGGCGCTGGCCGGGATCGTCGCGGACAGCGATCCGGTCATCCCCTGATCGCGAGCCACCGCCAGCACGCCGTCCACGGCCGACGGGTCCGTGGGAGCGCCGTCGGCGACCGGGACGGCCGGTGCGCCGTGCCCCGCGTGCTCGCCCGCGGGCGCAGCCTGGACGGACCCGAGCGTGGTGTCCAGCTTCGGGGTGGTCCAGCTCATCTCGGTGCGGACCGTCTTCACGTTCTTGCCGGCATGGTCCGACCAGGTCAGTCCGGTGATCGAGAGGAAGAGCAGGCCGAGGGCCGCGCAGGCACCGACGACACCGTGCCAGTTCAGCGTGCTCCGCCGCCCGGTCACCGACCGGTCCACCGTCAGCAACCGGCCCCGGTCGCCGTTCGCGCGATCGCGGCGGTACTTGGTCCACCACAGGTACAGACCGGCAAGCGCGATCACGCCGAGCCAGGATGCGGCCAACTCGCTGTAGAGGTTGCCGACCTCGCCCAGGTGCAGGTTCTTGTGCAACGCCGACAGCCAGGCACGCAGCGGCAGGTCACCGGAGTCCGTCGCCAGTGCGCCGAGCACCTTGCCGCTGTCCGGGTCGACGAAGACGGTGGTCTCCCCCGAGCCGACGCTCGGGTCGGCGAACACCACCCGCGTCGACCCTCCTGCCTCGGCGGTCTGCAGCGACAGCAGCGTGGACGGGTCGCGGCCATCGAGAGCGGCCTGGAGCTGCTCGGAGGCGGGCAGCGGACTATCCGTGGCGGGCGCCTCGAGGTAGTTCCCGTAGGCGAGCTTCTCCAGCGTCGGCGCGAACGCGTAGATGAATCCCGTCAGGGCAGCGACGAGGAGGAACGGGCCGACGAACACGCCCGCGTAGAAGTGCAACCGCAGCAGGAGCTTGCGCAGCGCCTGGGATTCGGTGCCCGGCGGCGTGGATTTGGGCACGCCGGGTTCGGTGGTGATGGTCATGACATCGCTTTCGTCGATCAGACTGTGGGTGCGCGGGACCCCATGGGAACCGCGAGAGACCGCGCCCGGGCCGAGGCGGCCGTGGTTACGCGGTGGGGTGAGGTGTGATCAGACGAAAAGCGGTGGGCCGCGACGCGATACCGACACGCGGCAGAGCGCGGACACGAGCGGGTGCGCCTCGGTGACGGGTCGCCAGCTGCGGGGTCGTTCGAGGACGGGGATGGCGACGACGACCGCGGCGACGACCGCGCGCAGCGCGGCCTCCGTGCGCGGGCCGATCCGTTCGGCCGCCGCGATGAGTGCGGCACAGACGCCGATCGCGACGGCGTGCGCGGCGAGCATCTGCGGGCCCATGCCGCCGATCGGACCCGAGGCCATGTCCGCGTGGTGACCGCCGCCGCCGAACGCCAGCGTGGTGTGGGCGCCGAGCTGCCCGACCGCCAAGATCGGGACCAGCGCCGGGCCACCGCGGCGAAGCACGGGGACGGCGGCCATCACGGCGACCAGCACCGCGGAGAATCCGACGAGAAGCATGAGGGTGGACCCGGCGGGCAGTCCGCCGCCGCCCACGCCGTGCGCGGCGACGGCCACGGCCGCGGTGGTCGAGCCGACGGACGCACAGCGCACACGGCGAGAGAGCTTCTCACCTGGGCCGACACGCATGGGCGAACGGTACTACATCGAGTAGGACTCATTCGACGGCCATGGGGACTACTTGACAGACTGTTGTGTTTTCCCAACAATCTGATGCATGAGCCCGGTACGGCGCGGCGAATCGCGCCACATCTTCAACCGCATCGCGGTGCTGCGGGCCGAGCGCTCGCTGAGTCGGGTCCGGCTGGCCGAACTGATCGAGGTGAACCCGCAGACCGTGGGTGCGCTCGAACGCGGCGACCACTACCCGAGCCTCGACCTGGCGATGCGGATCTGCGAGGTGTTCGGCCTGCCGATCGAGGCGGTGTTCTCGCGGAACGAGTTCACGCCGCTGTCCACCGAGCTCTACCGATCACGCGAGTCAGGAGTGAACCGAGATGCCTGAGATGAACCTCGTCGAGCGTTATCAGGCGCACCGAGTGCGCCGGTTCCTCGCGAACTCCGAGAAGTGGCCGCACATGCTGCCCGGCTGGCGCACCCGACAACGCCGTCGAATCCTGGTGATCGCGCTCGCCGCCACCTTCGCCCTCATGCTCGCGGTCGGGGTGTTGTGCCACTTCTTCGAGCAGGCCCCGCTGCTGTGGCTGCCCGCCTGCCTGCTGTTCTTCCTAGTCTGGCCGTCGCTGGCCATCGTCTCGGGCCGTCAGGGCGACGCGCCCGCCGGAGCCCTGGACGAGTGGGAGGTCCAGCAGCAGAACAGCGCCCGTTCGATCTCCCTGAGCATCACCCAGTGGCTGGTGATGATCCCCGTGATCTACCTGACCTACGGCAGTGCCGTCACCGGCGGCACCCACACGACCATGGCCTACACGGGCGGGCTGCTCACCCTCACCATGCTGATGATCGGCGGTTGCCTGCCCGCGATGATCCTGGCCTGGAGCCGCCCCGACCCCGATCCCGAGTCCGATGAATTCCCCATGGAGGCAGCGTGACCGACAGCCACACCCTCACCATCGACCGCATCTCCAAGCGCTACGGCGACGTGGTCGCGCTCGACGACCTCAGCTTCGAGGCGCGCCAGGGCGAGATCTTCGGTTTCGTCGGCAGCAACGGCGCGGGCAAGACCACCACGATGCGGATCGCGCTCGGGGTGCTGTCCGCCGATTCCGGCGAGGTGCGGCTCGGCGGCCGACCCGTCGACCTGGACGTGCGTCGCACCATCGGGTACATGCCCGAGGAGCGCGGCCTCTACCCGAAGATGAAGGTCGGCGCCCAGCTCTCGTACCTCGCCGAACTGCACGGACTCTCGCGCGCCGAGGCGAGATCGGCGGTGACCCGCTGGACCGAGCGGCTCGGGATCGCCGAACGCGTCGGTGACACCGTCGACTCGCTGAGCCTGGGCAACCAGCAGCGGGTCCAGTTGGCCGCGGCGCTGGTGCACGACCCGGCGGTGCTGGTCCTGGACGAGCCGTTCTCCGGTCTCGACCCGGTCGCGGTGGACGTGATGAGCGACGTGCTGATCGAGAAGGCGAGGACCGGGGTGCCGGTGATCTTCTCCAGCCACCAGCTCGACCTGGTACAGCGACTGTGCGACCGCGTCGGCATCATCAAGCACGGCAAGATGCGCGCGATCGGCACCGTCGACGAACTGCGTGGCGGCGAGAGCGCCCAGCTCGTCGTGCACGCCCCCGGCGCGACCGCGGACTGGGCACGGCATCTGGCGGGGGTGAGCACCGTGAGCCACTCCGACGGTCGCACCGTGCTGACGCTCGACCCAGGAGCCGACGACCAGGAGATCCTCGCCGCCGCCATGAAGACCGGACCGGTGCACGAGTTCTCGTTGCACCGCCCGTCCCTCACCGAACTGTTCCGAGAGGTGGTCGCGGCATGAACACCGCCCGCGCAGTACGCCTGGTCGCCAGGCGCGAGTTCCTCACCCAGGTCCGCAAGAAGAGCTTCCTGATCAGCAACGTGGTCATCCTGATCGCCATCGTCGGCGGCATCGTCGGGTACTCGATCTTCTCGGGCGGCGACGACGCCGACCGCGCCGCCATCGGACTGGTCGGGGACCAGTCGCTGTCCCCTGCCCTGGTGGCCGCCGGAGAGCAGGTGGGCACGTCGGTTGAGGTGTCCGAGATCCCCGACGAACAGACCGCCCGGGACCGCGTCGGCAGCGGCGACCTGGACGTGGCTCTGATCCCGAACCCGGACGGATCCGCCACCGCGGTCACCGAATCCGAGATCGACGCCGGGCTGCGCACCGTCGTCGACATCGCGGTCACCGGCCAGGCACAGCAGCGGGCGCTGACGGCCCAAGGCGTCGACGTCGAGCAGTTGAGCGCGGACATGGGCGCGGCCGTGGTCACGGTGGAGACGATCGATCCGCCCGATCCCGAGGAGGGCCAGCGCATCGCGATGTCCATCGCCGCGGTGACCCTGCTGTACATGCAGATCCTCGGCTTCGGCATGTATGTCGCGATGGGCGTCGTGGAGGAGAAGTCCAGCCGGGTGGTCGAGCTGCTGCTGTCCACCCTGCGCCCGCTGCAACTGTTGTGGGGCAAGGTCATCGGCATCGGCGCGGTCGGGCTGGTGCAGCTGGCGGCGTACGGTGTCGCGGGAGTCGGCGCCGGACTCGCGACCGGCGTCCTGACCGTCACCGGCACCGCGCTCGGCGTGTTCGCGGGCACCCTCGGCTGGTTTGTCCTCGGCTTCACGTTCTTCGCGGTGCTCTACGCCGCGGCCGGCTCGATGGTCTCGCGCCAGGAGGACGTGAACTCCACCACGATGCCCCTGATGCTGCTGATCATGGCGATGTTCTTCTCCGCCTTCTCCGCGGTCGGCAACCCGGACGGCACCCTGAGCAACGTGCTGAGCTGGATCCCGCCGTTCTCGGCGATCCTGATGCCGCTGCGGATGGCGGCCGGGGTGACCGGCCCGGTGCAGGTGATCGGCACCATCGCGCTGATGACCGTGGTCACCGTGGCGCTCTCGCTCGTCGCCGCGAAGATCTACCAGCGCTCGATCCTGCGGGTCGGCAAGACGGTGTCCTGGCGGGAGGCGTTCGGCCGATAGGGTCGGGCCATGACCGTGCGCCTGTCGGCCCAGCAGATCCTGGACCTGGTACTCGATTCCGGGAGCTTCGAATCCTGGGACCGGCCGCCCGTGCCGGTCGAAGCGAACGCCTCCTACCGCGCCGACCTCGACGCGGCCGCCGCCAAGACCGGCTTGGACGAGTCCGTGATCACCGGGGTCGGGACGGTTCGGGGTCGCCGGGTCGCGGTGATCGCCTGCGAGTTCGGATTCCTCGCCGGGTCCATCGGCGTCGCGGCCGCCGAGCGGATCGTCACCGCGATCGAGCGGGCGACCGCCGAGCGGCTGCCGCTGCTGGCGTCCCCGACGTCGGGCGGCACCCGGATGCAGGAGGGCACCCTCGCCTTCGTGCAGATGGTGAAGATCGCGGCGGCGGTCACAGTGCACAAGGCCGCACACCTGCCGTACCTGGTGTACCTGCGCAACCCGACGACCGGCGGGGTGTTCGCGTCCTGGGGTTCACTCGGGCACGTCACGGTCGCCGAGCCGGGGGCGCTGATCGGTTTCCTGGGCCCTCGGGTCTACCAGGCGCTGTACGGCGAGAAGTTCCCCGAGGGCGTGCAGACCGCCGAGAACCTCTACAACAGCGGCGTCATCGACGGTGTCGTGGCACCGGAGTGGTTGCGGCACCTGGTTCATCGCGCGTTGCGGGTGATGACCGGCGAGACCGGGCGGTGGCAGGACCCGCATCCCGAGCCCGCCGACATTCCGGACGTGCCCGCCTGGCAGTCGGTGATGCTCTCGCGCCGGGCCGACCGTCCCGGCATCCGGCAACTGCTGCGGTACGCGGCCACCGAGCAGATCCCGCTCAGCGGCACCGGGCAGGGCGAGGCCGACCAGACCGTGCTGGTGTCGCTTGCGCGATTCCGGGGGGCGCCGTGCGTGCTGTTCGGCCAGGACCGCAGCGGTCAGTCCCCGGAACACACGATGGGACCGGCCGCGCTCCGCGAGGCGAGGCGGGCGATGAAACTCGCCGAGGAACTGCGGATCCCGCTGGTGCTGGTCATAGACACGCTCGGCGCCTCGCTGTCGAAGGAGGCCGAGGAGAAGGGGCTGGCCCCGGAGATCGCGCGCTGCCTCGCGGACCTGGTCACCCTCGACACGGCCACCGTCTCGGTGCTGCTCGGGCAGGGCACCGGCGGCGGCGCCCTCGCACTGCTGCCCGCGGACCGGGTGTTGTCCGCGCAGAACGGTTGGCTCGCACCGCTTCCCCCGGAGGGCGCGAGCGCCATCGTGCACCGCGACACCACGCACGCGCCGCAGATGGCCGCCGCTCAGGGCATCCGCTCACTGGACCTGTTGCGGGACGGCATCATCGACGCGATCATCCCGGAGTTGCCCGACGCGGCGGACGAGCCGATCGGGTTCTCCAAGCGGGTCGGCGAGGCGATCGCCAGGGAGCTGTCCGGCCTGGTCGATCAACCCGCGGCGGATCGGTACGCGGCCCGGATCGCGCGCTATCGGAACCTGGGCGTGCCGCGCTGAACCGTCAGCGATATCCGGTGGTGTCGGCCGGTTTTCCGGGATCCTGGACCTCGACCAGGTATCGCCACGCATCGGGCCTGCTGCCGTCGAGATCGGTGAAGCCGTACTCCCGCGCCAGCTGCCCGCTGGAGAGCGACCTCCCGTTCCAGCGCGCGACATCGGGATCCTGAGCGAGGGCCGCGACGCCCCGGCCCACGTAGCTGGGGCTCTCCGAGATGGCGAAATGCGGGATCCGCTCGGTGGCATCGCGCCAGTTCGCTTCGGTGACCCCGAAGTTGTCGAGCATCATCTCCGAGCGCAACCAGCCCGGAGTGACCAGGACCGCGGTCGCACCGCGCGGGCCCAGCTCGTGGGCCAACCCGAACGCCATCCGGCTCACCGCGGCCTTGGCCAGGTCGTAGAAGAAGGACACCCGATAGTTGGCGGCGTTGTACTCGTCGGTCCCGTCGGTCACCTCGACGACCAGGCCACCCGGGGTCTCCAGGAGGAGCGGGATCGCGAAATGGCTTGTGATGGCGTGGGTGTCTACGCCGAGCCGCAGGTACCGCAGGCCAACATCGAGGGAGGACTCCCACACCGTCTTGTCCCACTCCATCTCGGTGGCTCCCCAGATGTCGTTGACCAACACGTGCAGGGCGCCCTGCTCGTCCCGGATCCGCGCCACCAGTGCGCGCACCTCCTGGGGCACCAGGTGGTCCACCCGGACCGGGATCCCGTGACCACCCGCGGCGTCCACCAGGGCCGCGGTCTCCTCGATCGTCTCCGGCCGGTCCATCTCCGATCGCAGCGACCCGCTGGTGCGGCCGGTGACGTAGACGGTTGCGCCCGCCGCACCGAGCTCGGTGGCGATCCCCCGGCCCGCGCCCCTGGTCGCGCCCGCGACCAATGCCACCTTCCCCCGCATCAGGAAGCTCCGCCCGCCGCGGTCGCGGGGATGATCACCGCCACCACGATCGCGGCGTTCACGGCCTCGACCGTCCTGCGGACGGCCGCCCCCGCCCACTCACCGTCGGCGATCTCCTTGGCCCGCTTCTTGATTGCGCGTCGGTCACCGTCCGTGACGACCTTGGCCGCCGCGTCGACGGCGGAGAGCAGCGAGATCAGCGCGGCAGTCCGCTCGGTCGGGGAGGCGCCGTCCACCAGTGCCGCGCGCAGCTCGTCGCGGACCGCACGCTCGTGGCTCTCGTCGACCGCGGGCCACACCGTGGTCGGGAAGATCCCGAGCAGGCGCCCCTTCGACTCACGAACCCAACCCCTGTCCACGATCCGTTGGAGAAGGGCCTCGCGGAGCCGCTGGTCGATCTTCTCGATCGCACGCTCCGGCTTGAGCGGCTTCGATTCCCGGATCCGTGCGACCGCGCCCGCGAGGATCGGGTCCTCGGGCGGCTCGTCCTCGCTCAGCACGAGCCTGCCCTTCTTCACCTCCTCCCCCTCACCGGCCGGGCGAACCAGGCCACCCAACGCGAGTTCGAGGAGGACGGCACCGGCCAACGCCCTTGGCAGCGCGGTGCCGTCGATCAGCGGCTTGCCGGATTCGTCGTCGAGCAGGAGCAGGAGCAGATCTTCGGCGAGAAGAGTCATGCATCCACGGTACTTCGGATCAGTAGGGTGAGGGCCATGAGCACCGCGGGCGCGTACAGGTCAGCCATCGCCGAGAGCACCGCCGACCCGGACGCCTTCTGGCTCCTGGCCGCGGAGGCCATCGACTGGGACACCGCGCCGACGAGTGCCCTCGACGACTCCGATGCCCCGATGTACCGCTGGTTTCCCGGCGCCACGCTGAACACCTGCTTCAACGCGCTCGACCGCCACGTCGCCGCCGGTCGCGGCGAGCAGGCGGCGCTGATCTACGACTCCGCGATGCTGGGCACTGCCCGCACCTACAGCTACGCCGAGATGCTCGACGAGGTATCGCGTTTCGCCGGCGTTCTGGTCGCGCAGGGCGTGACGGCGGGCGACCGGGTGATCGTGTACATGCCGATGATCCCGGAGGCCGCGATCGCGATGCTCGCCTGTGCACGCATCGGCGCGATCCACTCCGTGGTGTTCGGCGGTTTCGCGGCCGCGGAACTGGCCGCCCGCATCGACGACGCCGAGCCGAAGGCCCTGATCACCGCGTCCGGCGGACTCGAACCGGGCCGGACCATCGAGTACCTGCCCATCGTGGAGCGGGCACTCGGGTTGACCGCGAACGCACCCGGCACCGTGATCGTCAAGAACCGCGGGCAGATCCCGGGATCGGCGGGCGACGTCGCGGGCTGGCTGGACTGGGACGCGGCGGTCGCCGCCGCCGAACCGGCGGGCTGCGTGTCCGTCGCCGCGACCGATCCGCTCTACATCCTGTACACCTCCGGCACCACCGGAAAGCCGAAGGGCGTGGTCCGCGACAACGGCGGCCACGCGGTCGCGCTGGCCTGGTCGATGCGCAACCTCTACGACATCGGCCCTGGTCAGGTGATGTGGACGGCATCCGATGTCGGCTGGGTCGTCGGGCACTCGTACATCGTCTACGGCCCGCTCCTTGTCGGCGCGACGACGGTGCTCTACGAGGGCAAGCCGGTCGGAACCCCCGACGCGGGCGCGTTCTGGCGCGTGATCGGCGACCACGGCGTGCGCGCGCTGTTCACCGCGCCGACCGCGATCCGGGCGATCCGCAAGGTCGATCCCGAGGCGAAAGAGCTTGCACAGTACGACATCTCCTCCCTCGAGACGCTGTTCGCGGCCGGCGAGCGACTCGACCCCGACACCTACGAGTGGGCCACCGAGAAGCTCGGCGTCCCGGTGATCGATCACTGGTGGCAGACCGAGACCGGCTGGGCCATCTGCGCGAACCTGCGCGGGCTCGAGCCGATGCCCATCAAGGCAGGCTCCCCCACCGTGCCGGTACCCGGCTATCACGTCGAGATCCTCGACGGGGAGGGCACGCCGCTGCCCGCAGGCGCCGAGGGCAACATCGTCATCACGCTGCCGATGCCGCCCGGCACACTGTCCGGGCTCTGGCGGGACGAGGACCGGTACGTGAAGTCCTACCTGGCGACCTTCCCCGGCTACTACCTGACCGGCGACTCCGGCTACATCGACTCCGACGGATACGTGTTCGTGCTCGGTCGCAGCGACGACGTCATCAACGTTGCGGGGCACCGGCTTTCGACAGGGAGCATGGAGGCCGTCGTCGCCGGGCACGTCGCAGTCGCCGAGTGCGCGGTGATCGGGATCAAGGACGAGCTCAAGGGACAGCGGCCGAGCGGGTACGTCGTGCTCAAGGCCGGCGCCGACATCGACCCGGAGCAGCTCCGGGTCGAGCTGGTGGCCATGGTGCGCGACCAGATCGGAGCGGTCGCGACCTTCCGTGACGTGACCGTCGTACAGGCGCTGCCCAAGACACGCTCCGGGAAGATCCTGCGCAAGACCATGCGGCAGATCGCCGACCACGACGAGTACACCGTGCCGTCGACCATCGAGGATCCCGCGGTGCTCGACGCGCTGGCGCGACTGCTGGGTGGGCAGGACGCCTAGGACGGTCGGGGCGGGCGGGGGACGAAAAACCCCGTGCGCGCCTGATACTCGGCGTAGCCCGGACGCTGCGACATCGACTTCTCGAGCAGCCGGGCACCGGTGGCGTACACGAGAAAGTAGGTCATCAGGACCGGGGAGGCGATGGTGAGCGGCCCAGGCCAGACACTCGCGGCGACAAGCCACAGCCCCCACCACACACACGCGTCACCGAAGTAGTTCGGGTGACGGGTCCATGCCCACAGCCCGACGTCCATGACGCGGCCGCGGTTGGCTGGTTCCGCCTTGAAGCGCTCGAGTTGGCTGTCGCCGACGGCCTCGAACACGAACCCCACGACCCACACGGCCGCGCCGAGGCCGAGGACCGCGACACCGGGCCCATGGGTGGCGCCGAGCACCGCGGACAGTTGCAGCGGCAGCGACACGAACCACTGCGCGGCTCCCTGGGTGAGGAAGATCTTCCGTATCACCACCGCGGTGCGGGAACCCGCCGAGCGGGCCAGCAGCTCCTCGTAGCGGGGGTCCTCACCGCGCCCCCTGGACTTGGCGTGCATGTGCCAGCTCAGGCGCAGCCCCCACACTGCGACCAGAAGCACCAGCAGGACCCGGCGCATTACATCACCCCCGCCGACCGTCGCCGCCACCACCGCTACCAGGACGAAGCCAAGGCCCCAGGACACATCGACCACGTTGTAGCGCCCGATCCTGCGGCCGATCGCGAACGTGGCCGCCTGCAGCAGCACCAGCACCAGCAGGCTGGCGACGCTGACCGCGGCAAAACCCGCGGGACCGGTGGCGTTCATCGCGGACCGATCCCGCGGTCGAAGACGATCTGCTGGACGTCGAGATAGCCCGAACGGAACCCCGACTCGGAGTAGGCCAGATAGAACAGCCACATGCGCCGGAAGGTCTCGTCGAACCCGAGCGCGGCGACGTCGGCGCTGCGCGCGGCGAACCGGTCCTTCCACAACCTCAGCGTTTCCGCGTAGTGCCCGCCCAGCGACGTCAGCTCCCGCACCCGGAGTGTCGTGTGCCGAGAGGTGACCGCCTCGATCGCCTCCGTCGACGGCAGGCAACCGCCAGGGAAGATGTACTTGTGCACCCAGGTGTAGGTGTCCCGGGTGGCCAGCATCCGGTCGTGCGTCATCGTGATCGCCTGCAACGCCACCGTGCCCTCGGGGGCGAGCAATCGGTCCAGCGCGGCGAAGTACGTCTCCCAGAACCGATGACCCACCGCCTCGATCATCTCCACGGAGACGATCGCGTCGTACTCGCCCTCGACCGCGCGATAGTCGAGCAGGTCGACCTGCACCGAGTCGGCGTGCCCGGCCTCGGCCACGCGACGGCGCGCCAGCGCCTGTTGCTCCGCCGACAACGTGACCGAGCGGACGGTGGCTCCCCGCTGCGCGGCACGGATACACAGCTCCCCCCACCCGGTGCCGATCTCCAGCAGCCGGGTGCCCGGTCCAACACCCGCCGCGTCCAGCAGTCGATCGATCTTGCGGCGCTGCGCGTTTGCCAGCTGGTCCCATCCGACCGGTTCCCCGTCGAACAATGCGCTGGAGTAGGTCATCGTCTGGTCGAGGAAGAGCTCGAACAGATCATTGGACAGGTCGTAGTGCCGGGCGACGTTCGACCGTGCGTTCTGTTCGGTGCCGAGGTCGCGGGCGGGCGGCGCGGCGACGAACAGCCTGCGGAGCCGCTGCAGCGGACGCGGGACCAGTGTCTCCACCCCGGCGGCGAAGGCCGTCAGGACCGCCGCCAGGTCCGGCGCGGTCCAGTCACCCACCATGTAGGCCTCCCCGAACCCGATCAGCCCGCCGTCGGCGAGCCTCGCGGCGAATGCGTCCGGTCGCCGGATGATCATGCGCGGCAGTATTTCTCGGCGGTCGCCGGCGCCGACGACCGAGCCGTCTGGATACTCGACGCGGATCGCGAGGCGAGCGGCTGCCCGGCGGAACAGTCGATCGGCCCCTGCCGCGAGGAATCGCGCACGCGGTCCCGCTGGGACGTCCGCTAGGCCCGGCCAGATCCGGTCGTCGATGTCGGTCCTCACACTCTCCGCGGTCACTGTGCCGTCTCCTTCTGGTCGGTGGTCGGCCTGGGCGCGATGGGTACCCCACGCGCCCACAATCTGATGCCCTGCACTCTGATTCGCGCCGCGACCGTCAGCGGTGCCAGCGGCGCCGCCAGTAGTGCGTGCACCACGTTCGCGGTGGTCGCGGGTCGTCGGCGCCCACGCATGGTCGCGGCAAACGGGGCTCGCCCGTCCCGGTGCAGCACGACACGGATATCGAGGCCCTCGGCGGGTTCCGCCAGCCGCATCGCGTAGACGCCCTCGACCTCGTTGAACGGTGAGACGTAGAACCGCTTGTCGGTCGCAGCGCAGCCGTTCCGATCGGTGCGGACCAGGTAGCAGTGCCTGCCCCCGTAGGTGTTGTGTACCTCGGCGAGCACGCAGCGCAGGTCACCAGTGCTGTCGTGACACCAGAACAGGCTCAACGGGTTGAACACGTAGCCCAGCACCCGCGCGTTCATCAGCGCCGTCACCCGCCCGCCCTGCAGGTCGATGCCGTGCGCGGCCAGCACGGCATCGACTCGGCCCCTGAGGGTTCGGCCCCCGCCGGGCTCGAGATGGTCCTCCGCCCGGAATCCGGCGAACGGCCGGAGCCACCACGGCAGTCGCGGTAGCGCGTCGAGGTCGATGAACCAGCTGTAGCTGCGGTATTCGAAGGCGTTGTGAACGGGTTCCGTTCGGACGTGCCGGATCCTGGTCCGGTAGAGGGCGGCGACGGACCCGTTCACCGCGCGGCCTGCCGAACCTCGGCGGCCGCGACCGTGTCCCACACCCCGCCGACCCGTTCGGCGGCGCGCAGACCGGAGAGCGCTCCGTCCTCGTGGAACCCCCAACCGTGATAGGCACCGGCGAACGCGAGTGTCTCCGAGCCGAGATCCGCCAGACGGGACTGGGCCGCGACGGATTCCGGGGTATAGATCGGATGCTCGTAGGTCATCTCCGCGATCACCGACGCCGGGTCCACCAGGTGCGATCCGCCCAGCGTCACGAGAAATCGGCGGTCGGTGACCGCGTCGATGCGCATCAATCGGGTCAGGTCGTAGGTGACGATCACCCCGTGCGGCCCGGCGCCACCATCGGGGATCAGGTAGTTCCAGGAGGCCCTGGCCCGCGGCGCCCGCGGCAGGACGGACTGATCGGTGTGCAGCTGAGCGTGATTGGTCGAGTAGGGCATGGCGCCGAGGACGGACTTCTCGAGTGTGGAGGCGCGGTCGCCGAGCATCGCCAGGGCCTGGTGGGGGTGCACGGCGACGACGGCGGCATCGAAGTACCGCACCTCGCCGGTCGCGTCGATCACGCACACCCCGTCGCGGCGGTCGATCCGGGTCACCGCGGTGCCGGTGAGCACCTCATCGATCCGGGATGCGACCTTCTCGACGTAGTTCGACGATCCGCCGGTGACGGTCCGCCATGGCACCGAACCGAAAACGGTGAGCATGCCGTGGTGGTCGAGGAAGGTGAACAGGTACCGCGCCGGGTAGCTCGCGGCCAGCGCGGGGTCGCAGGACCAGACCGCCGCCACCAGCGGCGTCACGAAGTGGTCGAGAAAGTACCGACTGAAGCGGTGTCGGGCGAGGAAGTCGGCGAGCGTCTCGTCCGCGTCCGGGCCGTCGACAGGCAGGCCGAGGACGCTGCGGGCGGACCGGTGGAACCTCGTGACTTCCGCGAGCATCAGCCAGTGCCGCGTGCGCCGCAGCGAACCTACGGTCGGGAACAGCCCACGCAGACCCCGCGCGCCCGCGTATTCGAGACCGTTGATGTCGGACCGGATCGACATCGACATGTCCGATTCCTGGGTGTCGACGCCGAGCTCCGAGAAGAGTCGGAGCAGCGTGGGATAGGTCCGGTCGTTGTGCACGATGAACCCGGTGTCCAGCGACACAGACTGCCCCGTGCCGAGGTGCACCGTGTGCGTGTGCGCGTGCCCGCCGAGCCGGTCGTCGGCCTCGTACAGGGTGACGCGATCTCGGCGGGACAGGACGTGGGCGGCGGTCAGACCGGCGACGCCGCCACCGATCACGGCGACGTTCCGGCCCGCGGGGAGGTTCTGCATACGAGTGGTTCGGAGCAGGTCCGGTTTCGGATGGGTGGCAATTCGGACCAATCTGCACGGCCATCCGCTCCGAAGCACTGTACGAGCGGACCTCCAACCGAGAGGTCGGCATTCGGAGAGGGATTGCTATGAACTCCAGCAAGCGGAAGATCCTGACGGCGTTCGGCGTCAGTGCGGTTGCCGTGCTCGGACTCGGGGCCTGTTCGTCAAACGATTCGAACTCCTCGTCCGCCTCGGAATCGGCCGCGGCGCCTCAGACGGAGACCTCCGAATCCATGGATGGCTCCGACGCCATGGCCTCCTCGTTGGTCGGCCCGGGCTGCGCCGGATACGCCGAACAGGTACCCACCGGGCCGGGTTCGGTCGACGGCATGGCTCAGGATCCCGTCGCGGTGGCCGCGTCGAACAACCCGATGCTCACGACGTTGACCGCGGCGGTGTCCGGACAGCTGAATCCAGATGTGAACCTGGTCGACACCCTCAACGGCGGACAATTCACCGTTTTTGCGCCGGTCGACTCGGCCTTCGCGAAGGTCGACCCGGCCACCATCGACAGTCTCAAAACCGACTCTGCAACGCTGACAAAGGTCCTCACCTACCACGTCGTGCCCGGTCGGATCGCGCCGAGCGACATCGAGGGTACCCAGACCACGGTCGAGGGTGGCACGGTAGAGGTGACCGGTTCCGGCGACAATTGGAAGGTCAACGAAGCCGGCGTCATCTGTGGCGGCGTCCAGACCGCGAACGCCACCGTGTACCTGATCGACTCTGTACTGATGCCGAAATAGACGAAGGGACGGGCAAATGAGGAATCCGCTCCTCCGCACCGCTGTCGGCCTGTTCTCAGCCGCAGGCGCCGTGCTCCTCGCGGCACCAGCCGCGGCCGCACCCCTGGCACCAGTCCCGTCGCTTGACGTGCAGCGGTACATGGGTACCTGGCATCAGCTCGCCGCGATACCACAACCGTTCAGCCTGAACTGTGCCCGCGACACCCGGGCCACGTACTCGCTCCTCGACGCGCAGAACGTGCGTGTCGAGAACAGCTGCACCACGTGGACCGGGGGCAGCAGCGGCGTCACCGGCAATGCGCGGGTGAACGACCCCGCCACCATGGCGCAGCTACATGTGAGTTTCCCCGGAGTGTCCACCCAGGACTCGCTGGACGGGCCGACGAACTACGTCGTGAGCCACATCGCCGACGACTACTCGTGGGCACTGGTCGGGGACCCGGCCCGATTCTCCGGATTCGTGCTGTCGCGGTCCGCGTCGGCGACCGCCGAACGCTGGCAGGAGATCCGCTCGGTTGTCGAATCACGCGGGTACAACTCGTGCCTGCTGCTCACCTCGCCGACGACCGGAGGGCGCGAAGACATCCGCCCGCTGTGCACGGTCTGACAGGCGCCGAGCGGGTTCAGGAATCGAGGGGAAACTGCCTGGCCGCGGTGCCCGTGATGTTGTTGACCATGCCCTTGAAGATGACCCCATGGAACGGGAGGATCGCGTACCAGTAGACGCGCCCCGCAATGCCGCGGGGGAAGAAGATGGCCCGCTGATCGAGCCGGGACGTGCCCGCGGCGGCGGGATGCACACGCCACTCGAGCCACGCCCCTCCCGGCGCTCGCATCTCCGCACGCAGTCGCAGCAGGGTGCCGCGCTCGATCTTTTCCACCCGCCAGAAGTCCAGCGCGTCTCCGGTCTGGAGCCGCCGCGCGTCGCGGCGGCCGCGGGACAGTCCGACTCCCCCGACCAGTCGGTCCAGCCAGCCACGGACCGCCCATGCGAGCGGGAACGAGTACCAGCCGTTCTCCCCGCCGATACTCTCGACCACCTGCCACAGCGTCCGCTGGTCCGCCTCGCACACCTTGCTGCGCTCGTCGGTGTAGACCACCTCGCCTGCCCAAGACGGGTCGGACGGAAGGGGGTCCGAGGGTGCCCCCACCGGGGACGCATTGGCCCACGTGGTCTCCACCTCGCCGCGTTCGATGCGGCGAAGAGCCAGACCAACGGCGTCGCGGTACGAGGTCAGCCCCTCCGCAGGCGGCGGGATGACCTCGTCGATGCCGTGTTCGACCATCACGGCATCGTTGTGCAGCGACTCGATCAGGGCCCGGCCCAGGCCGGTGGGGATCGGCGTCACCAGCCCGATCCACAGACCGGCCAGCCTCGGTGTCAGCACCGGGAGCACCACGATGCGGCGGTTCGCCAGGCCCGCGACCTGCGCGTAGACCTTCATCATGTCGCCATAGCGCAGCACGTCCGGGCCCCCGATGTCGTAACTGCGGCTGTGCGGCAGTGGGGCCTCGGCGGCCGCGATCAGGTAGTACAGGACATCGCGGACCGCGATCGGCTGGATGCGGTTGTTCACCCACCTCGGTGTCGTCATCACCGGTAGCCGGTTCGTCAGGTGCCGGATCATCTCGAACGATGCGGATCCGGACCCGATGACCACCCCGGCCTGCAGCACCATCGTCGGGATACCGGAGCCGACGAGGATCTGCCCGACCTGTGTGCGGGAGCGCAGGTGCGCCGAGAGGTCGGACGTGGCGGGGTGCAACCCGCCGAGGTAGACGATCCGCGACACCCCCGAGGACCGCGCGGCCGCAACCACATTCAGCGCTCCGCGGCGCTCGGTCTCGACGAACTCGGTGCTGCCGCCCATCGAGTGGACGAGGTAGTAGACGACCTCGATGTCGGCGAACGCCCCCGCAAGCGATGCGGGATCGTTCAGATCGCCGCGCACGATATCCACCTCGGTCGCCCACGGCACGTCGTACAGCTTGTCCGGGGAACGCACCAGCGTCCTGACGCGGTGGCCCGCCGCGAGCAGCCGCGGAGTCAACCGGCCACCGATGTAGCCGGTCGCGCCCAGCACCAGAACGTGCGAGCCGCTCATGGGGAGTCGATCGCCTTGCCGAGCTGGTGGCGCAGCACCGCCTCGACCTCGGGGTGCCGGAACCCGTGCCCCGCGAGCGCGAGTCTCGTCGGGACCACGTGCTGGTCGGCCTCGGCCAGCTCGCGGGCACCCCGCTCGCCCAGCAGCAGGCGCGGACCGAGGCTCGGAACCGGCAGGACCGCGGGGCGGTGCAGGACCCGCGCGAGGGTGCGGGTGTAGTCGAGGTTGCGGACCGGGGCGGGTGCCACCGCGTTGACGGGTCCGCGGAGGGACTCGTCGAACAGGGCCCGGTGATAGACGTCCACCAGGTCGTCGAGCCCGATCCACGACAGCCACTGACTGCCGTCGCCGATCCGCCCACCCAGCCCCGCCGCGAACAGCGGATGGAGCAGCGCGAGGGTGCCGCCCCTGGCGGACTGCACGACCCCGGTGCGCACCCGGACGACCCTCAGCCCGGCCTCCTCCGCGGGCCCGGTGGCCGCCTCCCAGTCGGCGACCACGTCGGCGAGGAACCCGTCGCCGCGGGAGCTGTCCTCGGACAGGAGTTCCTCGCCGCGATCGAATCCGTAGTAGCCGATGGCCGAGGCGGACACGAAGGTCCGCGGACCGCCGTCGGTGTGGCCCGCTAGCCCCGCCAGCAGGCGGGTCGGCCCGATGCGGCTGTCCCGGATCGCCTGCATGTGCGCCGCGGTGAATCTCCCGGCGATCGACGCCCCGGCCAGGTGCACCACGGCGTCGACACCCGCCAACAGGTCCGCGGCGGGGTCCGCGGGATCCCATCGTCGCTCGTCCTGCGTCCGCGGTGCGCGCCGCACCAGGCGGATCACCCGGTGCCCGCCGGTGCTCAGGAACGCTGTCAGCGCCGACCCGACGAGACCGGAGGCGCCCGTGACCGCCACCACCGCAGGCCGGACACCCCGCTCGCTCGCCCAGCGGTGTGCGGCCAGGTCCCCGGCGAGCTGGCGATGCCGGTAGGCGAACGTCGACCGCAACAGGAACTCCGGCACCGGGGTCTCGACCCGGTCGATCACCCGGGTCGATCCCGCGGTGACCTCGGTGAAATCGTGAATGTGCCTCCAGGACAGGGTGGCCCGGACCGGGATCGATGCAAGCCCGTCGGCGGCGAGCTCGTCGACGAAGCGATGGGGTGGGTCGTACGCGGCGCCGTCGTGGCGGGCCACCCACCGCAGCCCACCGGGCAACGCGAGCACAGCGCGTCCGGTGGCGAGCGAGTCCGCCTCGGAGACGATCCGCAGCGGCTGCCACGACGGTGACAGCCGGGCGAAGGCGCCCGGCCTGCCGTACCAGTCGAAGACCTCGGCCCGGGGCGTGTCCACCACGCTCGAGTACACGATGCCCATCGTTCGACCCTAGCCCCGTTTCAGCTCGCCGTAGCGAGCCAGCGCCTCCCGGCGCTCGATGCCGTGGTCCACGATCGGGTCCGGGTAGCCGTGGGGTCGGCCGTCGGCCAACGTGTGTACCCGGGCACCGGCGATGCCGCGCAGTTCCGGCACCCAACGGCGCACATAATCGCCGTCGGGATCGAACTTCTGCCCCTGGCTGATGGGGTTGAACACCCGAAAGTACGGGGCCGCATCGGTTCCCGATCCGGCGGTCCACTGCCAGCCGTGCTGATTCGAGGCCAGATCACCGTCGACCAGGTTCCTCATGAAGTACCGGGCCCCGCGCCACCACGGCAGGTGCAGGTCCTTCACCAGAAAGGACGCGACGATCATCCGGACCCGGTTGTGCATCCAGCCCTCGGCCAGCAGCTGACGCATGCCTGCATCGACGATCGGGTACCCGGTCCGGCCCGCGCACCAGGCCGACCACGCCGATTCCGCATCGGGTCCGCTGTCGTACCGCAGCGCGCCGAAACGCGGGTCGTAGTCGCGCCGCGCGGTGTCGGGGCGGTGGTGCAGGACGTCCGCGTAGAAATCCCGCCAGGCCAGCTGCCGCCGGAACGCCGCAGGCCCGGTGCCGTGCCGACCGGCGAGATCCGCGAGCATCGTGCGCGGGTGGATGCACCCGTACTTGAGGTACACCGACATTCGGCTCGTGCGGTCGAGGTCGGGCCGGTCCCGGCCGGTGTCGTAGCCCGCCAGGTCATCGTCCAGGAACTCCGCCCACCGCGCGAGCGCCGCCCGCTCCCCCGCCCGCTCTCGGCTCGCGGGGCCCGTCCGCGGAATCGGCACGCGGATCGACAGCCCCGGATCCAGCCACGAGGCCGTGCGCGCGGAGGTGTCCGCGGGGGCACGCCAACCATGATCGAGCCAGCGCCCGAAGTACGGGGTGAACACCCGGTAGGGCGCGCCGTCGGCCTTCGTCACCCGGCCCGGCGCCACCGCGTAGGGCGAACCGGTGCGGACGAGATCGACCTCCCTCGCCACCGCGTCGTCGCGGGCACGCCCATACGGACCGAAGTCGGCGCTGACGTGCACCGCGCCTGCACCGATATCCCGGGCCACCTGCGGCACGACGACCCGTGGATCGCCCCGGACCACGCACAGCCTGCCGCCGAGCTCCTCGTCGAGCGCTGCCAGGCAGGCGTAGAGGAAGTCGCGCCGCGGCGCGCCGGACGGTCGCAGCAACGCCTCGTCGAGCACGAAGAGCCCGAGCACCTCGTCCCCGGCGACCGCCGACAGCGTCGGAAGGTCGCCGGTGCGCAGGTCACGCCGAAACCACACGATCGCGGGGCCCATGCCTGCATTTCTACACCCCTCGCACGACAGGATTGGCCGCGAAGCTCAGCTCAGAACGGTGGCGGGTCCGGTGACGTGGCCGGGCTCGGTCGTGG
The DNA here is from genome assembly GCF_040548995.1 of Rhodococcus sp. PvR044. Classification (NCBI taxonomy): domain Bacteria; kingdom Bacillati; phylum Actinomycetota; class Actinomycetes; order Mycobacteriales; family Nocardiaceae; genus Rhodococcus; species Rhodococcus sp. PvR044. Next base: position 130,958 of record NZ_JBEPSX010000014.1, read on the forward strand.
GGTGTGGCCGCGGCGGCCGGAGATAGGTGGTGCGGGTGTCTTCATGGTGTGGCTGCCGTGGGCGCCGGTGGGGAGGGTGAGGGCGGTGGTGCCGGTCCTCGAGGTCCAGAGCATTGCGTGGCCGGGTAGTGCGGTGACGGTCCAGAGGCCGAGGGTTTTGAGTTGGTGGTGGAACTGGCAGAGGCAGTGCAGGTTGGCGGCGATGGTCCAACCGCCGGCGATCGGGTCGTGGGGCCGGTATTCGATGATGTGGTCGAGTTGGCATCCGGCGGCCGGTCTGGTGCAGCCGGGGAATCGGCAGTGTCCGTCGCGGGCGTGGACGAGCGCGGTGGTGGCGGCGTCGGGGCGGTAGGTGAGGGCACCGTCGGGTGGGGCGGTCAGGCCGCCGTGTCCGTCGGGATGTTCCGGTCGGGCCAGGGTCGGGTCGGCATCTATGGCGGCGAGGATCGCGTCGGTGATGGTGCCGATGCTGGACGGGACCGATGGGTCGGGCAGCATCGGTGAGGCGCTGCCGTCCGGCGGTGTCGG
>NZ_JBEPSX010000015.1:0-85462 GCF_040548995.1 Rhodococcus sp. PvR044
CACCGGTCGACATCAGGCCGATCGCCACGGCCGCGGCAGCACCGACGCCAGCAATACGGATGCCGCGCTTACGGATCTCGCTCATTGAATCCCCTTCATCGGCCGCGGCGCGTGGGCATGCGGCACCAGGTCACATGGAAATGATTTCCAGAAACCTAGGGATGGCAGGGGGGTGTTGTCAAATGTCCTCCCGGGGAAGGCTTTTCGATCAAATGAGTGCACGCATGCGCATTATATACTTTGACAATCATTTGCAATAAGGCCGAAGCTGGTGGGCATGACCCAGACCCTCACTCCTCGTGTTCGCGCCGCGGCGGCGTCCGCCGTCCTCGCGATCGCCCTGCTCGCCGGCTGCTCGTCCGGGATCGACCCGCAGGAGCAGGCCACCGCCGCCGCTGGATCCGAAACCGCTGGACCGGTGGAGGCTTCGGGCGCGACACCGCGTCTCGCGGTGTCATACGACGGTGGCATCCTGGTGCTCGATGCCGAGAGTCTCGAGGTGGTCGGACAGGTATCCGTCGACGGCTTCACCCGGCTGAACCCGGCGGGAGACGGCAGGCATGTCCTCGTCGCCACCGGCGACGCCTTCGAGGTGCTCGACACCGGGACCTGGTCCGAGCCGCACGGCGACCACTCGCATCACTACACCGCGGCCCCGGCGTTCACCGGCACCGAGTTCGCCGCGAACAAGCCCGGCCACGTGGTCCGGCACTCCGATCGCACCGTGCTGTTCCACGATGGGTCCGGGCTGGTCGAGATGTTCGATCCGCACGGGCTGGCGGAAGGGAAACCGGCGGTGGACAGCCACACGACCGCCGAGCCGCACCACGGGGTGGCGGTGGAACTGGAGAACGGCGGACTGATCACCACGCTCGGCGACGAGAAGGCCCGCACTGGCATCGTCGTCCTCGACCGGGAGCGCCGGGAGGTCACCCGCAACGAACACTGCCCCGGCGTGCACGGCGAGGCGGCGGCCGCAAACGAGATCGTGGTGTTCGGATGCCAGGACGGGGTGCTCGTCTACCGCGATGGCGTGGTCACGAAGATCTCTAGCCCGGACGCCTACGGCCGGATCGGCAACCAGGCAGGCACGGACACCTCCGACGTGGTGCTCGGCGACTACAAGACGGACCGCGACGCCGAACTCGAACGACCGCAGCGGGTGATGCTGGTCAACACGACAACCGCAGCGATGACGCCCGTCGACCTCGGCACCAGCTACACCTTCCGGTCCCTCGGTCGCGGCCCGCGCGGTGAGGCGCTGGTGCTGGGTACTGACGGCTTCCTGCATGTGATCGACCAGAACGCGGGGGCGGTGACCAACCGGATACCGGTGCTCGGTGCCTGGACCCAGCCGGAGAAGTGGCAGTCGCCGCGGCCGGCCCTGTTCGTCGACGGCGGTACGGCCTACGTCAGTGATCCGGCCGCGAAGTCGATCCATGCGGTCGACCTCGCGGCCGGCACCGTGGCCCGTTCGGCGGTGCTGCCGCAGTCGCCCATCGAGCTGACCGGCGTCGGCGGCTAGCTGTACAGCCAACCGCCGCGCGGAGGTCAGCTTGCCGAGGCCCAGCTGTCCGGGCCGAACACCTCGTAGTGGATGTGCTCGGCCGGGACCTGGCGTTCCATCAGCGTCTCGCGGACGGAGAGCATGAACGGCAACGGCCCGCACAGGTAGACCTGGGTGTCCGGCTCGATCTGGATGGCGGACAGGTCGGCCCGGCCGAGGTGCGTGGTGTCGCCCGCGGCCCGGGCGCCCAGGTCCTCGTACCACCGGTGCATCACCGCGAACGGCATCCGCTGCACCAGCTGGGTCAGCTCCGCCCGGTGCGCATGCTGGGCCGGGGAGCGGTCCGCGTGCAGCACGGAGACCTGGCGCGGGTCGCCGGTGGCGGCGAGGTGGTTGAGCATTCCGATCATGGGGGTGCAGCCGATCCCGGCGGACACCAGCAGCAGGGGAGCGTCGTCGTCCTCGAGGACCAAGTCGCCGAAGGGCAGCGAGACGGAAACCTCGTCGCCCTCGAAAAGATTGCGGTACAAGTGGTTCGAGACCTCGCCCGCCGGAGTTGCCGACCCGTCGGGCAGCGGCTGCGCCGGGACAGCCTTGACGCTGATCTGCCACTCGGACTGCGACGGCGCGCCGACCAGGCTGTACTGCCGGATCTGGCGTGCGCCGTCGGGCAGTCGGACGCCGACGGAGACGTACTGTCCCGGCCGGTACGCGGGCAGGGGTTCGCCGTCGGCCGGCTCGAGGATGAAGGTGACGGTGTCCGCGGACTGGAGGACGCGTCGGCCCACCGCCATGCGACGCCAGACGTCGCCGGCCTGGACCCCGGACGCGGAGTAGAGGTCGGCCTCGAGTCCGATCAGGGTGTCGGCCATCAGCCAGTAGACCTCGTCCCATGCGGCCGCGACCTCCGGGGTGACGGCTTCGCCGAGGACCTCCACGATCGCCTCGAACAGGTACTTGTGCACGATCACGTACTGGTCGGCGGTGATGCCGAGCGAGGCGTGCTTGTTCGCGATCCGCGACATGATCAGCTCCGTGCGGGGGGCGTCGGGGCTGACCTGCAGTGCCGCGAATGCGGCGATCGCGCCGGCGAGGGCCTTCTGCTGCTGGCCCTGCTTCTGGTTGCCCCGATTGAACAGATCGCGTTCGAGTTCAGGATGGGCGGCGAACATCTTCGGATAGAAGAGCGCGGTGATGTCCTCGATGGCAGCGCCCACGGCGGGGAGGGTCGCCTTGATGACTTCGGTGGATGCGGGGGAGAGGGTCATGACCCGACGGTATTTAACTTGCATCTGAGATGCCAGTATTGTGACGCACTCCACTACGGTGCGTAGTAGGTCTCCTACCTGTGGGTTCGTCGGTATCTCAGGCGGCGTCGGGCAGGTCTGCGAGGCAGGACTCGGCGTGCGCGGACAGGAACCGGTCGGCGTCCTCCTCGTGGCCGGTGGTGGTCAGCAGCTCGGCGAGGATGTGGGCCTGGCGGAGGTTCGCGGCCCGCGCGACGGCCTCGAGGAAGTCGCGATCAGCGAAGAGGTCCGCGGTGTCGTCTGCGCGCTGGAGGATCATGCAGAGGTCGGTCATCTCGGGCTCCGATCGGTGTGCGGATCCGCCGGGGGTGTCCGGCGGTTTTTCCGATATACCGATGGTGACGGAGATCTGTGAGCGCACGGTGTGCGCTCCTTGGCAATTCGCTAAGGGTTGGGATTGCTGGTCCGCTCCCAGGCGGACAGGCGTCGCTCGCTCACGAAGCGCCGCGGCTTGCCTGTGTGTGGGTCAGCGAATTCAATCGAGCGGGCCAGCAGTTGCAGTGGATTCGAATAGTCCTCCGGTGCAACGTCATACAGTCGTGGATAGAAGCTGTCGCCGACGATCGGGATGCCGAGTGAGTTCAGGTGAACCCGTAGCTGGTGCATCTTCCCGGTGCTCGGGAGCAGTCGATAGCGGGCCAGATCGCCGCGTGCCTCGAGCAGTTCGATGCGGGTGTGGGCGTTCGGTTCCCCGGGTGCCTCGATGCACTGCAGCATTCCGCGTTCCTTGATGATGCGGCTGTGCACGGTCCGTGGCAGTGTCAGCGCCGGATCGAATCCGGCGATCGCCTCGTACTCCTTGGTCACCAGCCGCTGTTCGAACAACAGTTGGTACGCCCGCCTGGCCTCCTGCCGGACCGTGAACACCAGCACGCCTGCCGTCACGCGGTCCAGGCGATGTGCGGGGGTGAGCTCGGGAAGGTCCAGGTCGCGGCGCAGCCGGACCAGCGCCGACTCGACGATGTGCCTGCCCCGCGGCGTGCTGGCGAGAAAGTGCGGCTTGTCCACGACCAGCAGGTCCCGGTCCCGGTGCAGGATCTCGATCTCGAACGGCACCCGCGCCTCGACCGGCGGGTCTCGGTAGAGGTACACGAACGAGCGCGGCGCGAACGCGGTCTCGCTGGTGACCGGCACCCCGTTCCCGCCCATCACCTCTGTCAGTGCGACCTTCTCCCGGAGCCGCGACGCATCGTCGGGGAACCGGGCGAGCAGATACTCCATCACCGTGGTCCACGGGCCGCGTTCGGGCAGCCTCAGCCGGGTGGGGTTGAGGCCGTCGCGGACGGGGAGCGGGGCGGCGGACACACCTCGGAGGGTAGGCGGTCGCCCCCGGCCGAGGCCAGAATCGGCCGGCCTAGGGGGCCTCCACCCGCACGGACCGCCCCTCGTGTGCCGAGCGGCGAATGGCGTCCAGCACAGCCTGTCCGGCGACGCCGTCCCGGAAGGTCGCCGCCGGGGGCTCGTTCGGGTCGGGGGCCTGCCCGAGAATGCGCCTGCGGAATGCATCGGCGAGCCGGGCATACGGGGCGCGATCGAGCCCGGTCGAGTGCATCCAGTCGTAGGTGGTCTGGAAGAGGTCGTGCGGCGGCGGTTGCGGGGCAGGGTTGGTCAGGTCGGCCGGCATCGGTACCTCGTGCTCGCCGGTCGCGTCGGCGTGAAAAACCCTGTCGCCGTTGATCGACAGGGTGCCGAGCGTGCCCGCGATGCGGGTGGTCATCAGCAGTGGTCCCCACGCGCCGACCGTGCTCTGCAGCACGCCGTCGACTCCGGTCGTGGTGCGGAAGTGCACGGTGAAGGAGTCCTCCGCGCTCTGCCCACGGTCGGCGACGACCGGCAGCCCGGCGCTGACCATCTCGAATTCGCCCAGGGTGCTACGGATCTGGTCGATCATGTGGGTGCCCTGCGCGCCGAGCCAGCCGCCGCCACTGTTCGCGTCGGTCCACCAGCCGGGCGCTTCGCTGCCCTCGGCGGCGAACAGCGGCAGGTGCATGAGGAAGGTGGCGAGCCGCGGGGCGCCGATCGCCCCGCGGCGGATCTGCCGGGCGAGCAGCGCCTGGGGGCTCGCGTAGCGGAACTCAGTGCCGACCATGTGCACGACGTCGGACTTCTCGGCGGCGGCCAGCATCGCCCGAGCCTCGCTCAGGTCTGCCGCGAACGGCTTCTCACACACCACATGCAGCCCTCGCTCGGCCGCCTCGACGGCCAGGGCGGCATGGGTGTGTGGCGGCGTCGCGATGGTGACTGCGTCGATGTCCGTGACCGAGAGGGCCTCGTCGAGGGAGGTCGCGGCGTGCGGTATCCCCATGCGCTCGGCGCGGTCCACGGTTCGTTCCCGATCGCGGCCGACGAGGGCGCGGACCTCGAACCCGGCATCCCGGAACGCCGGTACGTGGGTGATGCAGCCGAAGCCGGTCCCGATCACGGCCAGCCCAAGTGTCTTGTCCGTCATGTGTGTCCTTGTCCGTAGTTGGTAGTTATCCGATGTAACTGATGGGAGGTCCGGCGGAATGTTGTCCGACGGTGGACCAGGCGTCACGCGTACCGTATGACGCTTAGATCGTTTGCAGCATAACGCTATTCAAAATAGTCATGGGTGATTGACGGCTGCTGTAGCGTCCACGAAATCGAGTGCCGGTGCCGGTCTGGGCGCCGGAGATGACAGCATTGGAGATTGGGAAATGAATCGGCGTTTTGTTGCGACCCTCATGTTCGTCACCGCAGGAATCTTGATGGCGCCCGCGGCCGCACATGCGGAGACCGTGATCTGTGGGCCGGGTGAGACCCAGACGGACGGGGGCAACAGCTGCTCGAACGGATCGACTCAGGTCAAGCCGACCGCGGAGGACGCCGGCAACAGCTCCAGCGGCTTCGACTTCGAGGCCATCGAGGACCTCGCTTCCTTGATCGAGTCCTTCACGGGCGGTATCAAGAGCGGCCTCTAGCGGCCGTCGAGGTCCGCTGGTCTGAGCCGATAGCTGGGCTGAGGCAATATTCGTTGAAATTGCGATGAACCGAGCGTCCAGTATGTAGGGTCTCGCGCATCGAGAGCCGGCACCGTCGTGGTGGCCGGATGTTATTGCACAGGAGTACGAATGACTCGGCGTTCTATCGCGTGCCTGTTCCTCGTCGGCGCAGGCCTCATGGCCGCACCGGCGGTCGCAAATGCGACCCCGACCCCGCCCCCGGCACAGACGTGCGACAGCACGAACCAGACCCCCACGGACGATGACGATTGCGGGTTCGGTTCGAGCGACGCGCTTGACCTCGCGGCCTTGATCAAGTCCTTCACGGGTGGCTTCAAGAGCGGCATGTAGTAGCACAGCGGCACCACGGGTGTGGGCGCGGATCCATCGGGTCCGCGCCCACACTCGTCGTAAGCTGGGTTGATGGTGAAGTGGACCGCACAGGACATTGCCGATCAGCAGGGCCGCACCTTCGTGGTGACCGGCGCCAACAGCGGGCTGGGTGCGGTCGCCGCCCGCGCTCTGGGGGCGGCGGGAGCCACCGTGATCCTGGCCTGCCGCAACGTCGACAAGGGCGGTGCCGTGGCCGCCCAGATCGGGGAGAACGCGCAGGTGCGCCGCCTCGATCTGGCCGACCTGGCATCGGTGCGCGAGTTCGCCGCCGGCGTCGAGAAGGTCGACGTGTTGATCAACAACGCGGGGGTGATGGCCGTGCCGAAGGGCGCCACCGCCGACGGGTTCGAGACGCAGTTCGGCACGAACCACCTGGGTCACTTCGCGTTGACCGGGTTGCTGCTCGACCGGATCTCCGATCGCGTCGTCACGATGTCGAGCCTCTTCCACCGGCTCGGCAGCATCGATCTCGACGACCCGAACTACCAGCGCCGCACCTACCGCCGCTGGCCGGCGTATGGACAGTCGAAGCTGGCCAACCTGATGTTCGCCTACGAGCTCGACCGTCGACTGAGCCAGGTGGGATCGAGCGTGAAATCCGTTGCTGCCCACCCCGGATACGCGTCCACCGGCCTGCAGGGGCACACCGAGTCCATCTGGGACCGACTGATGGGTATCGGTGACCTGATGGCGCAGAGCGCGGAGATGGGCGCCCTGCCCGAGCTGTACGCCGCGACGGCCGCCGACGTGGCGGGCGGCACCTACTTCGGGCCCGACGGGCCCTTCGAGCAGCGCGGCTACCCCAAGGTGGTCGGCTCCTCGTCGAAGTCGCGGGACAAGACGGTGGCCCGGGCGCTGTGGGGCGAGTCCGAGCGGCTGACCGGCGTCACCTACTCATTCGAAAGCTGAGCACACAGATGTCGATTCGCCGACTGAACCATGCCGTGTTGTTCGTGGCCGACCTCGAGCGCAGCCTGGCGTTCTACCAGGACGTGCTCGGATTCCGTCCGCTCCCGGGGGGATTTCCGGGCGCGGCCTTCCTGCAGGCCGCGAACTCGGCAAACGACCACGACCTGGGCCTGTTCCAGAGCCCGAGTGGGCCGAGCCGCGCCCGCCAGGGCGACGTGGGGCTCTATCACCTCGCCTGGGAGGTGGACACCCTCACCGATCTGGCCTCGATGCGCGAGAAGCTCATCGAGGCGGGGGCGCTGACCGGTGCGAGTAATCACGGGTCGACCAAGGCCCTGTACGCCAGGGATCCGGACGGTATCGAGTTCGAGGTGTGCTGGCTCGTTCCGGACGACCGGGTGGAGGAGGAGCTGGTGCCGGGCATGCCGCCGACCCGCCCCCTCGACATCGACGGCGAGATCGAGAGGTACGGGCCGGAGACCCCGAGCGGTCCGCGCACCGATCCCGCCGTGTGGGAACGGATCTTCGCCCGCCGGTCCTGATCTCCTTGTCGGCGAGACCTATTCGTCGGCCTCGGCCACCACGAGGGTGACCTCGATGTTGCCGCGGGTGGCGTTCGAGTACGGGCAGACCTGGTGAGCCTTCGCCGTCAGGTCCTCTGCCTCGGCGCGAGCCAGGTGCGGTAGCGACACCTCGAGGGTGACCTCGAGACCGAATCCGCCGCCGTCGAGCGAGCCGATGCCGACCCTGGCGCCGACCGCCGAGTCGGCGACGTTCGCCTTGGCCTGGCGGGCGACCAGCTGCAGCGCGGAGTGGAAGCAGGCCGCGTAGCCGGCCGCGAAGAGCTGCTCGGGGTTGGTGCCGTCGCCGGTGCCGCCCATAGCGGTCGGGATGGCGAGATCGAAGTCCAGCCTGCCGTCCGAGGAGCGGGCGTGGCCGTTGCGTCCGTCGCCGGTGGCGAGGGCCTCTGCGGTGTAGAGCGTCTTCATCATTTCTCCTTCGGTGGTGCCAGGGAATGGGTTGGTGGGGTTCAGGATCGGGTCGAGTCCTGGAGTGCGCCGGTGACCCGGACCAGGGCCTCCCGGAGGGTGGCCAGCTCCGGCTCGGACATCCCGGTGGAATCGGCGAGCCGCCGTGGGATGCCCTGCGCGCGGTCGCGGAGGGCCCGTCCGGTGGTGGTCAGGTGGATCTCCACGCGGCGCTCGTCGGTGCTCAGGCGTCGGCGTTCGATGAGCCCGAGGCCCTCCAGTCTCTTGAGTAGGGGCGAGAGTGTGCCGGTGTCCAGGCCGAGCTCCGTGCAGATCTCGCGGACCCCGCGGCCGTCGCGCTCCCAGAGCGTCAGCATCACCAGGTACTGCGGGTAGGTGAGGCCGAGATCCTCCAGGAGTGGGCGATACGCAGCGGTGGCGGCGCGCGAGGCCGAGTAGAGGGCGAAGCACACCTGCCGGTCGAGGGCGAGTTCATCGGTCACGAGAATGAAGGTAGTGCACGGCTAAGTTGTGCACAACCAAGTGTGATGCGGCTCAAACGACCCTCGAAATATCGGTGGCCGGGTGGTTGTGGCTCGGGTATCGTTCGCGTCCGCAGTAGTCGTCCGGCCGAGGAGGTGAGACCGGTGTCCGTTTTGGCAACCCGGGTGCTCTCACCGTGTGCGGTCCGACCGGCGTAGGTGATCGCGAGAGCGCCCATCGGAATTTCCCGAAAGGCGTTCCCATGTCTGCTATCTCATCGCTGTGCCCGCAAATCCCCATCGTCGCCCGGTTGCGCGCCGCCGGCTGCGTCTTCGCGGAGGACGAGGCGCGCCTGCTCGCCGCCGCCGCCGCGACCCCCGACCACCTCGAGGCCATGGTGGACCGCCGCGTCGCCGGCCTGCCCCTCGAGCAGATCCTCGGCTGGGCCGAGTTCTGCGGGCTGCGCATCGCCGTTGACCCCGGGGTCTTCGTACCCCGCCGCCGCACCGAGTTCCTCGCCCGTCAGGCGGCGGCCGTCGCCCACCGCCGGGCGGTTGTCCTCGATCTCTGTTGTGGGTCCGGTGCGGTGGGCGTCGCGCTGACCGCGGCCGGGGGTGACATCGAACTGCACGCGGTCGACGTCGATCCGGCCGCCGTCCGCTGCGCGCGCCGCAATGCCGCCGGAGCCCGGGTGTACGAGGGCGATCTCTACGATCCGCTGCCCCGGTCCCTGCGCGGTCGGGTCGACGTCCTGGTGGCCAACGCGCCCTACGTGCCCACCGGCTCGATCGGGATGTTGCCGCCGGAGGCCCGCGTCCACGAGCCGATGCTGGCGCTCGACGGTGGGACCGACGGTGTCGACATCCAGCGCAAGGTCGCCGCCGGTGCCACCCGCTGGCTGGCGCCGGACGGACACCTGTTGATCGAGACCAGCGAACGGCAGGCGCCGCTCACGGTCGACGCCTTCGCCCGCGGTGGACTGACTCCCCGGGTCGCGCGCTCGGAGGAGTCCGGCGCCACCGTCGTGATCGGAACCAGGCGCCCCGGCTGAGGACACGATGCCGGGTACCGTCAATCCTGCGGTGCGTGCGTGTCGACGTAGCCACCCGCCTTGCCTTGGACCGAGTGGACCAGACCCCGCGCACGACGGCGCATGTGAGTGTCTGACGAGGTAGGAGGAATGAGGATGAGGATTGTTGTGATCGGCGGCACCGGGCTGATCGGCTCGAAGCTCGTCGCTCGATTGAGTGCGGATGGCCACCAGGCAGTTCCGGCCGCACCCAGCACGGGCGTGAACACCCTCACAGGTGAGGGAGTCCAAGACGTGCTGCGGGGTGCGAATGTGGTGGTCGATGTCTCCAATTCGCCGTCGTTCGCCGACGACAATGTCATGAACTTCTTCCGGACCTCCACCACGAACCTGCTCGAGGTCGCCGCCGCGGCCGGCGTCGGACACTACGTCGCCCTGTCGGTGGTCGGCGCGGATCGGCTGCCGGAGTCCGGGTACCTGCGGGCGAAGGCGGCGCAGGAGGAGCTGATCACAGGATCGGGCCTGCCATACTCGCTGGTGCATGCGACGCAGTTCTTCGAATTCGCTGGTGGCATAGCCGATTCCGCGACCGTCGACGGCGAGGTGCGGCTCCCGGGCGCCGGCGTCCAGCCCATTGCCGCGGACGAGGTGGCACCGGCCGTTGGCCGCGCGGCGGTGGGCACCCCGCTGAACGGCACCGTCGAGGTCGCGGGTCCGGAAGTGTTCGGCATGGACCAGTGGATCCGCACCGTGCTGGCCGCGCGTTCCGATCCGCGCACGGTGGTCACCGATCCTCAGGCGCGGTACTTCGGGGCGGTGCTGGGACCCGAGAGCCTGCTGCCCGGCAGCGGCGCAGAGCTGGCGCAGACATCACTGTCGGAGTGGCTGGCCCGCCAGTGATCTGATCGTGGAGATCACCGCTCACCGCAACGACGCCTCGGCTTACGGGGTGCTGGGGCCTCCGGCGCACAATGCGTGGTCGATCAGGGTGCTGGCCGTGATCGTTTGCTGCTGTATGTGCTCCAGGGTGTCGCCGCGTGCCTCGGACATGGATACCACGGCGCTGCGCTTGCCGTCGTCGGTCACGCCGTTGAGGGTGATGTAGCCGCCGTCCCCACCCTCGTGGCTCCAGTAGGTTCGTCCGCAGCTCAGGGGGCGTTCGACCAGGCCGAGGCCGTATCGGCCGTCTGGCCACATTTGTTGGACCTCCGCGCTCACGGGGACGGTCTGCTTCATCTCGTCCAGTTGCCGGGCCGGCAGCAGGCGGCCCGCGAGCAGCGCGCGGAAGAAGTCGTTCTCGTCGCTCGTGGTCGTCACCCACGAGAGGTTCTCGGACACTGGTATCTGATCGGTGACGTCCACCACCGAATCGGGGCCGAAGAACTGGTAGGCCCGGGCGTGCGGCTGGGGCAGGGTGGGCGAAGTGCCCATCCATCGGGTCTGGTCTAGGCCGAGTGGGCGCAGGATACGGTCGTCGATCTCCTGGTGGCCGGGTTGACCGGTGGCCTTCTCGATGATCATGTCGAGCAGGACGTAGCCGGTGTTGGAGTACTCCCAGCCCTCGCCGGGCGGGAAGGCAGGAGCGTGCGCCACGGCGCGGGCAACCAGCTGCTCGGGTTCATAGAGGTCGTGGCGCTGCTGGTAGTACTCCTCCGGCGTTGTGTATCCGGGCAGGTCGTCGTGGATGCCGCTGGTGTGCTGGAGCAGTTGGCGGATGGTGATCCGGCTGCCGTCGTTGCCGTTGCCCTGCAACACTTCTGGTAGCCAGTGGTCGACGGTGTCGTCCAGGGACAGCCCGTCCTCGGCCTCCAGTTGGAGGATCACGGTGGCGACCAGCGTCTTGGACGTGCTGGCCATGCGAAAGTAGCCGTCGGAATTGACGGGGCTGCCGGTGTTCCGGTCGGCGGTGCCGCTGGTGGCGACCGACTGCTGACCGTCAGGCTCGATCACTCGCGCCTGCACCCCGCTGACACCGAGGGCATGGATCGCCTCGGTGTCCTGGCGCAACTGCTCCACAGACGAGTCACCGGCGGAATGGACGACGGCGGCGGCCACCCCGGCGACGAGAATCGTCGCGACACCGAGTGTCACCGCGAGGTGCATTCGCTTGGTCGAAGTCATGAACTGAACGCTAGTTTCGCCAGCACCGGGGCACATCCGGGCGCACCCCTGAGACCGAATTGGGGGAAGACCCCTAGCGCGGGCAGTCGCCAACGGTGTTGTCGTTCATCTGTAGTCGGCAATTGGTCAGGCTGCGCCATCGCGCCGGCGGGTTCGCCGACTGCGAGTGAAACCAACACCCCGGCAAGTGGAATGGCGGGTGGCCTGGAGGTCGCGCAGATTTCCGCGGGGCCGGCGTTGGTCACGCGTGACAACGACACAACAACCCCAGGCCTGCCCACCGGCAGTTGGTAGCGTGATCGTCGTGACTGATCTGGAAGACCTGGTCCTGACTCCCGGTGAGCGGGCCCAGGGGGTCCGAGTCGACAGTGTGATGTTCAGGATGGACTGGACTGGTGAGGACCACCAAGGCCAGCTGGCGGCGTTCGTGGCCGGTCGGGTACGGGCCTTCGGGGCGGAGCCGACGGACATCGACACCGACGTCGTCTACCGCGCGGCCGAGTCCGACCCGACTCTGCGCCGCGGCGATCTCCCGGTCCGCCAGCTCGATCATCTCTCCGGTGTGCTGGCAAATCTCGGCTGCACGCTCGCGGTGCGGGACAACGGCACCGATACCTACGAGGTGCTGGTCGCGTTGACCGGTGAGCGTGGGCTGACCAAACTGACGCACGAGGGCCTCCCGGTGCGGGCCTGGGGCTCGGAACCCGAAGAGACCATGGTCAGCCTGAACTGCCCGGACTGCTCGGAGATGCTGGTCTGGGAGCTGCCGGCGACGGAGACCCTGGCCGACGAGCGCTGTGATTGCGGAGCCGCGTTGTTCGACGCTGGTGGCCGCCCGATGCCCAGCGTCACTCTCCACAGCTGAGCCCAGACGTCCTGCGACCGGGCGCGACACTCGGACCGGCGGTGACCTTCGGGGTGTCCCGCCTACGCCATGCCTCGCAGCTGGCCCGAGGGGCTGTAGTCGATCTTCCAGTCCGTGTACACGCCGAGCGTCCCGTCTCGCAGACACCGAAGCCCGATGCTCACCCAGCGCACGTCGTCGCTCCCGTCGCCGACTGAGGCGAAGCCGACGGCGATGGCGAACTCCTCCCCGCCGCATGGGCATTCGCACTGGACCGGTTCGGCCTCGGGCCACTGGTCCACGCTGTCGGCGATCAGGACGGCGTCGTCGCAGGCCACGCACAGCCGTTCGGCGCAACCTGCCTCGTCGTCCACACCTATCGCGAAGGCTCGTCCGCCGCATCCAGCGCACACCGACTCGGTGACGGTGTCGACGGCGTAGCCACCGGCGCGGTAGTCCTTCACATACGCGGCGAGGGTGGCAAACCCCTCGCCCTGCCCCGAAGCTGGGATCAAAGTTCTGCCGTCCAGCATCCGGCAGGGTGCTCGCTGGGCGGCAGCCACAACTGTGGCTGCGACCCCCGATGCCTCTCCTCGGCCTGGGCTTCCCAGTGGAACCGGTCATACACGTCGGGCCACGCAACTTGCAGCGCAGGGAAAGGCGTCCTCCGGTAGAAGTTGATGGCCTGCCCGAAGTAGGTCCGGTACCAGCGGGGATCAACCTGCCTGAGCGCGACGTGGCGGTCGACTATGACGTCAGTATGCTTCTGGCCGTCGGCCGGTACGGTGCCTGCGGCGGCCATCTCCCCGAGCGTATTGAGGATGCTGTGCATGGCGTGGACATCGATCCCGAACATCGCGAGTTCCGGTACACCGTGGGTGTGGGACAGACCGATCGTGTAGGCGAAACCAGGACCGATCTCGTCCTCGGGAACCATGACGACGTGCCATCCGTGCTGCCGCACATTGTCGATGATCGTCAGCTCAGCCTGGTCTGCTTCGTCTCGGTCGCCGTAGTCATGACACAGGATGCAGCGGCACTGGGACGGATCGTCGGTCATGGGCGGAGGTTACGTGGTGAGCGACTGAGTTGCGCTCCCCGGGCTTGTGAGCGGGCTCCGGTGGCCGCGAGGAGCCTGGGTGACCAACTGCCAACCACGGTGCCCGTTCGCAGCCGTCGCCGTTGTTGTCGTCGTCGGACGCGAATCACCAATGTTGTTGGCAATTCCCGAGGACCCGACCTGCGGTGTGGTCGACTCCGGGGAAGCAGCGGGGCAACCCGGAACATGGCCGAGCTCCGTAACGCGCGGCGGGAGGAAACAGACACACCGGTAGGTCAATCCGGCATGTGGGCCTCGCTGATCAGGCGACTGTTCGCGGTGACCGCACTGACTGTTGGCGCTGAAGGACGATCGGTATCAGTCGTGCTGCTCAGCACGGAACGGGGGAGGAACAGCATGAGGAAACTCATCAGGGGTCGCAGCGCGATCGTCGTGGCCGCACTGGCCACAACGATGATGCTCGGCGTCGGAACGGCAGGCGCGGCACCGGTACCGGCGCGGGCCCTTGACACGTGGGCGGTGTCGGACGACATCGGTCGGTGCGGCATCGTCCGTATCCCGATGACCGTGGGACTGGCCAGTGGATGGCCCGGCGGCGAGGCCTACATCCTGCTGTCCCCGGAGTTCTACCTCCCGGACCTGACCCATCAGCTGACCCAGTGCATGATCGCGGTGACGGTGCACTGGGAGAACCTCGACACCGGCGCCGCTGGCAGTCGCACCGTGTATCCGATGGACAGCAGGGAGAACCCGGCTGCCTACCAGACCTCCGGGAACGCCGCATATGTCGCGTCGGGGCTCGGCCGGGTCCGGTTCTGGCTCAGCACCGCGACCCCGCACGTGTCGGCGCCGCCGATCGAGACCGTCATTTCGCTCTGATCCGACCCCGCACTATCCAGCAGGCGACGCGACGTGGTCATCGCAGCTCGGGCGTGGTGGTGGATGTCGGCGTGCCGGCTTCGGTGGCAGACCGGGTGAGGAGTGCCTGCGCCCTATCCTGCGTTCTTGGCGGCCAGGTTTCGTGCCACCTCGGCCTGCCACACGTCGTTCGCGCGCGCGGTATCGATCTCGTATTCGTAGCGCGCGGTCATCTCTGGGGACACGTCGCCGACGTCGACATAGAACTGTCGGTACCACCGCCGCAGTTGGTAGACCGGACCGTCCTCCTCGGTGAGCAGAGGGTTCTCGATCCTCGTCTTCGACCGCCACACCTCGATGTCCTCGAGGAAGCCCCGGCTGAAGTTCTGGGAGAACGCTCGCGCCATCCTTTCGTTCTGCTCGTCGCTGAGCCCCGGCAGCTTCTGCACCGCAATTCCCCATTGCAACATGAAGGACTCGGACGAGATCGGATAGTGCGAATTGATCAGCGCGACCTCGATCACCGAGTCCGGCGCGACGTGATTGTGGATGAGATTCACCATGTAGGCAGGACCGAAATAAGTTGCCTCCGAACGAAGATGAGCATCCTCCGAGAAGTGTTTGCCCGTGCCGAACACATCCGGGCGGGCCTTCGAATGCATGAACTGTGATGCGCAGTGACCGTCGAGCACGTTCTTGAAGTAGGTCGGATAGGCATGGTGGATGTAGAAGAAGTGGGCCATGTCGACGGTGTTGTCGATGATCTCCCGGCAGTGCGAGCCCTCGATCCGTTCCGAGTTCCACACCCAATCGGTCCATGCCCCCGATTCGATGCCGTCGATCGCCGGTGGCAGCAGATCTGTGGATGCATCGGATCCTTCGGGGTCGTGCCAGATCAGCAGCTGACCGTTGCGCTCCGCCGTAGGCCACCTGCGGGTTCTGGCCAGCCGGGGCACCCGGCGTGCGTAGGGAACGCCCGTGCAACGACCGGTGGGCCCATCCCAGCGCCAGTCGTGGAACGGACAGGCGATCGCACCGTCTTTGATTGTCCCGCCCGACAGGTCGGCGCCCATGTGTCGGCAGTACGCGTCGAGCGCCCGAAGCTCGCCGCCGGCTTCGGCGAAGACCACGATCCGGGTCCCGAATGCATCGAGGCCGTGCGGCCGGCCGTCACGAAACGTGTCGGCGAGCCCCACGCAGTGCCAGCCGCGCGCGTAGCGGTCGATCGGCCGGCCGGTGTCTATGTCTCGATGGTCCATATCCGGATTTAAGCGTGTGTGCTTAAATCCGTCAAGGGTAAGTTCTCCATCCATGACCGTCGACGCATTGCTGCTCGCGGGCGAGCGAATGTTCGCCGAACGCGGCGCCGATGTCCCCCTGCGCGAGATCGCGATCGCCGCGGGCCAGCGAAACAACTCCGCGGTGCAGTACCACTTCGGCGATCGCCAAGGCCTGATCGCGGCGATCGTGCGATGGCGGTTGCAGTCGGTGGAGGCCTCCGGCGCCCGGCTGCTGATCGGCGTCGACCGCGGTGACACCCACGCGCTCGTGGAAGTGCTGGTGGCTTCCCTCGTCGATGCCTCGGTCGAGCAGGGCAGCACCCACTACTTCCGGTTCCTCGAGGTCATGCGCACCCAGGTAAAGGGGTGGCCGGCCGGTGAGGACACCACCTGGTCGATGATCACGAACACACTCGCCGAACTCCTCCCCGAGGGCACCCGGCGGGAGCGGATCAGCCGCACCTCATCGATGGCGACCACGCTGTTCGCGCTCCTGGCCGACTTCGAGCGTGCCCGCGAGGGCGATGACCGATTCGGGCCCACGCAGCCGCAGATCGTGGAGATGCTCGTCGGGCTCCTACGCGCACCGATGAACCCACGATGACGGCACCGCTGGTCTCAAGCGGTGTCCGATGAGGATCCGTCATGCTTTATGGCCTCATCCAACTCGGCGCGGCGGCGAACGAAGAAGCAGTTCGCTCGGAGCCAATACCTTTGGAGTAGAAGTGGATGAACCCACACGATCAAAAACTCCTCAACTTTGCGCGACGTTGGGAGCCCTTCGGTGGTCCGGAGGCCGCTGACCTCCTCATCGAATTCGGCATGACGCCGAGCCGGTTCGCTGAGCGGCTCAAGGAGCTGGGGTGGCGGCGCCGTCGATCGATCCCGGGCGGCGAGTGAGGGGAGGCTCGGTGGGGTCGTGATGTCCGAGGTGGCGAGAGTCCTGTGCCATTGTCATCGACAATGGAAAGCCGTTTCGGTCCATACGGGTCAGAGTCGAGGCCATGAAGATCTGACCTGCGGTGTGACAACTACCGTAAGGACCACCGGGCGGGCTCCTCGTCATCGGAGCTTGCAGCTTGAGCGCCATGTACTCGCCCATCTTCCGCCTTCGTTTTCAGGGTCGCTACCCCAACGTGAGCGCGCGGCATTTGCGGCAGTCCTCAGCTGCACAAGCGATTCGGCGCCGGCAACCGTGTTGCCGGGAATGCCGTAACCGCCCGACCCGAGGCTCACATTGTGAAGGTGGCGGTGGCGGCGTCCTCGAACCATCGCTCCCAGCGATCGCCATTCCAGCCTCGTTCGCCGACCAGCAACAACCACCACCGGCGATTGGCCAGTACCCACGCTGCATCGATGACGTCATCATGCGGTCGATGCCCAACAATCAGGGTCGACGCGTGTGCGACTTCGTTCCAACGGGCCGATTCCCTCTCGGCCAATCTGGATGCCGCGGCGTCGTCGGTCACCGCCGCTTGATCGAGGACATACTGGATGGCCGCCGATCGCTCGTGTGCACCTCGCAACCAGTGCCCGCCGGCGCGAATGCGAGTCGCCTGGTCGCCGACACCCATCGCCTGAAATGTCGGTTGATCACGCACGCGCAAACCGTCTCCACCAGCGAGGGCGTGTGCAATACAGGCGTCGAGGAGTGCGAGTTTTCCATTGAACTGCTGGTAGACCGTCTGCCTGGTCAGGTGTGCGGCATCGGCGACGTCGGCCATGGTCGTGGCCACCCATCCGCGGGCCGTGAACATCTCCGTTGCCACCACCACCACGGCTTCACGGTTGGCCAGGGCCAGCTGCTCCCGAAGTTTCGACCTGTACTCACGCACCACGCTGACAGCCTACCGAGATTCATCTTACGTAGTGTACGTTGAAATCTAATTTCAGTTTACTCTGAGTAATGCAGAATTCCAGGGGAGGCACCGGATCCATGACAACCGCTGAGTGGAAGACCGCACTAATCCCGACCGACCTCGGCAATCTCGCGGTACACATCGTGGGCGAGGGACGCCCGGTCGTGGCCTGGCACAGCATGTTCGTCGACTCGTCGAGTTGGTCCCGCCTGACGCCTCACCTACCGGGTCGACGCTTCTTCTTGATCGATGCTCCATCATGTGGCGCCAGTGAGGCGCTCGCCGGGCCAGTGGACATCAGTGCCTGTGCGCGTGCGGCGGCACAAGTCATTACGGCGCTCGCCGCCGAACTGGGCGGACAGCCGATCGACTGGCTCGGCAACGCCTGGGGCGGGCATGTCGGCATGGAACTCGCAGCAATCCGCCCCGACATGATCCGCAGCCTTGTCGCCATCAGTGCGCCAACTTTTCCCATTGGCCTCGCGGTACGGCTGAAGATTCGTTTGCTGCTACCGCTCTACCGCGCCTTCGGCCCACGCGGCCCGGTCCGCTCAGCGATCATGTCGACGATATTGACCGACGCCACCCGGAAGGATGACTTGGAGGCAGTGGCATTGATCGACGAGTGCCTCGCGAAATCTGGGAGCGGCGCCACCATTACCGCGATCCGATCGGCCATTCTCAATCGCACCGACCTACTGTGGGCAGCACGTGCGCTTCGGTGCCCCACCCTGTTCGTCACTACCGACGATCGAGGCGAATGGACACCCGAACAGGCACGCGCCGTGGTGGCACAGATGTCATGTGCGACAGAGGTCACGATCACGGACGCGCGCGTGATTCCAGCCCTGGAGCAACCCGTGCAAGTAGTTGCCGCCCTCCGCCAATTTTGGGCCCGTCAGCAATAGATCCTGATGTCGCTGCGTCGGCAGGTAGACAGGACAGCTGCGGGGTCGACCGCCACAGACCCGGACCTGGACAAGACCCACCGCTTTGTCAGTCGGCGAAGTTGTCGGTGTAGCCGAGGAAGAGCGTCCGCCTGTGGGTCAGGGCGTCCTCGAAGCGCGTCCATCCGGGCGCGTCACTACTGCCGTAGATGGGCTTCAGCTCCTCGATGAGCTCGTTCGCCTTCAGCCGCGACAATGGCGTATCCCGTTCGAATCCGATCCAGGACGCGCCGATGCCGAGTGGACGATAGCCGTAGGCGTCGGCGAGATGACGAGTGACGGTGTAGTTCTGGAACGTGTCCCAGTCGACGCTGAAGTACCCATTCGGGAAGCCGGCGATTGCCGCCAGACTGTCGCTGACCGGCACGTGCAGAACGTGGATTTCGTCGTCGAGAATGGTGGACGGGTCTTCGTTGACGGCGGCGATCCGGTCAATCCAGTCGGGAGGGCATTCTCGAGTGCCGTGCAGTTCGTCCCAGCTCGGTATGAGTTCGCTCCTGCCGAGCTGAGCCGCCGCATGGGCGACCTGCCGGAGCTCGAAACGCCGTTGAGCGCCTGGGTCGTTCAGAAAGTCGAGATCGTCTGTCGCAACTTCGAGTTCATCCGCCTCGCCGGCGTGCATGCTCGTGTACGAGGCTTGGGCGAGATCGTCGAGGGTGATGAAGATTCGGGAGTCGAGATGTGCGACTCGTTCTGCCGACACCAGCGTCAGAATGTCATCGAACTCCTGAACGTCAGTAAGTCGTGCGCGCGTCAAGACGCTGGTGCGGGGGTCCTGAGCTCCGTCGGGAATCCGGTCGATCTTCATCGGCTCATGCTAGGTCTGCGGCCCGTCGCTGCTGCGGCCGCCGCGGCGAGACTGACACACCGCGGCAAAGGACAATCGACTCGAGGTGATCGCCCCACCGGAGCTGCGTGCGGCTTTCGCTGAACTGTCCCGCCGTGCCGCCCGCGCCGCGGAAACCGAATAGGACGGCAGACCACATGCCGACGTGCCCGGCGGATCGGCCCCATCCCGGCGCGGAGACAACAGAACTGGCCTGTGCTGTCAGATGTGCTCACCTCTCGTGTGCTGGACGACCAAGACCGCGATCTCTGTGCGCGAGGAGAGCCCCAATTTGGCCAGAGTGTGTTCCACGTGCCCGTCCACCGTCCGCGGCGAGATCGCGAGTCGGCCGGCAATGTCCTTGTTGGTCAGGCCATCGGCGATCAGATCGGCAACCTGAAGTTCGCGTTCGGTCAGACTGGCCAGGTGCCGAACGGCCGGGGCCTCCTCGGGTGATTGCTCTCCCAGGGCAAAGGCGATCGCGCCACTGAAGTCCAACGCGCCGCCCTCGCGGTAGGCAGCCTCGAACTCGTGCACGCCGAGTGCCCGACTGATATCGCGCGTGAACAAGTCCGGATTGGCAATGAGGTCGGGGAAGCGCAAGGTGACAGTGCCCACGGTTCGGCCAAGCGCGTCAGAGGCTCCCATCAGGACGGCGGCCCGCCGCGCGTCGTGTTGCTCGCCGGCTATCGAGGCCAGCGCCTGCAGGCATATCACCGCCGAAACCGGGTCGTCTGCCAGTCGGATGAACCGAAGCGACTCCTCGAGACAGTGCACCGCACGGTCGTTGTCTCCCTGACCTCGCGCGGTAAGTGCGATCGACCACAGCGCATACGACCGATACACCGTCTCGCCGTGCGCCCGCGTGATGGCAAGCATCTCCTCATGACAGGCGAGTGCCTCTGCGATCTGTCCGCGCGCCTGGCGGGACAAACCGAGTAGCAACAGCGCCTCGACCAGTCGCTTGAACTCCCCGCGTGCCCGGGAATCCTCGACGGCCTCTTCCAGGGGTCTCAGATCTTGATCGACATCACCGCGGTGGAGCGCGACGTACCCGTCGCTGATCGCGACGAAGACATGCCAGAGCGGGTCTTCCTGCCGCGCATCGAGAGCGCGGCCCTCCTCGATCCGAGCGGTCGCCGCCGCCAGGTCACCTTGGGTCGCGGCGATCACGGCGACGGCGTATAGCGCCTTGGCTCGGTCCGCGGAGGACTTGTCGGATGTTCGTGCCAGGGCTCGGTCGAGCCATCGGCGTCCCTCGCTGAGGAGGCCGCGGGATACCCAGAATTGGTTCATGGCCGCGGCGATCCGGAGCACGCTCTCGCCGGACCCGGACAGGCTGAACTCGAGCGCCTCGCGCACATTCGGCAGGTCCCGGGCGAGGCGCGCGGTCCACTCGAGTTGATTCGGGCTCATCCACGCGTCGTCGGCGTCGAGCGCCAACTGCAGGTACCAGTCGTGATGTCGCCGGCGCAGGGCCAGTTGCTGGCCGGTATGGTCGAGCTTGTCGCGGCCGAAGTCCCGCACGGTGTCCAGCAATCGGAAGCGGACCCCACCACTCGATTGCTCACGGAACAGGATCGACTTGTCCACCAGAGAGGCCAAGGTGTCGACCAGGTCCTGATCGGCCTCCTCATCGGCGCACACGGCCTCGGCGGCCTCGAGGTCGAGACTGCCCGCGAACACCGACAGCCGAGCCCACAGTTGTTGTTCGGCGGGTGTGCACAGGTCGTAACTCCAGCCGATGCACATTTGCAGTGTCTGCTGCCTGCTCGGAGCGTTCCGGCGGCCGCGGGTCAGCAGGGTGTATCGGTCGGTGAGCCGCTGGAGGATCTGCTCGGGTGAAAGCACTCTCAGCCGCGCCACCGCCAGCTCGATCGCCAACGGTAGCCCCTCCAGTCGCGCGCAGATCTGTGCGACGGTGTTGATGTTGTCGCCGGTGAGCTCGAAATCCGGGAGCGCCAGCGAAGCCCGTTCGGCGAACAGTGACACGGCATCGAAATGAGTCGACTTCTGAAGCGAGAGCGGGTGGTCGGCCGGTGGTGTCGTCAGGGGGGAAACCCGGATCACGGATTCGCCGCCGATGTTGAGTGGTTCCCTGCTGGTGACGAGGATGCGGAGCTTCGGGCAGGTGGTCAACAGTGTCTTGGCGAGCTCGGTCACGGCCTCGATCAGCTGTTCGCAGTTGTCGAGCACCAGCAGTCCCGTGCTCGGGTACAGGACCTCGACAAGCACCTCGAGCAGGGGGCGGGCCGAGCGGTTCTGCACCCCGACGCCGGCGGCGACCAGCTCGACCACCAACGTCGGATCGCGCAGCTCGCCGAGTTCGACCAGCCACACCCCATCGGGATAGGCCCTTCGCTCCGCCTCGGCCGCACTAATGGCGAGCCTGGTTTTGCCGACCCCCCCGATGCCGGACAACGTCACCAGACGAGAGGCCGACAGGGCTCTGCGTACCTCGGACAGTTCGGCTTTGCGGCCGACGAAGCTGGTCAGCTCCATCGGCAGAGTTGCCACGCTCACCGGAGACCCGTTTCGGCAGGAACCAAATTGACGAGCACTCACCAATTATCGACCACCGGTCAAGAAGATGCTGCGGGTTGCCAACTACGGTGACCGTTCACACCAGGTGTGAATCGTCATCGCAGTTGTCATATCCCGGCGCCCTGACCTGCGATGTGACAACTACCGTGACGACATCCGGCCGCGATCGTGGTCAAGATAGTTGGCAATTGTTCACGGTCGTTCGTTAGCTGAACCATGCCCGGCAGTGGACTACCCGAACTGTCCTGCCGTTCGTGAATGGCCGCCCCGGAGTTCGCGAAGGTCGGTGGCGCCCGGGCCGCGTCGGTGACCTAGGTGTCCGGTATCGGCGGTCAACCTTGTGTCGCACACGAGCATGATCAGCACGAATACGGCGTGCGCGCTGGGCTTCTCGTCGAGCCGGCGGTCGCGCCCCGCCTCCAGCGGGACTCGTGCTCATCCCAAGCGTGCTCATTACGGTGGTCACTGCGATTGTCTGGCTCGGTACACGGGCGAAGTGGCGCCCTCGCACACCACGCCAACCTATAGATTGTAGCTAGAAAGCTAATCTATGTAGGGTGAGTGCATGCCCCGCGCCCAACTCTCCTCTCAGGCCCTGTTCGCGATCGCCGCTGACATCGCAGACCGCGAAGGCTTCGACGCGGTGACCGTCTCGGCGGTCGCCCGCCAAGCCGGCGTTCGGCCCGCGAGTATCTACTCGCACATCCGGGACAGGGACGCTCTGCTGGACGGCCTGCAACAGCTCGCCCTGCGTGAACTCGCCGCGCGCGTCGGTGACGCCATCGCCGGACGTGCGGGGCGCGAGGCGCTGATCGGACTCGTAGAGGCGCATCGCTCCTACGCGAGTGAGCGACCCGGTGCCTGGGCGTCCCTTCAGCGTCCCGCGTCGGCCGACACCGTGGGATCGCCCGAAGCGGGACGTATCGCGTCCCTCATGCTCGCCGTCATTCGCGACTATCGGCTACCGGATGAGGAACTGGTCCACGCAGCACGATTTGTCGGCGCGACAGTCAACGGCTTTCTCGCTCTCACCCGAGCTGAAGCGTTCGAGCACCGCGACCCCGCAACGGAACTGTCCTGGGTGGCTGCGATCGACGCGGTCGATCGCGCCCTGAATACCTGGCCCACGGAAGGAGACCTCCCTTGATCTCGACGCTGTTCACTGCTGACATTGTCCGTGGTGTCGCCGAGCTGACCAGGACACCCCGCGGTGTCGCGCTGCACCGGCTCCCCGCGTGGGTACGGGAGCAGTTCCCGGATTCGCAACTGCTCGCGATGGAGGCTCAGTCTTCCGGTGCCCGCCTGCAATTCGAGACGGAGGCCACTCGCCTCGAGCTCGTCACACACTCGACCCGCGTCGCCTATCGTGGCGCCGACCGTCCGCGCGGCCGCATCGACGTGTTCGTCGACGGTGTCCTCCACACCCGTGACGCGCTGGTGGGCGGTGACCGCATCGAGATCGACCTGCAGACCTGGGAGTCCAGTGCGCACGGCGGGCCCTCACACACCACCACGGTGGTCGGCCTCGCTGCCGGCCGCAAGCGCATCGAGGTGTGGCTCCCTCACAACGAGGCGCTCGAGCTGGCCGAGCTCCGCTCCGACGCTCCGGTCAACGCCGACGTGAGTCCCCGGCCACTGTGGGTGCATCACGGCAGCTCCATCAGTCATGGATCGAACGCGCTCGCTCCCAGCGAGATCTGGCCGAGCGTCGCTGCCCGCGCGGCTGATGTGGAGCTTCGCAACCTCGGTCTCGGCGGCAGCGCCATGGTGGACCAGTTCCTGGCTCGCGTCATCCGCGATGCGCCCGCCGACGCCATCAGCGTCAAACTTGGCATCAACGTCGTGAACCTTGACGCGATGCGCCTGCGCGCGTTCGTTCCGGCGGTGAACGGATTCCTCGACACCATCCGCGACGGGCATCCCAATACACCGATCCTGCTCGTCTCCCCGATCTTCTGCGCTATCCACGAGAACACGCCCGGTCCTGGTGCATTTGATCCGGCCACGCTGGGCACTGACAACGTGCAGTTCGTCGCGACCGGAACTCCGGGTGATACGGCCCAGGGCCGCCTCACCCTCGAGGTCATCCGCGACGCCCTGCGCTCGCTCGTCGAACGTCGCGCGGCCGACGCGAATCTCCACTATCTCGACGGCACCGAGCTCTATGGCCCGGAGGACGCGGAGCGTCTCCCGCTGCCCGACGGCCTCCATCCCAGTACGGAGGCGCACCAGCTGATCGGCCGACGGTTCGCCGACTACGCATTTGCTGGGTCGGCGCCGTTCAGTGCTTCGCGAGCTGCCTGAGAGCCGCGCCACGCCACTGTGCGGGAATCAACTGCAATCACGCGAGGAGAGCGCTGACTGCGTCGTTCAGAAGGGCTGGCCGAACCTCCGCAATCCGACGAAGGATGGGGCGGCTGCACGAGTAGGTGACAGGTCGGGTCCGGCTCGCGAGTGGCAGTGCCGTCCAGCTCGCCGCTCGGCTCGTCCGAGTCGATGCCGTTGGCCAACTATCCTGACCAATGGCCAACAATGTTGACGAACTGGCCAACTAGGGTGACGAATGGCCAACTACGGTGACCGTTCACAGGGGGCTTGCGGGGCGCTGCTACAGTGGCGCCCATGCAGCGCGCATATTTCTGGTTTAGCAGGCTGGCCCCGGGTGGGCCGGTCGGCGTAACCACGCGCTGACTTCCTCCACCCCGAGCCGATATCGACCGGCTCGCGGGTGTGCACGCACTCTCCTGGGTCGGCCTGAACGAACAGGACCCCCATGACCCTCACCATCGACACCGATGTGCTCGGCCTCGACGACCAGCGCACCGTCTCGATCAGTCCGTTGGCCGCGCCTGCCGAACTGCGCCGCGAATACGCCGTCGACCCCGCCGTCGCCGCGACGGTGCGCGGCGGCCGGGACGCGACAGTGAACATCCTCGACGGCCGCGACGACCGCCTCATCGTGGTGGTCGGGCCGTGCTCCGTGCACGACACGGACGCCGCGATGGACTACGCGCGCCGACTCGCGGCGAAGGCCGAGCAGCACCGCGACAACCTGCACATCGTGATGCGGGTGTACTTCGAGAAGCCGCGCACCACGCTCGGATGGAAGGGTCTGGTCAACGACCCGCACCTCGACGGCAGCTTCGACATCAACACCGGCCTGCGGATGGGACGCAAACTGCTGCTGGACATCTCGTCGCTCGGCCTGCCGGTCGGCTGCGAGTTCCTGGACCCGATCACGCCGCAGTACATCGCGGATCTGGTCAGCTACGGCGCGATCGGCGCCAGGACCGCCGCGAGCCAGGTGCACCGCCAGCTCTGCAGCGCGCTGTCCATGCCGGTCGGGATCAAGAACTCGACCGAGGGCGACGTGCAGGTGGCGGTCGACGGGACCAGGGCTGCGGCGGCGAGCCACGTGTTCCCCGGCACCGACCTCAACGGGCTGTCCGCGCTGATCCGCACCGCGGGGAACCCGGATTGCCACGTCATCCTGCGCGGCGGCAACGACGGCCCGAACTACGACGCCGCGACCGTCGCCGACACCATGGCGCGACTGGCGAAGTCGGGCCTGCCCGAGCGGGTCGTCATCGACGCCAGCCACGGCAACAGCCGCAAGGACCACAACAAGCAGGTCGACGTGGTCACCGATGTCGCGGCACGGATCGAGGCAGGCGAGCCGGGCATCTCGGGACTGATGCTGGAGAGCTTCCTCGTCGCGGGCCGTCAGGACCTGACCCTCGGGCGGGCGGACGAGCTCACCTACGGGCAGTCGATCACGGACGCCTGCCTGGACTGGGACACCACCGACGCCCAGCTGGACCGGCTCGCGAGCGCGGTCAGCGCACGCCGCGCGTCCGGAACTGCACGCTGATCCGCGGCCCGATGGGGCGGGTGCTCTTGGGGACCGCGTGTTCCCAGGTCCGCTGGCAGGACCCGCCCATGACCAGCAGGTCGCCGTGGCCGAGCGAGTATCGAAGGGAGGCTCCGCCACCGCGGGGCCGCAGGGCCAGAGTCCTGGCGGCGCCGAGGGAGACGATCGCGACCATCGTGTCCTCGGTGCCGCCGCGGCCGATGGTGTCGCCGTGCCAGGCGACACTGTCGGCGCCGTCGCGGTAGTAGCAGAGGCCGGCGGTGGCGAACGGCTCGCCGAGTTCGCGTCGGTAGTGCGCGTCGAGGGCCATCTTGGCCTCGGTGAGCAGGGGGTCGGGGAGGGTGGCGTCCTCGGCGTAGAAGCTCACCAGCCGCGGGACGTCGACGACCCGGTCGTACATCTGCCTGCGCTCGGCCCGCCACGGGACCGTGTCGACGAGATCGGTGAACAGTCGCTCCGATCCCTGCAGCCAGCCCGGTCGCACGTCGATCCAGGCGCCCGCCGTCAGGTCCCGCCTGCGGACGCAGTCGCCCAGCGGCTCGAACCGAGCGCCCTCGGTCGGGTCGTCGAACAGCGACGCCTGCACCGCGATGTCCACGGGCGGAATTCTACGCCGAGATCGAACAATTGTTCTAGCGCCGTGCTGCTATTCGGCGGTGAGCTCCGCGAGCTGCTCGGCCGCGGTGGTGTTGCCCCGCTCGGCAAGGCGTCGCAGCTCGTCCAGGTCGTCCCGTTCGGTGGCGAGTTCGATGAGCTGGTCGGCGGCATCGGAGTTCCCGCCGTCGGCCAGGTGCCGGAGCTGGTCCATGTCGCCCAGTTCGCCGGCGAGCTGGATCAGCTCGTCTGTCGCGTCGGAGTTCCCGCCGTCGGCGAGGCGCCGCAGCTCGTCCATGTCGCCGAGTTCCACGGCGAGCTGGACCAGCTCGTCGAGGGCGGTCGCGTCGCCGTTCTCGGCGCGCTGCCGCAGCGTGGGCAGGTCGTGGTCGGGCATGATCGGCAACCTCTCAGTTGTGGGGAGCGGGAAGTGCTCCCGATCGGCGGAGTTCGTCGCGATGCGTGTGCCATTCGTCGCGCAGGGCCGGCAGCCGCTCGCTGAGGAACTCGGCAAGGGCGACCATCTCCTCGAGTGGTGCGCGACGTTCGGGCGGGGCGTCGGCCAGCAGCGCCAGTCCCTCCCGGAACAGTGCCGCGTGTTCGCGGTGGACCGCGGAATCGAAGTTCTGGGGTTGCCGGCTCACGGGGTCCAGGCTCACCCGGTCCACCCGCTCGCCCGCGACACGGGTCCGCCGCGCCAACTGATAGCCCTCGAGCAGCTTGACGGCACCGGTCACGGCGCTCCGGCTCGCCAGCAAGGCGTCGCCCAGCTCGTCGATCGTCGGCTGCGGCGGATCGCAGACGAACAGGTATCCCAGTAGTCGTCCCGCCATCGGCGGGAACCCGTACTGACGCGCGTAGAAGCGGCCGACGTGGTCGGCGAAGATCAGCTGCGTGTCGTGTGGCACCCCTCGACGGTAACAGCTTTGACTGAGATGACACAGATATGTGTCATTTGGACTGGAAGTCCAGTGGTGCTCAACTGGCCCGCGACAGCGGTGCGCGGACCGTGCGAACCTCATCGCCATGATCACCGGCGCAGCAGTTCTCGGGGTCTCGGCGGTCGCGCTCGGAATGGTGCTCACCCCGGGACCGAACATGATGTACCTCGTCTCCCGCAGCGTCACCCAGGGCCGACGCGCCGGACTGATCTCGCTCGGCGGCGTCGCCGTCGGTTTCGGCTGCTACCTGGCGGCCGCGACGGCGGGGATCTCGGCGGTTTTCGTCGCGGTGCCGCAGCTCTACCTCGCGGTGAAGCTCGCGGGCGCGGGCTATCTGGGGTGGCTGGCCTGGCAGGCGCTCCGGCCGGGCGGGGCCTCGGTGTTCTCTCCCCGGCGGTTGCCTGCCGATTCCGCCACGCGCCTTTTCACGATGGGGCTGGTCACGAACCTGCTCAACCCGAAGATCGCCATCATGTACCTGGCGCTGATCCCGCAGTTCATCGATCCGGCGGCGGGGCGGGTCTGGGCCCAGAGTCTCGGTCTCGGCGGCGTGCAGATCGCGGTCGCGCTGACCGTCAATGCTGCGATAGTCGTTGTGGCCGGCACTATTTCGACGGTCCTCGACGCCAGGCCCGGCTGGTTGAGGGTGCAACGCTACGTGATGGGATCGGTCCTCGGCGGGCTGGCCGTCACCCTCGCCCTCGACAGGTCCCGGCCTGCGGTCGCCTGACCGGCGGCGATGCGCCCCGGATTCCTTCGTCCGTTGATGGTCGGCGGGGCTTCCTGCTGCCTATGATCGACACAGCGGTAGCCGAGCGCGGATGGATCGGGGTGTCCAGATGCAAATAGCGGATGTGTTGCGGAACAAGGGCCAGGCGGTGGCGACGGTCGGGCCGGGGATCACGGTCAGCGTGCTGATCGGCGAACTCGCCAGGCACAACGTGGGCGCCCTCGTCGTGGTCGAGAACGACGAGGTGGTCGGCATCGTGACCGAGCGCGACGTGGTGCGTCGCATCCACGAGCGCGGCGCCGAGCTGCTGAACGACCGGGTCGGGGACATCATGACCACGGCGGTGTTCGCCTGCCTGCCGACCGACAGCGTCGACAGCCTCGCCGAGACCATGACCGAGCGCCGGATCCGGCACCTGCCCGTGATCGTGGACGGTCAGCTGGTCGGCATCGTCAGCATCGGCGACGTGGTGAAGAGCCGGATCGGCGAGCTGCAGGGTGAACGCGACCAACTCGAGGCCTACATCGAACACGGCTGAAGGGAGCCGACCATGGCGGAGACCATGCGCGCCGCACGATTCCATGCCGACTCCAAAAAGACTGTGGTGGAGGATGTCCCGATACCCGAGCCGGGTCCGGGGGAGGTGCTCGTCAAGGTCGAGTACTGCGGGATCTGCCACTCCGACCTGAGTCTGATCAACGGAACCTTCCCTGCGATGCTGCCGGTCGTCACCCAGGGCCACGAGTCCTCCGGCACCATCGCGGAACTCGGTGCGGGAGTGGCGGGCTGGGCGGTGGGCGACCGGGTCATCCCGTCCGCAGGCAAAGCCTGCCTCCGGTGCCGCAACTGCAGGCGCGGGGATCTCACCAACTGCTTGAACATCCAGCTGATGGCGTTCGCCTACGACGGCGCCTGGGCCGAGTACACGGTGGCGCAGGCAGGCGGGTTGACCCGGATCCCCGACAACGTCCCCTTCGATCAGGCGGCGATCCTGGCCGACGCGGTGTCCACGCCCTACGGCGCCGTCGTGCGCACCGGGGAGGTCAGGGTCGGCGAGGCCGTCGGGGTGTGGGGCGTCGGCGGGATCGGTACCCACATCGTGCAGCTCGCGCGCCTGGTCGGTGCGGTCCCGATCCTCGCGTTCGACATCAACCAGGTGGTCCGGGAGC
Organism: Rhodococcus sp. PvR044; assembly: GCF_040548995.1. Lineage (NCBI taxonomy): Bacteria > Bacillati > Actinomycetota > Actinomycetes > Mycobacteriales > Nocardiaceae > Rhodococcus > Rhodococcus sp. PvR044. The sequence continues at coordinate 29,205 of NZ_JBEPSX010000015.1, forward strand.
GGGCCCTCGAACTCGGCGCGGACTACGCCTTCGACTCCCGGGATCCGGAACTGAAGGCGAAGGTCGCCGATGCCACCGGCGGCAGGATGCTCGACGTCGCCTTCGATTCGGCGGGTCTCGCGGTCACGTTCTCCCAGGCGCTGGACTGCCTCGCCGTCGGCGGCAGGCTCATCGTGGTCGGGCTGAGCGACCAGGAGGCGCTACTCGGCACCACCACCGCCTTCGGGCTGTCGAAGAAGCAGGTCAAGGGCCATCTCGGCTACAAGAACGTCGACATCGAGACCCTGGCGGAACTGCTCTCCCGCGGTCGTCTCGATGTCTCGCGCTCGATCAGCGAGATCGTCTCGCTGGAGGACGTCCTGGTCGGCATCGAGAAGCTGGACAGGCACGAGGGCGATCCGATCAGGATCCTGGTCAGGCCATGAGTTCCCGGACGCTGTCGGTCCCCGGTCGTACTGTCGCGACATGGGATACGAATTTCAGGTGACAGTGGACGCCGCCGACCCACACACCCAGGCCAAGTGGTGGGCGGAGACACTCGGTTGGCGGGTCGAGCCGAGCGACGAGGACTTCATCCGGCGGATGGTCGCGGCCGGGCACGCCACCGAGGAGGACACTCAGGTCTTCGAGGGCACCCTGGTCTGGAAGCTGGGCGCTGCGATCAGCGACCCCGAGCACCAGGAACGCCCTCGGGTGCTGTTCCAGGCGGTGCCCGAGACGAAGTCGGTGAAGAACCGGCTGCATTTCGACGTCCGGGTCGGCGAGGACAAGCAGGCGGTGGCCGATGCCCTCGTCGCCCGTGGCGCGACGTTTCTGCATCGCGGGCAGGTGGGTCCGCAGTGGTGGATCACGATGGCCGACCCCGAGGGCAACGAGTTCTGCGTCAGCTGAGCGCCTGCCCGGCGGCTAGCGGTAGGCGCCAGGGGTCTCCCCGGTCCACCGTTTGAAGGCGCGCCGGAACGCACTGGGCTCGGAGAACCCCAGCCGCGCGGACAGGTCGTCGACTGACTCGCCACGGCCGAGTCCGGAGATGGCCGCGTCGCGGAGCACCTCCTCCCGGAGCTGATTGAGCGAGGTGCCCTCCTGGCGCAGCAGCCGGCGCAGGTGCGGGACGCTGATCGAGAGCATCTCCGCGATGTCGTCGGCCGTGGAGGTGCGGCCCTTGACGCCGGACTCGAGGACCTTGCGGACCTGCGCGGAGGCCGTGCTGTCGTAATCCCGTTCGGAGAAAAGCAGATTCGGAGACTCGCGCAGGTAATCCTCCAGCGTCTCCTCGGTCTGGATGATCGGCGCACGCATCACGCCGTTGTCGAATTCGAGTGCGGCCATGTCGGCGCCGAAGGTGACCTTGACACCGAAGATGACGTCGTAATTCCTGGCCAGTGACGGATCCGGAGCCGGATACGGCACTTCCACCGAGATCAGCTTGACCCGCCTGCCGACCAGCCAGGCCGCGAACCGGTGCAGGAGTATCAGCTCGAAGTCGGTGAGCAGTCGGTCGGCGGCGTCCGCGGTCGCGGCGGGCAGCGCTTCGTCGCGCCGGGGGATCATCACCTGGAGTCGGGTGGTCGACTCGCCGGTCCGGATCCGCAATTGCGGCGGCCCAGGGAGTGCCCGCATCACGTCGGCCATCCGCTCGAGGGCGCTGCCGAGATCGGGGGTGTGGATCAGCGACAGGCAGACCAGCTTGAAGGTGCCGCGCGGCACCGGAGCGGCGCCGAGGCCGAACAGTTCGTCGCCGGTCAGTTGCCAGGCCGCCTGGGTGAACAGCGTCAGCTGGTCGGCGGTCAACCGCGCGTTCTCGTCGCGCAGCATGGGCAGGGTGATGCCCGCGGCCGCAAGGGGGGTGGACATGTCGAACCCGCCGCTCGCCGCCAAGGCGGCGGCCCTGCGCACGAAGTCCGCGGGAATGGTGCGCTGACTCATCGCCGCGTCACCACCGCCCAGCCAGCCCCATGAGGCGCTCGGCGGCCTCGGCGAGCACCTCGTCGCGCTTACAGAATGCGAAGCGCACCACGTGATTCCACGGCGCCTTGTGGTCCGCGAAGACGCTCACCGGCACCGCGGCCACCCCGATCCGCTCCGGCAGCGCGCGGCAGAACGCCTCGCCGTCGGTGGTGCCGAACGGGGTGATGTCCGCACACACGAAGTAGGTGCCTCCGCTCGCGTGCACCCCGAACCCCGCCTCGCGCAGGGCCCCGCTGAGCACGTCCCGCTTGTGCTGCAGGTCTTCTCGCATACCGGTCACCCAGGCCTGCTCGTGGGTCAGCGCGTGCGCGACCGCGGGCTGGAACGGGCCGCCCGCGACGAAGGTCAGGAACTGCTTGGCCGAGCGGACCGCGTCCACCAGCTCGGCGGGGCCGCACACCCAGCCCGTCTTCCATCCGGTGACGCTGAAGGTCTTGCCCGCGCTCGACACGGTGATCGTCCGGTCCGCCATTCCCGGCAGCGCCGCCAGGGGGGTGTGAGTGCGCCCGTCGAAGACCAGGTGCTCGTACACCTCGTCGCTCAGCACCAGCAGGTCGCGCTCGACGGCGAGCTCGGCGACGGCCCGCAGTTCCGCGTCCGTGAACACCGTGCCGGTCGGGTTGTGCGGGGTGTTGAGCACCAGCATCCGGGTGTTCGGGCCGACCGCGCCGCGCACCGCATCGAGGTCGAGGGCGAAGCCGTCGCCGTCCGGGACCAGGGACACGGACCGGCGCACACCGCCTGCGAGGGCGACGGCCGCGGCGTACGAGTCGTAGTACGGCTCGATGAGCACCACCTCCTGGCCCGGTTCGACCAGCCCGAGCAGGGTCGCGCTGATCGCCTCGGTGGCGCCGACCGTCACCAGCACCTCGGTGTCCGGGTCGTACTCCAGGCCGTATCGAGCCGCGCGGTCGGCGGCGATGGCCTCGCGCAGAACGGGCATCCCCGGACCCGGCGGATACTGGTTGAGACCGTCGGCGATCGCGGATCTGGCGACCTCGAGCATCGCGTTCGGGCCGTCCGTGTCGGGAAAGCCCTGGCCCAGGTTGATCGCGCCCGTCCGCACGGCGAGCGCTGTCATCTCCGCGAAGATGGTGGAGCTGAACGGTTGCAGGCGCGAGACCGTCTGCGAGTGGCGTGCTGCGGGCATCGTCACAGCCTATTCGCCGTCCGGGCGGGTTCGGACCGCATGGTCGACGAACTGCAGGCGCCCCGACTCGGCAAACCGCAGCAGGGCGTGGCCGGACCGTTCTACCGTCGATACATGAGCGCCGCGATCGAGATCTCGGACCTGGTCAAGACCTTCGGCCGGACGCGGGCCCTGGACGGCCTCGAGCTCCAGGTGCGCACCGGGGAGGTGCACGGCTTCCTCGGACCCAACGGGTCGGGCAAGTCCACCACCATCCGGGTGCTGCTCGGCCTGCTCCGTGCCGACAGCGGCGACGTGCGACTGCTCGGTGGCGACCCCTGGCGCGAGGCGGCCGGACTCCACAAGCGCCTCGCCTATGTCCCCGGCGACGTGAACCTGTGGCCGAACCTCTCCGGCGGCGAGGTGATCGACCTGCTCGGACGGTTGCGCGGCGGCCTCGACGAGCGACGCCGGGCCGAGCTGCTCGAGCGGTTCGACCTGGACCCGACCAAGAAGGGCCGGACCTACTCCAAGGGCAATCGGCAGAAGGTGGCGCTCGTCGCGGCCCTGTCCTCCGACGTGGAACTGCTGATCCTCGACGAGCCCACCTCCGGGTTGGACCCGCTCATGGAGGCGGTGTTCCAGGAGTGCATCGCGGAGGTCACGGGGCAGGGGCGCACGGTGCTGCTGTCGAGCCACATCCTCGCCCAGGTGGAGGCCCTGTGCGACCGACTCACGATCATCCGGCTCGGGAGGTCGATCGAGACCGGCAGCATGGCCGACCTGCGGCACCTCACCCGTACCTCCATCGCCTGCGAGACCAGGAGCCCGGCGACAGGTCTGACCGAGCTGGCCGGCGTGCACGACCTGGTGGTGGAGGGGACCAGGGCCCGGTTCCAGGTGGACACGGGCGAATTGGACGAGGCGATCACGCACCTCACCCGGTTCGGCATCCGCACCCTCACCAGTCAGCCGCCGACCCTGGAGGAGTTGTTCCTGCGGCACTACGGCGACGAGCTCGCGGCGGCAGGGGTGGACGAATCGTGACCACGCTGGCCGGCACCGCGACACTGACCCGGTTCGGTTTCCGGCGCGAGAGGTTCGCGCTGGTCCTGTGGGCCCTCGCGGGCGCCTTCGTCTACTACTCGCAGGCCGTCGGAGTGGACATCGCGTATCCGACCCAGCCGGAGCTCGATGCGGTCGCTGCCAGCATGGAGGGCAACGCGGCCATGATCGCCATGGCCGGCCCGCCGCGCGCCCTCGACACGATCGGGGGCCAGGTGGCCTTCCAGGCCAGCGCCTTCGGGATGATCGTCGCGGGCCTGATGAGCATGTTCGTGATCGGACGGCACACCCGCGCCAACGAGGAGACCGGCCGCGACGAGCTGATCCGGTCCTCCGTCGTCGGGCGCCATGCGCCCTTCGCCGCGGCGGCGATTATCGCGACGGTGGCGAACGTGCTCTACGGCGCGGTGGTCGCACTGAGCCTGATCTCCTACGGTCTGGCCGCAGCGGGATCAATTGCCCTCGGCATCGGCGCCACCTGCGCGGGCCTGGCGTTCGCGGCGGTCGCCCTGCTGGCAGCGCAGATCACCGAGAACACCCGGACGGTCTACGGCATCACCGGGGCCGCGATCGGCGCGGCCTACGTGCTGCGCGCGGTCGGCGACGTCGGAAGCGGTGCGCTGTCGTGGCTCTCGCCGCTGGGCTGGGGCCAGGCGATGCGGCCGTACGACGGCGAGATCTGGTGGCCCGCGCTGCTGTCGCTCGCCGTCGCCGTGGCCGTCGGCCTCGCCGCGCTCCGCGTGTTGGACCACCGTGACGTCGGCGCGGGAGTGTTCCCCCCGCGGCCGGGCCCGGCCCGCGCTCCGCAGGGGTTGCTCGGTGAGTTCGGGCTCGCCTGGCGGCTGCAGCGCGGCACGCTTGTCGGTTGGTCGGTCGGGTTGTTCCTCGGCGGAGTGGCGTTCGGCACGATCGGCAATGACGTCGGTGACCTGCTCGGCGATGTCGACATCGGCGAGTTGCTGGGGCAAGAGAGCGCGAGCATGGTCGACGCGTTCTACGCGATGGCCGCCGCGATGCTGGCCATGATCGGGTCCGCGTACACGATCTCCTCCGCGCTCAGGCCGCGTGCGGAGGAGGCGGCCGGGCATCTCGAGCCGCTGCTCTCCACGGCGCTGACCCGGATCCGCTGGATCGCGGGCCACGCGGTGATCACGCTGGCCGGTTCGGCCCTGGTGCTGGCGCTCGCCGGTCTCGGGATGGGACTGATGTACGGGATCATCGCCGACGACATGGCGCAGGTGCCGCGGATGCTCGGCGCGACCCTCGTCTACCTGCCTGCGGCCTGGGTACTGGGCGGGCTCACCCTGCTCCTGTTCGGCCTCCTGCCGCGGCTCGCCTCCGCCGCCTGGATCGGCTTGGCCTTCTGCTTCTTCGTCCTGATGTTCGGGACGACGCTGAAGTTCCCGGACCGGCTGATGAGCGTCTCGCCGTTCGAGAACCTGCCGTTGGTGCCCGCGGTGGACTTCCGGTTGGAGCCGCTGCTGGTCACCACAGTGATCGCGGGCACGCTGTGTCTGCTGGGGACGGCGGCCTTCCGGCGGCGCGATCTGCAGACGAACTGAGGGTTGTCACGTTTTCCTGCGCTGTCTCGTCCAAGGGGTAGGCGGCTCGAACGGTCGCCGCAATGGGAACAGGAGGGCGTCATGACTCGAATCCAGCCGGTGGCTCCGAAGGATGCCGGACCGCTGATCAAGGTGGCCTACAAGTTCGCAGGCCGCAGGTTCGGCGCGGTGCCCGAACCCTTCACCGTGTTGGCGAATCATCGCAAGCTCTTCGTGGCCTGCGCCCGGCACGAGATGGCGGCGGAGAAGGCCTCCAAGGTGCTGCCCGCGAACGTCCGCGAGCTGGCGGTGTACCGGGTCGCGTGGACCGTCGGGTGCTCCTGGTGCGTGGACTTCGGCACCATGTTGCAGCGCCTCGACGGCCTCGACATCGAGCGGCTCCAGAAGATCGGCGACTACGAGAACTCCCCGCTCTACAGCGAGGACGAGCGCGCGGCGATCGCCTACGCCGACGCGGTGACCGCAACTCCGGGGACCGTGACGGACGAGCACGTGGCGGACCTGGAACGCCGGTTCGGCAAGGACGGGGTCGTCGAACTGACCTATCAGATCGGGCTCGAGAACATGCGGGCCAGGATGTACTCCGCGCTCGGGATCACCGAGCAGGGGTTCAACTCCGGGGACGCGTGCCGGGTGCCGTGGGCCGATCAGGCGGTCACGGGGCAGCCCGGTCCGGGAGCCTGACGCCCGCGAACTTCTCGGGGTTCGCGATGTCGTAGGCGGCGCTCACCTTGCCGTCGCGGACGGTGAAGCCCCCCACGCGCGACGGGAAGCCCGGGTGGGTCTCGTCCCCGGGCGACCCGTGCGTGTAGAAACCGAGCTGGCCGTTGACCATGGCCGGTTCGAGCGCCAGGAGTGACTGTGGCCCATAGCGATTGATCAGGCCGAGGAAGAAACGGGCGAACTTGTCGGACCCGTGGATGACGTTGACCGCCGTGCGGGTGGTGCCGTTGGCGTCGCCGATCACCAGGGCGTCCGGGTGCAGCGCGTCCAGTACGGCCTGGAGGTCGCCCGCCGCCATCGCGGCCATCAGCCTGCCGACCGCCTCCGCGTGCTCGTCGTCCGGGGTCGGCCGCTCGGCGCCTGCCGCCGCGCGCCGTCCGCGCGAGGCCAGTTGCCGGGTCGCGGCGGTCGAGGTGCCCAGGATCCCGGCGATCTCGTCGAAGGGGACGCCGAACCCGTCGTGTAGCACGAACGCGGTGCGCTGATCCGGGCCTAGGTTGTCGAGCACCACCATCGCCGCCAACCGCACATCCTCCTCGCGCACAACGGCTTCCAGGGGGTCTATCGACCCCGGGGATCCGAGGGGCGTCACGATCGGCTCCGGAAGCCACTGTCCGACATAGCTTTCGCGCCGGACGGCGGCGCTGCGAAGGTGGTCGAGGCAGATTCGGCCGACCACGGTGGTCAACCACGCTCGCAGGTCGCGGACGGAGTCGGGGTCGGTCTCGCTGAGCCGGAGCCAGGCCTCCTGCACGGCGTCCTCGGCGTCGGACACGCTGCCTGTCATCCGATAGCCGACCGACAACAGGTGACGACGGTGGGATTCGAAGGTCTCGGCGAGTGCGACGGTGCCCATGGGTCGATTCTACGAACGAGTTCGACTTAAAACCCCGGTGAACGGAACTGTTCCCGACGGCCGCGGCGTCCGTCATCTTTGACGCACCATCCAGCCACGCCCGACCTGAGGACTCAGACCATGGCATCACCGACGCCCAAGAGACGATCAACGCAGCCACGACCCCTGCGCGCACTCGCGGCCCTCGCCGCGCTTCTGACGATCGGTTCCCTGGTCGGTGCGTGCGCGGGGTCATCCGAGACCGAGCAGACCGCGGACGGCAAGTCCGTGCTGCGCTACCAGGGCGCGGCCGGACAGGTCACCTTCCCGGAATTGGCGGCAGACCTCGGCTACTTCCAGGACATCGAGCTGAAGTGGGTCGGTGACACCACCAGCGGGCCGCAGGACATCCAGTCCGTGGCGACCGGGCAGACGGAGTTCGGCAGCGCCTTCAACGGCGCGATCGTCAAGCTTCGCTCCGCGGGTTCCCAGATCACCTCGGTGGTGAGCTCGTACGGTGCCGATCAGGGCACCTTCACGGGGTACTTCGTGCTCGACGGCGGGCCCATCACCGGTGCGCGGGATCTGATCGGCAAAAAGGTCGGCATGAACACCCTTGGTGCCCACCATGAATTCGTCGTGCGCGAATGGCTGGCCAAGCAGGGGCTCACGCCCGATGAGATCAAGCAGGTCGAGTTGATCGTGGTTCCCCCGATCAACACCGAGCAGGCGCTGCGGGAAGGCCAGATCGACGTCGCCGCACTCGGGAGTGTCTTCCGGGAGACCGCCGTCGGCCGCGGCGGGCTACGCCCGCTCTTCACGGATTCGGCGATCTTCGGGGACTTCAGCTACGGCACCTATGTCCTGCGTGACGATTTCATCGCCGAGAACCCCGAGGCCGCGAAGGACTTCACGCAGGGCGTGGCACGAGCCGTCCGATGGACCCAGACCACACCGCGGGACCAGGTCGTGGCCAGGTTCAAGGAGATCATCGGCGAACGAGGCCGCAACGAGAACACGAGTTTGACGGACTACTGGCGCAGTCCGGGTATCCCGGTCGCGGGGGCGGTCATCGCCGACCGCGAGCTGCAGACGTGGATCGACTGGCTGGTCAGGAACGGCGAACTGAAGCCGGGCGAGTTGACGGCGGCCGACCTGTTCACCAACGAGTTCAACCCCTACGCGAACGGGGCCTACACCGCCACCAGCGGTGCAGACGGACAGGCGCTGGGGGCAGGAAAATGACCGCAGAACCCAAGCTCCGGCTCGACCGGGTCAGCAAGCACTTCGGCATCCGCGGGTCCGATGACCGGTTCACCGCGATCGAGGACATCAGCATCGACGTCGCCGACGGCGAGTTCCTCGTCCTGGTGGGCCCGAGTGGCTGCGGCAAGTCCACGCTGCTGGATCTTCTCGGCGGCCTGACCACACCGTCGTCCGGGCGGATCCTGCTCGACGGTGAACCGATCACCGGACCCGGCCTCGACCGCGGGATCGTCTTTCAGCAGTACGCGCTGCTGCCGTGGCGGACCGCGCAGCACAACATCGAATTCGGTTTGGAGGCAAAGGGCCTGCCGAAGCGGCAGCGACGGGAGATCGCCGACCACTACCTCGAATTGGTCGGGTTGCAGGGGTTCGGCGACCGGTACCCGCACGAGCTGTCGGGCGGGATGAAACAGCGGGTCGCGATCGCACGGAGCCTGGCCTTCGACCCGGAGGTGCTGCTGATGGACGAGCCGTTCGCGGCGCTCGACGCCCAGACCAGGGAGTCCCTGCAGGACGAGCTGCTGCGGATCTGGCGCACCACCGGCAAGACAATCCTGTTCATCACGCACGGCATCGACGAGGCCGTGTACCTGGGGCAGCGGGTGGCGGTGCTCACCTCGCGGCCGGGTCGCGTGAAGACGGTGGTCGACATCGACATCGACCGCACCTCGGCGGATGTCCGCTCCGACGCGCGATTCCGGGAGTTCCGCCACCACATCTGGAGCCAACTACAGGACGAGGTGGCGCGCGCGCAGCACCAGGAGCTCGAGGTGGCGGCGCCCGCACAGAAGGAGACGGCCCATGTCTAGTGTCGAACTGCTCGCGCCGCCGGTCGCCGCCCGCGGCCAGGTGCCACGCACCGCGCAGGCGGCGTCACGACGTCCGGGGGCTCTCGCCCGCGGCGGCCGCGCGGTCCGCGCCACCGCTTGGCGGGTGCTCAAGCCATCGCTGGCGATCGGCCTGTTCCTCCTGCTGTGGGAGCTGGCCCCACGCCTCGGCCTGGTGGACAAGGTGTTCCTGCCGCCGTTCTCCGTGGTGGCGGGCGCCTTCGGCGACCTGGCCGCCAGCGGAGAGCTGTGGAACCATGCCTCCGCGAGCCTGAGCCGGGCGCTGACCGGGTTCGCGGTCGCCATCGCGATCGCCATCCCGCTGGGCGTCGCCATCGCGTGGTACCGCCCGGTGGCCGAGTTCGTGAATCCGATCCTCGAGCTGCTGCGCAACACGGCCGCGCTCGCGCTGCTGCCGGTCTTCGTGCTGGTGCTCGGCATCGGGGAGACCTCGAAGGTCGCCCTCGTGATCTACGCGAGCACCTTCCCGATCCTGCTGAACACCATCTCGGGAGTCCGGACGGTCGATCCACTGCTGGTCAAGTCCGCCCTGTCGTTGGGCCTCACACCGATCCGGCTGTTCCAGAAAGTGATCCTGCCCGCCGCCGTCCCGACCATCTTCACCGGCATCCGGATGGCGGCGGCATCCTCGATCCTCGTCCTCATCGCCGCCGAGATGGTCGGCGCCAAAGCGGGTTTGGGATATCTGATCACGGCATCGCAGTACAACTTCCAGATCCCGAAGATGTACGCCGGCATCATCGCGATCTCACTTCTCGGTCTCGTCTTCAACGGAATCCTCATCCTCGCCGAGCGCCGCCTGTCCCGCTGGCGCGTCGGTCCGATCTAAGGAGATCATCGCAATGTCTCAGCGTTCCAAGCAGTTTCACCTCAATGCGTTTCTCATGGGCGTCGGGCACCACGAGGCCGCCTGGCGTCATCCGCGCACCGATGCCGACGACGTGCGGTCGGTCGAGCATTTCGCCGAGCTCGGCCGGATCGCCGAACGCGGCAAGCTCGACTCGGTGTTCTTCGCCGACGGGCTCGCGGTCGGCCCTCGCATCAAGCACAACGCGCTGTCCACCTTCGAGCCGGTCACCCTGCTCACCGCGATCGCGGGCGCAACGGAGCACATCGGGTTGATCGCCACCTCCTCGACCACCTACAGCGACCCGTTCACCACGGCCCGCAAATTCGCGTCGCTCGACCACATCAGCGGCGGCAGGGCGGGCTGGAACATCGTCACGAGCGCAGGCGAGGACGAGGCCGCCAACTTCGGCCTCGACGCGATCCCGGATCACCTCGGCAGGTATCAGCGCGCCGAGGAGTTCGTCGAAGCAGCGGTCGCCCTGTGGGACAGCTGGGAGGACGACGCCGTCGTGCTGGACCCCGACACGGGGATCTTCGCCGACCCGGACAAGGTGCACGCGATCGACCACGATGGCGAGCACTTCCGGATCCGTGGCCCGCTGAACTCACCGCGCTCACCGCAGGGCCGCCCCCTGCTGGTGCAGGCGGGCTCGTCCGAGAGTGGGAAGGAGTTCGCGGCGCGGCACGCCGAGGCGGTGTTCACCGCGCAACGCACGCTCGCCCAGGGGCAGGAGTTCTATCGGGATCTCAAGGCCCGGGTGACCGCCCACGGGCGCAACCCGGACGAGTTGAAGGTGCTGCCGGGCATCGTCCCGTTCATCGCCCCGACCGAGGCCGAGGCGAGGGCGCTGGAACGGGAGTTCACCGATCTGATCTCGCCCGACTACGCGCTCCGGCAGCTGTCCGCCATCCTCCGCGTCGACCTCACCGAGCACTCCCTCGACGCGCCCCTGCCGCCGCTGCCGCCCATACACGAGATCCAGGGCAACAAGAGCCGCTACGAGCTGGTCAAGGAGCTGGCCGAATCCGATTCCCTGACCGTGAGGGAGCTCATCGGGTTGCTCGGGGGCGGGCGCGGGCATCGGACCTTCGCGGGCACCCCGGAGCAGATCGCGGACGAGCTCCAGTTGTGGTTCGAGCAGGGGGCCGCCGACGGCTTCAACATCATGCCGCCCTTCCTGCCTGGCGGTCTGACCGATTTCGTCGACCAGGTCGTGCCGATCCTGCAACACCGCGGGCTGTTCCGCACGGACTACACGGCGTCTACCCTGCGCGGGCACTACGGGCTTGCGCATCCGGCCAGCCAGTTCGCGGCGTCGCAGGCCAGGAACAGCGCATGAGCGAAGCCTGATGGGCAGGCCGGCTCCTCGGTAGGATCAGCGCATGCGTTTCGGGATGTTCGTACCGCAGGGTTGGCGTCTGGACCTGGTGGGCATCGACCCGGCCGAGCAGTGGGACGCGATGAAGTCGGTCACGCTGCGGGCCGAGGCCGGACCGTGGGAGTCGGCCTGGGTGTACGACCATTTCCACACGGTGCCCGCACCCACCGACCAGGCCACGCACGAGGCCTGGTCGGTGATGTCCGCGCTCGGCGCGGTGACCTCCACCATCCGGCTCGGGCAGATGTGCACCGCGATCAGCTACCGCAACCCCGCCTACCTGGCCAAGATCGCCGCCACCGCGGACCTCATCTCGGGTGGCCGAATCGAGATGGGCATCGGTGCGGGCTGGTACGAGCACGAATGGCGTGCCTACGGTTACGGATTCCCTTCCGCCGGTGAGCGTTTGGCGCGTCTCGACGAGGGCGTGCAGATCCTGCGACAGGCCTGGAGCACCGGGTCAGCGACCCTGGACGGCAAGCACTATCGGGTCGACGGCGCCATCGTGCGACCGCTGCCGCTGCAGGAGGGCGGCATCCCGCTGTGGATCGCGGGCGGCGGCGAGAAGGTGACTCTCAAGATCGCGGCGAAGTACGCGCAGTACACCAATTTCGACGGCACCCTCGAGGGCTTCACCCAGAAGTCCGCCGTCCTCGAGAAGCACTGCGCGGCGGTCGGCACCGACTTCGACGCGATCGTGCGTTCGGCGAACTACAACGTGGCGATCGGCGCCACCGAGGCGGAGGTCGAGGACCGCCTGGCCGCGACCAAGGCCAGGATGGCGAGATTCGTGGGCGAGGACCTCGCGGAGGCGTCGATGGCGGCGTTCCGCGGGATGCCAGGGGTCGGGACGCCGGAGCAGATCATCGAGAACCTGACCGCGCTGCGCGATCAGGGCCTGAGCTACGGGATCTGTTATTTCCCCGAGGCCGCGTACGACACCTCGGGCATCGAGCTGTTCGAACGCGAGGTGATCCCCGCGCTGGCGGGGACGTGAGGCAGGAGCCGACATGTTCGTGGAATCGCTCAACGACGAGGGTCTGTGGCTGACGCCTCCCGGACCCGGCGACGTCGAGTCCATCGTCAGGTGCTGTCAGGACGAGGCGGTGGGGGAGTGGACCACGCTGCCGGTGCCGTACACCCACGACGACGCGCAACGCTTCGTCGAGCGGGTGGTGCCCGTCGGATGGGCGGACCGCAGCCCCACCTGGGCGATGCGGCACACACCCGCGGGCGCCGTGGTCGGGATGATCGGTCTCGCCTGCCGTGACGACTCGGCCGCGGACATCGGCTTCTGGCTGAACCAGGCGGTCCGTGGCCGCGGCCTGATGGCAAGGGCGGTGAACCTGGTGTGCGACTTCGGTTTCCGTCCGGACGGGATGGCGCTGGAACGGATCGAGTGGCGCGCGTATGTCGGCAACAAGCAGTCCGCTTCTGTGGCGCGGCGGGTGGGCTTCCGATTCGAGGGCACGCTGCGCGCGGGCGGACTCCAGCGCGGGCGCAGGCGCGACGAATGGGTGGCGGGCCTGCTCTACGAGGATCCTCGGGAGCAGGCCGAGGGCTGGCCGGACCTCGGCTAGCGCAGGTCGGCCGGGTCGACGGGGATCTGCTGGTTCTCGGCGCGCGGGACCTGCTCGGCCAGCGGGATCGACTTCGCCAGCAGCTTCCACTCCGCGCCGCTGATCGAGTCCGCCGCCCGCCGGATCACCTTCTGGTCCTTGGTGCCCCAGGCGATCGGCATCGGGCTGACCATCTGCCAGGTGTCCGCGGTGGACTTGTTGCTGCGGTCGGCGAGCACCGCGATCGAGGGCACCCGCTCGCCGACGTTGGTCAGAGAATGCCCAGGCAGCGCCCGGATGTTGCGGGTGACCAGGGCGTAGTGCGGGCGATCCGCGGACGGCTTGGCCACGTCCACCAGCGCCAGCAGCGTGGCCCCGCGGGGCCGGGCCACCGCCACCACGGCGGGCACCAGCGGGCCCTCGGCGTAGAGCTTCTCGACCGAGCCGACCTTCTTCGGGGCCCAGAACGCCACCCACAGCGAGGTCACGGCCAGCAGGGCGACCACAACGCCGACGATGTAGGACCACGGATGAGCCAGGTAGATCAGCCAGGCCGCGAGCCCGGCCAACAACATGGCCGTGACGATGGCCGAGACCCGGAGTCGCCGGACGTCGCCGACCGTCTCGTTGACGGAGTTGGCGTGGGAGTGGTCGACGGGGAACTCGAAGCTGCGCACGGTCCCATTCTTACCCGATGGCTGGGCCTACCCGATGGTCGGGCCGAGCAGGTCGTCAGCGTCGGTGATCCGGTAGGCGTAGCCCTGCTCGGCGAGGAAACGCTGGCGGTGCGCGGCGTACTCGGCGTCCAGCGTGTCGCGGGCGACGACCGAGTAGAAGTGCGCCTGGCCCCCGTCCTGCTTCGGGCGCAGCAGGCGGCCGAGACGCTGCGCCTCCTCCTGTCGGGAACCGAAGGTCCCCGAGACCTGCACCGCGACAGAGGCCTCGGGCAGGTCGATGGAGAAGTTCGCGACCTTGCTCACCACCAGCGTCTGGATCTCGCCGCGCCGGAACGCGTCGAACAGCGCCTCGCGTTCCTTGTTCTTCGTCGAGCCCTGGATGACCGGTGCGTTCAACGCCTCGCCGAGTTCCTCGAGTTGGTCGAGGTAGGCGCCGATGACCAGGGTCGGCGAATTGGGGTGCCGGTCCAGGATCGACTTGACCACCGCGATCTTGGTGTGTGCCGTCGAGCACAGCTTGTAGCGCTCCTCCGGCTCCGAGGTCGCGTACGCCATCCGCTCGGCATCGGTCAGCGTCACCCGGACCTCGATGCAGTCCGCGGGCGCGATCCAGCCCTGCGCCTCGATGTCCTTCCACGGCGCGTCGTACCGCTTGGGACCGATCAGCGAGAACACATCGCCCTCGCGCCCGTCCTCGCGGACCAGGGTCGCCGTCAGGCCGAGGCGACGCCTCGATTGCAGGTCGGCCGTCATCCGGAAGACCGGCGCGGGCAGCAGGTGCACCTCGTCGTAGATGACCAGGCCCCAGTCGCGGGAGTCGAACAGCTCCAGGTGCTTGTACTCGCCCTTGGTGCGGCGGGTGATCACCTGATAGGTCGCGATGGTGACCGGGCGGATCTCCTTGCGCTCGCCCGAGTACTCGCCGATCTCCTCCTCGGTGAGCGAGGTCCTGGCGATCAGCTCACGCTTCCACTGCCTGCCTGCGACGGTGTTGGTCACCAGGATCAGCGTGGTGGCCTTGGCCTTGGCCATCGCCGCCGCGCCGACCATCGTCTTGCCCGCGCCGCACGGCAGCACGACGACGCCCGAGCCGCCCGCCCAGAAGGAGTCGGCCGCCATCTGCTGATAGTCGCGCAGCTCCCAGTGCCCCTCCTCGAAGGCGAGGTCGATCGGGTGCGCCTCGCCGTCCACGTACCCGGCGAGGTCCTCGGCAGGCCAGCCGATCTTGAGCAGCATCTGCTTGAGGTGGCCGCGCTCGCTCGGGTGCACCACGACGGTGTCCTCGTCGACCATGGCGCCGAGCATCGGCGAGATCTTCTTGTGCCGCATCACCTCGGTGAGCACCGCCCGGTCCATGCTGACCAGGATCAGGCCGTGCACCGGACTCTTCACCAGCTGCAACCGGCCGTACCGGGCCATCGTGTCGACGATGTCGACCAGCAGCGGCTGTGGGACCGCGTACCGGGAGAACGTGACGAGCGCATCCACCACCTGTTCGGCGTCGTGTCCCGCCGCGCGCGCGTTCCACAACGCCAGCGGGGTCACCCGGTAGGTGTGCACGTGCTCGGGCGCGCGCTCGAGTTCGGCGAACGGGGCGATGGCCTGCCGGGCCTGGCCGGCGAGCTCGTGGTCGACCTCCAGGAGCAGGGTCTTGTCGGACTGGACGATCAAGGGGCCGTCGGTCACGTGCGCCTCCTACGTAGACAACCACTCCATTGTCCACACTTTGCTGTGGGGTGGTCGTCACAGGCACCGCGGTCCCGGCTGATCCGTGTCCGTGGCCGAAAAAAGTGAAGGATTCTCCCGCGATCCGGAGAATCCTTCACTTTTAGTGCGTCACCGTTGTGTGGCTACCCTTTTCTTCGTCTCCATTACGTGCACGAGCGCCTCGGAAATTCCGGAACGGTATCCGGCGTCTCGCTCGGTGCGGACCTCCGTGGTGTCGAGTTCATTTTCCAGCCTGGCCTGAATTCGGTCCAGGGCGAGAAGTGTTCTTTTCACGGATGGTCCTTCTTGTTTTTTACGGTTGGGCGGCATTCTGGAAGTTCGCACTGCCGTGCTCGTTCATCCAGCACGAACAGTCTGGCGGACCGCAGTGCGGCGTGATACCCACTGGACCGCGCATTCGAGAACATCGCCTCCCCGGCTAGTTCGTCGATCCGGCTGTGCAGGGTGTCGAGGACCAGGGGGATGGGTGGTGCGGTCGCCTCGGTGTGCATCAGTGGCGTTTCCGTTTTCTGATCAGCTCTCCGGAATCGGCTGCGCGATCCCTTTTTTCGGCACGTCGTTCCTTGAGGGACTGTGCCGGTTTCTTCAGGCTCTTGCCGGGTTTCTTGTCTGCCATTGTCGCTCCTGAATTCGAAGTGGCAATCACTTGGGCCGACCATACGTCATTTCCAGGAAAAAGCCAGTCGCGCACGCGGGCGTGCTTTTCCTGCCCGCGCGGCCCGGAATCAGTCGAGGAGGTTCACCGAGGTGATCCGGTGCAGGGTGAATCGGCGGACCGCCCCGGTGTCCGGGTCCAGTGCATCGAGCTGACCACCACCGACGCTGATCGGATCGACGACGCGCTCCGTCGCGACGCCCTGCGCGTCCACATAACCGATCGCCACGCTGCGCCGCACCTTCGCCGCCAGCTGCAGCAGTGCCATCGTCGCGGCGCCGCCCGCCCGGCTGCCGTCCGAACGCACGCCCTGACCGCGCGGGGCGGTTGCGGCCCGCTGGCCGGCCCGCAGCTGGCTGACGAGGGACCCGAGCTGGTCGTCGGTGGGTACCGCGGGCATCCGCAGCGCAGGACGCGTCCGGCGTCGCGGCACCCGGGCACCGCGCGGTCGCAGGTCCACGATCGCGCCGGAGGAGTCCTCACCCGCCGGCGCGAACCCAGCCGACCGGAGCTGGTCGAGCACCTCGCCCAGCGGCGCCTGCGAGATCGCGACGGTCGGGGCAAGGGCACGCAGCGCCAGCTGCTCGGCCACCGCGGAGGCCAGCACCTCGGCGAGCAGCGCCGGGTCCTCACAGCGGATGAACGAGGACGCCACCCCCGCCCGCAGCTGGCCGTGCCTGCGCGCGACATCGTCGATGAGGTACGTCAGGGCCTGCGGCACCGGCGTCTTCGAGCGCTTCTCGAACAGCGCGTGCAGCTCCGCGGCGCTCTTCCCGGCGTCGAGCGCCCGCCGCACGCTGTCCTCCCGGATCCGGTACATGGTGGCCGCGCCCGCCGATTCGATGTCCGCGACCAGGGTGATTTGCTCCTGGAGCTCCGGGATGAGCGGGCCGGGAGCCATCACCGTCAGGTCCGCCTGCACCAGGACGTAGTCGATGGGGGCGGGCAGGCTCGCCGTCATCTCGGCGACCACCGCCTCCGCGGTGGCCCCGTGTAGCAGTCCTCGGCCAGGTGACGCGAGCGCGCCGCGGCCGATCAGCCCGACCGCGGCCGCCTCGGCGACGGTGTGTTCGACGGCCCCCGCACCGAACCGGCCGGACCAGCGCGGGCGCCGCCACGCGACCAGCGCGGCGAGCTCGGACGTGGTCGCGCCCTGCCCCGGCGCGAGCTCGCCGAGCAGCTCGAGCACGAATTTGCGGTCGCGGGGGGCGCCGGATGCGCGCACCTCCTCGGACAGTGCGGCGATCGCCTTGTCGTTGGGATCACGCAGCCCGATCACCCATGGCCTGCGCGGCATCTCCAGCCAGCCGTGGGCGAGGGTGTACCACCGCTGGGCGGTGCCGGTGTTGAGCCAGGCATCCGCGGCGACCGTCGGTGCCCAGTAGTCGTCGCCGGTGTCGGCGGCCGGAGCCGGGTCGGGGGCCCCGCTCGCGATCAGGCCGGCCGCGGACAGCAGCTCCACGATCAGGCTCACCCGGTTCTCGTCGACGCCCGCCGCCTTCGCAAGGCGCCTGGTCTCGCGGACCCCGAGCCCGCCCGCCTTGAGGGTCGGTGCGGGCTGGTCCCCGAGGGCCGCGATCAGGTCCTCGCAGTGCCGGATCAGTTCGAGCGCCTCGCCCGCCGCGATCGCGTTCACGTCCGCGATCTTCTGCTTGTTGGTGCGGATCGGCGGCGGGGTCAGGGCCATCGGGTCGGTGATCGTCTCGCCGCGCAGCGCCTGGCCGACCTGATGGGGCAGCTCGACGGTCTGCTCGTCCACCCAGGTCAGCAGGCCGAGCGACAGCAGTCGCTGGACGGGCCGGTCGGGTGGGGTGCCGGGCGCGGCGTCGCGGGTGCGGCCGATCGGCGAGCTGGTGGCCAGGGTCTCGAGCAGCCTGCGCTCGGCATCGGTCACGGTCGCCAGGCCCGCGATGACCTGCGCGGCGGACATCGGCTCCTGTGGCCGGTCGACCCGCCAGGTGACGGCGTCGTTCGCGGTCGCGACGACCCGCAGCACCTGCGTGCCCCAGACCAGTGCCCGGGCCCGCAGTGCCTTCAGTGCCCGGTCGACGGTCTTGACCGGCGCCCGTCCGGCGAGCGCCTCCGCGAGGACCTCGCGCCGGACCCCGACCTCCGCTCCGCGTTCGAGCGAGAGCACGCCGATCACGGTGAGTTCGAGGACGTTCAGGTCGTCGGCGACCCGAAGCACCGATGCGCGCTGTTCGGCGCGGGCCGCAAGGACCGCCAGGTTCGCCGGTGGCGGCACCGCGAGATCCGGGCGCAGCCTGAGCAGTTCGGCCAGCTCCGCATCGGTCCTTGCGGTCAGCCAGGCGAGCAGGCTGTCGGGCACGGCGGTGCCGTGAGGTGATTCGGCGGCCGGGGCAGCACCTTCGGTATCGGTCATCAACTATCAGATTAGAGACCTGGGGTGTACCACGGCGCGAGCTCCTGCCAAAATGGGACTGTGGCTAACAATTCGAGCAAGCGATACGTAGATCCAGGCTGGCCGGCGCCGGAACTCCAGGATGGCGATCATGCCGTCACAGAGCTCTCGTCGAGCCGCTCCGGTGGGCTGTCCCCGTTCGGGGAGGACACCGAGTTCCCTCTCCCCGTTTCTGAACTGCCCTACACCCACCCGCACACGGTCATCAATCGCTGACCTCGGATACCGAACGCGAAAGGCCCCGCACCTCGTAGGTGCGGGGCCTTTCACGTGAAGGGGGGTCTCAGCGGGGCAGGAGACCCGAGTTGGCCTTCAGGAAGTCGATGACCTGGGGGTTCAGCTTGGCCTGCTCGAAGAGCGCCTCGATCTGCGGATCGAGCGCGACGCCCTTGGCCTGGACCGCCTCGAGGGCGCTGTCGAGGCTGTCGAGCACGTCGGCGGCGCCGTCGGTGGTCGGGAGGCTGGTCACGGCGGGCAGCTCGGCCGCGGGGGCAACCTCGGCGGCGGGGGCGGAGCGCGGGGTCGAGCCGCTGGTCAGGCCGAGGCTCGAGGAGCAGGACGGCCAGGCGCCCCAACCCTGCGAGGCGAGGACCTTCTCGGCGACCGCGATCTGCTGCTCACGGGTGGCCTGGTTGGCGGTCGCGGCGTACTGGCCACCACCGTGGGCGTTCCAGGTGCTGGGGGAGAACTGCAGTCCACCCTGGTAGCCGTTGCCGGTGTTGATGCCCCAGTTGCCGCCTGCTTCACACTGCGCGAGGCGGTCCCAGTCGGAATCGGGGGCTGCGTTGGCCGGGGCCGCGAAGGCCGCGCCGGCTGCGCCCAACACTGCGCCGGTCACGACGACCTTGGCTGCGTTGCGGCGGGTGTTCGTGGGCTTGCGGTGGCGTCCAGTGCTCATGCGGGTTTTCCTCTCCTCACGCGCCTGCGAGGTCAGCTGTCGGGTTCGGGCTGAGAGGTCGCCCGGCCTCGCCGCTCCTGGATGGTGCGGGTCTGGCTTCACCCCAAGAGGAATTCGCTTGCGCGATTTCCTCGGTGTCCACTGGGGACGTGGGTCCCCCGTCCTCGTCCCTGGGTAATTCGTAGGAATCCGGTTCCGCGGGACGAGGTTTGGCGCGGCGGATCGGATCTGGCCGAACTTCTCCGGCCGCAGATGACCGTACGTGGCCGAGGCCGTGTAGTCATCTGTTACCTAAATTTCGATTCTTTCGGCGTTTCGCCCGAAAATTCCGACGTATTCGCAGGTCAGATTGGGTCGCCTCGGCCCGAGACCGTCCTGTTATGTTACCGTGATGTGAGGTAGATCACAGTTTCGATCGGCGCTGACCTCGGGCTCCGCACGGCGCAGTCGCGGTCCCAGGCCCCGGCGCGGCCGCAGCGCGATCAGCGTGGCGACGGCGATGACGACGAACATCAGCGGATACACCGCGGCGAAGAACGGAGCCAGCGCATCGGAGGTGGGGACCATGAACAGGCCGATCGCCTGCACGCTGTCCGGGAACTCATGGGTCCAGCAGAGCAGGGGCAGCGCTAGTGCCGCGGGCAGTAGCCAGGCGGTCGCCCGCCCGGCGCCGAGCGCGCGGTGCATAGCCAGGACCAGCAATGGCACGAACCACACCCAGTGGTGGCCCCAGGAGAACGGCGAGACCGCCGCGGAGGTCAACCCGCACATGGTGGTGGCCAGCAGCGCCTGTCCGCGCTTGTGCGCCAGCCAGGAGGCGCCGAGCCCGAGAGCGGTCAGTGCGGCCGCGAAGAGCGCCCACAGCATCAGCGGCGGGTCCGCGACGTCCAGCCAGCGGGCCAGTACCCCGGCGGCGGACTGGTTGGCGGGCCACGCGGTCTCGCCGATTCGCGTCGAGTGCAGGATCACCGCGGTCCAGTAGGACCACGAGTCCGAGAAGATCACCACGAACCCGACGGCGACGGTCGCGAGGAACCCGGCGATCGCGGTCGCCGCCGCGCGCCACTGCCTGGTGACGAGCAGTTCGACGATGAACAGGCCGGGCGTCAGCTTGATCCCGGTCGCGATCCCGACGCCGATCCCGCGCAGCCTGCTGCCCTCGGGACGCCCGAGATCCCACACGATCAACAGCATCAACAGCAGATTGATCTGGCCCAGCCAGATCGTGGTGCGGACCGGCTCGAGCCAGGTGAAGATGACCGCCATCAGCCCGGTCGCCACGTACAGCCGGCGATCCGTCCGGTACCCGAGTTGCCGCCAGCACAGCAGGACGACGGCGTAGAGGATCCCGAAGTTCGCGAGGTATCCGAGGAGGGTGGTGAGCTCCGCCGAGACGGCGTTGAGCGGGGCGAACAGGACGGCCGAGAACGGCGGATAGGTGAACCACATGCCGCCGTGCAGTGCGTGGTCGTAGAGCCCGTCCGACCGCAGAACGGTGGCGCCGCCGCTGCGGTAGACCAGCAGGTCGAGGCCGTTCTGGAACAGGCCCCACAGCGGGTATCCCATCGGCACCACCCGGTCGTGCGCCACGATCACGGCGAGGGCAAGGGCACCGAGTGAGCCGAGGAACAGCGGGTGAGAGGGGAGTGCGCGCCCCGCGGCCGGGGTGGCGCGGGGCGGCGGGGTCATGCCGGGAAGCTCGTTGACGACGTGGGCGCCGCACCGACGTCCACGATCTCCTTGCCGAGCGGCATCAGCGAGATCGGGATCATCTTCAGGTTCGCGATGGCGAGCGGGATCCCGATGATCGTGATCGCCATCGCGATCGCGCTCACCACGTGGCCGATGGCGAGCCAGATGCCGGCCACGATCAGCCAGATCACGTTGCCGATCAACGAGCCGATCCCCGACGTCGGGCGCTCGACGACGGTCTTGCCGAACGGCCACAGCGCGTAGACACCGATCCGGAACGACGCGATCCCGAACGGGATGGTGATGATCAGGATGCAGCAGATGATGCCCGCGACGAAGTAGCCGAGCGCGAGCCAGAGTCCGCCGAAGATCAGCCAGATGATGTTGAGCAGGATTCTCATTGGTTTCCCTCTCTTCGAACGCGGCGGCCGGACCGCAGCGCGAAAGCAATGCCGAGCAGGAACCCGATCGGGCAGGCAAGGGCGATCAGGTACAGCGCCAGTCCCGGCTCGTGGCCGGTCGCAGCCACCACGAAGATCGCAACGATGGCGAGGACGCCGACGAAGAAGAACAGGAGTGCGGCACGGAAGAGACCGTTGCCGCGGGGAGAGGATTGGCTGACCACCTTCCAACCGTATCCCCCGCAAACCCCGGTGCTCGGGAGGGGCACGCGGGGGTAGACTTCGGTCCATCGCGTCCCGCAAACGGTGGGGCGCGTTCATTTATGTAGATGAGCAGGTGAACGCAGTGCCTACCGGCAAGGTCAAGTGGTACGACGTTGAAAAGGGCTTCGGCTTCCTCTCCCAGGAAGAGGGGGAGGACGTCTACGTCCGTTCGTCTGCGCTGCCCGACGGTGTCGAGGGCCTGAAGGCGGGCCAGCGCGTCGAGTTCGGGATGGCCGCGGGACGTCGTGGTCCGCAGGCGCTGAGCCTCAAGGTGCTCGATCCGGCGCCGTCGATCCGGCAGGGCGGTGGAGCCCGCAAGGACGACACCGTGCGCAAGCACACGCCCGACGAGCTGCACGGCATGGTCGAGGACATGATCACCCTGCTCGAGGCCAAGGTGCAGCCCGACCTGCGCAAGGGCAAGTACCCGGACCGCAAGACCGCGCAGCGCATCTCCGAGGTCGTGCGCGCCGTCGCCCGCGAGCTCGACAGCTAGCCGCACCCGACACCAACGCCGAGGGGCACCGTCACGCGACGGTGCCCCTCGGCGTTGCTGTACCCGATCAGGCGGTCTTGATGGCCCACGTCGCGTGCACCAACGGCAGGCCCTGCTCGTTGACCACGGCCGACGGCTGCTGGATCTCGATGCCGTTGAGCTGCATGCCCTCCGGGGTCTCGACGGTGATCGCGAGGGACTCGCCCGGCGAGTGGTATCGCTCGTCGACGCCCACCCGGCCGTCGTCGAGCTGGTAGACCATCACCACTCGCCACAGCCCGTCGGCGATGTCGCCGGGCAGGGAGATCTGCAGGGGCTTGCCGCGGGGGACCTGGAGCTCGGCGACGGGGCTCTCCACGCAGTCCTCCAGATAGAGGTTGCAGTACTGGGTCGGCTCCACCACGAGGGACTTGCCGCCCGCGAACGCGGTGACCGTCGGCGGCTCCTCGTCCGCGCCCCGCACCAGCGCGGTGACGACGGCCGCGAACCCGGCGAGCGCGATCAGCAGCCCCAGGGTCCCTATGAGGACGATCTTCTTTGTCTTGGTCACGACGTTCGGTTCCCTGCGTTCGCGGAGATCGGTCGAGTGATCTCCTGGTTGGCCACATTCGGGCGTTTGCCACCGAGGCCGGGGAGCAGCGTCGAACCCCGGTAGGTGAGGAAGGTCTGGACAAGGCCGAGCACGAGCAGCACCGACACCACGGAGAATCCGATCCAGTACTCGGTGGGCAGCAGCACGCCGAGCGCCCCGCCGATGACCCAGCTCAGCTGCAGGACGGTCTCCGAGCGCCCGAAGCCGGAGGCGATGGACTCCTCGGGCAGGTCGTGTTGCAGCGAGGCGTCCAGCGACACCTTGGCCAGCGCGCTCGCGCCCGACGCGACCAGGGTGGCCAGCGCCGCGGTGAGCAGGCTGTCGGTGAGGGCGGCGATGATCGCGATCGCGGTGACGGCGGCCGTGCAGCGCAGCACGATCACCGACGGTCTGCCGAGCTTGAGCCGCGCGCCGGTGGCGTTGCCCGCGAAGTTGCCGATCGCGGCCGCGGCGCCCACCAGGGCCAGCATCGCGGCCTGCGCCATCGGCTCGTGCTCGGTGCGGGACTTCGCGACGAAGGCGATGTAGAGCGTCAGGAACCCTGTCAGCACCCGGATCGTGCTGTTACCCCACAGACCCGTGATGACTGCGCGGCCGAGCGGCTGGCGCCGCTTGCTCGCCTTCGCCGCCTCGCCCGCGTCCTTGCCGATCGGCTCGGTGCGCGCGTCGTCGCCGTGATAGGTCAGGGTGGCGGGCACCTCGCCCTCCGTGACCTCCACCCATGCCGGGATCCGCATGCTCAGGTACGCGCCGAGTGCGGCGACCGCGGCGGCGAACCACAACGGCCCCGAGGACGACCTGACGATGAGCGCGAGCGCTCCTGCCACCGCCCCCGCGCCGATGGTGCCGCCGATCAGTCCGAAGACCGTCAGTCGGGAGTTCACCCGGACCAGGTCGATCTCCGGCGGCAGCACGCGCGGGGTGACGGCGCTCTTGAGCACCGAGAAGGACTTGCTCAGCACCATCATCGCGAGCGCGGCCGGATACAGGCCCCAGCTGTCGAAGTTGAAGACCAGCACGACCGCCAGCACGGTGCGCAGCGCGAACGAGGATGCAAGCGCGAGCCGTCGGCCGTGCTGCAGTCGGTCGAGCATCGGGCCGATCAGCGGGGCGATGACCGCGAACGGGGCGATGGTGATCAGCAGGTACAGCGCGACCTTGGTCTTGTCCTCGCCGGTGGCGGCCGAGAAGAACAGTGTGTTCGCCAACGCGACCGCGATGGCGGCGTCGGTGGCGAAGTTCGCCATCACCGCATAGGTCAGCGCGGTCAGTCCCGACTTCTCGGCGCCGTCGGCCTTGGCCGCCCGGTGGAAGGTGGCGATGCCCCTGTTCGTCAGTTCACGGCTGCGCATCGCCGCCACCCGGGTGACGGTGAGCTTGCGGGGAATCGGTGGCGGCTTCGGCGAGGAACCTTGCCGGGTTTCACTCGAGGAGCCCTGCCGGGTTTCACCGGAGGAACCCTGTCGGGTGTCACCCACGGGATGCAGCGGGGGCAGCGGCGCGCGGCGGGCCGAGGTCCGGCGCGTCGGCGGATAGTTCTCGAATCCCGGATGGCCCTGGCCCGGTCCGAGGTCGTCGGATGCCCGACTCCCGTCGGGATCGTTGGGCACGCGTGGTCCGGTCACGGGTCAATTCTGTCCTAGATGGGCGACAAAGGACCACACGCCTCGCCCGTCGCGGCTGTCAGGGCACGAAGCGGACCTCGAACAGGCGTGGGTAGTACTTGCCCGTGATCAGGAATCGGTCGGTGCCCGGCACTTCCGCGATCCCGTTGAGCACGTCCACCGAGCGGCTCTCCTCGTCCGTGAGCAGGCCCGACGCGTCGATCACCGCGGTGATCCGGCCGGAGTCCGGGTCGATCCGCACGATCTGCTGGGTCTGCCACACGTTCGCGTAAACCGCTGTGTCCCCGACGCATTCGAGTTCGTTCAGTCGGTCCTGCGGTTGCCCGTCGAGCGTGACCGCCACGGTGCCACGCGGCTCGAAGGTGACCGGGTCGCGGAAGGTGAGGGTGTCCGAGCCGTCGCTCATCAGGAGGCGGTCCGACTGCGCGCACAGGCCCCAGCCCTCGCCCTCGTAGCTCGTGCGGGAGCGCTCGGCGAGAGTGTCGCGGTCGCGCGCGATCGCCACGCCGTCGCGCCAGGTGATCTGCCAGACGGTGTCGCCCGCGACGGTGATGCCCTCGCCGAACATCTGCTCGGGCACCGGCACCCGGAGCCGCTCCACGCCGGTTTCCAACGAGGCGGCCCGCATGTCCGACCGTCCGGCCATGCCGGTGCCCTCGAGCAGTTCGCCGTCCGAGACCTCGAGGCCCTGGGTGAAGGCCCCCCGGTCGTGTGGCCGCTCGCCCACGACCTCGACGCGAAGTCGCTCGACGCGGTCCGCGTCCGGTTCCGTGCCGGAATTCGTGGCCGCGTTGGTGCAGCCGGTGAGCATCAAGGCGGCCACAGCGGCCGCGATCTGGGGTAGCCGTCGCCCGGTCATCGGACCAGCATTGCAGCCCGTTGCGCCGGTGATTTGCTGCGATACGGCAAAATGGGGGTGTGAGTGCCCAATCTGCCCCCGAGCTTGCCCCCGTGCGCCCCGTCCTCGCCGATGCTGTGGACCTGGCCCGTCAGGCGTTGATCGACCTCGGCGAGGGGGAAGTCGGTGCACATCTGGGCGTCACCTCCGAGGGCGAGTGCGCCGCCACCCATCGGTTCTCCGCGCAGCTGCCCGGTTACCGCGGCTGGCAGTGGGCGGTGGTTCTCGCGGCCGACCCGGAGTCCGATCGGGCGACCGTCAGTGAGCTGGCCCTGCTGCCCGGTCCTGACGCGCTGACCGCGCCCGACTGGCTTCCGTGGGACGAGCGGATCCGCCCCGGCGACCTCTCGCCGGGCGACCTGCTGGCCCCGCTGCCGAGCGACCCGCGGCTGGTGCCCGGCTACGTGGCGACCGGCGACCCCGCGGTCGACGAGGTGGCGCTCGAGGTCGGCCTCGGCCGCAAGCAGGTCATGAGTCTCGAGGGCCGGCTGGACGCCGCGGAGCGTTGGCGCGAGGGCGACTACGGTCCCGACTCCGAGATGGCGAAGGCCGCGCCGTCCACCTGCGAGCTGTGCGGGTTCTATCTGCCGCTGTCCGGTTCGCTGAAGGTGGCGTTCGGGGTGTGTGGCAACGAGATGGCCGCCGACGGTCACGTCGTGTACGCCGAGTACGGCTGCGGCGCCCACTCGGACACCACGCTGCCCACCGGCGCGGGTAGCCCGCAGTTCGACGCCTACGACGACGGCGCGGTGGAAATGGTCGCGCTGCCGGAACCGAAGGTGGAGGCACCCGCAGCCGGGGCAGTCACGGACGAGGTGCCCGCGGACGAGGTGCCCGCAGCCGAGGCGCCCGCGGACGAGGCACCGACCTCCGACGCCGCCGGGGAACCGGCATCGACGGACTGACGGTCGCCGATCCCTTCGGCGCCGATGCGCTGAGGGAATCGACGCTGCTCGCGTGGCGTTCCTCGCCGACCAGGCTCCGCGAGGATGCCGCAACCGAGGCCGACCTCGCGGCCGCGGGATACCGCGACCGATTGCTGACCGAGCTGGCCCAGAACGCCGCGGACGCCGCCGCAAGGGCCGGGGTGCCGGGGGCGATGCGGATCACGCTCGACGGCACCCGACTGCACGTCGCGAACACCGGCGTCCCCCTCGATCAGGCGGGGGTACAGGCCCTGTCCGCGCTGCGGGTCTCGGGTAAGGACACCGACGGCGGGCCGGTGGTCGGCAGGTTCGGGGTCGGATTCACCGCCGTGCTGTCGGTGAGCGACGAGGTCGAGGTGCGGTCCCAGACCGGCTCGATCGTCTTCTCCGCCGAGCGGACCCGCGACGAACTCCGCGCCGCCGGCTTGGACGAACCCGAGCGGGGCGTGCCCGTACTGCGGTTGGTGTGGCCCACCGACGCGGCGCCCGCCGCCGGTTTCGACTCGGAGGTGGTGCTGGCGCTGCGACCGGGCGTGGACGGGGAGGAGTTGCTGCGGCAACTGGCCGAGGACGCCCCCGACCTGCTGCTGGAGCTGCCGGCGCTGGCGTCGATCGAGCTCGCCGACCAGACGTTCACCCGATCCGAGCGGCCGCTCGCCGACGGGCTGACCGAGCTCCGGGTTCAGGTCGCTCCGCTCCCGTCGGTCGGCGAGCGCACCTGGTGGCAGTACTCGGCGGCCCCGTCCGCGCGCTGGGCGGTGCCGGTCAGCGACGGACGGGTCCGCCCGGTCTCCGCCGATGTGCTGCGCGCGCCGACCCGGTCGGACGAGGAACTGTCGCTGCCTGCGATCCTGATCGCGGACGCGGCGCTGCAGCCCGACCGCAGACGGCTGATGCCGGGTGCCGCCCTCGAGCACCTGGCCGACGGATATGCCGATTTCGTTGCGGCGCTTCCTGAGTCGCAACGACTGCGGCTGGTCCCACTGCCCGGGTTCGCGCGCGGTGAGGTGGATGCGGTGCTGCGCGAGGCGGTACTGCGGGAGCTGACCGGCAACGCCTGGCTGCCGGGCGCCGACGGCATGGCGCTGGTGCCGGGATCCGCCGTCGTGCTGCCGGGGCTGACGGCGGAGCTCGCCGATCTGCTGCAGGACGTGATCCCCGGGCTGCTCGGTCCCGCGCTGTCCACCGAGCGCGAGGCCCAGGCGCTGTCCGCCGTCGGGGTGCACCGCATCGGGCTGGCGCACCTGACCGAGCTGCTCGCCGGGATCCATCGCGAACCGGGTTGGTGGGGAAGGCTTTACGTGGCGCTGGAGCCGCTGGTCGTGGATTCGGTCGCCGCGGAAGAGCTGGCCGCCATCCCGGTGCCGCTGACGGACGGTCGCACGGTGACCGGCCCGCGAACCGTCGTGCTCGGCCACGACCTCGGGGCGCTCGGTCACGGCATCGACGCACACGGGGTCCATTGGATCCGGCTGGTGCATCCCGATGCCGCCCACCGGCTGCTCGGCAGGCTCGGGGCGGGCAGCGCATCCGCGCTCGACGTTCTCGCCGACCCCGCCCTGCGGTCGGCGATCGAGGACATTGATCTCGACGATCCCACCGCCGCAAGCGAACTCGCTGAACCGGTGCTGTCGCTGTCCGCGGTCGCCGCCGCGGCGGGTGACCTGCCCGGCTGGCTCGGCCAACTGCCCCTGCCGGATGAGGACGGAATGCTGCGCGCCGCGGACGAGTTGCTGCTGCCGGGCGCGCCGCTCGCCCGCGTGCTGGCGGCGGACTCGCCGTTCGGGACGGTGTCGCCGAAGTTGGTCGAGCGGTTCGGCGAGGCAGCGCTGCGCGGAGTCGGGGTCGGCTGGGGATTCACCGTGCTCCGGGCGGACCTGCCGACCGGACCCGAGCAGGACCTCGATGACGAGGACGCCTGGTGGTCGACACTCGAGGAGGATCCGGAGGTGCTGCTCGCCGTCCGTGACCTCGACCTCGTGGACTCCTGCGCCTGGCCGGAGGCGCTCGGCCTGCTGGCCGGTGAGCCCGCGACCGCGGCGCTGCTCTCGGATCGGATCGGGTACACCGCCTGGTGGTTGCGCAGGCACGCGCGCCTGGGTGGGGTCCGGCTGGGGTCGATGCGCCGGCCCGACGATCACACCTTTGAGGGGCTGCTCGACGTGTTCGAGCACCCGGACGCCGCGGCGTTGTCGGGGGTCGTGGCCGCCGACCGGGTCGACGGTGTCGAGATGGCGGAATTGCTGCTGGACCGGCTCGCCGACCGCGACCGGGACCCGGGCCCCGCTGTGGTGGCGCGAACGCACCGGCTGCTGGCGGAGGCGACTGCGTCGGGGATCCTCGACCTCGACGAGCTCTCGCCGCCCGCGGCGGTCCGGACGCTGTCCGGGCAGCTGGCCGACCCGGCCGAGGCCGTCGTGCTGGACCGGCCCTGGCTGGCGGCGGCCGTGCCGTCGGAGCTCCTGGTGGTCGGTGATCTGCCGAGCGCGGCCGGGCTGGCCGAGCTGCTCGACCTGCCACCCGCGTCCGAGGCGATTCGCGGCGAGGTGCTCGGCGCAGGCCGCCGCGTCAGCGCCTGGGACCGCGAGCCCGCCGCGGTGCTCGCCCACATCGCGCTTGGACTGCCCTTGCCCGAGGGCACCCTGGTGGTGCACGACCGCCTGACCGTTCGGCTGAGCGGGGCGGTGCGGGGCGACGTCGAACTGCCGTGGTGGGTGGACGAGGAGGGGCGGACGCACTGCACGGAGCGCGGGTTGCTGGCTGGAGCGGAGCCTGCGGAGCGACCATGTCCCGGAGCGGAGCCTGCGGAGCGACCATGTCCCGGAGCGGAGCCTGCGGAGCGACCATGTCCCGGAGCGGAGCCTGCGGAGCGACAGGATCTCGAAAGGGGCCGGCCGGATGCCGATTGACCAGACGGTGCTGGATTTCATGGTCGGGATCCGCACACCCTGGCTCACCGACGTCGTCACGGTGATCACGAATCTCGGTGGCACGGTGGCCTCGTGGGTGATCACCTCGGTGATCGTGCTCGCCCTGCTGGCGCGACGGCATCGACCGGAGGCGCTGCTGGTCGGAGGCGCGATGTTCACCGGCCAGCTGGTGATGTCCCTGCTCAAGCTCGCGTTCGGCCGGGAACGGCCGCCGGAGCCGGCACGGTTGGTGGTCGAGCTGACCCATTCGTTCCCGTCCGGGCACGCGATGATGTCGTCGATCCTGGTGTGCGTCGTTGCGGAGGTGATCGTCCGGATCGGCGGGCCACGCTGGAACACCCCCATTGTGTTCGTGGGGCTGGGCCTGTGGACGCTGGCGGTCGGGCTCTCCCGGGTCTACCTGGGTGCGCACTGGCTCACGGACGTGATCGCGGGCTGGCTCTTCGGCGCCGCCTGGGCGGGTCTGTGGATCTGGGCGATTGTTAAATCTTCGCGAAACTCTGCCAATGGAGCGCCGTCTTCCCTAAGGTGACCGCTTTGGACGATCGTCCAGCTTTGCGGTCACGAGAAGAGGTCACCCCATGGCGGCAGCAGCCACCCCTGGCGTTCCCGACCAGCCCACGCGTCGGATCCATCTCAGCCGTGGAGTGCTCGCCGCTATCGTGATCGCCCCGCTGGCGCTCATCGGCTTCTACATGTGGGCGCTGTGGAACCCCGGTGACACCCTCGACCGGTTGCCCGTCGCGATCGTCAACAACGACGCGGGCGCGGACATGGACGGCACCCGACTCGAGGCAGGCAAGGACGTGGCCGCCTCGCTGATCGAGAGTGGCGATGTCGCCTGGCAGGAGGTGGACCTGGAGCAGGCCACCGCGGGTGTCGAGGACGGGGAGTACTACTTCTCGCTGGTGATCCCGCAGGACTTCAGCGCCGACATCGCCAGCGCCGGGACGCCCGACGCGCAGAAGGCGCGGCTCGAGGTCGTCTACAACGACCACAACAGCCTGGTCGCGACGCCGGTCGGCGAGGGTCTGATGGCGCAGGTGCGGTCCGCGGTCTCCGAATCGATCGGCGAGCAGTCGGTGGACCAGGTGCTCGTCGGGCTCGGCGACGTGGGCAAGGGGCTCGAGGAGGCCGCCTCGGGGGCTCGCCAGCTCTCGGCGGGTACCGGGGAGGCGCTGTCGGGCACCACCCAGCTCGCTGACGGCAGCGTCGAGCTCTCCTCGGGCCTGAGCGAGGCGTACGCGGGCAGCGGGGAGCTCTCCGCGGGCGCCTCGGAGCTCGCCGCGGGCGCCGATGAGGCAGCGGCGGGCGCGGCCGAACTGAACAACGGCCTCTCGCAGCTGGTTTCGGGCACCGACGAGCTGGGCGCGGGCGCCAAGCAGATCAGCGAGGTGATCGACACGGTGGTCGGTCCGCTCGTCGACACGATGGTCGCCGCCGGGCTCCCGACCGGTGACGAGGACGTGGCTGGCCAGCTCAAGCAGCTGCAAGCGGGCGCGCGGGAGCTCGCCTTCCAGCTCTCGGACCCGGCGGCGGACTACCGGGGCGGGCTTCAGTCCGCGGCCGCGGGTGCAGGCGAACTGTCGGGCGGGCTGGGTCAACTGGCCGACGGTGCGCACCAGCTCGACGCGGGCGCGGCCGAGCTGAACTCCGGACTGGGACAGCTCGACGCGGGCGGCGTGCAGTTGCGCGACGGCCTCGGTGAGCTCCAGGTCGGAGTCGGACAGCTCGACGACGGCAGCGCGGAGCTCGCCAAGGGTCTCGCCGACGGCGCGGCACAGGTGCCTGCGTTCACGCCGGACGAGCGCAAGGCCACGGCCGCGATGCTCGCGTCACCGGTGAGCCTGAGCCCGCAGAACATCAACGTCGCGGCCGGTTTCGGTCCCGGTGCCGTGCCGGTGGTGATGTCCGTGGCGCTGTTCCTGCTCGGGATCCTCATCTGGTTCGTGATCAGGCCGACCAGGCGCGACGGGCTCCGGCGCTACCGGATGCCCGCCGCGATCATGGCAGGCGGCGCCGTGCTGGCCTCGATCGCCGCGATCACCCTGACGGGCGCGGAGCCGCCGAGCGTGGTGATGATGGTCGCGGTGATGCTGCTGATCGGCGCGGCGGCCCTCGCGCTCGCCCGGATGCTCACCGTCGTTTTCGGTGCCGTCAACGGCACCTTCATCGCGCTGGGTCTGTTGATGGTCCAGCTGTTCTCGTTCGGCGGTGTGTTCCCGATCGAGCAGATGCCGCAGCCGTTCCGTTGGCTGCAGGCACTGATGCCGCTCACCTACGCGAGGAACGCCCTCCGGATGACGCTCAGCGGCTACTACGGTCCGAGGTTCTGGTTCGCGGTCCTGGTACTGCTGGCGCTGGTGGCCGCCGCCGTGGCGGTGACGCTCTGGTGGCGCAGGCGAACGGAGGATCCGGTCGCGGGTGAGGAGTATCACGACGAGTACGACGAGCTGGAGGAGTTCGAGGCCGGGGACGACCCGACGATGGAGCCGAGCCGGGTCTAGGCCCGGTCAGCTCAGGCCGCGCTGCGCGCCCTTGCTGCCGCGGCGCGCGGCGGCCCGCTGGACGAGGAACAGCGTGAATCCGAGTGCGCCGACGGCCAATCCGGCCAGACAGATCGGCAGCGCCG
Organism: Rhodococcus sp. PvR044; assembly: GCF_040548995.1. NCBI lineage: Bacteria > Bacillati > Actinomycetota > Actinomycetes > Mycobacteriales > Nocardiaceae > Rhodococcus > Rhodococcus sp. PvR044. The sequence continues at coordinate 61,224 of NZ_JBEPSX010000015.1, forward strand.
CGTGCCAGCGCTCACCCGAGGCGAGCACCACCGCGGTGGTGACCAGCCAGGCGAGTGTGCCGATCGTCACCACCGGACGCGGATCGGTGAGCCTGCGAGGGATCAACGGGTCGTCGCGGGTCTCGGTCACATGATTAAGCTACCCGTTCCCCTTTGCCCTAACCTCCCAGGTGCGACGCGCACCTTCGGCGATTGGGACATTGGACGCTATGGCTGGAACCTCGAGGCTCCTGGACAACTACTTCAAGATCACGGAACGTGGTTCCACGGTCAGCAACGAGGTCCGCGGCGGCCTGGTCACCTTCGTGGCGATGGCGTACATCGTCGTGCTCAACCCGCTGATCCTCGGCAGCTTCTCTCCTGACGACGCGGCCGCGAAGACGGACGTGCTCGGCAACATCCTGCCGGTCACCCAGGTGGCGGCGGTGACGGCGCTCGTCGCCGGTGTCATGAGCATCGCGTTCGGCATCATCGCGAACTACCCGTTCGGCATCGCCGCGGGCCTCGGCATCAACGCGCTGCTCGCGGTGACGATCGCGCCGCAGGTCACCTGGCCGGAGGCGATGGGCCTGGTGGTGATCGACGGCATCATCATCGTGGTGCTGGCGATCTCGGGCTTCCGGACCGCGGTGTTCAACGCGGTCCCCGACGCGCTCAAGTCGGCCATCGTCGCGGGTATCGGCATGTTCATCGCGTTCATCGGATTCGTCGACGCCGGCTTCGTCCGGCGCATCCCGGATGTCGCGGGCACCAGCGTTCCTGTCGGATTGGGAATCAGCGGCTCCATCTCCACTTGGCCGACGGTGATCTTCGTCTTCGGCGTGCTGCTGATGGGAATCCTGGTGGCGCGCAAGGTCCGCGGTGGCCTGCTCATCGGCATCGTGGTGACGACGGTGCTGGCCGCGATCATCGAGGCGATCTGGCATGTCGGCCCCTCGAAGGGGGTGAACCCGAGCGGCTGGAACCTCAGCGTCCCGACGATGCCGGACGTGCTCGCGCAGATGCCGGATCTGAGCCTGGTCGGCGACGTGAACCTGTTCGGGGCCTTCACCCGGATCGGTGTGCTGGCCGCCAGCCTGCTGGTCTTCACCCTGGTGCTCGCCAACTTCTTCGACGCGATGGGCACCATGACCGGCCTCGGTAAGGAAGCCGGACTCGCCGATGAGCACGGCAACCTGCCCGGGATCGGGAAGGCCTTCGTCGTGGAGGGTGCAGGCGCGATCGTCGGCGGTGGCGCGTCCGCCTCCTCGAACACGGTGTTCGTCGAATCCGCCTCGGGCATCGCGGAGGGCGCCCGCACCGGGCTGTCCAACGTGGTCACCGGACTGCTGTTCCTCGCCGCGATGTTCCTGACCCCGCTGTATTCCGTGGTGCCGATCGAGGCCGCGGCGCCCGCCCTGGTGATCGTCGGCGCGCTGATGATCGGCCAGGTCCGCGACATCGATTTCACCAAGTTCGACATCGCGCTGCCGGCGTTCCTGACCATCGTCGTGATGCCCTTCACCTACTCGATCGCGAACGGCATCGGCGTCGGCTTCATCGCCTGGGTTGTGATCGGTGCGTTCAGCGGCAAGATCAAGCAGATCCACCCGCTGTTGTGGGTGGTCGCGGGCCTGTTCGTGGCCTATTTCGCAGTCGGACCCATCACGGATGCGATTACCTGAACCGCTTGTCAGGTAGTGCCGTATCCTCCGGAGGGTGACATTGGATACTCGCACCCTGGCCAGTGATCTCTCGTTGGCCGTCGTGCGTCTGACGCGGCATCTCCGCGGGCGGCGCACCGACTCTCAGGTGTCGTTGACGCAGCTGTCGGCGCTTGCCAGCCTCTCCGCGGACGGGCCGATGACGCCGGGTGCGCTTGCGGCCAAGGAGCGGGTGCAGCCGCCGTCGATGACCCGGGTCATCGCCTCGCTCGCGGAGCTGGGCCTTGTCGTGCGGACACCGCACCCCACCGACGGCCGCCAGATCATCGTGTCCCTCTCGGACCCCGGTCAGGCCCTGGTGACAGACGAGACCAGCGCCAGGGAGAAGTGGATGAACGATCGCCTTGCGGCGCTCGACGACTCGCAGATCGCCGTGCTCCGCGAGTCGGTCGAGATCATCAGTTCGATGGTCAGCGACTCGGAGTAGCGCCTCCGCGTCGGCCTAGAAGTGCCAGCCTGCGAACGGTTCCCGGTCGGCGCGGAAGGCCAGATCCAGCAGGTCGAGGACCGCCTCGTCGCTCGTCCACAGCCGCCCGGCCCGAGCGAACGAGCGCGCCCGGTGACCTCCGAGGTACAGGCTGCCGAGTACGTCTAGATCGAGACGGGCCTGCGGCGGAGCATCGGTTCGGTTGACCGTGGCCCGGCCGTCCACCACCCGCAGTGAGAAATTGCCGCCCGCGTCGAGGAACGGGTCGTGGATCTCGAGGACCACGTCCAGGTCGACGGCGAAGGTGCGCGCGGTGAGCGCGGCAGGCACGTCCATGATGCGCACCCAGACGGCGTCGTCCCGCGAGGTCACCCGCGGCAGCCGGGCATCGGTCAGCAGCCACGGCAGCGGGTCGTCCGCGGCCTGATCGACCCGGATCTCGCTCATCAGGTCCATACCCGCGAGCACCCGCCACAACGCCGCATACGACTCGTCGGTCGCGGCGACGAGGTCATCGACCACCGCGACCATCCCGCCAGGGGTCTGCTTGCGACGATAGGTCGCGTAGCCGTCCGCGTGCACCAGATAGAACAGGGCGGAGGCGCCGTCGCGGCGGTGCTCGAGATCGGCGAACATCCGGTCCCAGTACACCTTCGGCCGGGCCAGGGCCCCGGGAGTGCGCGCCTGCCAACGGTCGTAGATCGCGGGCAGCGCCGCGCGGGCGTCGGCTGGTGGCACCAGGGCCACCCCGCCCGGATCCGCTGCGGTGTCACGGATCCGGGCCGAACGCCGGTCCACCGACACCGCGAGCTCGCTGGTCGCGGGACCGTAGCCGAAGCGGCCGTAGATGGTGGCCTCGGTGGCGGTGAGGATCGACAACGGTGCGTCCGCCGCGACGAACCGCCGGTGCTGTTCGGTGAACAGTGCGCGCAGGATGCCGCGCCTGCGGTGGGTCGGCGCGACCGAGACCCAGGAAACCCCCGGCAGATCCAGCTGGGTTCCGCCGGGGACGGTGATCCGCATCGCGAAGTGCATCACCACCGCGACGGGCCGGTCGCCGTCGGTGGCCAGGATGACGTCCTCCGTTCGGGCGAACCGCCGGGTGAAGGCCATGTCCTCGTCGGTGGGGTGGAAGCCGAACGCGTGCGCATCGAGCAGCGCGACCGCGTCCCAGTCCGTCTCCGTTGCCGTCCTGATCGCGATCGCCCTTTCGGTCATCCTTCGAGGGTGGCACAGATTTGTAGGTGGCACTGTGGTGTACGGCAGGATGGCGGTGTGGTTCACGTAATCGATATCGACGATCCGGCCGACACCCGCCTGGACGACTTCCGCGACCTGAACTCGTCGGATCGGCGTCCGGATCTGCCGGAGGGCAAGGGTCTGGTGATCGCCGAGGGCGTGCTGGTGGCGCAGCGGTTGCTCGCCTCCCGGTTCGAGCCGATCAGCCTGCTCGGCGTGGATCGGCGGCTGAGCGAGCTGGCCGACGATCTCGAGGGCGTCGACGTCCCGTTCTACCGGACCTCCGCCGACGTGATGGCCGAGGTGGTCGGGTTCCATCTCAACCGCGGCGTGCTGGCAGCCGCGCACCGCCCACCCCCGCTGGAGCTGGAGGAGGTGCTGCGCGGTGCGCGCACCGTCGCGGTGCTCGAGGGCGTCAACGACCACGAGAACATCGGCTCGATGTTCCGCAACGCCGCGGGACTCGGGGTCGACGCCGTCCTCTTCGGCGGCAGCACCGCCGACCCGCTGTACCGGCGGGCGGTGCGGGTGTCGATGGGGCACGTGCTGCGGGTGCCGTTCGCGCGGGTGCCGGAGTGGCCGCGCGGGTTGCATGTGCTCAGGGACAACGGATTTCAGCTCATCTCCCTGACCCCGAATCCGTCGGCGGTGACGCTGGCCGAGGCGATGACGGGGGACAAGGTGGCGCTGCTGCTCGGGGCCGAGGGGCCGGGACTGTCGGAGTACGCGATGCGCAACACCGATGTGCGCGCGCGGATTCCGATGGCGCCGGGAACCGACTCCCTGAACGTGGCGACCGCGGCCGCGATGGCGTTCTACGAACGGGTCAGGACGGCCGGATGAGTGGTCCGGTCGGCGCCCGCACACCGTGGGCCACCGGCCTTGTGGTGTCGGGTTTCGCGGCCGTGCTCACCGGCGTCGGGGTGGCCGCCTGCGGGGCGGCGATGGCGGCGGTGCACCCGCTGCTGGCGCTGGTGGTCAATGTGCTGGTCGCGGTCGGTGTGGCGCCGACACTGTGGCAGTGGCGGACGGTGCCGGTGTGGCGCTGGGCGGTGCTCGGCGCCGTGGTGGGAGTCGTCGCCGGGTGGATCGCATTGCTGGCCGGGGCCGGCTGACCTCGGGTCAGTCGAAGCCGAACCCGAACCACTGGCGGATCCCGCGGAAGAGTCCGACCCGGGGCGCGCGGTCGGGCTTTCCTGAGAGGATCGAGGGAGGCGCCTCGCCCTCCTTGTAGACGGCGAAACCGCAGACTCCGACGGTGGCGGGGTCGATCTCGCCGTCGCGGACGGGCCCGGTGTAGCGGAACCCGAGCCACTCGGCGTTGGCCGCCTCGGCGAACTCGCCGGGATGGAACGGCAGCGCCTGCGGGTCGGGCAGCACCTCCGCCGGGTAGGCCATGGGATGTTCTCCGGCCCAGAACCCTCGTTCCCACACCAGCGGCAATCCGAAGTCCTCGTAGATGTGCACCGGCGTCGCGCTGAACGAGCGGCGCAGGGCCCCGCGTTCCCAGTACGCGAAAGATGCCCAGGCGGTGTCCGGTTCGGTACACATCAGATAGGTGCGCTCGGAAGCCAGTGGGCGAGTCCAGGATTCATCGAGTTTCGACGGATCGTGCACCGTGAGGTTCGATCCGCACACGACCGTGAGCCCGGGATAGCTGCCGACGTAGACCACGCCGGGTGACACCCCGGCCGAGGTGGCGAGGGGGCCGGGTTCGAGTGGCGTGATGATCATTTCGGGATAGAGCTTGCCGACCAGCGCGTGTGCCGCCTCGGCGTCGGGCTCGGGATGATCGCGGAGGACGGCCATGGGATCGGGGGCGTCGACGTACCAGATAGTTGATGCTTTGGCCCCCACAGCCTGCACCTCCCTTTCGTCGCTTACCTGAAAGGGTACGACCTGGGCGCGGTTTCGTGTGGGAGCGAAACCCCCACCCGTTTGGCCGCATACGCGTCCACGTATTCCTGGTCGGAGTTGGCGAGCAGGGTCCGCATCAGTTCGTCGGTCGCCTCGCGCACCGTCCCTTCGCTCGGAACGGCCGCGCGGTGATGCGCCAGATCCAGTGGCGCGCACACGGTGATGTGGACCTTGCCGAACCGCCACATCCGGGAACCGATCGGATTGACCGCGGGCGTGCCGCGCATCACCACGGGCAGGACCGGGGCGCCGGTGGGCAGCGCGACCCGCATGACGCCGGTCTTGCCGCGGTGCAACCGCCCGTCGGGTGAGCGGCTGCCCTCGGGGTAGATGCCCCAGACGCCGCCCGCCTCGAGAATCCCGGTCGCCGTCGTCAGTGCGCCCCGAGCGGCGTCCGCCCCGCTGCGGTCGATGGGGACCTGTCCGGTACAGGAGAAGAACCAGCGCGTGAGCCTGCCCTTGAGTCCGGTGCCGGTGAAGTACTCGCTCTTCGCCACGAAGGTGATGCGCCGTCGCACCATGAGGACCAGGAAGAACGAGTCGGCGACGGTCAGGTGGTTGCTTGCGAGGATCACCGGCCCGGTCGGCGGAATGTGCTCGGCGCCCTCGATCGTCGGCCTGCCGAACAGGCGCAGGACGGGTCCGATCAGGACGTACTTGAACAGCCAGTACCACACAGTGCGCGCTCCCGAGGTGATCGATCGACCGGTCGTAGACAGTGTCTACGCGTAGGTCGCCGATTCTGTCACCGAGTGTTAGACAATGTCTACGTGGACGACGAACCGCTACGGGACAAGCTGGTCAGGTGTGGTGTCGAGCTGCTCGAGCGGGAGGGCATCGCGGGGGTCAGCCTGCGCGCGATCACCAGGGCGGCGGAGGTGTCGCACGGCGCCCCGCGCCGGTACTTCCCGACACACAAGGCGCTGCTCGCGGCGATCGCGGCCGAGGGCCTTGCCGACCTCGCGGCCGTTGTCCGGTCCACCCTGGACGACGGCGACCTGCCTGCCCGGGACCGGCTCGTCGCGCTCGGCTGGGCCTACGTGCGCTTTGCCGATCGTCGGCGCGCGATGTTCGAGCTGATGTTCCGCCACGACCTGCTCGAGGGTTCGGGGGCGGAACTGCGGAGCACGAGTCTGCCGTTGTTCGGGTCGCTCGTCGCGCTGGTGGAGGAGGCGACCGCGGGCAGCGCGGATGCCAGGGAGCGGGCGCTCGGGATCTGGACGGGACTGCACGGGATGGCCGTGCTGGCGGCCGACCGCGCCCTGCAGGTCATCGGGGACCCGCAGGGCGCGGGCGCCCTCGTCGGTCGGACCGTGGACGCGCACCTCGCCCACGGATGAGCCCTCATGCCGAAAGCAAACAGGCAGCGATTCACTTTTCTGTAGTCTCCGCGTGACCATCGATCACAACTGGAAAGAGAAGCGATATGGGATCTCTCGGTGAATTTCTGCTCAGTGACGCCAACCCCCTGTCGGGCGTGATCGGGGGCATCTTGTTGACGATCGCCATGATTTTCGGCTCGACGGGGATCTAGCTTGCTCGAGGGCTCGGGTGCGGAGCTGCGACGCACCCGAGCCTGCTGCTCTTCGGCGGGTGAGCCCTCAGACCAGCTGCGGTGCGGTCTCGCTCAGGAAGTCGTCGATCTGCGCCCAGGTGGTCTGCTTCGCGCCAGGGCCCGCCAGCAATCCGAGGTGGCTGCCCGGCGCGGTCTCGAATCGGACCGATGGGGCCCCGGTCAGCAGGTCGGTGATGCGCGCGACGGAGGCGACCGGCGCGATGACGTCATCGGTGCCGCCGACCGCCAGCACCGGCACCGATAGCGCGGACAGCTCGACCGTGCGGGATCCGAGCCGGAATTGCCCCGCCGCCAGGGTGTTTCCCAGGATCAACTGGGTGCAGATCTGATGGAAGAACCGGGCCGGGTAGCCCGGCATGGCGGCCATGAACTTGTCGATGGATTCCATCCGGGCCAACGTCTCGGTGTCGTGCAGGTTGCGCGCGATGAACCACGGCTTGGTCAACTCACGCTGCAGTGCCGTGACCCGGTAGCTGGCCTGCACCACGGGGGCGGGCAGGCCGCCCAGTGCCCAGGTGGCGGTGGTGAGCGGCCGGTCTCCGGTGATCCGGCCGATGGCCCGCAGCGGTGCGATGGCCGCGATCTCCGTGTAGTCGACCGGCGTGCCGATCGCGGCGATCGTCCTGATCGGGAGGTCGGCGTGCGCCGCCCCGGTGAGCAGCGAGATCGTCCCGCCCAGGCTCCATCCGATCAGGTCGACGGGCGCGCCGTCGTGCAGCTCGGAGACGTGCCGCAGGGCCTCCGGGATGATGTCGTCGACCCAGGCCTCGAAACCGAGGCCCCGGTCCGCGGACGTCATGGTGCCGTAGTCGACGAGGTAGGGCGTACGACCACTGTCGAGCAGGTGTGCCGCGAGGCTCTGGCCCGGGCGCAGGTCGTAGCACTGGGCAGGCGCGGCGAGCGGGGGCACCAGGAGGACCGGGTTGGTGCCGATCTGGGGGCCGAACCGGTACAGGTCCCGGTGCAGGCCGCGGGTGATCTGCTCGGACGGGGTCGGCTCGGCCGCCTGGACTCCGTCGCCGAACGTCAGGCCCCATGCGTTCCGGGTCAGCGTGTTCAGCCGCGGACGCCAGTCGAAATCAAGCACAGTCTTCCCCCTGCTCACGTCAGATACTTAGTGTTACTCGGCGTAACTCTAAGTGATCCCCCGTGGCGGGAGTCGGTTCGGGTATCGGTCAGCCGCGACCGCTGCTGCGCACGCCGAGCAGGACGTCGTCCCAGGACGGCAGTGAGGGCTTGCCGCGCTTGTCCTTCGCGCCCTGGTGCTGCGGCGCCGGCTTCGGTTGGTGCTCCTCGTCCTCGGCGGGGACGATGTCCTCCTCCTCGAAGAGGGCATCCATGGCGCCGGGTTCGAGCGACTCGGACTCCGCCATCTCTTCTTCGACCTCGGCCTCGATCACGGCTTCGAGGACTGGGGAGTGCGGGTCCTCGGCGGAGATCGGGGCGAGTCCGCGCAGCGGGCGCCCGAAATCGGGATCGATCAGGTCGGTCGCGGCCGCATCGAGCGGGGCGATGGTGCCGCCGTGGGAGTCCGGCTGGAAACGCCAGTGCGCCGCATTGCGGGTGCGCCCGGCCTGCCATTCGAGCTGGGCGATCCAATGGCCCTCGTCGTCGCGCCACGCGTCCCACTCGGCCTCGTCGAGGTTGTGGCCGCGGGCGCGGAAGGCGAGGCCGACGATCTCGGCCAGGGTCAGGACGGTGGGGCCGTTCTCGCGCACCGGGTGACCGGCCTGCGCCATCTCGGCGGCACGCGAGCGTTCGAGGAGCACCGGGTGCGCGAAGGTCTCGATCTTCTTGACCGACACACCGGCCTCGGTCGCCACCTGCTCGACCGTGGCACCGGCCCGGATGCGGGCCTGGATGTCGCGGGGGCGGATGCGGCTCTCGGTCTCGATCTCGATCTGCCCGAACCGGGCGACGTCGCCCCGAGAGGCGGCGCGAAGCTTGTCGTCGGCTGGTACACGAAAGCGCTCGCCGCTCTCGCTGTCGGCACACACGATGTGTGTTCCGTCGGGCTCAAGTCCGATCACTCGAAGTTCTCGCACCGTGACCTCCCTCATCGCGTAGCTCGCGATATTGCCCTTGCCGACTGTAATCGACCCGTGATGGGGGTCGGGTCAGGACACGCCTCGCCCGGTCAACAGGTTTGGATCGGGGCGCGCTATTGTCTCTGGCCGAAATTCTGTCGAATTCGGGGCTACCCTCAGGAAATCGGACGTGGTCGGACCGGCGAGGGCACAGCGATGATCGAGAAGGCTCCGGATATGCGGGCAGCTCCCTCGCCCGCGCGTCGGGCGTGGGACGCGGTCGGCGCGATGCTCGACGGCCCCCTGACCGGGCTCGCTCCGTGGATCGTGCTCGCGGTCGTCGAGGGTCCGGGTCGCCTCGCCTGGGCTGCCGGGATCGCACTGTCGCTCTCTGTGTTGTTCGTCGCCGTCGATCTGCTGCGCGGGCGGTCCATGAAACTGCTCGGCGTGATCGACGTCGTGTTCTTCGCGGCGCTGCTGGCGGTGCACTTTCTGCTCGACCAGGCGGGGCAGGACTGGATGGAGACCTGGGTCGGCGAGATCGCGAACATCACGCTGGTGGTCATCGCGGTCGGCTCGATGCTGGCCCGGATGCCGTTCACCATCCAGTACGCGCGCGAGGAGGTGGACGAGCAGTACTGGCGGACACCGCGGTTCCTGCGGATCAACTACGTGATCACCGGCGTGTGGGCCGCGGCGTTCCTGGTCGCCGCGATCGCCGGGTTCTACGGCGATGCGGTGCTGCGCGACAGCGACAACCTGTGGACGGGGTGGGTGATCCAGACCGCGGCGATGCTGATCGCGCTGCAGTTCTCGGCCTGGTATCCGGAGGATCCGCGACCACCACTGAGCGCGTTGCTGGCCCCGCTGGCGGTGTGGCTGATCCCGGTCGGCATCCTGATCCTGACCGCCGACGGCGGCCCCGGCTGGTTGGGATACACCTTCATCGCGGCGGGGGTCGCCGCACAGGCATTTCTGCGAAAGGGAGAGTAGATGACTGGCCTCGAAGCCGATGACCTCGCGAACCTGCGCAGGGCAATCGAGCTCGCGAACGAGACCGGAGAGGCAGGCAACCGGCCGTTCGGTGCGGTGGTCGTCGGCGCGGACGGCGAGGTGATCAGCGAGGGCGCGAACTCCGTGGCCACTTCCGGCGACGTGACCGAGCACGCGGAACTCGACGCGATCACCACCGCCTGTGCGGAGGGTCGCACGGACGACCTGGTCGGCAGCACCGTGTACGCGAGCGGGGAGCCGTGCCCGATGTGCGGCGCGGCGATGGTGTGGGCGGGGGTGAGTCGGGTCGTGTTCGCGGCGTCGGCTGCGGGGTTCGGCGCGATCCTCGAGGGTGGACCGCGCTTCGGGCTCGGGTGTGCGGACGTCATCGCGTCCGCCGATGCAGGCATCGAGGTGAGCGGGCCGCACCTCGGCGACGAGGCGCTCGACCCGTTCCTGCGCTTCGTGGCGGCGAACCCGGACTAGCCTGCGGAAGGCGACTCGGCGGCTGACAGAATCAGCGCCATGTCGAATCGAAACAACATCTCGTCCGGCTCCGACTGGGAGTCGAAGATCGGATACTCGCGGGCCGTCCGCATCGGCCGGCAGGTGTCGGTGTCCGGTACCACCGCGTCGGGACCCGACGGCCCGGTCGGCGGTGACAGCCTCGCCGAGCAGACCCGTGAGGCGGTCAGCCGGATCGTCGCCGCCCTCGCAGAGGCGGGCGCGAAGCCCGAGGACGTCATCCGCACCCGGATCTACCTCACCGACATGAGCCGCTGGGAAGAGGCCGGTCTCGCGCACGGTGAGGTCTTCGGCGAGATCCGTCCCGCCACCACGATCCTCGAGGTGAGCGCGCTCATCGATCCCGCGCTGCTTGTCGAGATCGAGGCCGACGCGATCATCGCGGAGTAGATCTCCACTCGCCGCAACAGGTCAGCCCCCGACGCGAAGTCGGGGGCTGAGCTGTTTCCCGGATCAGGAGCTGAACTGCATCGCGTCGTCCTCGAGCCGGCCGTGCCGCAGCGTCACCACATCGTGCGCGTAGCTCATGCCGAGCTGCCACGGTGCCTTGGTGCCGGTCCTGGGGAACTCGTCGATGGAGCGCTGGACATAACCGGCGGCGAAGTCGAGCAGCGGGCGGGTGGACAGGGCCGGGTCGTCGTTGGTCGGCACGCACACCGTGTGACCCTGCCGGTCCATGTGCGCCAGGAGACGGCACACGTAGTCGGCGACGAGGTCGGCCTTGAGCGTCCAGGACGCATTGGTGTAGCCGACCGTGAAGGCGAAGTTGGGCACGTCGCTGAGCATCATGCCCTTGTAGGCGAGGGTGTCCGGCAGAGATACCTCGCGGCCGTCGACGGCGAATTCGATCCCTCCGAACGCGAGCAGGTTCAGGCCGGTCGCGGTCACGATTACGTCGGCCGCGAGCTCCGCGCCGGACTCGAGCTCGAGGCCCCGCTCGGTGAAGGTCGCGATCCGGTCGGTTACCACCGACGCCTCGCCGTGGCGGATCGCCCGGAACAGGTCGCCGTCCGGCACCAGGCACATCCGCTGGTCCCAGGGGTTGTAGCTCGGCGTGAAGTGGGTGTCGATGTCGTACCCGGCGGGCAGTGCTCGCTGCTGGGCTCGCCGGAGGTACCACTTGACCAGGCGTGGCTGGCGCTGGCTGAGTTGGTAGGTGGCGGTGGAGAACGCGACGTTCTTCCAACGGGCGATCGGGTAGGAGAGCCTGTCGCCGAGCAGTCGCCGCAGCCCGTTGGTGGTCGGGTCCTTGGCGGGCAGGGCGGCGATGTAGGTGGGGGAGCGCTGCAGCATCGTCACGTGCTCGGCCCGGTCGGACATCGAGGGCACCAGGGTGACGGCGGTGGCGCCACTGCCGATCACGACGACCCTCTTGCCGGTGTAGTCGAGGTCCTCGGGCCAGTGCTGGGGGTGCACGATCCGGCCCTGAAAGCGGTCGGTGCCTTCGAAGTTCGGAGTGAATCCCTCGTCGTAGCGGTAGTAGCCGCTGCAGACGTAGAGGAAGTCGCAGGTGACCGCGACGGTGTCGTCGCCGTGCGTGGCCTCCACGGTCCATCGGGTGTCTTCGCTCGACCACTGGGCACGCACCACCCGGTGTCCGAATCTGATCTTCTTGTCGATCCCCGCCTCGCGGGCGGTGTCCCGGACGTACTCCAGGATGGCCGGGCCGTCCGCGATCGACTTCTCGTCCGTCCACGGGCGGAACCGATAGCCGAGGGTCTGCATGTCGGAGTCCGACCGGATCCCGGGGTAGCGGAACAGATCCCAGGTGCCCCCGATGGCGTCGCGGGACTCGAAGATCGCGAAGGACCGGGTGGGGAACTTGGCCTGGATCTGGTGGGCGGCGCCGATCCCGGACAGTCCGGCACCGACGATCAGCACGTCGATGTGTTCGGTCACGGCGGACCTCCTCGGAGACGGGGCAATGTATGTGTGACCGAAGGTACCGCATAGGCTGTGGTTCCGAAATGGTGACCGGTCGCCACTGTGTTGACTTGTGATCCCCTGTCGCCTTTACTTAGGCAGACCTAACGAAGGGCACGCTAAGTTAATTTCTGGTGGAGGGCCTTCGTGCTCACCGCAGTTGTCAGGACCGATCTGCCATGTATGACATCTTCACCCTTGCCCGTGCGGCCGACGCCGTCGCCGACCTGTTCGACGACCCGACCTTCCTCGCCGACACGGCCCGCCGCGCATCCGCGGAGGAGGTCACCGCGTTCTCCGCGTTGCTCGAGGCGGCGGGCCGCGACGATGTCCGAGCGAGTTTCCTGACCACGATCACCGGCCCCTAGGGGCGGCTACCCGCCCGCGCCGTTGTTCGGGTTGGTGCAGATGGTGCCCTCGCACGGGACTACCTCGCCGTCGCCGTTCGGGTTCTCCATCACCGCGCCGCCGTTCTGCTGCGGGTCGGTCCCTGCGCCGTGGTCCGGGTTGGTGCAGATGGTGCCCTCACACGGAACGTACTTTCCGCTGCCATCGGGGTGCGGGATGGCGTCCGGTGCGACGTAGCTGCCGATGGGGCATCCCGGATCCTGGTTGCGCGCACAGTATTCGGTGCTCAGGTTGTTGCCGGTGGAGCCGTCCGCGCCGACGGGTCCTTGTGCCGGGGACACCACGACCGGCGGCAGCGACACCGGAGGGGTTTCCGGGGTCAGTGCGGCCGGGGTCGCCGGCGCGGCCGTGGTGGTCGGCGCGGACGTGGTCGACATCGCCGCCGACGTCGTGGTCGTGGATATGTCCGAGGAGTCATTTCCGCATCCCGCGGCGAACGCGGCCAGGGTCAGTGCGGCGAGGACGACGAAACTGCGTTTGAACATCAAGCGATTCCCTCCCAATCGATGTCAGTCGCTGCCGATCCTGTCATCCCCGGGCCGAGAAGTGCGGCAACCCATGCGGATGCGGTCTGCCGTAGAAAGCAGTCAGCCCCCGGCAGGCGATGTCGGGGGCTGACTGTTGCTGGGTTCGGCTCAGAGCTGGCCGACCACCCAATCGATGCTCTTGGTCAGCGCGGTGACGTCCTCGGGATCGATCGCCGGGAACATACCGACGCGCAGCTGGTTGCGGCCCAGCTTGCGGTACGGCTCGGTGTCCACGATTCCGTTGGCGCGCAGGATCTTCGCCACCGCAGCTGCGTCGATCTTGTCGTCGAAGTCGATGGTGCCGACGACCTGGGAGCGGTGCGCCGGATCGGCGACGAACGGGGTGGCGAACTCGCTGGCCTCGGCCCAGTTGTACAGGCGCGAGGACGAATCGGCGGTGCGCTTGGTGGCCCAGTCCAGCCCGCCGTTGCTGTTCATCCACTCGATCTGGTTCGCGAACAGCAGCAGGGTGGCCAGCGCCGGGGTGTTGTACGTCTGGTCCTTGGAGCTGTTGTCCACCGCGATCGGCAGCGACAGGAAGTCCGGGGTCCAGCGGCCCGTGGACTTGATCTCCTCGACGCGGGCCAGGGCGGCCGGGCTCATGATCGCGATCCACAGCCCGCCGTCGGAGGCAAAGCACTTCTGCGGTGCGAAGTAGTAGACGTCCGAGTCGGCGATGTTCACCGGCAGGCCGCCCGCACCGGAGGTGGCGTCGATCGCGATGAGCGCGTTCTCCGAGCCGGCCGGACGCGACACGGGGATCGCGACACCGGTGGAGGTCTCGTTGTGCGCCCAGCCGATGAGGTCGACCGACGGGTCCGACACGGGCGCGGGCGCGCTGCCCGGCTCGGCCGAGACGACGATCGGGTCACCGATGAACGGGTTGGCCTTGGCCACCGAGGCGAACTTGGAGCTGAACTCGCCGTTGGTCAGGTGCAGGGACTTCTCGCGGATCAGGCCGAACGCGGCCGCGTCCCAGAACGCGGTGGTGCCACCGTTGCCGAGCACCACCTCGTAGCCCTCGGGCAGCGAGAAGAGGTCGGCCAGGCCGGAACGCACCCGGGCGACGACGTCCTTGACCGGCTTCTGACGGTGGCTGGTGCCGAACACCGAGGCGCCAACGTCCACGAGCGACTGGAGCTGCTCGGGGCGGACCTTGGACGGTCCGCAACCGAATCGGCCATCGACGGGCTTGAGGTCGGCGGGGATGATCGGGGTGGTCATCGGTTCGAGTTCCTTCTCGTTGGTGGTGCGAACGGGCAGAGGGCCCGAATCAGCCGGCGATCTGGTCCCAGCCCTGGACGGACTCGGGGGTGCGGGGCTCGGGTCCGGTGTAGATGGCAGCCGGGCGGACCAGCTTGCCGAGACGCTTCTGCTCCATGATGTGCGCGCACCAGCCGGCGGTACGGCCACAGGTGAACATCGCGGGCATCATGTGCGCCGGGACCTCGGCGAAGTCGAGGATGACGGCGGCCCAGAACTCGACGTTCGTCTCGATCGCGCGGTCCGGGCGGCGCTCGCGCAGCTCGGCGAGGGCGGCCTGCTCGAGCGCGGCGGCGGCCTCGTAGCGGGGCGCGTTCAGACGCTTGGCGGTGGCGCGGAGCACGCGGGCGCGGGGGTCCTCGGCGCGGTACACGCGATGCCCGAAGCCCATCAGCTTCTCCTTGCGGTCCAGGATGCCCTTGACGAGAGCGCGGGCGTCGCCGCTCTTCTCGGTTTCCTCGATCATCGGGAGGACGCGGGCCGGGGCGCCGCCGTGCAGCGGGCCGGACATCGCGCCGATGGCGCCGGAGAGCGACGCAGCGACGTCGGCGCCGGTGGAGGCGATGACCCGGGCGGTGAAGGTGGAGGCGTTCATGCCGTGCTCGGCGGCGGAGACCCAGTACGCGTCGATGGCCTCGGTGTGCGCCGGGTCCGGGTCACCCTTCCAGCGGGTCATGAAACGCGCGGTGACGGTGGGGCATTCGTCGATGACCTTCTGCGGCACGGCGGGCTGGTAGACACCGCGGGCCGACTGCGCCACGTAGGACAGCGCCATCACCGAGGCGCGGGCGAGCTGCTCGCGGGCGGTGTCGTCGTCGATGTCGAGCAGCGGCTGGTATCCCCAGATCGGCGCCAGCATGGCCAGGCCGGCCTGCACGTCGACGCGGACGTCGCCGGTGTGGATCGGCAGCGGGAACGGCTCGGCGGGCGGCAGGCCCTGGCCGAACTCGCCGTCGACGAGCAGTGCCCAGACGTCGCCGAAGGTGACGCCGCGACCGACCAGGTCCTCGATGTCGACTCCGCGGTAGCGCAGCGCGCCACCGTCCTTGTCAGGCTCGGCGATATCGGTGGTGAAGGCGACGACGCCCTCGAGACCGCTGACAAAATCCTCGGGTACTGCCGCGCTCGCTGCCATTGCTCGTGGACTCTCCTCGTCGTCTTCGGTATTCGCCCGGTCCGGGCTGCTCCGCCTAAGTCATCGCCGTCTGCGGGGCGCATGCATGGTGTGCAGGCTCTGCGCCGCCGTGACTGGTGACCCTGCCTCGCGGGAATCGCGGGTGCGATCCACGGTCGACAGGGTGGGTCAGGTCAAACTCTAGCCCGTTGCGTGGCGTGGGTGAGCGGCACATACCCGGGAGTAACGTCAGCGGCTGTGTCACCCGATTCCGAGCCCGAGTCCGCCGCGAACCCCGACCTCGCCGCGATGCGGGTCGGCTATGCCCATCAGGACCCGAATCCTGCTGTGCCGGAGGGAAATCTCGGCGCGGAATCGCTGCGCGGAGGCTGGTACCCGTTGCTGCGCCGGTGGCTGGACCAGGCGCGCTCGTCCGGCATCGCCGAACCCAATGCGATGGTGCTCGCCACGGTCGACGCGGCGGGCAGGCCGGCCTCGCGGACGGTGCTGTGCAAGGGGCTGTCCGAGGACGGGCTGGTGTTCTACACCAACTACGAGTCGAACAAGGCGCGGGAGCTGGCCGGCTTCCCCTACGCGTCGGTGACCTTCTCCTGGATCGCGTTCGCCCACCAGGTGACGATCAGGGGATCGGTCTCCCGGGTGGACCCGCTGGTCACCGAGAAGTACTGGCACACCCGGCCGCGTGGTTCCCAGCTCGGTGCCTGGGCCTCGAACCAGTCGAGCCCCATCGATTCCCGCGCCGCGCTCGAGGCGCAGCTGGCCGAGGTCACGGCCAGGTTCGCGGACGTCGACGACGTGCCGGTGCCCCCGAACTGGGGTGGCTTCCTGCTCCGTCCGGACAGCGTGGAGTTCTGGCAGGGCAGGGCGAACCGGATGCACAACCGGGTGAAGACCACGCTGACGGACGGCGTCTGGACCGCGGAGCGATTGCAGCCTTGACCGAGGTCACGCGCAGGCGGCTGCTGGCCGACGTCACGCCGCTGCAGAACCAGGACTTCCGTCGGCTGTGGGTGGCGGGCATCGTCACCGTGATCGGCGCCCAGATCAGTGTCGTGCTGGTGCCGCTCCAGGTCTACGAGATCACCAGGAGTTCGGCCTATGTCGGATTGACCGGCCTGTTCGGGCTGGTCCCGCTCGTCGTCTTCGGCCTGTGGGGCGGCGCGCTCGCCGATGTGATGGACCGCCGCAGGCTGATGACGTTCACGACGATCGGGCTCGCGGTCACCTCGGTGCTGTTCTGGGCGCAGGCCGCGGCGGGGGTGAACAACGTCTGGCTGGTGTTGGGGCTGTTCTCGCTGCAGCAGGCGTTCTTCGCGGTCAACTCGCCGACCCGTAATGCGATCATCCCGCGGCTGCTGCCCTCGCGAGCGCTGCCTGCCGCCAACTCGTTGAACATGACGGTCTTCCAGTTCGGCGCGATCGCGGGCCCGCTGCTGGCGGGTGTGCTCGTCCCGTTGACCGGGCTGGCCGTGCTGTACCTGGTCGACGCGATCGCGCTGATGGCGACGCTGTGGGCGGTGCTGCGGTTGCCCGCGCTGCCGCCGACCGGCACCGCCACCAGGGCCGGGCTCCGGGCGGTGCTCGACGGCTTCGCGTACCTGTCCACGCAGAAGGTCCTGCTCGCGTCGTTCGTCGTCGACATCATCGCGATGGTGTTCGGCATGCCGAGGGCGCTGTTTCCGCAGATCGCGCACGAGAGCTTCGGCGACCCGGTGAGCGGCGGCGTCGCGCTGGGTCTGCTGTTCGCGGCCATGTCGGCGGGCGCCGTGATCGGCGGCGTGTTCTCGGGGTGGCTGCCTGGGGTCAGGTACCAGGGACGGGCGGTGGTGGCCTGCATCGTGGCGTGGGGCCTGGCGATGGTCGGCTTCGGTGTCGCCGTCGGGTTCGCCACCCCCGAAAGCTCGGCGGTATTGCTCTGGGTTGCCCTCGGTTTCCTCGCGTTCGGCGGCGCCGTGGACATGGTCTCGGCCGCGTTCCGCAGCACGATGCTCCAGCAGGTGGCGACCGACGAGATGCGCGGGCGGCTGCAGGGGGTGTTCATCGTGGTGGTCGCGGGCGGGCCGCGGATCGGCGACGTCCTGCACGGCGCGGCGGCCTTCGCGGTCGGCACCGCGGCCGCCGCGGCCGGCGGCGGGGTGCTGGTGGTGATCGGGGTAGGACTGGCCTGCCTCGCGTTCCCGATGTTCCTGCGGTACCGGGTGCGGCGCGACTGATCTCACGCGACCGATCCCACGGGGCGGTGGCTTTGGTGGGATGGGTGCCGTCGCGCGCCGATTGGTGGACACTGTGTGCCATGTGCGAGTCGTGTCATGTCTGAGTCCGTCAACGGCGCCGTTCGCTCGTCCGGTCTGAGCAGCTTCAAGATCGAGCACGGTGATTACCGCGCCGAGGTCGTCCCCCGTGGGGCCGGTCTCCGGCTGCTGGAGATCGGCGGCAGTCCGCTCACCGAGACCTCGCCCGCGGGGGAGAAGCCGCCACTGTCCGCCGGACTGGTCCTCGCGCCGTGGCCGAATCGGATTCGCGACGGCTACTTCATCTTCGACGGCGTCGAACATCAGCTGGCCATCACCGAGCCCGCCAGGAACAACGCGATCCACGGGCTGGTGCGCCGCGACGACTGGGAGCTCGAGGAGCACACCCCGAACCGGGTGCGGCAGAGCATCCGCCTCGGCCTGCACAAGGGCTGGCCCTACCCGCTGCAGCTCACGACAACGCACGAGCTGGGACCGGCGGGGCTGACCGTCACGCACACGGCCGAGAACATCGGCGCGATGCCTGCACCGTTCGGGATGGGCGTGCACACCTTCGTCCGGGCCGGCGACACCCCGCTCGACGAGTGCACGCTGCGGCTGACCGCGGGCACCCGGTTGCCGCTGGACCAGGAGCGGATGCTGCCGGTGGGCAACTCCGAGTCGGTGTACGGCACCGAATTCGACTTCACCGCCCCCCGCTCGCTCGACGGCGTCTGGCTGGACACGCCTTTCAGCTCGATCGTCCCGGATCCGGACGGCCGTGCCCGGCATGAGTTACGCGCCCCGGACGGTTCGGGGGCGGTGCTGTGGACCGACCGCCAGTTCGGCTGGATCCAGGTGTTCACGGCGGATCCGGAGCGCGGTCAGGGCTATCCCGGCCGCGGCCGAGCGCTGGCGATCGAACCGATGACCTGCCCGCCGGACGCGTTCAACACGGGCATCGACCAGGTGGTACTGCGGTCCGGCGAGACCTGGACGGGGACCTGGGGTCTCGGCGCGCTCTAGTGGTAAATCCCACTCGGCGTGGACCCTCCCTGGGCAAGGGGGCGTAACAGCGACTAGGTTCTATCCGACTGATAGTGCTACTCGCTGATCCGAGTTTGAGAGGGATCCTTCGTGCCCGCTGCCGATGACACCACACCGACGCTCAGCTACCCCGGTGGCGAACATGCGATGACGATTGCCCGAGCAACTGAGGGCAATGACGGCATCGAGCTGGGCAAGCTCCTGTCCGCGACCGGGTACACCACCCTGGATCCCGGATTCGTCAACACCGCCTCCACCAAGTCGGCGATCACCTACATCGACGGCGAACAGGGAATCCTGCGTTACCGCGGCTACCCGATCGAGCAGCTCGCGGAGGGCTCGACCTTCCTCGAGGTCAGCTACCTGCTGATCTACGGCGAGCTGCCCTCGGTCGACGAGCTGGCCGCCTTCACCACCCGCATCCAGCGCCACACGCTGCTGCACGAGGACCTCAAGCGGTTCTTCGACGGTTTCCCGCGCAACGCGCACCCGATGCCGGTGCTGTCCTCCGCGGTGAACGCACTGTCCGCGTACTACCAGGACTCGCTGGACCCCGACGACCCGGAGCAGGTGGAGCTTTCCACCACGCGCCTGCTCGCGAAGATGCCGACCATCGCGGCCTATGCGTACAAGAAGTCCGTCGGGCAGCCGTTCCTGTACCCGGACAACTCGCTCTCGCTCGTCGAGAACTTCCTCCGGATGACGTTCGGCTTCCCGGCCGAGCCGTACGAGGTCGATCCCGAGGTCGCCAAGGCGCTGGACATGCTGCTGATCCTGCACGCCGACCACGAGCAGAACTGCTCGACGTCGACGGTGCGCATGGTCGGCTCGTCGGACGCCAACCTGTTCACCTCGGTCTCGGCCGGCATCAACGCGCTCTGGGGCCCGCTGCACGGCGGCGCCAACCAGGCCGTGCTCGAGATGCTCGACGAGATCAAGGCAGGCGGCGGCGACGTCAAGGAGTTCGTCCGCAAGGTCAAGAACAAGGAAGACGGCGTGAAGCTCATGGGCTTCGGGCACCGCGTCTACCGCAACTACGATCCGCGCGCGGCGATCGCCAAGAAGGCCGCGGACACCATCCTGGCCAAGCTCGGCGGCGACGACGAGCTGCTCGAGATCGCGAAGGCGCTCGAGGAGGCCGCGCTCACCGATGACTACTTCATCGAGCGCAAGCTGTACCCGAACGTCGACTTCTACACCGGCCTGATCTACCGCGCGATGGGCTTCCCGACCCGGATGTTCACCGTGCTGTTCGCCATGGGCCGGCTGCCCGGCTGGATCGCGCACTGGCGCGAGATGCACGAGGACCCGGCCACCAAGATCGGCCGCCCGCGTCAGATCTACACCGGCTACAACGAGCGTAACTACACCGATCTGGGAAGCAGGTGACTCGGATGAGTGACGAGCCCGTGATCGAGTTCCAGGACGGCCCCCCGCCGACCGAGCTCGTGATCAAGGACATCACCGTCGGCGACGGTGCGGAGGCCACGCCCGGCGCCAAGGTCGAGGTCCACTATCTCGGCGTCGAGTTCGAGTCCGGCGAGGAGTTCGATTCCTCCTGGAGCCGCGGCGAGTCCATCAACTTCCCGCTGTCCGGCCTCATCGCCGGCTGGCAGGAGGGCATCCCGGGGATGAAGGTCGGTGGGCGCAGGCAGCTCACCATCCCGCCGGAGCTGGCCTACGGTCCGGCAGGCGCCGGGCACCAGCTCTCGGGCAAGACCCTGGTCTTCGTCATCGACCTGCTCGATGTCGTGGTTCCGCCCGCCGCACCGGTCATCGAGCCCGCGACGGGTCCGGCCCCGGCCGAGCTGGTCATCGAGGACATCACCGTCGGTGACGGCGCGGAAGCGCAGCCCGGTGGCGTCGTCGATGTCCACTACCACGGTGTCGAGTTCGACACGAACAAGGTGTTCGATTCCTCGTTCCAGCGTGGCGAGTCCGTGAAGTTCCCGCTCGGCCGGCTGATCCCCGGTTGGCAGGAGGGGATCCCCGGCATGAAGGTGGGCGGTCGCCGCAAGCTGACCGTCCCGCCGGAGCTCGCCTACGGGCCGGCCGGCTCGGGTCACCCGCTCGGCGGCAAGACCCTGGTCTTCGTCATCGACCTGCTGGACGTCTAGCAGATCTTTGCCTCGAGAGGCCCCGTATCGCGTTGCGGTACGGGGCCTTTCGCGTGCTCAGGGTTCGAGGACGAACGGCACGTTCACGACACAGGTGATCGCGCCCGGTAGCTGGTAGCTGCCGGCGACCTGTCCGATGCCGAAGCCTCCTGCCGCGGGACCGGTCGTGACGATGATGGTCTTGATGTCGCCCGGGTCGAGACTCACCGACGGTGTCGTTCCGCCGGGGAACTGAAAGAAGTTCCTCACCACGATCCCGCCCAGGCCACTGGGGATTTGCGCGTTGTGGATCTTGATGGTCCCCGATGGACCCGCGACCACCGGTCCGCACGCAGGGTCGGTCCCGATCTGACCGCCCATCGGGGTGGCGGCGCCGGCAACCGGCGCGCTGAACAGCGCGCCCGCGGCGGCGGCTCCGGCGATCAGCAGCGCGGCGGACACACGGGTATTTCTGGTGAGCATTGTTCTTCCCTTCGCGAGTCGTCTAGGGATGATGGCGACCGCCCGGTTTGCGGGCGTGCCGTTGTCCATCGTTACTCGCTCAGGGGCGATCGCACATCCCCCGGCTCACGGCCGGTGCGGGAACTCCAGCACCAACCGGGCCCCACCGAGGTCGCTGACCTCGAAGTATGCGCGGCCGCCGTGCAGCTGCGCCTGCTGTGCCACGAGCGCCAGCCCGAGGCCGGAACCGCCCTTGCTGGCGCCGGCGCCGCGGTAGAAACGCGCGAAGACCGCCTCGCGCTCGGCCTCGGGCACCCCGGCGCCGTCGTCGTCGACGGTGATCCTGACGGTGTCGGGGGACGTGCGGCGGGCGGCGAGGACCACCAGCGTGGCGCCGCCGTGGCGGATCGCGTTGGCGATGGCGTTGTCCAGCGCCAGGCGCAGCCCGGCAGACAGGCCGCGGATCACCAGCGAGGGCTCGGATTCGACCCGGACCTGTACGTCCGGATGGTGTCGCCGCGCGTCCTGGGCGGCGAGGTCGCAGAGTTCTACGACATCGGTCGGGACGTGGTCGTCGTCGCTCGACAGTTCCCCGGAGGCGAGGCGTTCGAGCGCGGACAGGGTGGCCTCGACGCGGCCCTGGGTCCGGGCCAGGTCGGCGAGGATCTCGGCCCGCTGTGACTCGTCGAGCTGGAGGGTGCTGAGCACCTCGATGTCGGTGCGCATCGCGGTCAGCGGGGTGCGCAGCTCGTGCGCGGAGACGGCCGCGAAGTCGCGTGCGGTATCGAGGGCGGCGGTCGTCTGCGACTGGGCCTCGGCGATGCGTCGCAGCATGAGCTCGATGGCGTCGGCCAGCTCCTCGGCCTCGCGGACCCCGGACGCGGTCGGCGGCGGGCCCTCCTGCGGTGGTCCGCCGCCGATCTGGTGGGTGAGCTGCACGATCGGGCGGACGGCCCGTCCGCCGAAGATCCAGCCGAGTCCGGCCGCGGCGGCGATCGCGAGCAGCCCGGCGATCAGCACCCATTGCTGCTGATCCGCGGTCACGTCCTTGGCCTCGGCGGCGGGCACCGCCAGCGAGACCGTCGTAGTGGTTCCCGCCACTGCGGTGGTGTTCACGCGGTACGCGGTGTGGTCGACGTTCACCGTGGCCGCGCCCTCGGGCAGCTCGGGGAGCTGGGTGGGGGTGCTGGCGGCGAGCGCGCCGTCGTTGCGGATCGTGACGGCGAACGCGCCCGCGTCGCCGAACCGGGGCAGGAACATCGAGGCGGTGCCGATGTTGACGATCAGCACCTTCGCGGCGGTCTCCAGCCTGCGGTCGAGCTGGCTCATGTTGTTGCGGGAGATCGCGAGGGCGACGAAGACGCCGAGCAGCGCGACGATGATGGTGGCGCCGAGGGCGGTGGCGGCCGCCACCCGGACCCGCAGCGAGTACGAGTGCCCGCGCCTCACGGCATTTCCCGGAGCACGAACCCGACTCCTCGGACGGTGTGCAGGAGGCGGGGCGAGCCGTTCGATTCGAGCTTGCGTCGCAGGTAGCCGACGAACACGTCGACCACGTTGGTGTCGGCGACGAAGTCGTAGCCCCATACGAGCTCGAGCAGCCGCTCCCGGCTCAGCACGACGCCGCTGTTGCGGGCGAGGATGGCCAGCAGCTCGAATTCTCTTTTGGTGAGCTCGATTTCGCGGTCGCCCTCGTGGGCCCGCCTGCCCAGCAGGTCGACGGTCAGCGGGCCGACGGTGATCGCACCCTGCGGTGCGGGTGCGGCGGGCGGCGTTGTCCTGCGGCGCAGCATCGCGCGGATGCGGGCGACCAGTTCGGCGAGTACGAAGGGTTTGACGAGGTAGTCGTCGGCGCCCGCCTCGAGCCCCGACACCCGGTCGTCGACGGAGGCGCGGGCGCTGAGCACGCAGATGGGGATGTCGTTGCCCATGGCACGCAACGCCGTGACGACGCTCGCGCCGTCGAGGACCGGCATGTTCATGTCGAGGACGATGGCGTCGGGGGAGCGGTCGGCGACGACGGTGAGAGCCTCGGCCCCGTCCGAGGCGGTCAGGATCGTGAAGCCGGACAGGCGCAGGCCCCGTCGCAGGGACACGAGCACGTCCTCGTCGTCATCGACGACGAGGAGGGTGGCGTTGGCGGGTTCGGTCACCACGCCATTGTGCCCGGAACGGTGATGGAAATTCTGCGGCAAGGCGCTGGTGTCAACCTGGATTGACACTCGTCTGGGCGGCGCATAGATCTGGGTGGGTCCAACGCCGAAACTCTTGATTTCTTGTCAGACCCTCGGCATAGAATCGAATGTATGTTCGAGAACGGTGGCGGGGTCGGTGAGGTGAGGTCCGGTGTCGAGGCGGAGGCCGCCTCGCTGCTGGCCGATGTCGCTGCCCTCGACGAGGTCGGTAGGTCTTGTCGGGCGGAGAATCGGTTTGCGGCGCGGAAGGTGTTGGCGGCGGGCCGGTTCTGGGAGTCGTGGATCGAGCGCGATGTCCGGTTGGGGTCGGGCGACATCGTGGACTGTGGCAACGGTGCGGTCGCCGAGTTGGCGGTGCGGATGGGCTGCTCGAAGACGGTCGCGGAGTCCCATGCCTCGCTGGGGATGGACCTGCGGTTGCGGCTGCCCCTGGCGCGTGCCGCGTTCGAGTCCGGTGAGTTGGATCTGCCTCGGGTGCGGGCGATCAGTCGCGAGACGACGGGGCTGAAGCCGGAGACGGTGGCCGCGTTGGAGCCGGGGATCGT
>NZ_JBEPSX010000016.1:0-76536 GCF_040548995.1 Rhodococcus sp. PvR044
AACACGGCCCGCAGCCACCCCACGCCCCCTACCGGACGAGTCCGGTATCCGGGGACAATCAAAGAACCGACCATTCGCTTTTCGGCGGCGCAGCGACACCCCTCAACGAAAGTTGGTGAGCACCCGATGGTCTCAAGCGCGAGTTGGACTCACGGAAACTCGACCGTCCCAGAGATAGACGATTGGTGGCCCGACAACCCCATATGTCGACACCGCGGGTGGGGGTTCCAGGCAATCTTCATCGGGGGTAGCGCCCGGTGGTTCCACATCCCCCTCCCCACGCCCGTCATCCAGAACGAAGAGCGCTACCGCCTGACGAAGTTCTTCCTTCTGTGGGGCATTGAGGGTGACGGCGTCCTTGGGAGGGTCCACCTGTTCGACGGCCCCTATCTGGTATCCACCACCATCGAAGGTGGACGGGACGGCTATCTCCGCGTACAGCCTTACGGCTACCAGTATCAGGGCGTGCACCACCAGATCGACAGCGAGTCGGAGTTCCATATCGAAGCCCCTCACAACGTCGCGTTTGGAATGGGGATCTCATTCCTCGTCGGCGTCGGTGAACGGACAACGAGGGAGCGTCCTGTATTCCTGACCATCTCCACCGCCGGGGCAGACTACGAACCCATTCCGAGCTAGCGGGACATCCCCGTTGCAGTTCCACCCCACAACACGGGAACCCGAACCGAGACGGAAGGTTCGGGACGCCAGGACCGAGCTGTACCTGCCACCGGCCCCACCCTGCCCGGTAGGGCCGAGCCTCATCAAGCCAACCCGAACATGCCATCAACACCCGGTCAAGACGCAAAACGGCCCCCACGCCATCAAAGGCGTGAGGGCCGCGCCGCTTGCGCCGCCTGGCCTGGCTCAGCATGAAGCCGGGCCAGGCTCTCGACGCGCAGCGGGCAACTACAGGTACTGCTCCCAGAACTCGACCGCAGCGTCATCCTGATCGGTGTAGCTGGGAAGGCCAGTCCCCTCATGGACCGGCCGCAATGCGTCCGCGATCCACTCCAGGTGGTCCGAGCTCCACTCGGCGTATCCGCCGAGCGAGACCAGGATGTTGGCACACGCGATCTGTGCCTTTGCGGGGTCGATCCTGGCTGCGATCTCACTGATCATGGTGGTTCCTTCCGTTGGTCCAACGTCGTCTGTGCGGGTCAGGTGAACGATTGGCCCTACTGGTCGATCCAGGGCTCGTCGTCGCGGCCCTCGACGTACTTGCCGCCGGGCGGGTCGTCGTAGTGGCCGAGCAGCGCGGCGCGGGCTGCGGGCGAGGCGGCGGCGAGGTTCTCGTCGCGGGTTTCCTTCCAGCCCTCCCAGTCAGCGCCTGCGCCTGCGTCGATGACGTACTCGGTGGCGTCGATCGGTTCGCCGCCGAGGAACGCGTCGACGTGGGTGTAGCCGTCGGGGTCGCGGACGATGATCAGTTCGAGTTCAGGGGTCAATCGGTGGTCCTTTCGGCGGGTCCGGGTTGGTCGGTCAGCTCGGGTCGGTGACCGACTCGTCGAGGTAGTTCCGTTCGGCGCGGCGCTCGACCTCTCTCCAGTCGACGCCGAGATGGTCTGCCAGATGGCGCGTGTCCGAGATGAGGTCCACGAACGGCGTCGTGACGTCGTCGGCGGGCTCACCGTCCTCGACGTACGCAGCGACGCCGGAAACGGCCCTCAGAGCGCGCACAGCGCGCGATTCGGCCGCATCCAGGCTTCCCGTCTCCGGGGTGGGGAGAGCGAAGCCCTCGTCGTCATAGGCCGTGAGGTCGGTGGTGGTGCGGAGCGCGGCGAGCGCGGCGGTGTAGGTGTTGGTGTTGGTCATGCGGTGGTCCTTTCGTCCGGGGCTGGCGGGCAGGGGCCAGGGCCGCCGTTGGTGGCGGCCCTGGCCGGGTGGGTCAGTTCTTGGTGGCGGTGAAGTCGAGAGCGGTGGCGAGCATGTGCATCAGCTCCTCGGCGCTGGGCATGAACAGCTGTTCCATTCGCTCGACGGCGGCGTTGCACTCGTCGGGCCGCTCACACGGGCAGTTGCCGTTCTCCACGTCTTCGTCCCCGAGAAGGGCCTCATCACCGATCGAGGCCGGGTCGAGCACCCAGGTGTCGGTGTCGTCGAGGCTGCGCATCATGTAGACGCGGACGACCCCTTCGAGGTAGTGGGTGCCACGCTCGGCGGCCTGGTCGGAGGGGTGGATGAAAGCCGGTGCGGGAGTGGTCATGTTGTGGCCCTTTCGGTCGTTCCTACTGCCGTAACTATACAAAAGACTTTTGTATAGTTCAAGTCGAGGGCCTGGACGTCGCATCGAAGCCGCTGGCGCGCGGGACGTGCCATCTATGCGGGTCAAGACACAGAACGGCCCCCGCACCCGAGGTGAGTGCAGGGGCCTCGCGGAGTACTGGCGGTCAGTCGCCGTCAGTCGGACCGGACATCTGCAAACGAAGGGCTGCCGTCAATGCGGGGGCGACTCCGGCCGAGTCGATCAGCTCGTTCTTGATGGCCGTGAAGCCGAGAGCGGTGGCGAGGATGTGCATCAGCTCCTCGGCGTCCGGGAGTGACTCCTCCGCCATTTCGTTCACTACGACTGCACATTCCTCGGGCTGTCCACACCGACACTCCCGGTTCTGCGGCCCGTCATAGTCGGACTCAGGCGCGAGATCCAAAGCTGCGGGATCGAGCACCCACAAGTTGATGCCGTCGAGGTCGCGCATCAGTGGCACGCGGACGACTTCCTCGATGTAGTGAGTGCCGTTGACCGCGGCCTGGTCGGAGGCATTGAGAACGACCTGCTCAGCGCTTGTCATCGTGTAGTCCCTTTCGGTTCGGTCAACCACTGCACCAAACTATACAAAAGACTTTTGTATAGTTCAAGCGGATTGCTGTCGGTCGCGAGGTGAAGCATGGCCGCGACGGCGGCGCGGTGAATCAGAGGTCGCCGGCCGCCCACATCGCACCGCGCGGGACATGTCATCTACACAGGTCAGGACATAGAAGCGGCCCCCGCACCCGAGGTGGGCACAGGGGCCGCATGGGGTACTTCGGGTCAGTCGAGATCGGGCAGGTTGTGCACCTGCTGGCGGCCGAGGCGGGTGAGGGCATTCACTTTCCCGACCAGCCCTGGCGAAGCGACGGGAAGGATCCAGAACTCGCGCGACCGGCGGGCGGACGCCGCGAGGTCGAGATGATCGGGCTCACGTCGGTGCCATACCTCGTCGAGGATCCGCGGGGCGGACTCACCGCCCGGGTTGATGGAAGTCAGATCGGACACCACCTGTGTGGCCGGGCGGATCACCTGGCGCGGCTTCTCGGTCGATTCCGGGTCGGTGGTGCGCATCGAATCGTGCCGGGTCACGACAGTTCCCACTCGTCGGGGTCGACGAGGACCTCGATGTCGCACTCGGCCTTCTCGATGTACTGCTTGACGTCCTCGCCGGTGAGGTCGGCCTGCAACTCGCTGACGACCCCGGATTCCCAGACCTCGCGGGATTCGAAGATGTCGGCCAGGTCCTGGCCTTCGGGCACGCGCACGCGCGCGCGGACGCGGATGTCCATCTCGACGTACTTGGTGTCGCTCATATGTTGTTCCCCCTGTGGGTTTCTGCTGGTTAGGCGTTGTCTTTACGGACCTTGGCTGTAGCTCTCACGACGACCCCGAGCAGCATCACGGCGGCGGCCCCGGTCATGACCTTCAGCACCCCAGGCACGTCGGAGGTGAGGGCGCCGAAGTTCATCAGGACGCATCCGAAGACAGCCAGCCCCACGCCGATCCCGTGCCTGATGCGGTGCTTGCCTGGCGGCAGCCCCGCCCCGGCGAGCGCGTCGGACTTCGGGGCGCTGGCGAGGATCAGGATTACCCCTGCCATGAGGATCGGAATGCCGATCCAGGTGTAGATGGTCATCGTCGGTGTCTCCACTCTGCTGTTGCTCGCGGCAGTCCGCCCGAGCTGGGGCGATCGGTCACGGGTGCGGCGGCAGCGTTATCGAGGGAACCGTCATCGGGGGCACGGTGGCCGCGGTCTTGTTCGCCCAGTCGCAGCTCACCCCGCCACCCGACTGTTGCAGCGCGTTATTCGCTTCCCAGATGCACAGGACCTGCGCGCCGTCGGGAAGGGTGACCGTGTGGGCGCTGACGATCGGCGGGGCGTCACCCCGGACCTCGATCACCTTCGGGCCCTCTTCCCGCGCCGGGTCGCCGTACACCGCCGAGCAGGCGGACGTGGTGAGCAGCGCCGCCGCGGCGATCGCGAGCACGGCCGCGCTTCTGCGGCTGCGATGGCCGATCCCTGGCCGCCTTTCGGTTCGGTTGTGGTGCATGTGGTTCCCCCTGTGTCAGTTTCGGTTCCCGATGGCGCGTCTATGCGCTGTGGCGTACGTGGGCCTCGACTGCGGACAGGCGCAGAACCCAGGTGCCACCAACGCGCGTGGCGGGCAGCTTGCTGGTGCTGATGGCGTTGAGGACGCTCTGGCGGGCGACTCCGAGGATGCTGGCGGCCTCAGCGACAGACACCAGCGGCGGCAGCTCGACCGCCTCGGCAAGGCGGTCGAAGTCAGCGGTGGTCAGTACGCGCATCGACAGCAGCGGCCACGGGTAGGTGTCGAGGATCGCCAGGGCGGTGGTGTTGGCCTGGCGGACGGAGTCGGCAGGGAGGGTGAAGACAACTTCGGTGCGGCCAAGTTCGGAGCGGCCGACGGCGCCGCCGTGGTCGGCGATCGGGGCGAGCAGCTGGTCGGAGGTCCCCTCATCGAACGGCACGTCGAGTTCGGCGACGACGTTGTAGTCCTGTGTGGTCACTGGTCTGGTCCTTTCTGTTTCGTCTCTGGTGCGAGGTTTGGTTCGATGAGGGCGGGCCGGGGGTGCTACCTACATCCCCGGCCCGCCTTCGTCAGCTCAGTGGCGGGGCGGCCACTGGAACCCGGTCTGGCGCTTGATTTGCGCCAGGGCATTCTTGAAGGCCCGACGGTCGCTAGCCGTCTTCGAGAAGGTCGTGATCATCTGGCCGTCTTTGTAGACGAGCGGATGGCCATTCTTGGATTCGCGGATCTCGAATCCGGCCTTCTCGAGTGCCTTCAGGACCACCTTGGTGTCCCGGTCGATTCCCCTGAACTTCTGCGGCAATCCTCGCACCTCTCTGTTTAATTGACAAGCTAATCGTAACCTATCGCTTGTCAATTGACAAGCGATAGGTTGAAGCGGTGCCTCGACCTGGGGTTTTCGGTGGTCGCGACAGATGGCCGGCGCGGCGGCTGGACATGCATCGGAGGGACTCCCCCAGCTCGGGCGAAGCCCCTCGGTGCGCGCTGCGGGCCGGTTACAGGCCCTCGGTGACGGCGCGGGCGTACTCGCGCGCGATCGGCTGGTCGATGCCGCCGACGCCCGCGCTGTAGGCCGCGGCGATGGTCTCCGGGTCGATGGACTTCCCGGCGGCGGCGAGCTGGTCGACGAGGCGGCAATCGATGCGCACGAGCGCGTGCACGGCGTCGCCGATGTCGAACGGAGAGGCCGCGCCGCTGCCGTCGTCGTCACGGAGGTCGCCGGAATGGTCGGGCAGCAGCTGCGCGGGCCCGGCCTGGCCGAGCGGGCCGACGGCGCGGGCGTCGAATCCGGACTCGAACTCGATCTGCGCGGCGACGAGCTCGGGCGTGATCTGCGGTGCGGCGCACGTAGCCGGGGCGGCGCGGATCCAGGGCGCGAAGTCGGCGGGCACGCGGTCGAGCGCGCTGGCGCCTGCGGCTACCGGGGCGGCGAGCAGCGCGGCCGTTCCGGCCGCTGCCGTGGCCATAGCGAGCGCGGCGCGGCGGATGGAGAGGGCGAACATGCGAGTTCCTTTCCTACAGCGGAGGGTCCACCTTCGCTGGTGCCGGGCTTCCGGCACCAGCGGGTGGTCTAGCGGGGGAAGTTGTGGACCCGCACCTCAGCGGGCACACCGCCACCGTCGTGACCCCAGGACTGCACCTCGGCGCGGGCCTGCCCGGGCACGAGCGCGTTGGCCGCACTGGCGCCGTAGCCGTGGGAGTCGAGCGCGTAGGCGCCGTTCTCGGCGTCGTAGACGGCCGGGTGCAGGTACCAGGTGGTGCCGCGAGGCATGCCGAGCACTCCTGCGACGAAGTTGCTACGGGTGCTGCGGCTGATGGGGTCGACGGTGATCACCTCGGTGGCCCAGTCGACCCGGACGAGCGCGTAGAGCGGCGCGCCGATCACGCCGGTGGCGGCCGCGACGGAGTCGCCCTGGGCGAAGGGGCGAACCCAGCTACCCGAGGCGGGGTGGTGCGGGAACGCGTGGACGTAGCCGACGACGAGCGCGGCGGCCCCGTCGACCTCGGTGGCGAAGCCGGTGGGGAGCACGGTGGCGGTGGCAGTCATGGCGATCTCCTGTGTCTGGGTGGGCGGTTCGGGCGCGGGGACGGTCAGGCGGCGGTGACGAGGCCGCCGCGCATCACGTCGCCGACGTTGACGTCGTTTGCGTTGGCGCCGAGCACCTCCTGGCCGTTGACGAGCACGACGTCGACGAACCGGCCGTCGTTGTAGTCGCCGCCGTAGCAGGCGATGATCTCGGCGACGGGGACCGTGCAGTCCGGGGTGATGTATTCGGCGGCAGTGGAATTCGACATTTCCGGCTCCTTCGGTGGGGGGTGTTCGATGACGTAACTATACAAAAGACTTTTGTATAGTTGCAACCCTTTGAAGGAGCGAAGGCCGCCGCGGCCATGCCCTGGACGTGTCATCTGCGCAGGTCACCCCAGGTTTTCGAGGGCTCGCGGGCATACGAAAATTGCTGGACCACGGGGGCGTGCGTCGATGCCCACCGTGGCCGATCACGGGGGGCCGGCCAATGCCGGGACGTGTCATATCCCCAGCTCAGGGCACATTAATCCGACGCAGCTGGTCGGCAAGGCGAGCGTCAGCATGTGGTCAGTGATTGGCCCTGTGGGAATCTCGCCCCGAGTCCGGGTGGCGGCCAGTATGGCCACCGGTTCGGCGTCATGCCGCACAGTCGTGTGGTTCCTCCAGCCAGCGGCGCCCAGCCCGCCCGCTTGGGCGCCGCGGCGGGCGCGGGAGCTCCCGCCGGGACGTGTCATCTATGCAGGTAGACGTGGGTCTTCGGGAAGTTTCATCACGGCGCGACTGCTGGGCCGCGGCGCCGGACAAAGCGAAAAGGGGCGGGCCCAGGTTGCCCCAGGCCCGCCCCTTTCACATCCTCCGTCAGGATTACCCTGCGCCGCAGTCGCTTCCGCCGCCCGACGATCCGCCGCAGTCACCGCCACCGCCCCACCCGCCGCCGTTCGGGCCGCTGTCGCTGACGAAGACTCCGCTCCACGCTCCCGTCGATGCGTCGCTGCCGGACCTGAGTCGACTGCCGCGGCCGGGTCCCGGCCGCGGGGTCGACTTCACCGCGCGCACGATCGTGATCGAAACCCCGACCAGGATCGCGATGGCGATCCATCCCAGTGCGTCCATGTGATTCCCCCTTCAGAGGTTCGTGTGGCTCCGGCTGACCGCCGGGACGTGTCATCTATGCAGTTCAGAGAGCTATTTCGACTGCATGTGCGTGATCCTCTCAGAGGTTCTTGTAGATCCAGGTGCCCGACCGGGACACGCGGGAGCGGCCGAGGATGCTCGCGACGCCGGGCAGCTGGCCAGGGTCCGTGATGCTGGTGAACCCGAGGTGTTCGTACATCGGCAGCGCTGCGCCTTCGCGGTCGTCGACGAACCCGAACCACAGGTCGATGCCTCCCGCGGCGCGGTGGCGCTCCTCAGCGGCCGCAACGAGGGCGCGAGCGTAGCCGCGGCCGCGATACGAGGGTGCGACCGCGAGGTGTTCGAGCGACCGGGTGGCGATCAGTAGTTCGGTGGCCGTCGCCACCTGGCCGGGCATTGCGGCGGTGAGCCCGGTCGCAAACGACACCGGGCGATGCGAGTTGATCGCGGCCACGGTCCGCGCGCCGTCGCGGATGAACAACCCGACCGCCTCCGGGTCCGCGGCGTCGCGATTCGCCATGTCCCCGCCCAGCGAATCGGCCCCGATGCCGCTGATGTGCTGCTGCAAGAGCTGAGTCACCTTGCGCAGCGCGGTGTCTGTCTCCACGCTCTCGATCGTGGGTGTGGTGGTCATGGGTTCCCTCCCTGTGGTGATGGCCGGTGCCTCCGGCCCGAGTAGGGGCAGGCGTCCTGCGTAGCCGCGGGATGCGCGCTCCCCACTCCAGATCAGCGTGTAGTCGTCGGGGCGGCGCTGCCCCGATCCGGGTGCACGGGCAGCTCGGCGTAGGCGTCGAGCCTCCCGGCGAGAGCGTCTGCGACGTCGTCGAGTGCGGGGCTGATGTTCGCGAGTGCGTCTCGGGTATCGGCCAGCTGCGCGGCGCGGTCGGCGAGAGCGGCCGCCTGGCGGTCGCGTTCGGCTTCGAGCTCGGCCCGGCGCTGCGGTTCGGCGAGCTGGTCGTCGAGCTGGTCGTCGAGCCGTTTCGTCTGCTCGGCGATCGTGACGAGGCGTTGTGCACCGCGGCTGACGTGGTCGATTGCGGCGTGCAGCGCGGTCCGGGCCTCGTCGATCTGGATGTGGTGCTCGGCCGAGTCGTCGTCTGCAAACGCGGCGAGCTGGTGGTGCAGCTGCGCGCCGATCTTGACGTGCTCGGCCAGGTCCCACACCGCGGCGTCGAGGTCCACCTCGGGCAGCCAACCGTCCTTGTAGGCGGCCGAACAGCGGATGGTGCTCGCCGCCCCGAGCGCAGCGACCATCGGCTTCTGCAACTCGACAGGGGCGGCCGCGAGTTCACCGCGGGTGAGCGTCGACGGCTGCTCGTCCTCCGGCTCACTGAGGATGAGCAGGAGTACGCCCACGATCACCGCGCCCAGTCCGATACCGGCCACGACGGCAGACCCGGGCCACAACCACTCCATGCCCGTGTCGCTGTAGTCGCTGGTCCTACCCAGCGTCGCTGCGACCGTGTCGAAGACATCCCCCAGGAGGCGAGCCGCCCAGTACAGGACGGCGCCGCCTGCGCCCGCCATCACGCCGCCCAACCCGATCACCGACAGGAGCAATCCGACCGCGTCGGCCGCCTTCCGGATCCCGGATCCCGGGCCCGAGCTGGGCCCTCGGGGAGCGGTGGCGGCAGGCGCTTCCGGCCGGCTCGTGGTGTAGCCGGGGCCGTCAGACTCCCCGTCGTTGGACTGGTCCAGTTCCGCGCTGGCCGATTTCTCGTTGAGCTCGTCGCGTTCGTCCATGGCGTTGTCCCCCTTGTTGTTGCTGGTCAATGGATCAGAAGCCGTGGAAACTCGGCCAGCTCGATTGCGCTGTCTGTCCACACAGATTCGATGGCGAGGCGCTCGGCCTCTGGGAGCTCGCGGCTCCAGCCCCAGCGCGCCCAGAACAGTTCCCGCTTGACCTGGACGGCGCCGGGGGCGGTGTCGGGGTGGCCGGTTGCGAGCATCTGCACGATTGCGCGGGCGGCGTGGACATCGCCGAGGGCGCGGTGACCGCCGTCGAGCTTGACCCTGAACTCGGTTCCGAGAGCTTCGGAGCGGCGGGCCATGATGCAGTGCCAGCGCGCCGGGTCGAAGAGGTGCCCGGGTTCGATGTTGGCGCACCGGCAGTCGTGCAGGACCCGGTCTCGATCGAACGGGGCGTTGTAGGCGAGCACGATTCGACCGGCGGTGGCGGCAGCCAGGGCGGGCAGCACTTCGCGCCAGGTAGGCGCGCCGACGAGGTCGGCAGCCGTGATGCCGTGCACGGCCTGCGCTTCGGGTTCGATCGCGACCGAGCCGGGGTCGACCAGGGTGTCGAGCAACGTCTCACCGGTGGCGGCGTCAATGACCGCCGCCTCGATGATCGACCCCACGAATCCGGTGGTCTCGACGTCGAGGATGCACGCGACCCCAGGCGCGAGCATGCTGATCGCCCACTCGCGCGGGGTGATGGTGACGGTCATCGGTACCTCCTCGGTGGCCATGGTCTCGCGGGGCCCTGACATCACGCGGTAGCGGCGGGCTGCTCGGCGGCGGCCTCGGCGAGCCGGTAGCCGTTGCCGCCAGCGGTGGTGTGGAGGCGGTCGATGTTGATGGTGACGACGCGGCCGGGCTCGGTGATCTCATCGGTGGTGGTGTTGTGGGCGCGGATGACGGTGCAGACCGCCTGTGTGCCGAGGGAACCGGCGTCCTCGAAGGTTTCGACGTGGAGGGTGCGGCGCACGTCGCGGCGGGGGTCGTCGGTCCAGAGCTGGCCGGTGTGGATCTCGTCGCCGTGGCGGTTGGTCATCGTGGTGGTGGTCATGGTCGTCTCCTCGCGTGGTCGATCAGGGTTGGTGGACGGGGGCGCCCCGGCCTGGTGTGTCTCGGGGCGCCCCCGTCGGTTCGGTGGGTCAGGCGGCGGGGGTGTCGATGACGCGGGCGCCGTCGACGATGCGGACGGTGGCGCCGGTCTCGTCGTGCAGGCCGCGAATGTCGGTGTAGGGCACGCGGTCGGTCCAGGTGCCGCCGACGATCGACGGGATGGTCACGGACTTGGCGTTGACCTTGAGCACCTCGTGCCAGCCGTGGCTGTTGTAGGCGACCCGGTCGCCCTTGACGATGACGTCGCGGCTGTAGGCGGTCGTCTTCCCGTCGGCGAGCTGCTGCTCACGCACACCGGACCAGTAAGCGATCTCGTCCTCGACGCGTGCGAGCTCGACGTCCAGCTGTTCGCGGTAGGCGCCGTCGGCGGGCTCGTGGATCTCGACCTGCTTCTGTCCCGTCTGCGGGTGCGTGAAGAGGGTGCGGGTGTAGCCGTCGCGGGCGCGCTCGAAGCGGTTGCGGTCGGCGGTCAGCTTTTCGATCCGGCGAGCCACGGTGTTCGGGGCGTAGCGCGCGTCGGTGGTCTTCGCGGCGGCGTCGGCGCGGCCGCGGGCGGTGGCGGCGTCGCGCTGGGCGTGGACGGCCTTTCCGAGTGCGTTCCAGGCTTTGTCGACGGCGCGGCGGTGCCGTCCCTCGCTGTGGTGTCCGACCTTGATCGGTTCCCCGAATTCGGGAAGCGCCGCGTGTGCCTTCTTGTCGGCCTCCCAGGCGGCGTCGGCGGCGCCGCTCTTGCGGTCGGCCTTGGCGTCGAGGGCGTCGACGCGAGCGGCCTGGCGGGTGATCTTGTCGGCCTCGACCTCGGCGGTGGTCCGGTAGCTGGCGTCGATGTCGATGTCGACGGTGTACCCCGCCTCGCGCAGCTTCTCGGTGGTCATGTTGATCAGGACGCGCTTGGGGGCGACGTCGCGCGAGCGCGGCACGTACCAGGATTCGAGGTTGCGGGACCAGCGCCAGCCTCTGGCCTTAAGGATCGGACCGGCGGTGTCGCCGCGGGAGGTGCCGTCGATGAGGGTTCCCTCGGCGGGGGTGTGGGTGATGGTCAGTGCGGACATGGGCGGTCCGTCCTTTCGTTCAGAGGTGCAGGTCAGGGGGCGCGTCGCGGTCACTTGAGGAACCGCCACGCCGAGCGTGCGGCGCGGGCCCCTGGGACCTTGCGGACGGCGAGGTTGGTGGCGGCCTTGGCGGCGCGCTTGCCGTAGACGGCGCTGCGGGAGGGGGCAGCGGGGCGGGCGGCGGGGCGGGCGGGGGCGCGCTTGGCGGCGGGTCGTCGGGCCGGGGCCGGGTCGGCGGGGGTGAGCTCGCGTTCCCACTCGGCGAAGTGGTCGAGCTGTGTGGGAGCGGTGGCCGGGGTCTGCTCGCGGTTCGGTTCGGTGGTGGCGCTGCGGGATTCGCGGCGGGCCTGGCGGTGCGTGTGGGCGTTGACCGGGTCGAGGTATCGCAGCGGGGTGTGGGTGACGATGTTCTCGGCCAGGCGTGAGTGCCAGTGGCGGGTCTTGTAGGCGGCCAGGAAGTGGCCGGCCAGCCAGGCGGTGGCGCCGAGGGCGATCAGACTCAGGCGGGAGGTGATCGGGGCGCCTCCCGCGATGGAGATCAGCGCGACGATGACCGCGAGGGCGCCGCCGAAGCGCAGAAGGGGCGCGCCGATGGTCCAGATGAGCAGACCGGCCAGGGAGAGCAGGGCGGCGAGTGCGATCAGCGACATGTGGATTTCCTTTCGGCGGTGCGGCTTACAGGTTTAACTATACAAACAACTTTTGTATAGTTGCAACCCATGGCGCTACAGACCGCAGACAAGGTGACCTCTAACGACACAATGAGGTCTTGTAAGGTTCCAGAATTGGACAACCCATACCCACCGCGAGGAGGTGAGACAGCAATGCCCAGCAAGAACGAGATCACCGTGCAGCAGATCATCGAGCTGATGAAGCAAGAGACCGGCAAAGAGATCAAGCCCATGACCTACTACTCGTACGAGGCCCGGGGGCAGGCACCCGCTCGGATCGGCAAGGTCGGCAACTCCCCCGTGTACGACCGACGCAAGGTTCTTGAGTGGATCAACAACCGGCCAGGCCGCGGCGCCGGCGGCGGCCGACCACCACGCCGCCGCACCCAGGACACCGACACCACCGAATAGCCCACTCCATCACGGCGGGACGTGTCATCTTCCCAGCTCAGAGCACCGACTCCACACAGCGCAGTGCCCCCGCTCCGACATCTGGAGCGGGGGCACTGTCGCGTTCGATCCCTCCGAGCGCACCGGCCGGGACGTGTCATCTGCGCAGGTCAGCCGCAGTCGACGTGGATGGACAGGTAGACGCGGCCGCTGTGGGTGCGCTGCCAGTCGGCGGGGGCGTCGGCCGCGGCGGCGATGTCGAGCTGGTCGCCCTCGGACCAGCTCACGCCCTGGAGGGTGTCGAGAAACTTGCTGCTGGCGTCGACATCGGCGGCGGCGAGGAACCTGTCGGTGGTGTCGATGTCCGTGGCCGCGAGGTGCTGGTCGGTGTTCTCGACGCGCAGGGTCGGCGAGCCATGGCGGGCCTGGATCTTCCAGCCGTGCGGGGCGGTGATGTCCACGGCCAGGTCGTCGCCGCGGCCGGTGCAGCGCGCGGTGACCTGGCCGGGTTGGGGCGTGGTGATCTCGGTGTCGGAGTGCTCCTCTCCCCACCCGATGACGATGCTGCCGAGGTCGGTGCTGGTCTTGGTGACGATGTTTCCGCTGGTCGAGGTGGTGACCGACGCGGCATCTCGGGGCCCGTCACTGCCACATGCAACCAGGACCGCCACGGCGGCAAGGGCAGCGAACGTGACGGCGGTTGTGGCTGTGGCGTTGCGTGAGCTGGTCATTCGGGGGAAGTCCTCTCCGGGGTCCGGTCAGTTGAACACGTCGACGAACCACTTGCCGTCGATCTTCTTGGTGGTGACGGTCTGCGTGATCCGTTGCGCGCCTCCAGGTCGCAGCTCGGACAGATCCATGAGGTAGACGTCCTCGGTCAGCGCTTTGGTGCTCAGGCAGTAGGTCGTGCCGACAGGCACCTCGTTGATGAAGCCCTGGAGCTTGTCTGCGGGCACCACGGACGAGTTCGGGGTGGCCAGCGCGCGAGCCGCGGCACCGCTGCGCTGGGTGTAGTAGGCGTGGTTCCACGCGGCGATCACGCCGTCGCCGCTGCGCTGGTCTCCGCGCTCGGCGCGGCACTCTTCACCCCCGCCGAGCGGGGGCGCGCTCTGCTCGGTCTGCCCTGCCGGCTCGGCCTTTTCAGATTCGGGCAGGTTGAGCGTGGGCAGCCCGTTCTCATCGGTCGGCCCGAAGTCGGAGGTCTGTTCCGCCTGGGTGGGGGCGGTGTCGTCGCCACCGAACTGGCCGATCACCACGGCGCCGGCCAGGACCACCGCGGCGGCGCCGACCACGGCCACGGTCTTCTTCCCGGGTCGGCGCCCGCCGAGCCCAGAGAGGCGACCGGGCCCCGTGGGCGGCGCGGTGGCCGCCGGGGCGCTCAGCGGCCGCGTGGGCGCCCCGCCGGGCACCACGCTGGTGGTGGTGCCCGGCGGGACCTTCGTGGTGGGAGCGGCGCCGAGAAGGTCGATCACGGCAGGATGCCGCGCCGAGCTGCGGCCGAGGTTCGACATCTTCATGGTGTTGCACCCACCCTTTCTGGGATCAGTTGTTGTGCTGGGCGATTCCGTCGCCGACTGCATTCGAGATCAGGTTTCCGGACAGGCCGGGGGTGGCGTCGCGGAAGAACCCGTTCAGCGCCTGGTCGACCTGCTCGAGCATCTGCTCACCGCCGGGCTGCGCGGTGACGAGGTCGCGGGCCTGCTGATCGACCGTGCCCGCGGTCTCGACGGTGTTGACCACGGCGGCCGCCGCGGCCTGGCCGACCGGGCCGGAGTTGTTCCAGTCGTTCAGCACCGTCTCGGTCTGGGCGGTGACGGCGGCCTGGTCGACGTCGGGAACCTTGATCTCCTGCGGCTGACTCAGGTCACCGGCACCGAAGTTCGTACCGGCGGCAACACCTGCCGCACCACCGATCAGCGCGCCGGCCGCGGCGGCCGGGACACCGGCGACCGCTGCACCGATCGCGGCACCGGCTGCGGTGCCGGCCACGGTGGTCGGCACGACCACCACGGCGGGAAGGCCGGGCACGGGCGCAAGCGGGACCGAGATGACCCCGCCCATGCCGAGACCGATGTTGCCGCCGACGGTTCCGCCGATCAGGCCACCGACAACCGCGGCCGGGACACCGGCTGCGGCGGCACCGGCGATGGCACCGGTCGCGCCGCCCGCGACCTGCGCGGCGGCCATGCGCTCGGCGCGGGTGGTGTCCACACCGACCGACCGCCAGAAGTCCGTGACCTGCGACTCGATGACCGCGGAGGTGCCGTTGGTGCGGGCTGCGTCGCGGTCGGAGATCCAGTTCGGCTGCTCGATCAGGACCTCACCGAGGCGGATCTTGTCGCGGGGGGCGATGATCGGCGCGGTCGGCGCGACCGGGGTCGGCAGGTGCAGCTCCTGGATCTGCACGGGCGCAACGTACGTGTCCTCGGGTGCCACGTAGACGTTGTTTCCGTAGTCGTAGTTCGGCAGCTCGCGCCATTCGGTGTTCTGGTACTCGGCAGGCGGCGCGACCCAGTACTCCGGAGGCGCCTCCGGGGCGGCCGCCGGGGCGGGGGCGGCCTCGGGCTGCGCGGCGGGGGCCGTGGTGGTGCCGCCCTGAGTGTTCCCTCCGGTCGTGCCGCCCTGGGTGGGCGCGGCGCCCGCCGCGCCGATACCGGAGGCCAGGGCGGCGGCGACCACGGCCACCGCGGTGGCGGCCTGGGTGGCGGTCTGGCGGCGGTGCCGGGCTCGAGTAGCGCGGCGGGCGGCGCGGTTGCCGGTGGTGATCTCGTTGCTCATCGCGAGTGTGCCTTTCATCTTCGGGTCGGCCTCGTGGTGAGGCCGGGATCTTCTCGGGAATGGGAAGGATCGGGGGTAGGGACGGTCACGCCCGGACTGGTTGCCCGGGCCAGCGCATCAGCCCATGGCAACGCCCGTCATCAGGCCGACGACGGTGGCCCCGAGCACGGTCAGTGCGGCCCGCGTCTCCCCCCGCAGCTGGCTGTACGCGATGCGCTCACCGGAGGCGAACAGCGGCTCGAACGGCATCCGGCACAGCTGCACCCCCAGCGCGGAAAGCGCGTCGACGGCCTCGGTTTCGACCATGGGCGCGTCCCCGGGGCCATCGGTGATGACCACGACGGTGCGGGCCAGCAGGTCCGGACGCTTGGCCGCGATCGCGGCAAGGGTGTGCTGAGCGCCCTTGGCCGCGTCGCGGCGCATCGGCAGAGGCACCACGACCGCGTGCGCGGCGTCGGTCGCCCACTGCCAGCTGCCGGCCATCGTCGAGTTGCCGGTGTCGACTACGACCAGGTCGCGGTGGCGGCTCAGGATCGTCGAGAGCGCCGCGGCGTCCTCGTAGCTCAGTGGTGCCTGGGCCTCGGCCCGCCCGGCGATGATGTCGGAGCCGGACGGCTGGCGGGTCATGTACCGCCCGAGCGTGGTGGGCCGGGCATCGTTGGCCGCGCCAGCGAGCAGGCTGAGCACGTCCTGCCCCGCGGTCGGGGGCACGGCGACGCGGTCAGCGAAGCTGCCGCCGACCTCCCCGAGATCCAGGCACGAGACGGTGGCGGGGCCACGGTGCTCGGCCAGCCCCTCAGCCAATGCGATCGCCATCGGGCTCTTACCCACGCCGCCCTTGATGTTGGCGAAGGTGACCACTGCGCCTTCGGGGAGCGGGCGCGCGATCGTGGTCTGCGCGCCGCGCAGCCGCATCTCGAGCGAGTCCGTCTTCGGCGCGAGCTTGAGACCGAGTACAGCGTTCACCCGGCCCCGCAGCCCGAGCCGAGCAGGGTCGCTCGACTCGGGGTCCGCGCGCGGCGCGGACAGCTGCGGGAACACGTTCAGCGGCCCCGTGATCGGGCCCGTGGTCGGCGCTGCCGGCCGCTGCCCCACCGGGGAAGGTGTGGGGGCAGCAGCCGGGCGCGAAGCGGCCTGTATGGGCACCTGGATGGGGTCCAGGGCCACGTCGTGGCCGATCGGGTCGGCCGCGACCATCACGGGCGCGGAGACCGGCTCCGCGGCCACCGGTGCGGGGGTGGTGGTCGTGACGATCGGAAGCGGCATGCTCGGTGCGCTTTCCGCCGCGGTCCCGTCCGGGTGGACGGTCCGGAACGCAGTGCCCTTCTCGGTCCGGACGACGACCTCGACGACTGTGTCGTGTTCCTGCGCCAGCTGGTGCAGGAACTCGTGCACGACGGCGCCGATGGTCTTACCCTCGGTCGCTTCCAACTTCATCGGAGGAACCTCGGCGTCCGCCAGGGTGGCGCGCGCGGTGGACTTGGAGGTGATCTCGACATCAACGGTCGGCCTCATCGTCTATTCGGTCCCGCCGAAGGCATTGGCACCGGCCAGCGCGGTGTCCATGTCGATGGCCGCGCTCTCCGCACGATCCAGTTCCTCCAGTGCCTGGGTGCGGGCGGGGCCCTCGGGCAGGGCAGCGATCACAAGGCGGCGCTGGTTCGCCGCCTCGCGGATCTCCGCGAGCCGCTCACGGGTCAGCTCCTGGTTCTCGCCGATCTTGGGCAGCCATGCGGGAACCGAGTCCTTGAGGAACTCGCGCATCGCCTTGATGACGGGGTCGTTCGCGCCCTTGGACACGAAGGCCAGGCGTAGCACGGCGACGTCCTCGGAGGTCGGGGCAATGGTCTGGGAAATTCGGCGGCTCATGGTGTTCCTTTCGGTGGTGGTGGGTGGAGCTGGGGGTCAGGGGTTGAGAGGCTTGAACATCTCGGCCGCAGCGGCGGCGTTGTAGCCGTCGCGAAGGGCGATCCGGTAGGCGAAGTTGCCGCCGAGAATCGAGGATTTGCCCGCGCCCGGACGCCCCAGAGCGCCGGGGATCGGCGCGGGCCACTCGCGCTGCCGCCAGCGGTCGGCGACCTGCTTTTCCATGGCCGCGGCGGGACTGTCGACGTGCTCGGCGAGATCGTCGATGCGCTGGGTCAGGTACTGGGGCGGTGCTGGTGACTCGGCGTGGTTCATGGGTTGTTCCTTCCTGCGGTCGATGTGGTTGCTCATGCGGACGCTCCGACGAGGTCGGCTTCGGGGAGGAGGACGACCTCCTTCGCGTCGAACGAAATGCGTGTCTTCACTGCGCCGTTGCCGATGGTCAGGACGGTCTCGACGACATCGCCTTGCTTGTTGCGGCGGACATCGACTGAGTCGACGGTGACGGGGACCAGGACGCCGTTGTCGTTGTCGACGAGGACGGTCTGGCCGGCCTCGACGGCAGAGGCGGGGATGACGTCTGAGAAGTCGTCCTCGACAACGGGCTCGGGCGCGGCCTCCGCGATCGGTGCCGACGCGGGAACTCCAGTTGTCTCGGCGTCTGCATCCTCAGCAGCGGACGTGCCGATGACGATCGGTTCGGGGGCGCGGCCGTGCGTGCGTGCCCGCTTGGCGAGGGCACGTTCGGATTCGATGAACGCGGCCAGCTCCGACGAGTAGCAGGTGAACCCTGGTGCCTCGGCGGGCATGAGGCCGTCGATGATCGCCATCTCGCTCTCGGCGAGCTGGTTCCACTTGTTCGGGTGGCGGTCGACGTTCGGGGTCCACCACATCTGCGCGTCGGTGGGATTGCCGTCGTCGCCGAGCGCGATGCCGCGGCCCTTGACGGAGGTATCGACCTCGCGGCCGACGGTGGAGTCTCCCCACATCATCAGCGCACCGTCCTGCGAGAGGTTGCCGAGCGAGATGCGGGTGCCGAAGTTGTCTCGGGCGTTGCCGGAGGCTCCACCGAACAGCGAGGCGTCCGGGCGCTGCACACCGAGCAAAAGACGGATGCCGGCCGACCGTGCGAGGACGGCGAGGTCGGCCCATGCGCCGAGCGGATCGAGTTCCTTGAGCTGTTCGCGGGTCTCGTCGTCACCGGTCTTGGCCAGGCGCTGCCACTTGCCGGAGAGGATGAAGAACTCGTCGAGCACCGCGATCATCAGCGGCAGTTGCGAGCCCTCGATCTTCTCTTGGTGGATGTAGGCGTTGCGGGCCATCATCTCCGTGTGCAGGGCGCGGACGAACATCGCGGCGCGCAGCGCGTCGTAGATGATCGCGCCGCAGCCCGGGTAACCCTCTAGGCCGTCGAGTTCGATCATCTTCGGATCGACTCCGACAAACGGGATCCCCCGGCGCGCGGCCTCGGTCAGCAGCGTGCGGATCACCGACGTCTTACCGCCGCCGGTGGGTCCGACGATCAGGCAGTGCGGCTTGTTGGAGCTGGTGGAGGTGTCCCAGTAGAAGGTTCGGTCCGCAATACCGGTGGCGTACGGGAGGTGGCGCAGGTTCTCGTCGACCAGTGCAAGCGGGTGATCGACACGTGTGGGCATCGGCGAGACGAGACGCATGATCAGGTGGCCCTTGTCGGGGTACCAGTCGGTGGTCCAGTTGCGGCCGGACTCGTGCTCGCCCGCGAGGGAGGCGAGGGCCTCTTCGACCTTGATCTGGAATCCCTTGGCACCTGCGTTCATCGACTTCTCGAAGGCGATCCGGTAGCCGGTCTCGATGCCGTCCTCGTCGACGGTCTCGACGGTGACCTTGGGGTCCTTGAAGATCGGGGTGC
This sequence comes from Rhodococcus sp. PvR044, assembly GCF_040548995.1. NCBI lineage: Bacteria > Bacillati > Actinomycetota > Actinomycetes > Mycobacteriales > Nocardiaceae > Rhodococcus > Rhodococcus sp. PvR044. Next base: position 18,955 of record NZ_JBEPSX010000016.1, read on the forward strand.
TGTCGATCGCTGACTGGAGGGCCTTCTGCCGGTCGCTGCGGGTGTCGGGGGTGATGGTTTCGCGGGTGACGACGATGCGGTCGTGGTGGGCCTCGTGGCGGACCTTGACGTCCCACGCGTCATTGCCGGGGAAGGTGGCCTCGACCGCGCGGGACAGCTCCTCGAACTGCTTGGGCCGGATGACGCTGCCTCGGGGCAGCTTGACCGTGGCGCGGCGGATCACGCGCCACCCGGGAGGGAACGCGATGGTGGTCTTCTTCGGCAGATGCCCGGTGCCCTGGCGGACCACCGATTCGAGCGCTTGTGACCACTTGTGCATGCGGTGGCGGACCACGTCGACCGCGACGAGCGCGACCGCCGCGACAACGAGCAGCACCCGGTAGCTGTGCAGCGTCGTCAGCGCCTCGACGACCGCTTCGTTGCTGACTGCCTCCATGATGCGCGGGGAGTACACAGCGGCCGCAGCGGCGACGATGACGATGGGCGAAAGGGGCGTGAACTTGCGGATGCGCGTCGGCTGGCCGTCCTTGCCGAGCTGGTTGCCGCGGCCGTTGCCGGAATCGCCGAAGGTGTCGCGCCAAAACGCCACCAACCAGTCCTTGAGTGGGTCGTGATTTCCGCTCACCGCCTACGCCTTTCGCTCGCGTCGTTGCCTTCCGAACGCCGCCCGTGGAGGCGTCTTTGAGCACAGTGGCAGAAAACGGCAATTTTCCTCAACAGGGTGACTCTTACCCGTTCGGGCGACGAACACCGCTGGCGCGCACAGTCTCTGAACCCGGCTATCCGCGCCCAGAGGTAACTCGATATGCGGTGATTTGAGCGCTCTCACACGCGCTTGGCACGCGGTCTGACGTGCGCCCCAATTCACCGCTCGTGTGGGCGCTCGGATCCCCGTGTGGGTGGGCGTTGTTGCAGCGGTCCGCCGAGCGCCCACACGAGCGGTGAGTGGACGGGATTTCAGCGCTCGTGTGACCGCTCGGTTGCGCCCTGCGTGGCGCGGTGTAGGGAGCGGTTGTTCCCGCGTGATCGAGCGTTGATGTGAGCGTGGCGACGAGCCTGGGGTGAGCGGTCGGCGCGACGCGGTGTCGAGCGCTGCGGATAGCGTTCCAAGTGGGCGTTCCGAAAGGTGTTGGCGCGGAGCGGAATTCTGGATTACACTCCCCCCCCAAGGAACGCCGGGGGGGAGTGACCCCGGAGGGGTGGGGCGTGGGAGCGCCTTTTTGAGCGCTCAGAATCACCGCCGAATTGCGGCGCAGATCCCGGCCCCCATTTCCACCGCACATCTGAGCGCTTCTCAGAGCCCTGTTCACCGGGCCTCGATTTGCCCCCTCAGGGAACTGCCGTGAAACCCAGGTTCCGTGCGGCATCCGATACCGCCTTCCAGCGGCGCCCCTGAGTACCGCTCGATCCCGCGCCCAATTGGGCCGATGTGCGCACCCCTAGCCTCTCTGCGCGCTAACGCCCTGAGAGTGCCGCTGCCGCCGCGCGGTCGAGGGAGTCATCTAGCGCCCGCTGCTACGCCTGCGTTCCCATCTCTGGCGCACGCCGGACTTCCGGCGCCGTGAATCACCCTCGTGTGCACCGAGATAGCTGCGTGTGTTGCCGGTGCCTGCGCGGTGAGGTCGCTATCGAGCTGTTCGACTGTTGCTGAAACGACCACTCCGAGACCACAAGTCCTGCGGATCCAGCGCAACGGACTGGTCGGGGTAGTGGGCACCCCTTTGAGATAAAACGCGAAATCGACTTACGGTCACGCGCATCCAGATTCAGGTGCACCGACCGAACCTCAGCGATGGAGAGTGCTCATGTCCCTCACGTCCACAGTCGCCGATCTCGCGATCGCGACCCCCCACGTCGAAGTCCTCGCCCAACAGACCGACGTCAACACAAGCGGCCTGCGCAAATGGATCAGCGACAACGGTGTCTTCACGATCCTCGCGCTGATCGCGTGCGTGATCCTGGCCGGCGGTATGCGCGGCAACCTGTCGAAGGTCTTCACCGTTGGTGGTCTCTCGCTCGTCGGCATCGCGTTCTTCAGCCTCTCCAGCAGCGAGAGCGCCGCGACCGGCATCGGCAACTGGATCCTCAGCCTCTTCGGCATCAACGTCGCCTGATCTCGCATGCCTGATCACCGACCGACGATCGAAGGGAGCCGACTGTGATCGACAACGACGACATGCTGCACCGGGTGGACCGGCACTACCTCGGCCCAACCGGATTCACCCTTCCGATCCGGCTTCACTACGCCGCGCTCGGACTCGGGGTCACGATCCTGCTCACGGTCTTCGTCATCGCACGCGGAATCGTGCACGTGCCGCTCGGCTACAAGTCCTTCGTCCTGATGATCATCATCACCGTCGCACTCACCAGGCAGGTGACGAAGTACGTCAACGCTGATCGCCCTGTCCGGTCGGTGATCCGGTCCGCCTGGAACGACTTGAATGCGCCGCGCCCGCCGAAGCCTGGGCAGACCGTCGTGCTCCGCGTTCCCGCTCTCTCTCGCGCTGTTGGACGCGCACACACCATCACGTCAATCGAAGGTGAGTCCTCCCGATGACCATGCAACCCGACAACGACATCGCCGCGCTGTTCGATCCGAACTTTGAGGAGCCCGAACCGGCCGTGGTGGTTCCTGGTGCGCTTCCGCAGTCGTGGGTGGCTGCGATGGCGGCGAACCGCGCTGCGGCCGGGCCGGTCGCCCCCGCACCGGCGCCCGAGCTGGCGTGGTCGAAGGTGCCGCCCAACAGCTTCGTCCCGTCGCCGGCGCCGGTCGCTTCCCCGCCGGCCGACGCCCCCGATGAAGGTCGCAGTTCGCGCCGTGATCGACGACGCAAGCGCGGCAAGCACGATGATCCGGCGGCAGAGTTCAACCGCCAGAGCTCCGCGGCGAAGAAGCGCGCGGACCGTGAACGTAAGGCCGTGCGCCTGGCACTGGTCGGGGTCGAGGGAAACGTCACCCGCACCCGCCGCCAGTCGACGGCGTGGTTCGTCCAGCCGCCGGGGCCGTGGAACATGCGCCCGGTTGGCAAGCAGCGCCGCTACATCCGCAACGAGGGCCTGGTCGTGGCCAACCTGGCCGAGTCTGGAGTCACGGGGCTGCACCGCCGACTTCTGCGCACGCCGTGGCCGGTGCGTCAGTGGGCACAGAATCACGACCGGTGGGCTGATCCGATCCCGGACGTTCCCGGAGCGCTGTCGTGGGCGGACTACCTGCGCGGCCAGCAGCACGCGATGTTGTGGGGCAACCCGACACAGAAGGGCCGCTACTGGGGTGTCGAGCTTCCCCCGCGCTCGGTGCTCGCTCAGGGCCTCGACCTCGTCGGTCAGTGGCTCGTTCCGGTGGTTGATTGGCCGCTGCTGGGCCGTGTCGCGCAGCTGGTGCGTCAGTGGGCTCGCAATGCGTTCCTGGGCGAGCAGAAGGCCATCGCCGATCACCTCGCCACCATCGAGCGGCACCTGTCCGGCACGGGCGTCAATGCCAAGCCCGCCAACGCAGCGCAGATGGACTACCTGCTGCTGCGCTCGGCGACGCTCGGGCTGCCGCTCGACGCCGATGGTGTGATCTCCGGCGGCGGCGACTGGGAAGAGTCCGACGTCGCCGCGCTCGAAGACCTCACGAACCTCGAACTGACCCCGGGTGATGGCTACACCACGGTGCGCGGGCAGGTCGGTGGCCGCGACTACACCGGCTACGCGATCGTCCTCACCGTCGGACGCATGGCGCCGCTGCCGATCCCGGAGAAGATGCTGCCGTGGCAGGTCATTGGCGACCCGTCGGGTGAGCCCCTGGAATGGTCCGAGCGGATCCAGCTCAAGACCAAGGGGCAGACGCTGCGGAACCTGCGCCGACTGACGAACAAGATCGAGTCGCAGTTCGACCACTACACGGTCGAGCACGACCAGGTGCCGCCGCAGGAGCTTGCCGAGCAGCACGCACTCGCGCAGCGCGTCATCTCCGATATCGAGGAGGACCACTCGGGGCTGTCGGTGCGCACCGAGGGCTGGTACCGCGTGCTCGTCGTCGGGTCGACACCGGAGGAGGCCAAGGAGAAGGTCTCCCTGATGCAGGAGATGTACGCGCCGCACATCCGCCTGGAGCACGAACATGGCCAGTACCAACTCCTGCGCGAGTTCATCCCCGGCGAGCCGCTGGCGAACATCGCGCACTGCCGACGGATGAACGTCGAAGCGCTCTCCGCAGGGATGGCCGCGGTCGGTGACCGGATCGGTGACCGCACCGGCGTCGTGGTCGGTCAGACCGCGTCGATCGCGCCGCGGCCGGCGGTGTGGGACCTGTTCGCCGCGCACGAGAAAAAGCACAAGTCCGGTCTGACGCCGATCGTCGCGGTGCCCGGCTCGGGCAAGACGTTCTTGGCGGGCATGCTCGTCTACCAGGCAGTGCGCGCAGGTGCGTACGGCGTCGTGCTCGACCCGTCCGGGCCGCTCAAGAAGCTCGCGCAGCTGCCCGAGTTCCGTGGCATCGCTGAGGTCAAGGAGCTGACCGGTCGCAACTCGCGCCCGGGTTCACTCAACCCGTACTGGATGATCGTCGACCCGCGCCGTGACGATCCGGAGTACGACCCGAGCAATCCTGACTACCGCGACGATCCCGATCCGAAGGCGGCAGCGCAGGCGCAGTACGAGGCCGATGTGCGGGCCGCGGCTGCGGAGCGGATTTCGGTGGTGGTGTCGGTGCTGAAGATGATGCTCACCCCGGCCCGCCTCGAGCGCGACGGGACTGAGACGGTGCTCCAGACCGCGGCGAACATGGTCGGCGGCGAGCGCCATCACAACGCGCGCGAAGTCCTCGACGCCATCGCCCGAATCGCCGCGGACGACGTCGACCACAATCTGCGTTCGGTTGCCAAGAGCGTGCACCAGGACCTCGAGATGATGTCCGATCTGGCCGAGGCCCGAGTGCTGTTCCCGGAGAGGGGCACCACCGGTGAGGCAGAGGACTTCGTCGACAGCAAGATTGTGCTGACCGTGCTGACGATGCCGGGCCTGCAACTGCCGCCGGAGGGCACCAACCCGTCGCAGTGGACCCCGCAGCAGCGCATGGCAGGTCCGCTGATGCACCTGGCCGCGTGGATGGCGAACCGGCTTATCTACGAGCTGCCGCGCTGGGTGCGCAAGGTGCTGTTCCTCGACGAGAACAAGTACCTCGAGCAGACCGGCGCTGGCCGCACCCTGAACCTTCGCATCGCGCGTGACTCGCGCAAGTACAAGGTTCGCGCGTTGGTGTGCTCGCAGCTGCCGGACGACTACCTCGGCGTCGACGGCACCGACGACAAGTCAGCGTTGACGTACGAGGTGATCATCGGTGACCTGGGTGGCAACGCTCACGCGATCGAGGGTGCGCTCAAGCTGCTGAACCTGCCGACCGGTGAGGGCTACGAGTCGATGCTGGCCGATCTCGGTGGCGGCGGCGAAGACACCCTCGACGAGGACACCGACACCGAGCACCTGGATGAGGCGCGGCGGTTCATCGTGAAGATGGCCGACGACATCGAGCTGATCCGTTCGGACTGGACTCACTTCGTGCACCTGGCGCACGTGTTCGACGCCCTGGATTCGCGAGCGACCCGCGCGGCCATGGGAGGTGCGGCATGAGCCCGCAGCGGCCCCGGGCCGCACGGATCCGGCGTTCCCCCTCCCCGCGCCGGTTCGGACGGCGTACGGGGCTCGTGGGGCGCGTTCTGGTGGTGCTGATGCTCGCGACCATCTCGCTGGTCGGTCTCAGTGGCGGGGTCGCATCGGCTGGTGGGTTCGATTGCACAGAGGTCCCGTCTCCGGAGTTCCCAAACGAGGTCCTCGAGACCACCTTCGATTCGACCAGCGCCGAGAAGCCGACCGGCGACCTCCCCGCCGACAAGACCGGTTACCAGACCTACGGGTGGGCCGGTCTGAAGTGGCACACCTACGACCTCGGCTGCGGCGCGGACCTGGTCAAAGCACCCGGCGCAGTGGGCGATACCACCCTCGGCAACACGTTCTTGACCATCGGCAAGTCCATGGCCGCCGCGGCGTTCTGGCTCGACGCCCAGACCAAGACCGGGAAGGCCGCCGAAGAGGCAGGCGTCGAACCAGCCTTGGAAAAGTTCGATCAGATCGTCTTCTCGATCACCAAGGGCCTGCGTGGCCTCTACGGGCAGTGGATCGGGATCGCCTTGGTGATCGTGGCCTCGATGCTCTTGTGGAAGGCGATGAGGGCTGATGCAGCCGGGGTCACCAAAACCGCTGCATACGCAGCCGCGGGCCTGGCACTCGGTGCGCTGATGGTCGGCGCTCCGCAGAAGGCGCTCCAGGTAGCTGACGAGACCTTCGGGTCGTTGATCACCGAGACGCAGGACGAGATCTTCTCGGTGCCGCTCGGTGAAGGGCCGAACGCTGGCACGCTCGCCGGCGGCGCCACCGATCCGCGGAACGTCCTGGTCGATCAAATCTTCCTTCCGGACTGGCGGAAGGGCTGGTTTGGCACCAACTACGACCCGACGGATCCGGCCCAGCTCGGCCCGAAACTGCGGGATTCGTTGGCGTTCAGTTACGACGAGCAGGAGAAGGTGAAGGGCGATCCGAAGGCGCAGACCAAGCTCGCCGAGGAGAAGGCCGACAAGTTCAAAGAGATCGTCTCGTCACTGGAGGACGACTATCAGCTCTCGTACTACCAGTTCCAGGGCAAGGACTCCGGCCGCACGTCCACCGGCTTCATGAGCATGATCAAGCTCGCGATGCCCTCGCTGCTGTGGGCGGGCGCCTCAATCCTGAAGTTGGTGGCGCTGCTGGCGATCCGGTTCGCGGTGCTCGGTGCGGTGGTGTGGATTCCGATCGCCCTCGCCTACGGCGGGTTGCTGTCCCGGATCGTGCGCATCCTCGCCACCGCTTACCTGTGGGGTCTCGCTGGCGCCGTCATCGTCGCCATCTACCTGATGGTGTTGGTGCAGCTGTACGTCAGCGCCGACGGTGCCGTCGACGGGTCCTGGCGACTGTGGCTCATGGTCCTGATGACCGTCGTGTGCTGGTCGGTCATGCGGCCGTTCAAGCGGATGAGCCAGACATTCACGCAGAACTCGGCGAGCATGGTCAACCGCAAGGCCCGTAACGCGAAGAAGTCGATCAAGCGCAAGGCATTCGACGCTGCGAGCCTCGCGGTCGGTGGGCCGACCCAGATGATCGCGGAGAAGGCGGCGGAGCGGTTCGCCCGTCGCGGCGGCAACGACGACGAGACCGAGGACTCGAGGCCGCGTGTGGGGCGTGGCGCATACCCACCCACCCGCCCCGAGGGCCGCGCGCTCAACAACCGCCGTCAGCAGGCGTTGACGCAGTCGCGAGCGGACGCCCGGAAGGCGCAGGGGCTCAGCCGGGCAGGACGTCTGGGTCAGTCGACCGACGCCGCAGCCGAGCGCGACGCACGTATCGCGGGGATCGCGGCGGTGGCCAGTCGGGACCTGGCCCGCGGCAAGGGCGGGGGCACGGACGCCGATCGCGCGGCAAGGTCTGGTGCGGCCGCCTGGAGGCGGTTCGACCAGGACGAGGCCGAGACCATGGTCCAAGAGCGCCGGGCACGCAAGGAACTGCTGTCCGCCAGCGTCGGACAGCGGTGGGACGGCGGTGACCGCTCGGCCATCGCGCCGATGAAGGTCTACACCCCCACCCGCGGCCAGCAACCGAGCCACGCGGCGACCCCGAGTGTGCGCCGGTCGCAGATCAAGCCGCCCGAGAACGCCCGGATCTGGAACGCCTCGACGTCCAGCACACGAACGAAGGACCGGTACAGCTGATGTCTTCGTCCGGCCCCAACCCCGTTCTCGCACCGATCCGCCGGTGGGTGCTCTACTCCCGCACCAATCTGGTCATCTCCGTGGTCGGTGTCGTGGCGTTCCTCTTCGCGGTCGGCGCGGTCTTCGGTGAGACCCCGCCGCCGCGGGCGGCCGCCCACACCGTCGATGCCACCGCCGAACCGGTCACCCCCGCGGAGACGATCAGCTACGACCTCGAGGAGGTGAGCGAGTCGATGGTCGCCGGCAAAACCTCAGCCTGGGTCGCGGCGAGTGCGCCGGCCACCGCGATGGCCTATGCGACCGCCTTCGTCGACACCACCCCGTCGGATACGAAGTGGGCCAGCACCATCGGCCGCTACACCGCCGAGAAGCCGGGCGAGAGCTTCCATGAGGCCCGGCCGCAGACTCTGGTGGTCATCACCGGCCCGACGGTCAGCACGCTCGTCGACGGCGCCAATGGCGCGCGGGGCGCGCGGGTGACCGTTCCCACCCAGGCCGGGTACTTGCAGGTCACGCTCACCGTCGACGAGGTCACCGGGGGGAAGCGGTGGGTGGTCGACACACCCCTGCCGACGCTCGACCTATCCGAGGTCGACAAGCTCGCCCCGGCGACTCCTACGTCGTCCCCGCGCACGTCGGCGGCGCCGACCACGACCGCGGTGCCCGAGACGACGTCGCCGCGGTCCTCGTCGGCCTCGAGTTCGACGACACCGCAGCCGCCCGCCTCACCGAGCCGCAGCAACGACCCGAAGCCCGTGCCCGTGCCCGGGCCGATCCCGATCCCGGAGCTCGACACCCCGATCCCGGGGGGACGGTGAACATCGGCGGCGCCCGGCGGGCGCTGCTGCTCGCGGGCGCCGCCGCCATCGTCATCGGGACATCGGCGTGCTCGATGGGTGCTCCGGTCATTCCGAAAGACCCGTGCCGCAACGTCCCCGGCGACAGCAAGAGCTCGAGTTCGTCCCCCGAGGGCGCGGAACTGGCCGCGTCCGGGCCGATCCGGCTGCCGGTCGAACCCGGGACCACGTCGTTCACCTCCGGGTTCGGTGAACGGTGGGGATCCCAGCACCAGGGCGACGACCTCGCCGGGCCGGTCGGCACGAAGATCCTCGCCGCGCTCGACGGCAACGTCGTCAAAGCCGGGTCCTCCGGCGAAGGGCCGGGCGTCGGGTTTGAAAACTGGGTGGTCATCGACTCCAACGTCGACGGCAAGCCCGTGAGCACGGTCTACGGCCACATGTTCGCGAACGGCATTCACGTCAAGCCCGGTCAGCAGGTCAAGGCCGGTGACCACATCGCCGACATCGGCAACGCCGGCGGATCCACCGGCCCGCACCTGCATTTCGAGTACTGGCAGGGCGGCCGGTTGCAAGGCGGAACAGCCATCGACCCCATCACCGTCCTGCCCGACATCGCCAAGCAGAACGGCAGCGGTGGCACGTCCGCCGACCCCAGCACCACCAACAGCAGCAACGTCCAGCTCGTGGCCGCGTCCCGGTCGACAGCCGACTGCTCCGGATTCGGTGTGGCCGGCGGCGGCGAGCTGGCGTTCGGCGTCGTGCCGGCCGAGTTCGAGCCGTGGCTACGCCGCGCCGGCAGCGTGTGCAAAGAGATCGACTCCCCCCTGCTGTCCGCTCAGCTCGAGCAGGAGAACGGATTCCGCTACGGCGCCAACGCTCCCCGCTCCCCCGTCGGCGCGCAGGGTCCGGCGCAGTTCATGCCCGGCACCTGGGCGACGTGGGGAAAGGACTACGACGGAGACGGCAAGGCCGACCCGAACTCGATCGGCGACGCGGTGATGTCGCAGGCCCACTTCATGTGCGCGCTCTACCAGGACGTATCCAAGACGCCGGGCGATCCCATCGCGCTTACCCTGGCGGCATACAACGCTGGTCCGGGCGCGGTGCAGCAGTACGGCGGCATCCCGCCGTATGCGGAGACGCAGAACTACGTCGCGAAGATCACCGCGGCCCGCGCGAAGTTCACCAACCCCAACGCGCGCGGCGAGTTCGTCCCGAACGCCAGCGGCAACAGCAGCCAAGTCGTCACCGCCGCACGCCAATACCTCGGTCTCCCGTACGTCTGGGGTGGCGGCGGCACCGGCGGCCCGACCGGAGGCGGGTTCGACTGCTCAGGCCTGACCTCGTACGCCGTGCACGCGGCCAGCGCCGGGAAGACCGCCCTTCCACGCACCTCGGAGCAGCAGTGGGGCGTCGGCGTCGAGATCCCGATCGACCAGGCCAAGCCCGGCGACCTCGTGTTCGGCAGCTGGACAGCGAATGGGCCTGGCCACGTGGGCATCTACTCAGGCAACGGCCAGATGGTCCACGCCCCCACAACGGGCGACGTCGTCAAGGAAGCCCCGGTCATGGCAGGAATGAAGGCCCGCCGTGTGATGTGAGGGACGCGCCATTTCACCTGTTCAACAGGCATTTTCGAGGCGGGGATGCGGGGAGGACATCTCCTCGCATCCCCGCCTTCGTGATTCGCCACCTCCACGACGAGGTGTCCGGGACCCGCTGCCGCCGGGGACATATCACCTACCTGCACAGGACCACCCACTCGGAACCTGGGGGACATGTCATTTATGCTGCTAGACGGCACAATCCGAATGAGGGGGGAGAGTGGAATGAGGGCACGAAAGCTCGCCATCGTGGTGCTGTTGCTCGCTGTGGTCGGGTTCCTGGCCTACTTGCAGCTCTCCCGGGCCAGCGACGACACCTCGACCGCTACAACGACGACCTCTGCGACCGCCCCGACCTCCGCGTCTGCGCAGCCGGCGGATGTCGAGGCCGCCGAGGCGCCGGCCGCCGCTCGCGCCGCTGAGGACGCCGTCCGGCAGGGGCTGACCGTGGCGTTCACCTGGTACCCGGCCACGGACGGGACGCAGAACGACGCGTACAGGCGGGCCCGAAACTGGCTGACTGGCAAGCTCGCTGACCGCATGCTCGTCGACGCCCGCACCGAGCGGGGCCCGGGCGTGCAGTGGGACGAGTGGGCGCAGGAAGGCGCGAAGGTGATCGCCGACGTCAGCGTCGAGTGCTCCGGCTGCCCAGCCGACACCGACACCGTGGTTCAGCGCGTAGCCACCATCAAGCAGACCGCGATCGCTGGCGCCAGCACCGATACGGTCACACCCGACACCACGGTGTGGGTCACCGCCGTCCGCAGCGGCGACCACTGGCTCATCGACGACATCCGCTACTGACCCCGGAGGATCCTTGAACCGCAAGAGCATTGCCGCAGCACTGATATCTGCTGCTCTCGCCGTCGGACTGACCGCGTGCAGCAGCGACGAGTCCCCCACCGCAGCCCCCACCAGCGCACCGACAACAACCAACGCCGCGTCTCCGTTCGGCACCGATGAGTTCATCGCCAATCGTCTGCGCAAGTCGACGACAGCGATCGTCGAGGCTGTAGAGGAGCGCGGCGGCACACCCGAGCAGGCACTCGCAGCCCTTCTCGCGAGCCAAGCGGAAACCGCCTGGCAATCCGGCCTTTCGATGCCCCCACCGGCCGACGGAATCCGAGACATCTATGGCTGGCGCTTCGCCTACAACATCGGCGCCGACTCCTCAGATGCAGTCAGGGCAGCCACGCAGACCTTCATGCAGAACGCGGCCGCGGTCACGCTCAAGCCCGACGACCCGGTCGCCTACGCTCTTGCCGTTCAGCATGCAGATCCGCGCGGGTACAACGAGAAGGAGCACTTCTACAAGTTTGGTGAGACTGCGGCCGGGCAGTATCCGAAGGCTCTCGAGAAGGCCCAAGCCGCCTACGACGAGCTGCGCGACTCGAAGTAGCGGCCATTCGAGGGGGACGTGCTATTTACCCAGCTCAACGCCGATTTGTAGAGGTGAAGGCGCCTGCGGCGGGAACGAAAAAGGCCAGCCCGACATCCTGGCCGCCATTCGATGTGAACGGGGTGGGTGCCGGGCCGGCCGTTTGCTCAGAATCCGTGGGGACCTGTCCTTTTACCTGCTAGACAGCCCTTTTCGGATTCATCAATGCCCCATGCCGATACCGCCGTCGACGTTGATGACACATCCGGTGATGTAGGCGGCGCCGGGACTGAGGAGGAAGGCCGCGGTGGCGGCGATCTCTTCGGGCTTGCCGAAGCGGCCGAGCGGGATGTGGGACTTGGCGAGCTCGATGTTCTTCTCACCGATTGCGGCCGCCATGTCGGTGTCGGTGAAGCCGGGGGCGATGACGTTGCAGGTGATCGAGCGGGATCCGAGCTCGCGCGCGGTGGCGCGGGCCATGCCGATCACGCCGGCCTTGGCCGCGGCGTAGTTGACCTGGCCGGCCGCGCCGGACATTCCACTGGCCGAGCCGATGATCACGATGCGGCCCGAGCGGGCCTTGAGCATGCTGCGGGAGGAGCGCTGGACGATCCGGAAGACGCCGGTGAGGTTGGTGTCGACGACGCGCGTGAACTTCTCGGTGTTCATGCGCATGAGCAGGGCGTCGTCGGTGATGCCTGCATTCGCCACCACGCCTTCGACCGGTCCGTCTTCGGTTTCGATATGTGTGAAGGCCGCGTCGACGGACGCGTCGTCGGTGACGTCGCACACGATGCCGTTCACGCCTTCAGGAACGGAGGAGCCGCGGTGGGTTCCCCACACGGTGTGCCCTTCCTTGACGAGCTGGCTGGCGATTGCTGCGCCGATGCCGCGGTTTGCTCCGGTGACAAGAACTCGCACGGGTAGATCCTCCAGTTGGTGTTGCGGGGTAGGGAATTCAAATGGTGTGGGTGTCAGTGCATGTCGGCTTCGCGCAGCAGCATGATCGCGACGGGGACTCCGTGGTTCTTGCGGTTTGAACGCACCTCGAATGTCGATGCGGTGAAGGGGACTCCGTCGATCTCGAGATTCTGCCTCAAGCCTTCACCAGCTGCCGGGTCGGCCAATACGCCCAGGTCGACCTGGTCGAGCACTTGCGCAATTTGACCTTCTCCCAGCGGTGCATGACGACCGGCGCTGGTCAGCGGGATTTTGTGGGTGGACTCGACCAGCAGCAGGGTGGCGTTGGTGTAGCGGATGAGCGAGGCGAAGTTGGACTCGAACAGTTCACGGTGGGGAAGCTGCAAGGTGAGGCCTCGCAGAAGGCGGATGTCGTCCCCGTCGGCGCAGTGAAGCCGGCAGCTGGACCAGCAGTGCACCCACTGGTCTCCGGGTTTCAAGCTCCAGTAGCTCTCGATGAGGTCGCCGTCTTTGCCAGTGAGGGCGTCGTAGTAGCCCGCAACCAGGGTCCAGACATCCTCCGGGTTGAGGAAGGTGAACAGTCGATGGACAGGGTGTTCTTCGCCGGCCTCTCGGACGTCGCCGTACAGCGACGGGTTATCGCCGCTGGTTCGGGTCGTCATCGCCTGCATGTCGAGCACCCAACCGTTGTAGGTGGGGCGTGGAGTCGGTTTCTGGCCGCCGATCCAGATGATCAGACCGACCGGAGTCCCATCAGAGGCGTCGATCTGGTGCGTTTCGACGATGATGCCCTCGACCTTGGGAATACTCCGGCCCTCGAGTGCGGCGACGATGACCGCGCGCACTACGTCTTCACCAACTCGGTCGAGCTTGAGCAGGCCTGCGCACCGCTTCAGCGGCCTAGCGATCCTCGCTCCCCCTGCTGAGTGAATGAATGGTTCTCCGTCGAGGCGGGTGCCGATGATGTCGACTGCCAGCCACGTCCCCTCTATAGCCATTTGCCCAGCATATGCGAGCCGTCCGTTGACTTTTCGGGTCACCCGGGCCGGTTGTGCCGCTCGAAACCGGTTGCCGTCCCGGTCTTGTCGGCCCGCGTCCCCTGCGGTTGCAGCACTGTTAGACCAGCTGTTATGTTTTCCGCTACGGCTAGGGGTGGCAATGCGCCTACTCCAGCCAGGCTCCGGTCGATGAGTGATTCTTGGCAGGACGCAGAAGGCCCACGCAGAAGCGTTGGGTCTGCGTTCAGCTACGCAGAATCAGGAGAACCGGATGCTGACACTTCATCGCCACCGAGGCACCAACCCGCCGGCCGTCACGGAAGATTCGCGCGGTCGACAGTGTGTGACCAGCGGGCTAGGCCGGGGCTCCCGGTGGGCGGTTGCGCACACGTTCGTAGCTGGCGCGGAGTTCACTCTCTGGAATGTCGAGTGCGGCGGAAAGCTTGCGGGCGACGTTGTCGGACAGAGAAATCTCGCCTCGCTCCACACTGCCGACGACCTGTGTGGTCACACCAGCCGCCGCGCCAAGCAGGGGTTGGGTCAAGCCTTTGAGAACTCGCCAGTCGCCGGGGTACCGCTCGCCCTCGGGGACCTGGACGACGTCGGCGATGGTGATGCCGATCGCAGCGGTTGCTCGCGCGAGCAAATCCACCTGGGGCGACGAGCCACCTTGTTCCCACCGTCGAACCGTCTCAGCCTTGATCCGGACAACACGACCCAGCTCTGCCTGCGTGAAGCCAGCTTCAATACGTGCCTTCTCCAGCTTTTCGGGCTGGAATCCGCGCATAACTCGTCGACTCACAGACTGAGCCCTACCAGAAAAGTCCTCATCACTGGACACTGTGCAATCCCCTCGTTACGATGCGCACATGCAGGATCCTATAGAACGGACTGCATAGATCGGAAGGTAGAGGGGGGATAGGGCAGATGTCCAGAAAAATGTGAACGGTCCCCCAGCTGTTAGCGCAGCCAGGGGACCGTCAGCAGCAAGTCGACTGTTAGCGCAGCCGAACAAGCCGAGAGACCAACGGGTTAGCCGCCCGCGATCTCGATTGCAGAAATGAGTACCTGCAAATGAACACGTTAGTTGGCGCTGGCGCCGTACGCCTAGCGACTGCCAGATCCTGCATTGGACGGGCGAAGGTCGACGGGAACGATCGCGTTGCTGATGGGCCTCTGTCTAAGGTCCTAGCCGAGCACCGTCCGAACCTTGATCGCACGTCGTGCACGGTCTGCAAGTTCGTCTACACACCTGACCGCCCGTTGTGCCCTCCCGTTGCTGACGCTCTACGCGAGCTGTCCTTGAGGGACGCCCGAACCCGGACTCCGAGAACTCCTCTCGCCCACTACGCGACCGACCGCCTGAGGGCGATGGAGCGCGAACACACGGGTGATGGGCGGTGCCGGCGGTGCGGTTTCGTCTACTCCGGCCTGGTTCGCCGGTGCCCAACCTCCCGCCGAATCACTGCCGAGCTCGAGACCCGTGGTGGGGCGCCGGTGACCCAGTCCCGTGCAGGTCAGGGCCTGTGCGAGTCGAAGGGTTCGGGGTGGACTGTGACAGGTAAGGATCCCGAGCCGTGGAAACGTGCGATGGCTGCCTGCTCGGTGTGCCCGTTGCTCGCGCAGTGCAATGCGAGTCTCGAGGAAAGGCTCTCCGAAGGCGAGATTGTCCGTGAAGAGGTCATCGCCGGGCGCCTTTTCGCTGCCTCTGGCCGTGAGGTCGCGGCCGACAAGGTCGACAGGTACGCGGTCAATCGGAAGCGGACGATGGGGAAGGAGCCGGAGCTGGTCCCCGCCCCGGTCCCGGCCCCGGTCCCCGCGCTGGCTCCGCTGTTTCTCACCCGCGGCCAGCAGCTCGCACTCTTCGAGGATGTGGCGGCGTGATGCGCCGCGCAGGTTTCGGCATCCTCGGCGCTCTGGCCCAGGGTGACCTCGAACCGCCGGCCAGCGACGACTACCCCGCTGCCGACCGTTGGAGCTGGTTCGCTGGCCTCTACGCCGACCAGACGTGGGGCCTGGTGGCCGCCATCCCCGAGTTCCCTCGGTTTGCGGCCGATCAGCTTGCCTCGGTGTGCCGAGCGACAGCCGCGGAGACGGCGACGGTCGAGGAGTGGCAGGCCATCAACGCTCTCGCGCTCGCTGGCCGCGCCGCCGCCCACTCCCCCAGCCTGGCCCTGGCCTGGACCGCAGTCCTTGACACCTGCACTGACGCATATGACCACCTCGCGGGGAAGACCTTCGGTGGGAGCGAGGCCGTCCTTGGCGCGGTCGAAGCCGTCCTCCACCAGCATCCGGAACCGAACGCTGCGGCCTTCGTCGACGGCGCTCTCACCGCGTGGACCCGCCAGCTCGATTCGTCTGTCCGGAGGTCAGCATGAACCGTCAGATCGCGGTGGATCGAGAGGGCCGTCAGTGGGCGGTGCTCGCCGTGGACAACACCCTGCGGGGCCGTCTCATCAGCGGTAACGCGTCGCCGGCCGTGATGGACCTCGCCGAGCTGGTCGACATGTACGGGCCGCTGATCATGTCCCCCACTCGCCCCACCAATGCCAGCAACCTCGCGGCGTTCGTCGACACCGTCGACCTCGTCGCCTCTGATCCAGAAACGGCCTCGCTCGAGCAAATCGACGAGGTCGCCGCCTTCGCGCAGTCGATCGTCCTGGCAACAAGGTCGACGGCGCGATTGACCCA
Organism: Rhodococcus sp. PvR044; assembly: GCF_040548995.1. Lineage (NCBI taxonomy): Bacteria > Bacillati > Actinomycetota > Actinomycetes > Mycobacteriales > Nocardiaceae > Rhodococcus > Rhodococcus sp. PvR044. Next base: position 35,128 of record NZ_JBEPSX010000016.1, read on the forward strand.
GTCCACACCTCGCGCAGCTCACATGCGTGCCTCCACGATCGGTAGGGGTGCGCGTGATGAGATGTGGGGTGCTGGAGTGGGCCAAAACGACAGGAGAGACGGCTGTGACTGAGTGATCTGACGGAGGTAACCCGGCGAGCTCGATAACTCAATTCCACAGTGCAGTAAGACCCCAGAAATGAGAAAACCCCCAGGCGGGGGTGGGTTTTCATCAGGAGATCCATTGGAAGGGCCGAGTGGCCCTTCCCGTCTGAGGGAGATCGTCTGCCAGGACGATCCCGCTCTGGGTGAGTTTCCGAAGTTGGACGCTTCGTGACTCGATTACTGCAATTCCCCGAAGGGACTACCTTGACCGGTACGTCTCAGGGTAACGCACACCCTGAAACCAGCTCAACCGTTCATATTTCCGTGATCTCCGGCGTGTCGCCCGAGGTCAACGCCACCGATCGCGCTCTGCCCAATCCGTTCGCGGATGGTGAGTGGGAGGCGCTCGTCGCTGCCGCGGTGGCGGCCGTCGCTGAGGAAGAGGCTGCCCAGGCGCAGCTCGATTCCGCCGACGCGCAGGCCGAGGCCGTGATCGCCGAGCTGCTCGAGGCTCAGCCCGTCGGCTCCCGCGCGTTCTCGTTGCCGATCGCGCCCGGCGCCTGCACCCGAATCCTGCCGTGGCACAGCCGCGCCTACTGGCTGTCGCTGTGCGAGTGGGTCATCACGCACACCGACCGCGGCCAGGCCGCTCTTAAACGCCATGGAATCGCCGCCGCCACGTTCATTCGGGGATGTGCGGCGCACGCCGAGGTCGCCGAGTCGGCCACCGGACGGCGCGTGACGGCATGCCTGGACACCCTCTCCAGTCGGTCCGGGTTGTCCGTCGACCAGATCAAGCGGTGCCGCCGCGTGCTCCGGATGCTCGAGCTCGGCGTCGAGCAGGCCCGCGGCAAGAAGCTCAACGGCCTCGAGCGTGAGGCTGCGGCCCGCCAGTACGAGCAGACCCACGGAAAGGCCCCTGTGCGGCCCCAGAGCGGCGCTGCGAGCGTGTGGAGCCTGTCTGCCCCCCAGTGGGCCGTCGAGGCTATGCCGGCGCCGAAGAAGAAGGCTCGCCCGTCACGGCGGCCGCGACGCCGTCCGGCCCGTGCTCCCCGCACCACCACAGCTGCGACCAGGCCTGACTCCGCGAGCCCCCGCAGCGCCGAGCGCTCCGCACCCCAATCCCCTAGGGGTTCTTTTGCTCTTGATCTTTCCGCTAGGAAAGACTCCCTAACGCGCAAGCGCGCAGGCGAGAAGAACCTCACAACCACCACCCCGATGCGGCCGCTGGCCCTTCAGCGAGCCGCGGCCGAGCTGGTCGAGCGCATTCCTGCGCTGCGTGGCCTCGTGGGCATCGACGAGCTCACCGGTCAGCGCCGCGGGCACATCGGCTCGGTCTGCGACCTGCTGGTCGAGGCAGGAATCGACACTGACCGCTGGACCGGCGTCGACATCGCCCAGGCCCTCACCCTCGACGGCATCGCCCGAGGGTGGACCTGGCCGACGACCGAGTCGATGACCTCGCCGCTGCGCCTCGTCGCCTGGCGGCTGCGCCAGCTCGACTGGTCGGGCATCTCGCCCACCGAGCGCAAGGTCGCCGACCGCCAGCACGCCGCCGAGGCCCCCGCAGCGGCGTCGTACCGGCTGGTCAAGGCCCGCCGCACAGTCCTGGCAGCGACCGAGACAGTGCAGGCGCCCCCGGCCTCGGCCGAGCACCGCCAGGCACTGCGCGCACAGTTCGCCGCTGACCAGGCAGCCCGCAGGGAACAGGCCGCCCGCAACGCCGCGGCGGCCGCGATCTCGGTCGCATGATCAGCCACGGAGGGGACGTGTCGTTTAGCCAGGTCAAGCGTTATTTCTGGGATACTGAAACCCTGACGCCGAGCCGGACGAGATCCCGGCGACGGCGTCAGGATCTGCATAGGCTGCGGGACAAGCCCGTGGGCCCGGAGATGAGCAACCAGAGGACGGAGCGCCATACGTGAGCACCAGGAACGCCACCACTCCGCCCCCTCGCATCCTGGTGAGCCGGATCACCGACCAGCACAAGAAGGTGTCCCGGAACGCCGACTCGGTCCGCGAGCGGCTCAAGAACGGCGCGAAGCTGGTGATCGTCGACACCGGCGACCAGACGATCGAGCTCCTCGACAAGGACCTCGTCGGTGCCGGCCAGGACTGGACGCTGCGGATCTCCGGCACGTCGACGGTGCGGATCCACCTGTCCACTCCCCTGCCGAAAGGCGCCCAGATCGTGGCCACCGGTGGCTCATTCGTCGAGGTCACCGGGCAGGGGACGCTGTACGCCTACACCCGCTCGAGGGTGCACGCGTTCGGCGAGTGGACCGTGCACGCCCGGAACTTCGCCGACATCAGCGTCTGTGACTCCTGCACCGCTGTTTCCATGGATGACACCACGGTCACCGCCTACGACACCGCTCACGTCGACGCCAGCGGCCGTTCCCGGGTCACCGGTACTGATCAGTCCTCCATGCACCTGTCCGAGGACGCGCATGGCTCTGTGACGCGCGGAGTGAAGGTGACCGGGCCCTCGCGGTCGAATCTGTACGCGACCCGGCCTACCGGGTAGCTGCGCTCTGGCGCTGGGCAGCGGCGTCGGAAGTGCCCCAGATCGTGCGCACATCGCCGTTGCGCAATGACACTCCGACGCCTTCGATGCCCCAATTGACCATGCCGATTTCACCTGGACGGTCTGACCTGGTCGATCCGAAGGTCGTACCGACCGCCGGGACCTGGACGACGTCCCAGCCATCGGGTAGGCGAATCGTGACGCCCTCGGCGTTGCAGTCGTGAAGCGCCGGTTGGTCGAGCTGCTCGACCAGCACCTCGCCCTGCACGGCGCAGCGCGGCAGTTCGTGGCCTCCCGGAGTGATGGTCAGTGCGTTGCTACAGCCGGCCAACAGCAGCGCCAGGCCCGACACTGCCATCACCACCGACACCGACATCCGGAATCGGGGCGTTGCGCGTAGAGCAATGCGTTGCGGGGCCATGGTGGCCAACCTTCCATAGTGCGGATGTCGTTCCGGATGTTGCACAGGCCGATCCCCGGCCGTTCCGGAAATTGCACAGCCTGACGACGTTGCGGACGCCGTTGCAGAGACCGGAATGCCCAGTGCGGACGCCGTTGCAGAGACCGGAATGCCCAGTGCCCACGCCGTTCCGGCAATCGCACAGCCTGACGAAGTTGCAGATGCCGTTGCGGACATCGCGATGCCCACTGTCCCTGTCGGCCCGGATGTTGCACTGCCACCACCTCTGCCGTTCCGGAAATCGCAGTGCCTGGTGCAGCGAGGGCCCCGCCGTTGCGCTCGCCCCTGCTGCGCCACAGGGAGGTGCCCTTCCTCCACCGCTCTCGTTGCGAGAACTGCAACGAAAGCAACGCTGGCAATACGGGCATTACCAGCGTTGCTGTGGTTGTCGGGCACCTGCGGGCCGCCGACTGGCCTGAGGAAAGCAATGCCAGCAATGCTGGGGCGCCGCATCAGTCAGCATTGTCGGCAATGCCGGTAATGCTGGCATATCGCCGGGGACTGCGAGAAAGCAAAACAGGCAATGCTTGCAAAGCGACACGCCCGCAACGCCAGTAATACAAGCATTGCTGGCGTTGCTGAGGTAGGGTTCACTGCAAGCAACACCAGTAACACCCGCAACGCTGGCGATAGCAGTAACACCCGCAACAACTGCAACGCCAGCAATGCAAGCAATGCCAGTGCAACAGGACCCGCGTGGGACCACGCGAGGACGCGAAGGAGATGCCGGTGTCGACACGCATGAAGCCAGCTCCAGGACGCAACGACGCGGCATTGCGCCGGGTCATTGCATTCATCAACGGGAAGGGGGGAGTGCTCAAGACGACGTTGACCGCGAACGTCGGCGGGCTGCTGGCTGCATCCGGGTACCGGGTTCTGATTGCAGACCTCGACCCCCAGGGCAACTTGGCCGAAGACCTCGGCTACACCGGAACCGACGTCGACGACGAAGGCAAGAATCTCGCGCAGGCGCTGGCGTTCGGCGAGCCCCTCACGCCGGTCCAGGCGGTCCGAGAGAACCTCGACGTCCTTCCTGGGGGAACGCACTTGGAACTGGCCACCGCCGCGCTCACCTCGAAGGCGGCGAAGGACCCCGTCGGCGCGAAGCTGGCACTCGCAACGGCCCTCGAGCCGATCGCGGACCAGTACGACATGATCCTGCTCGACTGCCCTCCCGGCGACGAGACCCTCCAGACGGCCGCGACGGCAGCAGCCCGGTGGCTGCTGATCCCCGTCAAGAGCGATGCCTCCAGCCGAAAGGGCATAACAGCGGTCATGAATCGGCTCAACGCCGTTCTCGGAGACAACTCCGAACTGGACCTTCTTGGCGTGGTTCTGACCGCTGTCGGCACGTCCGCTACGACCGTGCAGAAGCAGGCACGTCTTGCGATCGCGGAGGCGTTCGGTGGCAGCGAGGACGTCGTGTTCGACAAGACCGTGCGGCACTCGGAAGCGACGGCGCAGGCCACCCGCGAACGAGGAATGCTGGTCCACGAACTTGACACCGTCATCCAGAACGGACCGAAGTGGTACGAGGTCATCCGCGGCGACGCCCAGGCGCAGGATCTCGCACCCCGTTCATCCACGTCCGTTGCCGACGATCTCCTCGGGGTCGCCCAGGAGCTCGTCAGCCGCATTACCGCCGCAGAGAACGAAGAGGCAGCATCATGACCGAACAGAAGCGAACCATCACCGGGCTCGCGCCACGGACGACGCCGTCCATTGCGCGGGTCACCGGGGACCTGTCGAATCTCCAGGCCAAGAACCGCACCACTGCGACGCCGGCGCCGCAACAGCCAGCGCCCGCAGCGCAATCCGCAACGGAACCTGCAACGCAGAAGCCGCCCAACAAGCCCATCACCGTCTACATTGCGCCCGACGTCTACAAGCAGGCTCGCCTTGCACATGTGGCAACGCGCGGCAGCGAGTCGGACCTCACCTGGTCCCATTTCGTGGAGAAAGCACTGGCCGCGGAAGTGCAACGGCGGGCCACGCAATACAACGACGGCGAGCCGTTCGAGGGCAAGGACGCACCGCTTCCCTCAGGCCGCCCGCTGTCCGACGACTGACATCCACGAAAGAGGCCCCCACCGGTTAGAACGGCAGGGGCCTCGTCGACCGGGACGACCCTGGAAGGAAACCCCGATCATGACTGACCTTAATCTCCGCGCCGCCCGGATTCAGCTCCGCGGGCTCGTCGCAGCGGTCTTCTTCACAATCCTGATCGCGCTCGGCATCACCACAGGCGCCTTCATCCTGTCGTTCTCTGTGCTGCGGGACCTCGCAGGGCAGGGCATGATGCCGCAGCAGTGGGCCTGGATCTTCCCCGCGACTGTTGATGGGGCCATCCTCGGATGCACGTTCGCGGCAATCCTGCTGAGCAAGATCAGCGGCAACGCCGCCGGTCGCAACTTCTTCGTCTCCGTGCTCTGTGCCATGGTGTGCATCAGCGTCGCCGGCAACGCGTACCACGCCTACAAGGCCGCTGAGGAGGCCGTGCGCAAGGTTGCCGCGGGAGTCGACCTCGGCTTCACCCCGCTCGCGCCTGGCGCCGCCGCGATGATCGCGGTCATCCCGCCCCTGCTGGTCCTGGCCTTTACGCACGGCATCGGCATCCTTATCAAGGCCATCGGAAACGCCTACAGCGAGTACAACGAGCTCGTTGCGGCAGCTGCTGCACTGTCGACGACCGTTGCGGAATCCGCAACGCTGGTTGTCGCTGATGATGCGCTGGCCCCGATCGCAGTTGCAAAGACGACGGACTGGGATGTTGCACGAGCCCATGTCGCGCCGGAGACCGCCGCGCCCCACCCGGTGTCAGTTGGGGACATCGCAATGCCCGTTGCGGATGCCGTTCCGGTCGTTGCACAGCCCGCTGCCCACACCGTTCCGGAAATTGCACAGCCTGACGACGTTGCAGATGCCGTTGCGGACGCCGTTGCAGAGATCGGAATGCCCGTTGTGGAGGCCGTTGCGGAGTCCGCACCGTCTGCTGACGACGTTGCGCCTTCGGCACTGTCCGCTGCTGACGACACCGCACTGTTCGATGCCGTTGCGGATGCCCACGCAACGATGACGGAGTTCGACGTCGCCGCAACGCAGGAACCGGAGCAGAGCCTCGATGCGCTCCTCGATTTCATCGACCGTGCACCGCTCGCCGAGAACGTCCGTGAAGCTGCCCGCCTGAAGGTCAAGGATCCGAACAAGACGTTCGTAGCCATCGCGGAAGAGACCAACGCGGCTCCCAGTACCGCATACCGCCGCTACGCCAAGTTCGAGGAGGCTGCCCGCGCCGCCGGGTTCACGATCCCCCCGCTGCCCGATCTGGGAGAGAACAGCCTCACCGAGGACGTCGGCGGCGAGCTCGACGAGATGCGAGAGCTGGTGAACAACTGATGACCGAACACGACAGTGGCGCCGATCAGGGCACCCTCTTCGGCGCCGAAACGGCACCCAGCGAGATGCCCACAGCTGACCAGGCACAGCACGCCGAGCCTGCGCCCGCCACCGCCCTCGTTGCGGCGGAAGCGAGCGCGCCGGCCACCGCCGCCGACGAGTCCAATGTCGAGGCAGTGGGGGAGGAGCAGGAACTGCGGCCGTGGGAGTCCCTCCCGGTGACCGAGGACGCCGACGGGCACGCGCTCATCGTCACCGCCGAAGCCAGCTACCGCCCGTCCGGTGCTCGGCTGACCGGCCCGGTCGACTCGATCGAGAAGCTGGGCCAGCTGATCGATTGGGCAGCTCTGACCCCGCTCGGTGTCCCGGCTCAGGTGTGGCTCGTCGGGATCGGCGCCTGCGAGCTGCTGGGCTGGACCATCGACCCGGGCAGGGAGGAAGACTACAAAGACCTCGAGAAGCTGCGCTTGCGGGCCGTAGAGGACCTGTGCCAGGCCGTCACCACCACGCTGACGGCACTGACCAAGGCGGGATGGGAGCTGCGCGGCGACCCCGGCCATGTCGTGCACCTCTCACGGCAGATCGGCAAGGCCACCCAGATGGTCGACCTGGTCCTCGAGCCCTACGTCTGGACGTACTGGAACAAGGACTTCGGCTGGTACAACCGGATCGGCGACATGGGCATCCTTGGCAACCCGACCAAAGGCACCTACCTCCCCGACGATGACCTCCCCGCCGCCCGGGAGCTGGGGCGCCGCCTGGCCTGGTCGGCCAAGCACCTCGGTGTCCTGCCCGGCCCGACCGCGGCCCGCACCGGTGCATCAGTCCTGGACAAGATCCGCCGCGAGCGCCTCCAGACCAGCAAGGGCATCGTCGTCACCACCGCTGGCACGATGCCGCCGATCGACGGAGCCCCGAAAACGGACCTCGAACCGGCTGAAGGCTGGTTCCGGGTGCCGGACTCCGACGATCTCCACGACATCGCGCAGCTGGTCACGATCGACCAGCGCGCCGCCTACCTGGCTTCGGCCGGGATGCTCTCCCTTGGCTACGGCAACGCCCGCCAGCTGCTCGGTGACGACGCCGCGGCCGCGGCCGCCGAGGACAAGCCCGCGTTCGGGATCTGGCGCGTCACCCTGCCCGCGGCCGGCCAGTACTCGCTCCCGGAGAAGCTTCCGTTGCCGCACCCGGCAATGCTCGTCGACCAGCCGGTGACCACGTGGATCACCACCGTCAGCCTCGAAGGGCTGTGCGCGCCGATCGCCGACGGCGGCATGGGCCTGGAGGTTGACGACCTCGAGGTGACCGAGGCGTGGGTGTACGCGGAGCAGGGGAGGGCCCTGGACAAGTGGGCCAAGGTCATGCGCGAAGCCCGCACCGTCGCGGTCGAGTCCGACGACGTGGCGATGAAGCGGTTCCTCGGTACCTGCTACAAGGGCTACATCGGCCGAATGCTCGACCCCAAGAAGTGGACCGCCACCCGCATGCAGCACCACCACCAGCCGCTCTGGCGGGCCGCGATCATGGCCCATTGCCGGTGGCGCGGCCGCCGGGTGGCCATGCGCATCGCCCGCGAGACCGGCCGCTGGCCGATCCGCACCGAGACCGACTCGTGGGTGTACCTGCTCGGCGAGGGCCAGAACATCGCCGACGACAGCGACCAGTTGGGCAAGATGGCCTTGGAAAAGCACGTGGAGCTGACCGACGAGATGATCCTGTCGTTCGCGGCCGCGGAGACCAGCCGCGAGATCCGGCTCGCGATCTCCGCGGCCTACGGCACCAGCACTGACACCGACGACGACGAGGAGGAGGACTAGATGGCGCTGCACCTGCCGAAGCCGCGGTCAACGCCTGTGCCGCAGAAGACCGTCGGGTTCGACGGCATGAACGTCAAGGTCGCCGCCGCCGCCGCCGAGGGCGTGGCGAAGTCGCAGGAGACCAGCAGCGGCCTGGCCGGTCTGACGTCGAAGGTGTCGGTCAAGCAGATGCGCGGCGAGGTCGGCAAGGACGGGCTGCGGCAGGCCGCGATCGACGCCACCGGCAAGGAACCGTCGGATCGGACCTTGCGGCGCTGGGTGCAGCAGGACCGCATCCCGGACCCGCAGGTGGCCGAGCTGGCGCAGCGCCGCGCGGCGGTCGAACGTCTCGGCGGCGTGGATGCGGTGGCAGCAAAGATCGGTAGGACCGCGTCGTCGGTGCGTAAGTACCAGTCCGGCAAGACCAACGATCTGCGCAACGACGCGAAGTCCAAGCTCAAGGCGGCGAAGGCGAAGGACACCATGCAGAAAGCGGGCGTATTACGCCCCGACGGGACATCGAAGGTCGCGACGGTCCAGGTCACCGGCCGTATCCACGTACGCAACGGTGACGAGGTCGGGTACGACTTCCGCACCCGGACACTGGACTTCGCGAACTCCGACAGCCCGTTCAGTGCCGAGGAGTCGCAGGAGCTCGCCGTGGCCCTGGCCAACGACGATCAGGCCCGCGTCGTGGCGATCCTCGAACGCCACGCCACCCTCGACTACCCCGAGAACAAGGGCTTCGACATCTACAGCGACAAGGTCGGGTTCCATTTCGATGCCATCGACGACATCTCGATCGATTGGAACTGAGGCCGCCCACACCTCGAGGACCATCCGACCCAGCCCGCCGCGGTACGGGGTCGGGTGGTCCTTGTCGCATCCGCACCCGAAAACCCGCGGCGTGGGCCTGTTCTCGCTGGCCAAACGCCATCACTATGCGGCGGGGACGAAAGAGGCACCCAGTTGAGGTAAAACGCCGAAATGGGCCAACGTAGGCACCTGTGTCCCTTCCGGTAATCGAGGTGCCCATGCCCGCCAGACGTTCGAGAGCCCGCCGCGCCGTCGCACTGATCGTCACTGCGACCGTCGCCGGCGCCGGCGTCGCGCTCACTGCCCCCGCCATCGCCAACGCCGACCCGGCCCGCTGCGCGGCGACGTTCAACCTGTTCATCCCCGGCACCTGGGAAACCAACGCGAACGCCGACCCGAACCAGACGATCGGCATGCTCAAGCCGATCGGCGACGCGATCAAGCGCGAGAACGGCTCCCAGGCCGACGTTTACACGCTCCCGTACATGGCGCGTGCCTTCGACAACGGACACACCTACGCCGACAGCAAGGCTGACGGGCTCGGCAAAGCGGAGCAGGTGCTCGAGCAGATCGCCGAGGCCTGCCGGAACACGAAGATCACCATCACCGGCTACTCGCAGGGCGCCGACATCGCGGGCGACCTTGCCTCGGGGATCGGCAACGAAGAGGTCGACGTTCCGGCCGAGCGCGTCCTGGCCGTCGGGCTGCTCGCCGACCCCGGCACCGGCACCAAGGGCTCGGCCACCGTCGGCCCCCGCACGGCAGGAACCGGCATCGCCGATCCCCGGCCACAGGGGATGGGCAAGCTCTCCGGCCGCGTCGCGACGATCTGCGACCCCGGCGACATGTACTGCTCGATCAAGAAGGGCTCGAACCCGCTGCTCGGATCCCTCGGTTCAATCCTGTCCAAGACCCCCAGCGGGACAGCCAATTCGGGGACCGCTGACAGCACCACGCAGGTTGCCACAGCGCTGACCTCCGACTTCTCCGATGCCGACCTGCCCGAACTCGGATCCGACGTTGCCACCCTGGGTAAGCAACTCTCCGAGCCCACCGTCGACATCGGCCAGATCGCCACCACCGCGACGTCGATCGCGAAGACCCTCACCCCGCTCGCCGATCTCCTCGACTCCGGCGCCGCCAACTCGGCCGCGACCAGCCAGCTCGCCGCCGCACCGGCCGGCACCGCCGAGAACGGCGCCTCCCAGGTCCTCACCCGCGCAGGCCAATCCGACCTGGCCGGGGCGCTGTCGACCGTCACCACGATCGCCGACACCGCGACCAAGCTCACCAGTGGTGGATCGACCAGGCTGCCGTCGAACTCGCCCGACATCACCTCGCTGTCCACGGCCGCCGGCACACTCGGCGGCCAGGTGGCGCCCGTGGCTTCCACCCCGGCCGATGCGCTCTCGACCGCCACGAACGTGCTCGGCGTGCTCAAGCCGAAAGTGGTGGTTGACCAGATCCTCAACGTCTCCACCAACATCACCGCGCTCGACTTCCCCGCGATCCTGCGCAACCTAGAGCTGCTGGTGCAGAGGGTCGCCGCCGGTGATGCGCGCGGCGCGCACGAGGTGTCCGGCCAGCTCAACAACCAGTTCTCACCGCTGGTGAAGATGACGGCCGCGGTCGACCTGAAGTGGGCCTCGCAGGTGCTCTCGATCATCCCGGACCCCTCCGGATACACGCAGATCGCGGCCCTGGTCACCTCGATCCTCGGCAACGTCGACATCGTCAAGCTGGCCAACCTGATCGGCCAGGTCCAGGAGATCGCCTGGGCGGCAGTGGAGAAGCTGTTCCCGCCCCCAGGCCAGATCCCCGACCTGCTCGGCGCAGGCGCCGCCATGACCGGACTGCTGCCGGTCGGCCTCGACCTCGCCTCCGTCGCGGCGAACATGCTCTCCGGCAAGGCCAGCAAGACCAGCCCCGAGCTGCTCGGCAAGCAGTCGTCGAAGGTCGCCACCAGCATCACCGCCCAGGCACAGACCCTTGACCTTCCGGCCCTGACCGGCTCGCTGACCACCATGGCGCAGTCCCAGGGCGCCGAGGACCTGGTCGGCCTGGTCAAGGAAGGACTGACCGCCGCGACCTTCTACAGCTCCGGCGCGCACACCAACTACAACGCCCTCGTCGTCGACAACGCAGGACGCAACGCCGTCCAGTGGCTCACCGACTGGCTCAACCTTCAGATCGGACGTGCCGCATGAGCCCACGCGCCCACAACCCCGCCGCCCGCTGGACCTACTGCAACGACTGCGAGCACCGCGGCTACCACGCGCGCAGCGACGCCAAGGCAGTCCGCAAGCGCCACCCCGGCGAGAAGGGCATTGCCGTGTTCGCGTGCCCCCACACCGACGGGATGTTCCATGTCGGCCATCGTCCGGAAGCGTTGAGCCGCGGGGACATCGACCGCGGGCTGTTGCGAACCCAGGCCGTCCAGGCTCTCGAAATACGCAGGCAAGCCATATGACGGCGGCTGACCCCCAGGTCATCTCGGGTGGGCCGTTGTGGCCGTCGTCCTGGGTGATGGTTGGCCTCATGGTCGCGCTCGTGGTGCTGCCCGCAATCGCGGGCATCGTCCTTCGGGTGCGAGGGGCGTGGGCCTCGACTCGACGTGCTCCAGAGCCGAAGGCATCGCCCACGGCCGATCCGGATCGCGCCCACATCCACCCTCAGACAACCTCCACCGCCGCATCTTCCGCGCCGACCGAAGGGCCAAGCGCATGACCTCCACCACGAAAGGCGTGATCACCATGCAGATCCCGAGAGACCGCCAACCGGTCGTGCTCGAGCAAACCGTCAGACTGCGGGAGATGGCCCTGCGCACCTCCGTGGCCCTGTCCGCGGGCGTCGTCGTGGCGGCGATCCTGCTGCTCGCAATCGAGTGGGCCGACCCGGTTCGCGACGTCAGCATCGCGACCAGCTACGTGTCCCGGGTGGGCATGGTCGCGACCGTGTTCGCCGCGGGTCTTCTCGCGCTGGCGTACCTCGCGGGCCGATGGTCTCGACAGCTCCAGCCGCAGGCGGTGACCCGATGAGCTGGAAGGCAATCGTGGCCGCGGCCGCGGGCATTGGTGTTGCGTCGCTGGGCGCGTTCGAGATGGCCGGGCCCGGCCTGGGCACGGTGCTCGCTGCACCCGCCGCCGCCGCCGCGGCGCCGGCCGCCGCCCCAGCGGTGGGGCAGGGGACGAACATCGACGAGCTCGTCGTCGGGCTTACCGTGGTCAAGTCGCTGCCGAAAGTCCCCGGCTACGAACGGGACTGCACCAAGGGCAAAGCGTGCGTGTACGGCCCCGCCTGGACCGACGACTACACCGGACCGTCGTCCCATGACGGCTGCGACACCCGCAACAACGTCCTCGGTACCCAGCTGGTCAACGTGCGGTTCAAGCCCGGCACCCGAGATTGCAAGGTCATCGGCGGCACACTTCACGACCCGTATACCGGCAAGACGATCGAGTTCGACCCGAAGAAGTCGTCCGCAATCCAGATTGATCACGTGTTTCCCCTCTCGAGGAGCTGGAGTGCCGGCGCCTCGAAATGGACGCTCGCGCAGCGCACCAGCTTCGCCAACGACACCGCGCTGAACCTGCTCGCTTCCGACGGCCCGGCGAACCAGGCCAAGAGCGACAAGGGCCTCGACAAGTGGATGCCCGCCAATGCCGGGTACCGGTGCGAATACGCGATCAAGTACCTCACCGTGGCCAAGACCTATCAACTCGCAGTCACCACCAGTGAGGTCGACGTCGCCCGCACCGCGTGCAGCAACCGATAGTCGCCAACTAGCGAGGAGATCCCGATGACCCAGACACTCGAGGCAGACACCACGCTCACGGCCGCCCAGAAGCGCGCCGAGCAGCGCCGCATCAATGCCCGGAACCGGAAGGTCAGCATGCGCGAGAGGAAGCTCCGACGGATCTACAAGGGGCGCGACGACCTCGACGTTCCGCCCGCTCGTCAGATTGTCGACCGCTATACCGCGCTGCGTGATTCGGGGCGCCTGCCGATCGACACCGACGAACTCGACGGCACCATCGTCGCGGTACGCCGACACCACTACGACTCAGGTGCTTCTCGCTACGAGACGATGTGCGTAATAGGCGTCGGCGCACTGTTCATGCTCCTGTACCTGTGGCGAGCCGAGTCGCGGGACGGCCTGGACACGTTGCAGACCTTCGACCTCGCAATCATGTTTGTGCTTGGGGCCTTGTGTGCAGCTGGTCTCGGTGTCCTTGTGTGGGGCTGGGCCTACGACTCCAAGAACAAGCGGGCGTTCGCGTTCCGTGCACATGCCGATGCGCTTCTCTCCGAGGCCGAGAATGCCGACACCTCCGACATTGCCGCCGTCACCAGATGATGATCGCGAGCAGGTTCGCGCCGCGGCGGCGGGCCAAACCGACTGGGGTCAATGGGGTTCGGCCGAGGAGCACCTGCGCTACCTCCGGCCGGCCCCGGACCAGCGGTCGAAGTGCCAATGCGGTTGCGGCGGGCTGGCCACCCATCACGGTGCCGCGAACGGCGTCGCCTTGGTGAGCGGGTGCGAGTTGTCGGTGCGCCGGTGGGTGCGTGACGGCTGCTGATCGTCTCGCTGATGTCTGACCAGCCTTGCAACATTACAAAAGATTATTGTAAGGTTTGGGTCTGACGCAGCCAGCTGGGAACAGATCCCGGACCGCCACCACGGCGCGAGGCTGACCGACGCGGAGGGACTGACGTGAATGCCGCATTCAGTGCCGCCACGGACACCCTCAACCTGATTGAGTCGCCGCGCGCCGGCGGGCCCGGGTTCTGGTCCCGTCTTGGCAGGGGGGACATGTCAATTGCCCAGTACGATGCCCCTGTGTGCCGATCAAAGTCCCATGGATCCCCCGGTCGCCGATGCCCCGGATGCGGCAGCACCGCGGCCGCACTGAAGGCCAACGGGAATCGCCGCCTCGGCCGCGAAGCCCGCAAGAAGGTCGTCGACCACCTCAAGGAACAGGGGATGGTCGACGCCGCCGCGGCGGTCCAGGCCGCGCCGCCGAGCATCCTGAAGGAGCTCATGGCCGGCCTCGGGATCGACGAGTCGATCCTGGGTAAGACCCCGATGCCGAGCACCCACGCGAACCCGCCGTCCGCGAAGCTGCTCATCGCCCAGGCCCTCGCCGAGCGCGAGAAGCTGGCCAGCCCGAAGATCACCACCGCCCAGGCCGCACTCGAGGCGGCCGAGGAGAACGTCGCCACGGTCGACGCTGACGCCAACGAGGCACGAAAGGCCGTCAACCGCTACCGGTCCCGGCTCCGGAAGGCCACCAAGGAGCTCGAGGACGGCACCGGCACCGCTGAAGCGGTCGCCGAGCAACAGAAGCTGCTCGACGACGCCAAGACCGCGTACATCGACGCTCAGCGCCGCCAGAGCGAGGTGCGCGACGACCTCGCCGCCGCCAAGTTCGGCATGCGCGAGGACATGGGCGACGAAGACCGGGACGCGTACTACGCCAGCCTCACCCAGGACGAGGTCGAGGCGATCGGGCGGTCCTACAACCGCCGCTACGCCGAGGCTGCATCCGAGGCGCTCGCTGCGGGCCCGGTGCTCTCACCCGCGGGCATCGAACGTGACACCAGCGTCTACACCGCCGGCACCATCCCGATGCAGACCGGATCGGCCATCGAACAGGTTGAAGGGCGGTACCTCGACGGAGGCACCGCGATCGTCCGCCGCGGCTCCGGCGACTTCGTCGTGCTCCAACGCAAGGGCGACGCCTACTACCCGGTGGCCACCGCACACGGCAAGAACGACGCCCTCGCCAAGGCCAACCGGATCCCGATTCTGGTCGACCCTGGTGCACTGCCGGCCGACGCAACCGACATGCAGCGCCAGGCCCACGCGGTCCGGGGGGACCTGCTGCTCGACGTCGCACGCGAAGCCGCTGCGGGGAAGGCGACCACGGCCGCCCAACAGCAGAAGATCATCAACGACGGCTTCGACGGTGCACGCGAGAAACTGACCGACTCCGTCGGCGCCGGACCGGTCCGCGCTGACATCTACGACGGCGCCAAGAGGCACACCAAGCGCGTGCGCGAGCGCGCGGCGGTGGCGGCGGGGGAGAAGGCCCGCGCGGAGGCGCTCGCGGCCGGCAAGACCAAGACCCAGGCCGACGACGCCTACGCCCGAGCTCACCGCCGCGCGCTCGGCACCCCGACCCGCGGCGGCGGGGTCATTCCGCACTTCGACCACAAGATCCCGCCGGACAGCCTCGGCGCCGACAAGCACGCCAGCCTGTACCGCAGCGGAATCCGCGCCTTCGGCAAGGAAACCGCCGGCGACTACGCAGTGATCCATCAGCGCGCTGGAGACCTGCAAGCGTGGGGGTTCTCCACCAGCGGAGACAAGGTCTACACCTCCGACCTCGGCAAGCTGACCCAGACCAACAGCACGTTCGTGAACAAGGTGCTCGACGGATCCGAGCGCGGCGCCCTGAAGACGTACACCGGCGGCAGCTACACGACCATCAACGCCGCGGTGACCGGCCGCGACCCGAGCCCGTCGCCGCAAACCAAGACCGTCGTGCACGGAATCGAGTCGGCGTTCGACAAGTTCAACGAGCACAACCCGAACATGGAAGCGATGACGGTCATGCGCGGCACTCGCATCCCGAGCGGGTGGAAGGGGACGCCGACCGAGTACATCGACTCGACGTTCACTGTCGGCTCGAAGATGCAGATCGGCAAGGTCACCAGCACCACGACCAGCCAGTACACGGCGCAGAACTTTGCCGGACACCCGCCGTACATGATGGTCATCCGCACCAGGTCCGGCCTACCGGTGAAGTCGATCTCGTTGCACAGCAGCGAGGACGAGGTCATCGTCCCGATGGGCACTGACCTGCGCTGCGTCCGCGTTGACCACAAGGGCATCAACGGGATGCCGACCGTCTGGCTGGTCGCCGAAGACCTGGTCGCCGAAGCCGACGGAACCCCCTCGCCCCTCAAGGCCGTCGCATAGAAAATGCGAATCTACATGGGAAAATGACACGTCCCCTTAGTGAGAGAAGGCCACGATGAGCGCGCAACTACCCCCCGAGCAACTCGACGACATCCGATCCCGCCTCAAGGCAGGCATGACGCCGAACGACATCGCCAACTTCTACGGCCGCGTCGCCGACCTAGACCTGATCGAGGTCGAGCGGATCCGCACTGCCGCCAACGAGCTCGAGCAAGAGCAAGAGGAGAACCCATGACAGCATCTGACATGAGCAGCCACATCGCCGAGCTCGCCCGCTACGGCAACGCCCTGACTGGCCTCGCCGCCGGTGACGCCTGGGGCTACCAGGTCGAGTTCCGCAAGTACGCCGACCTGCCGGCCTACCCGGTGCCCGCACCTGCGGGGGAGTGGGTCATCAGCGACGACACCCAGATGACCCTCGCGCTGCACGACGCCCTCGTCGAGATCACCGACTTCGACGACATCGCCGCGGTCACCGACGCGATCATCCGCCACTTCATCCTGTGGCAGGTCGACCCCGACAACTACCGCGCCCCGGGCCGCGCCTGCATGGGCTCGCTGTCGAACCTGCGCGCCGGAGCTCGCTGGCATGACGCCGACGGTGCCCACGAGTCCGCCGGTTGCGGAGCCGTAATGCGCCTGGTCCCGGCCGCATTCGCACCCGAGCCGTACTGGCGCGGAGTGACCGCCCTCCAGGCGGTGATCACCCACAAGCACCCGCGCGCAATCGTTCCCGCGCTGCTGCTGGCCGACGCGATCCGCCACGCTCCGGAGCGGCATGGCCGGTTCCTCGAGCACGCCCTGGCCGAGGCCGACCGGATCTACGACGGCGCCAGCGAGTGGCTGACCGACCCGTACCTCGCCGCCGTCCTCGCCCCCTACCGAGGGGACGTGTCATCTGTGCTGGTAGACGGCCTGAATGACGACGTGGTGGACATCCTCATCTCGGCCGCGGAGACCCTGGATCGCCTCGACCAGCTCGACCCCACCGAGTTCGGCGATCCGTGCGCCGGCATCGGCGAGGGCTGGGAATCTGCCAGCGCCATCGCCCTGGGCCTGCTCGCCGCGGACCTGGCCACCTCCCCGGACATTTCGGACGCCCCGCGCCTGACCGGACCCGAAGCGCTGGGGTGGGCGGCCACCAGCAACGGCGACTCGGACTCCATCGCCTGCATCGCGGGCGCGGTCATCGGCGCCGCCCACACCGTCCCGGACTACTGGCCCCTGTCCGGCCTGACGCCGCGGTTCGAGCCGCGCTACACCGCCGAGCTCGCGGCCGCCTCCACCGTGCTGCCCGGAGCCTCGCCGACCGACTGACCGTCGGGCACCCCGTAGGTGAATTGCGGTGTGAACTGCGAAAATGACACGTCCCCCCTTCCAGTAGCTGGACGGTGGGGAGCGGGTCAGATCCGCCGCAGCGAAGCCACCACCGAGGGGGAGAAGATGCAGCAGGCAGTCATGGGAACCATCGGCGCCGTACTGGTCATCGGGGGAGTACTCACGATCATCTGGTCACGCCGCACCCCGGACCGACGAGCCCGCCCCGACTCCTACTTCAGGTGCGCGTGGGCCTCGGTGGCCATGTGGTTCGGTGCGCTGCCGATCATCGGCGCGATCGCCGACATCACGCATCTGTCCGCGAAGCTGCAAGACGCCGCCTACGCCGTCGTGCTGATCGGCGGCCTGACCGCCACCCTGTGGTTCGCGATCGTGGGACTGCGGACCCGCCGCAACGAGTTCCGCAAGCTCCAGCGCCAGTGCATCGACGAGGGCCGCACCCCGCCGCGGTACTTCTGGACACCCTGGTCCATCTTCGGCTGGACCCTCGGCCTCGGCGCCGTCCTGGTCATCTGCGGCAGCCTCGCCATCGCGTCGATCATCGGTGTCCTGCTCGAGAACGCGACCGTCGACGAAGTCGAACGAACCTCCCAGACCATCGCGACCATCACCACCACCTGCATATTCGCGCTGATCCCGATCGCGGCCGCGGCCGGCCTCTGGCGATGGAAGGGCAGCCGCGTCGAAGCGCGCGAGCAGCTGGCCGAGACCGCCGAACCGTCCACGTACGCCACCACCGCAGGAGAACCGGCATGACCGGCCCCGCCGATATCCTCGCCGACCACAGCCGTTGGTTCTCGTTCGAGACCTACGACAAGTGCTGGTGCGGAGCGATATTCGCGAAGGGTCAGCACCCCGCCCACCAGATCGACGCCATGGCCGCCGCCGGGTACGCCTGGGTCCAACTGCCCGCGAGGAACATCGCGCACGGCTGGGCCGTCGAAGACACCGACGTCGAGATCCGCAGCCATGACCACCGCGGCAGCGCCGCGGTATCCCTAGTGGTGCCAACGATTCGCGGAACCACGCTGCAAAAGAGCTACCACCCATCGGTCGGACCCGAGCTGGCTGGCGCGATCATGGCCGCCCACCTCGAGGCCACCGCGGCCGCCGAACTGGGACATGCCCATGGATAGGCCGACGATCGCGCACCTCACCCCCAAGGCCACCGCCGAGATGTTTCGCCGCGTCGCCGATCGACTGAGCGAGGACGGGTACGGGGCGCGGATCTTCGGCTGGCGGCGCCTTTCGGTGATCTGGGAGACGAAGAAGCCGCCGCGCCAACTCCTCCCGATCGACCGCAAGGTCGTGCCCGTCGAGGACCTCTTCGGGCACTCAGATGACGACCGGGAACAGCCAGAGCCGCCGCCTCGGTGCCGCTGCGACGGCGCGGCATACGAGACCAAAAGGCGTCCCTTCCTGGTGCACCCGGACTGCCCCATCCACGCCCAGCACACCGCCGAGCCAGACGAGACGAGCGCCGGTGAGCGATAGCGCTGAGGCCCGCGCTGCGCTGCTGACAGCTGCCGCCGAGGCGCTGTTCGAGCGGGACGGCGCGAGCGAGGAGTGGCCGGAATGGGGGAACCTCAAGCCGCGGCAGCAACAGTGCTGGATCCGGGCCGCTAAGCCCGCCGTCGACGCCGTGCTGGCCGCGCTGCCTGCGCAGACGCCTCCCCTCGGCTACGTCGAATCCGAGGAGATGATGGCGGCGTCAGCCATGGCTGAGATCGTGCACCTGCCATCGCCAGACGGGGCGATCCGTCATCTCCACGCCGAGCTCGAACGCCTCGCTTCCACCGCGGCGGCCTCGTACATCACGCGGACGCCACTCCGAATCGAGACAGGATCGTCAGGCGAGCAACTGATGGTCTGGCACGACGATGGCGCGCTCCGAGTACTCACCGCAGAAGGCGGCGTGTTCCTGTCGGGGACGACGAGCTTCGAGTACGGCCGCGACTGGTTCGCGGTGACCAACACGCAGGTCCGCGCCCTCGCCCACGCTCTGCTGTCCGCCGTTGCACACGTCCACGAGGAGCACTGATGCCCGCCTATCCCGCTGACTACCTCGACTTCGCCACAGAGCAGTTTGGTCGAATCCATCAAGGCCACAGCCTGAATCCGGAGGTGCTCGCGGTCGACCTGCGGGCCGCGCGAGGAGAGGCGCCGACAAAGGAGCTGCTGGTCGAGGAACTGCATATGCAATATCACCCGCGCCTCAAATGGTGCGGCCAGCTGTTCGGCTTCCCGTGCGACGAAGAAGGCGACTGGCATTCGCACTGGGCGCCAACCCAACCCGGCGACGGAACAGCCTTCACGACCGCCCAGTGGACCGAACCCGAGGAGAACCGTTGACCGACACCGTGCAATACCCCTGCATCACCAACGAAGACACATGGCAGAACGACCGACTGGAAGTCGGCCCCGCCCCGTATTGGCCTGCGCTGAAGGTCGGCGCGCGCACCGAGAAGGGCTTCTCCTGCGTCTACCTGGCCCGCGCCGAGGTGGCCGCACTCCGCGACCATTTCGACGCCTGGCTGGCCGCCACCGCCGACGGGCACCCCGGCGCAACTCCATCCACGAACGATCAGGAGAACCGATGAGCTACTACACCCCTGAGCCCGTCACACCCACCCCGCTGAGCTCCGGCGACCGGATCAAGTTCAGCGACGACCGGCGCGTGTTCCTGGTTCGAGCCGTGTCTCCGAACTTCGCCGTCTGCACCCGCCAGGCCGACTTCCGGCCCAGGGGGCACCTGGCCTACACCGTGGTCGACTGGCGCAACGGTGTCCGCGGCCCGGTCAACGTCCTCGGTCAGGGGTGGGATGTCACCACCGACGAGCAGTGCGAGGAGTTGTGCGCGCTGCTCGAAGCTGGCCGGTGGCAGGTGAGTCAGAGGAACTGGCGCCGCATCAACCTGACCGAGCCGGTGGGCGCCGCTGTAGGCGCATAGCGACTTCCGTCGCGACCCTGAAAGAACAGCCACTACCTGGTGATATGACACGCCCCCACCCCACTGGGTGGCCTCGTGACGGACCACCCACCGACCATCCGCACCGCTCCGGAATCGAGAGGGCTGCGACAAGGAGATTCACGATGCTTTCCCGTACCGCGCACGGGCCCTGGGCGGTTCAGTCCGGCCGCATGATGCTCGCCCTTCCCTACGCGCACGTCACCGAGGACTCGGTCATCCAGCGCATGTTCGTCGGACCTGGTTCCCGCCAGCGGGCCGAACGCTGGGTTGAGTCGAGAAGCGAGAACGCCCAAGCTCTGACCTCAGAAAATGCGGCTGAGCTGCGTAGATGACATGTCCCGCCACTTGGGTTGAGGTTTCCATGCTGGGCATGTCGTGGTACGAGCTCCGCGCCGAGGTTGCGCACGGCGATCGAATGTCGCACGTGGAGGGCAAGATCGAGCCATGGCCATTGCTGCAACGTTTCTGATGGTGCTCGCCGCCGGCGCAGTCGTAAGGTCGCACGTCTACACACTTCGCGTGTCTGATTTCGAGCCGCGGCCCGAGCTGTCGGGCGACGCGGAGATCGACCGGGCGAAGGGCCTGCGCCGGACCGCGGTGGTCTTCGCTGCCGCGGCGGCACTCGCCGCGGCGGCGTCGATGATCTTGGGGCACGGCAGCTACTACATGTGGATCTCGGGGGCAGTGATCCTGGTCTGCGCCCTTTCGGCGCTTCGCCGCGCCGCCTCCGAACCAGTACCCGCGATCTCGCCCCAGTAGGCCACGCAGCCTCGTTGCCTCCCGCTGGTTCCTTTCTCGCCCCGACCGCACTCGAACGCATGTTCTAGAATGGTGAGGTGGGGTAGGCGGGCAGGAGCTGAAGGATGACCGGTCCGGTGGGGTCGAAAGCCGACACGATCGAGCAGCTGCGTCGGCGCATGGCCCAGATCCCCGCTCGCTCAGCTGGCCCGTCTCGCCCCTCGCTGGCCGCACCCTCGCGCGAACCTGAGGCCGCCGACCAGCAACAGTCACCGCCGCCGCAGCCGTCCACGCGTTCGGCGTCGAGCCTTCGCACCCTCCCCGCGCCCGCCCCGATCGCCGAGCTGCTCCCGCATCACGGTCTGGTCCGCGGATCCACCGTCCACGTCTCCGGTGCCGCCGCGCTCCGCGTCGGACTCATCGCCGCGGTGACCGGCTCCGGGGGATGGGCCGCGCTGATCGCAAGCCCCGATCTCGGGCTGCTCGCTGCCACAGAAATGGGCGGTGACCTGCGGCGATGCGCACTCGTGCCCAATCCGGGCCCAGACCCCATCGAAGTCGCGGCGATCCTCGTCGACGGCCTGGACCTCGTCGTCCTATCCCTCGGCGGCATCGATGTCCCGCCCAGCCGCGCCCGCGCCGTCACCGCCCGCGTACGCCGCAACGGCGCCGTCCTCGTCATCACCGACGGCCGATGGCCGACCGTCGATCAACACCTCGGCGCGCGCGTGGCCGGCTACCGCGGCCTCGAGGTCGGCCACGGCCGCATCACCGGGGTCGACCTCGCCGTCGAGGCCCGCGCCCGCGGCCAGCAGCCACGCCGCGCCACCGTCGCGGTTACCGGCCAGGCCGGCGCCGTCACCTGGACCACCACCGACGCCAGGCCCGCAGCGCTGAAGGTTGCCCAATGACCGAACCCGGCCTCGACGACTGGACCGAGCCGTTCCCTGAAGTGCCGACCCTGCATCGGCTCCAGCCGCCCGCAGCTGTCCTCGTCGAGACCTCCCACGTCCTGCCGGGGCCGTCAGGCTTCACCCGCGCCGACGGCCTGCCGCTGCGGGTACGTGCCGGCGGCATCAAAATCGAGGCCACCATGCCCGCGGCTCTCCATGCGTGGTTGCGCGTGGCCGACGGCCGCTGGCTTGCCCAGGTGTGCGTCCCGGCCCGCACGGCGAACGGCCGCAGCGGCCTCGAGCTGTGGTTGTGGGTCGAGGCGTCGTGCGTGTCACCGCGCAGTGGCGAGAGCTGAGCGGGACCGGCTCACGGATAAGATGACGCCATCCCTGGATGGTCGCCTGGTCCCCCCGGCTGGCGACCGCCAGGGATTCTCTCTATCTGCGGCCCGGCGCGCTACTCGTTGCCCTGACCTGTGTAGATGACATGTCCCGGCCGTCGAGCCGCCGCCAATCCGCTGTCCCCTTGGGTGCGCTGACTGATTCGATTCGGGTGTGCGGCCGAGCGGAAAACTGTTGTGGCCCTAGATCGGAACCCGCGACACCCAGTTGCAACCTTACAAAAGATGATTGTAAAGTTATGGTGTTGGTGGGCGCCCACATATCGTGACCAGACAGACCATCGCCCAGGGGACATGTCATCTATGCAGGTCAAGGCGCACTAGTCGGCGCCATTCTCATCGCACATGAGGGGGAGCAGTTCATGTCAGAACCGACGGGCACGAGATTCCGCCGCGGGGACCCGGCCTCGTCACGCGGTAGCCGCGATGGCCAGCTGGTCGTGCAGCACTTCACCGTCATCGCCGACCCCGCCCGCCCTGGAAGCGATGGCGTACTCGTCGAGTGGCCGTCCATCGCTGGCCGCGGCCGCGCAGTCGTCCACCGCGACTGCCTGAACCCTGGCCACGAGCAGGCGTAGGGGCCCGCACCACGAGATGCGGGCCCCTCGGACCGGCCCGGCTCGAACGGGCTGCCAACCAATCAGGGGCGCACTCGTCCGGAGCCTGCGCGCCTTGGGCGGGACAGCTGCAAAGTCTATCTACCTGCGAAAACGACATGTCCCACATTCCGCCGGCGGCCTGGTGGAGAAGCCACCCGTCAACATATGGCCGCCCAGCCTGGGTGCAACGAGATTCACACACCGAGCGAGGTAGGAGAACCGAACTTGAGTACAGCCATTTCCGAAAACGACACGTCCCCCATTCCTCCAGCGGCGACCGGCGCCGCCCCGAGGGCCAGCGCGCACGACCACACCCACCCGTGTGGGCACACGTCCTCGTGGGGACGCTGCGCACTGCACGACCCCGTCGACAAGCTGGCTTCGCTGTGGGGCGTCGCTGAGGTCGTACCGGCCGCGGCCGGTACCGCCGAGCACCTGCACCCTTTCCAGTACTGCGAAGCCGAGCACGCGGCGGTGGACATCTGGGCCCATCACAGCTCAGGCAAGACCATGCGTACGCGCACAGCTGTCGTCGTCATCCGTCGCGAGCGGCCCGGCGATCGATGGGAGGCCACGCTGTGACCGCCCGCCGGCCCATCCCGTTCCGGATCACCACGGCGCTCGACATGGCTGATCTGCACGGACCCGAGGTTGACGCCGCGCTCGGTGTTCCGGAGCCGACAGTCGACCTGTGGGAAGAGGGAAAGCTCGTGCCCACCGACGACCAGCTCGAGCGCCTGGCCGAGCTGACGGGGTTCGCGGTCGAGTACTTCTTCCGCGAACGGCCGCCGCAGTCCGAGGGAGGCGCGATGTTCCTGTGTCGCCGTGGCCGCGGCGGCGGGTGCGAGGTGATCGACACTCGGACGGTGGCCGAGGTGGTCGAGCTGTACGGGCAAGCGTCGCTGTGGTGACCTCACCCGGAAATCCGCGTGCCAGCATGCGTGAGTGGCGATGCCGGACAAGAAAATCGGCCATCTTACAGGTTTCTCGACCGTCCCACGCGCCCACATTTTCGAATAGCGTCGAAATCAGCGCGCGCACCACTACCCAACGCACAGAAGGGATTTAAGAATGTTCTATGCAGACACTTCGCTCCAAGAGGTGGCAGTGAGCCACTACTCGGGTTGGTCGACCACCGACTGGCTCCTCGCCTACTCCACTCTCGGCGCGGCGGTGCTCGCTGTGGCTGTGGCAGTCGCGTGCTGGGTCAGTGCCGACTATGAGGAAGAGGGGGGCCTATTCGTAGCCGCCGTCGTGGCGGGCATCGTCGCAACTGTGGGTCAGGCATACGCCCTGTGGCAGATCGCGCGCCACATCGAGAGTTTCCTGTGGATCCTCGTCCTGGCCCCCGTCCTCGTCGCGGCTACGGCTCTGGCCGCCCACAGGACTGCGCGCGCGGTCGAGGCCCGGCTGCACGGGTCGCCGTACGGTTCATCGCTCGTCTCGAAGTGGCTGGTGATCGTTCCGGCCGGGATTTCCGGCGTCATCGCGGTCGGCGTGTTCATCGGTGACGGTGTCACTCGCGCCGCCGCGGCGGTGCCGATGGCGGTGGGTGCGTTCCTCACTGTCGTGGCGGTCGGCGTGCTCATGGTCATCACCTCGGGCACGTCGGAAAGGAGGTAGCCGCGCGGCGAAATGGACCGTTGGTGCGCAGAATCTCGGCAAACCTGCTGGTCAGGCACTAGGTTGTTGAGAATCCGCCGTTCGTGATGTCCTAGAACACGTAGCCCACACAGTCCTGGGCTGCGGACAACATGCGCCCCTGCCGACTTCACCCCCTCTGGGTTGGCAGGGGCGCGTTCGTTTCTCAAACCCCTCCTCTGTCAGGGGAAATGGCATTCCTCCCGGCGTCGCATCTCGTCGCCCAAGGCCCCGCGCGGAACACGGGTTCCCTAAAAGTTGCAACAATACAAAAAACTATTGTAAGGTTATGGAGTGTTCGGCGATGCGGACACAGAGGGGCCCTTCCCTTCGCTCAGCCCGAATCACTTTGGCGGGCAACCACACTGCCGAACCGCCACCTCATCCCAAGACGTCCAGGAGGACACATGAACACCTACGTTGTCGAGATCCAGCCCAGCACCGGATACGAGCTCAAGAACGAGACCTTCACCGTCAAGGTGGACGCCCCCGACGGCTTCGACCAGGCCGCCCGCCGCGGCGTCCGCCGTGCGGTCGACCGCGCCGCCGAGTGGAACGCTGAGCACCCCGAGGCGATCACCCCGCGCCTGGCGAACAAGGACGCGTACCGCGTCGTCGGCGTCCGCGCTCCCGCCGACGAGCGTGTCCCCGCCACTGCCGCAGCCGCGCCGGCCGGGGCCACCGCGGCGACCCTCATCGTCGCGTTGCCTCTCGAGGCGGTCCTGGCCCAGCTGAACCCGTAGCCGCAGCGCTGACGGTGAGTAACTGACCAGGGGAGGAGACCTCGATCTGGGGTTTCCTCCCCTTTCGCCATCCCGAACCCCATCTCCCCGGCCTGACCCCCGCCGCGATCGCGAACAGAGCCGTACTGGACCCGTCCGCCGGACCAGGGAATCGCCGGCGTCAGTCGTGCGGGGGACGTGTCATCTCCGCAGGTAAACGCGCATGTGTGGCTGATCCATGCCGGTCCACACCTCAGGAGCCCCGACAGCTGCGCGGTGATGTTAGTTCGATCACCACCGGTCGCAGCCCGCCAGCCCCGGCCCGCGCCGAAAACGGCTGGACCGCAGCGATTTCGGCCGGACTTCACCCACTCGGACGCCGTTGATTGCCTGGGTGGTCGTTGTTACGGTCCGATCGAGTG
Organism: Rhodococcus sp. PvR044; assembly: GCF_040548995.1. Classification (NCBI taxonomy): domain Bacteria; kingdom Bacillati; phylum Actinomycetota; class Actinomycetes; order Mycobacteriales; family Nocardiaceae; genus Rhodococcus; species Rhodococcus sp. PvR044. The sequence continues at coordinate 60,917 of NZ_JBEPSX010000016.1, forward strand.
TCCGGCACTGCGGCCCGCGAAGGTGGCCGTACCAGGGGAGTGCCACAGCAGAGACACACGAGGGGGATTCATCCATGAGTATCAAGCGCGCTGTATCCATCACTGCCGTCGGCGCGGCGGCAACCGGGGCGATCCTCGCCGCAGGGGCCGGGACCGCGAGCGCCGCGACACCGGTCAGTGGCCCGGGATTCACCGGGGTCGTGCTGACCCACGAGGAAACGGCTCTGGCCGCGCAGCTGCGCGCCGGGGCCCTGATCAACCTCGTCTACGGCGACAACTGGAGGGTGGACCTGCCGTCGAACTCGGTGTGGAACACCGGCGGTTGGACTCCGGTGACCGGCCAGCAGTTCCTCGAGGAGGCCGCATCACATCCCCACGGGAACGTCGGGCTCGCGGTGACCGACCCCGCGGTGCATGGCGCGCCGTTCCTCGGCAAGTCCGGTGGTTGGTGATCGGTTCCGCCGCCCGCCAGGGGAGCGTCCAGCAGGCCGTATAGGCCCCTGAAACGCTGACAGCCGATGTCGGCCCGCCAGGGTCGAGCAGACGCTGGAGACGAACGAAGGCCCCACCCCGATGTTCCGGGGCGGGGCCTTCGCTCGTCGTGCGTCAGCTGCTGCGGATTGCTACTGCCGTCGCGGTCCCCGGGCGGCGAACACGGCCACGGTGCCCACCACCGTCATGTCGACATGCTCGAACGCCGCATCCAACGCAGCGTCCAGCCCAGCCAGATCGTCGTCCCGGTTGTGGAAGATCTTCAACGGCCCGTTGTAGAGCGCACAGAGGGCCTTGCCGAGCGGATTGTGATCGGCGCCCTTGCCGAGGATCGTCGACCCGAAGAACACGCCGTCGTCGGAGACGACCTTGGCGATATGCGCGAACGCCACGCCCTTCTCCTGCCACGTTCCGGGCACGCAGTGCATCACGAAGTTCGCGGCGACAGAATCGAATGGCCCGCGGTCAGTGTTGATCGGCGCGAGGATGCTGCCCGTGTGTGTAGCCGGAGTGATCCCGCGGCCGGCGAGGCGGTTCGTGGTCACCTTCATCGTGGCCGGGTTCAGGTCCATCAACGTGATCTCAGGCGACTGCGTCGGGTACGTGGCGTGCTGGAGGTACCAGCCGGTGCCCGGTCCGATGTCGAGGTGCCGGCCGCTGAGGTTGGCGTCGTAGTGCTCGAGAAGTCGTTCCGCCGGGCACCTCCAGGCCAGGGTGTTGCTCAGCCGCAGGACCCCCGTGTCGTACAACGCGAGCGCTGCTCTGTTGTAGAGCGCTGCCCCGTCCTTCTCGGCCTGCGTGACTTCGCTGCCCGACATCCATTCCCCCTAGTCAATAACGCTTCCGGCCCCATTGCCGTAGTGGCCGATGGTAGTTGGCGGCATAGTTCACCCGATGGATCGACCAGCCGAATCGGCCAATCTGTGATCATCATTTCAGTGAGATCGGTTGGCCCGCACACAGAGGCAGATCGACTTGTCCATCGCCACCTGCCGCGCAGAGTCGATGTCACCGGCGATCAACAGCCAGCGCTCGCGCACGTGAAGGGCCGCGATGGCGCCGTCGAGCTCGTCATCGCTCATCGCCTCCGCCGCCTGCTCGACGCCGTCGCCCTGCTTACCGAATGGGTCGTACACGCTGGGGGTGTTCGATCGTCGCGGTGATGAAGCAGATGCGCGTGGAGTCGGTGATGTGGAAGGTCGCGGGGCGATCGGTGTCTTGCCGGCCGATGAAGAAGGCCCAGGTCTTCTCGTAGGTGTCGCCGCGGACGCAGTCCTCGGCTTCTGCCAGGGCGGTATGGAGGTCGCGGCGCATGGCCCGAACCTCGCCCGCGGTCCAGTCCGCATGGTCGATGACCAGGTTGTAGCGGTTCTCGCGGGTGCCGGCGTGCAGCCACACAGTCGTGGTCTCGTCGGTTTCCTCGGCTCGGTCGCGGTATCGCAGCTCCCCGTAGAAGATCCGAACTCGTGGTTCCAGTTGGCCGTCGTACCGCCAGAGGCGTTTGAAGGCGTACAGGTAGCTGCTTGTGGTGGTGATCTCCGGGACGTCGATGATCATGTGCTCGCGCTGGTAGACGTTGTCGATGAACGCACGGCAGAGCGGGCGGATCGTGTACACGGTCCGTCGCCGTTCGTAGTCCACGTGCGAGGATCCCGGCCCTCGCGTGCGCTGGCGGTGACCGTTGGACCCGGGGCCCAGCGGCCCTGCCGCGGTATCAGGGGTGGTGACGGTGCGGACGGTGCGGCGACCCAAACGGCTCGCGTAGGTCGACAGTCCGGTATCCGGATCGACAGCCTCACCGCCATCCGCATGTATATCGACACGACCGGCCGCATAGACGCAGTCGTCCTGGTGAATGACCCCGTCATGGTTGCGAAAGTGCGGTGTCCTTCGCCGGGGAGGAGTGCGGGTGAGAACAGCGACGACCCGCGCGTCGCAGCTCGGTGTCGGGCAGATGAAGTCCGGCCGCACCGACTCGACCCACTCCTGGTCGAGGTTCACCAGGTCCTCGGCGAACAGGGGCTCGTCGTCCGGCTGGAATCTGAGGCGCGCGCTCTCGATCATGTCATCGCAGCGTAGTGGCCATCGCGCACGCGGGCGTCGGACCTGCGGCGATGGCACGTCCCGGTGCCGCGCGGCCGAGCGGAGCGGCGTCGCGTTCCTGGCCAAATCCGGCCCTGCGCAGCACGAAGAGAGACCGGCAACACGCATATCCCGCATATCCCGCGTATGCTGGTAGGGACGCTGAAAGGTGGGTCACAGATGACACGAGGGCCTGAGTCAGATACGGAGCAAGCGTGGCGCGACATCACCGCGGCCGTGCAGCTGCTGCTCGAGGACGTCGCGGACAGCGGTGAGCACTTCGGCCTGCTCGCGCTACCGGAGTCGGCGCCGTCGTTCGTTGCCGACATGCGGTCGCATGGTGCCGAGGGGCTCCGCTCGCCGGTGGCCGTGGATTGGGCGATGCCGAACACCAAGCTTCGGGGGCTCATCCGCGAGCATCTGAACGGGATTGCTGCCGCAACGGAACTCGTTCAACACGCCAGGGTGCTCGACCTGCCCGCCCTACCTCGCTTCTACGAGGAGGCTCGCCTGGCGGCAGCCAAGGCTTGGACGGTCTCGATGCCGTTGGCGAGGGGGTGCGCTGTGGCCGGCCAGGTAGGCGCCACCGATCTCGAGGACGCCGACACGATTGCACCCCCTTCGCAGCTGGCCGAGCCCGATGATGACGGCTGGGGGCCAGTGGTCCCGACTGCGGAAGCCGAGGCCCTGGAGCGAGAGAACCTGCGACTCCAGGTCGAACAACGCCGAGAGCAGTTGGCCAGCTCGTTCACCCGCGCAGAGGCCGCCGCGCTGCTCGGCGTATCCGCCCAGACGGTGTCGGACATGGTCGCCGAGCACCGGCTGGTCGGGCTCAAGGACGGACGTTCGTGGAGGCTGCCGGCCTGGCAGTTCACTCCGGATCTCGCGGAGCCCGTTCTCCCCGAGGTCGGGCGCCTGGCACAGGAGTTTCCCGGCGGTGTCGTGAGCCTGTCCCGGTGGATGAGCCGCCCGAACGACAACTTCGACGGCCGAACACCTGCCCAGGAAATGACCCGCGACAGTGACCGCGTCATCGCAGTCATCCGCTCGCTCACGGCAGCCTGATGGCCCGAGCTCTCGGGGAGCCGGACCGACCCCTGCCCAAGGCGGACCACCTCTGGACCTGGACGCTGCCCGACGGCGCCTCGACGCCCTGGTACCGCATCTACCACCGAGACCAGTTCACAGGCGACGGCATCTCGTTCCGGCAGTTCGGGCCGCTCGCCCGGTTCGACCACCACACGCCGCCGTTCGGCGCCCCGGCCATCGACCCTGACGGTCGCGCGGTGCTGTACCTCGCAGCGGACATCCCGACCGCGGCCTGCGAGGTGTTCGGCGAGGCTGGCGCCGCGCCGCTGTGCTCGAACTGGCGGGTCGCACAGGTGATCCCGCTGCGGGAGATCGTCGTCTATGACCTGGAACAGCCCGGCGCCGCGATGGGCATCGGAGCACTGCCCGCCCTGGCCACCGGCAGCGAGGACCGGGCCCTGACCCAGCAATGGGCCCGCGCGATCTTCGAGGACCAACCGGCCTCGACCAAGGTCGAGGGCATCCGCTACCGGACCGCCTACAACAACGACGTCGCCCTGGCGCTCTGGGATTGCTCCGCAGCGCTCGCGGTGTCGGTAGATCCCACAGGGGCGCTCCGGGATCTGCCGCTGCTCGATCCTCGAGTCCGACGACAGCTGGCGCAGGACTTGGTTCCGCGGCGTATCCCCGTCACCCAGATCGCCGACGACAACTGCGCGGCATGCAGGCGGGCAACGTAAGGCTTGCTCGGGGAGCAATCGCGGCTGGTACTAGGCCACCGTCCCGCCGAATACGCACACCACAAACGCCAGCGCGCCCCGAGGCATGAAGCTGCTCGGGGCGCGCTGGCGTTGTGTCGGTGGTCAGTGAGCGTTCAGTGCGTCCAGGATCATCGGCCTGGCCTTGGCCAGCTCGTCCTGCCAGTAACCCCAGGAATGCGTGCCGGCGGCCGGGAAGCTGAACTGCGCCGGAACGCCGAGGGTCGTGAGGCGGATCTCGAACGCGCGGGTCTGCGCGAGCGAGAGTGCCTCGAGGCTGATCGCGCTGGTGGTGTTGATGAACCCGGCGATTCGTGGATCGTCGTGCTGCCCGGGCAATCCGCTGGCTGCGGAGATGTACAGGGGCATCCCCTTGAGCTGCGGCGCGAACACGAACGGGTCGTTGCGCAGCCAGCCCTTGCCCCACGGCGGCCCCCACATGGCGTCGGCATTGAACCCGCCACCGCTGAGCATCGCGACGCGAATAGCCTCCCGCATGCCCGGGGCCGACAGGTTCAGGTAGCCAGAGAGGGAGCCAGCGGCCTTGAACTGGTCCCGGTGGTGCGCAGCGAGAGAGAGGGCGGCCGAGCCGCCCATCGACAGCCCGACGACCGCGTTGTTCGTGCGGGAGACTCCACGGGTGGCCAGGTAGTCGGGAAGCTCGTTGGTCAGGAACGACTCCCACTTGTACGTCGTCCGTTGCCCGTTGAAGTTGGACGGCGCGATCCAGTCTGTGTAGAAGCTCGACTGACCGCCGACGGGCATCACCAAGGTGACGTTGTCGCCCGCGAACTGCCGGGCAGCATCGGTTTCGAGGGCCCAACCGTTGACGTCGTCCCGGGCCCGCAGCCCGTCGAGCAGGTAGAGCGCGGCGTCACCGCCGCGCGCGGCCCACTGGATCTGTACCTTCACCGGTCCCATCGCCGACGGGATGGAGACTTCCTCGTACCCACCAGCTGGCGCGCGGTGGGCGATCGTGCTCGGCGCGGCCGCGGCCACGGGACCAGCAACCGCGATCACGGCCGCGGCCGCGAGGAATCCGATCAGGGCCCGCCGCCCGACAGCGCGGCGGCCCGAGGTGTGCACCATGCGATTTCGCTCCGATCCCACGTCAGCAGCTCGTCGAGGTCGGTGCGATACCGGCGAAGCGGTCCTCGAGGAACCGCAGCGCGCCGGGGAGACCGATCACCGCGGCCGAGAGATGGTCCGGGCTCGAGACCACCTCGGACTGCACCGGCACACCCGCGTCGCAGTAGCGGCGCATCGTCTTGGTGATCGAATCGACCGGGATCAGCACGTCCGTGCCGGAGTGCCACTCGTACACAGGCGCATTCGGCACCGAGGCGACGTCCTCGACGCTGTTCTCGGCGAGCACCGCCTGCACCGGCGGGCTGTCGAGCAACGCGCGTCCGACCGACGGGTCGGCGACATCGGCGATGGACCGGCCGGCGCCGTAGAGCATGATCTCGTTGGTGCAGGCGTTCGCGATGCGGTCCCGCAGCTCCTGCCCGGCCGCGTTGAGCTGGCTGGTGATCGGCATCCGGTCCGGGTACTCGCGCTCGAGGCCGAGCGCCGCGGCCATCGCGAGCCCGAACGCCGGATGGCGCTGCTCACCGAGGGTCTTGGCCATCTTGTCGATGTTCATCGGCGCACCGCCGTAGGCACTGCCGGCGAGCTTGAGCTCCGGCGCGTACGTCGACGCGATCGCGGCCGCCATTGCGGTGGACATGCCGCCGCCGGAGTAGCCAGCCATCCCGACCGGGCTGTCGGCGAGCCCGAGCGCGGCGTACCGCTTCACGGCCCGGATGCCGTCGAGGACGATCTGTCCACCGACCTTCGCCGCGCCGTACGCGCTGGAGGGCCCGAGATGGTCAGGGACGGCCACCGACCAGCCCTTCTGGATAGCGACATTCAGGCCGGGCGCCTCCCGGATCGCGAGCTTCGGATCGTCGGTATACATCGCCGTCGACGGCGCGCACCCGAGCCCGAGGGCGTTGATGATGTGCTGGTAGGACAGCAGCGGCCGCCCCGGCGCGGCGTTCCGCGGCGAGAACACCGTGGTGACCGCGGAAATGGGCTTGCCCTCGGAGCTCGTCGACCGGAACTTCAGCTGCACGGCGTCGGTGTTGAGGAACCCGAACGGCGGCTGTACGACGCGCGAGGCGAGCACGTCGCCGGGCTGGCGGTCCGCGATGTCGGCCGGCGTGGCATAGAAATTGTCCTGGAGTGAGGCCGGGTAGATGATCGGGCCCGCGCTCGCAGCTGGCGCCGCCGCGAGTACGGCCGCGGCGGCGGTGGCCGACAGGGCGATGGCGGTACCGATCGTCTGAGTCTTGGATCGTGCAGTGGCAGTTCGCATTCTCATCCTTCGTCGGGTGCCCAGCACGGTGCGCCCCAGCAGGGGAGCTGGCACAAGGCGGTTACGTGGTTCGCCCGGCCAAGCGGGTGTGTGCGGTCCGTGTTGGCCAGGGCTGTGGCCGTCGCGGGCAGGTACACCGGTCGGGTGAGGTGGACACTTTGGCTGTTTTTCGCCGCTGAACTCAACTGGGTGCCTAGATAGCTCGGCCGCGACTTGGGAATGCGATTTACCGGCCGACCGGATCCCAGCGAGGACCCCTTGACCCGGATCATTCGTGTGCTTGACCTCGGGTGATGACATGTCCCCTGGCGGTCGACGGCCGGATCTGCGATCGAGCAGGCGTCCGTCTGCAGAACTGGGGGTTGCAACTATACAAAAGAGTTTTGTATAGTTTGGCTGTCGCAACCGAGATGGGAAGCCAATGCAGCCCCACTCAGAACCGTTGGGAGAGTTCATGACTAACCACATCGCCACCCGGTCGATCTCGCGAAACGTCCGGCGCATCGCCTCGGCCGAGTTGGCCGTCAGTGAGACGGTCATCACCATTCGCCGCGTAGGACTGATCCTCGCGGTGCTGGCAATCGGCTACTTCACCGTGGTCGGAATTTTGCAGACGGCCGTGACCCATGGATGGGCAGCCTGAGCCCATCCATTGCCACCGCCGGGCGCAGGAGCCGTCGAGGTTGGTCGGTGCTGTCAGATGACGGAACTAGGCTCTTGGACCAGCAGAAACACCCAGGCGCAGAGAGGTTCAGCACATGAGTGAGATCGAGCTCGGCGACGATGTCATCGGCCGCTGCGGAGGGGGCCTCGGCACCCATGCTGGTGACCCTGCGTCCATCCAGGTTCACGACCCGGCCTCGAGCGCGGATTCGGCGAGCTCGCTGTCGATGATGTTGCCAAGCTACGCAGCTCGGCTGCGCCATCGACATGCCCAGCTGGCCGCGGTCAGGGACGGGACGTCACTGGTGGTCATCGAGCCAACACACCGACAGGGGCGAGCATGAGGAGCGGCGACGCGCCGCGCAGTCTCGCCGCCGCCACCAACACCAACACCGAAAGGCTCGACATGGCCGCCGCCACGACCCCCTTCCACCTCGACCAGGACAACCTCGACGCCGCGGGATTCCTCGCCGGTGTCAGACGCACCCTAGTCGCCGCCGGGCAGCCCGGGACGGCCGCGACTGGCCTGGTCAGTCACATCGACGTGCTTCTCGCAGAGATCGGTGTCGAAGCTGACTCCGTGGTCATTGATGCCCGCGCGGCGGAGATCAACTTCAACCTCAGGCGAGCGCTCGGACTGAGCTGGGGTTCTCACCGCGGATGAGTTGAGGGAGAACGGTGAAACGCTGCGCGGCTCTGACAGCTCCGATAACCAACCGGTCGGCCGCCTTGCCGGCCGCGGCGTGATCCGCGACGGCCTTCCTCCGGTTTTCGACGACCCGAACAACCGAGCGTTCCAGAAAGTCCGCGCGTTCCGCATGGATGCAGCCACACACGCTGCTTTCCGCTCTGTACTAGACCAGATCGAAGGATGAGGAGAGCCACACCGATGAACCAGAGAACGCTGATGCGTGTGATGGATGTGTTGACCGGGGAGGAGTCGCTGGTGCGCCGCCCCGGATCGCGTAGCCGCCGTGAGGCTCTGCTCGTGATGGTTGCAGCTGCGGCGGTGGTCGTGACTGCGCTGGTGATGCTTGTCGGCATCGTGATGCTCGTGACGGAGCCGTGGTCGTCGCCGGAGCCCCCGATTCTGTTGACAGTGGTGATGGTGGAGGTACCCGTCACGACTCTGGCCGTTGCCTACGTGGCGGCCATCGCTTCCCGCCGTGCGCGCGATCCCCGAGACGTTCTGACCGACCGAGAGATTGCGGCCGCGCCCATGGCCGTGGCGGGGCCGTGGCTCGAGGCGCGTGAGGCTGTCCGTGTCGTCCGGGCGGCGCCGGGACATGACAGCGCGCGAGAACGTGAGATCAGCGAGATGCTGTGGAAGATGGCCGAGCACCTGAAGACCGGCGCGCACGTGTACACCCGACTCCCCGTCGCCACCGTGGACCAGGTCAATCAGGTCAACGACGACCTCCTCACGGCCATGCAGGCCCTCGCGGACCAGCTCACGGCCCTCTCGTCGAAGGTCGGTGGCGACCGGCTGGAGCCCATAGAAGGGGTGAACGCATGGGCATGAGGTTTGGGAGCCCAGCAGACGAGCCGTACGAAATCTCGGAGCATCACCGCGCGATGATCGAGGAGTATTTCGAACGCCACGGCACGCCAGAGGATGTCGAGCGGATGAATGCCGAGGAGAGTATGGGCCCTCCCCCTGAAGACATCGACTGACACGAGTTCCGGAGCGGTGCGGCCCTCACTCCCTTGCTGGGCGTGGGGGCCGTTTTTGTCCCCTTGACCTGGGCTGATGGCATGTCCCGTGGTGGGGGGACGTGACGGCCGTTGACTCCTGGAGAGATCGCCTAAGCGGTGCGTTCCCTTACCGATGCGGCGGCTGATGATGCGGCGGCCACAGCGGCCACGAAGGCCGCTGGCCAGACGATGGAAGGACTGTTGGTGCTGGCCGAAGCGGCGATTGACATGTAGAGCCCTACCGCCATAGCGACAGCACCTGCTGCCGCTATGGCGTAGACGGCGATCTTGGCAGTGGAGCTCCAGGTGGACAGCGGACCTGTTACTGCTCGGACGGCGAGTTTCCTTGCCAGGATGGCGATTAGCCCGATGACCAGTCCTTGAACGGTGCCGATCAGGCACATCGTGATGAGAAAGAGCAGAGTTGCCGGACCGTCGTCGAGCGAGTCGAGTCCGAAGCTCGCCATAGTGATAGTTATGCCGAAGGCGACCGAGACAGGCAGCCACACCACCCACTGCCGCCACGACGCCATTGTTGGATCTTGCACCAGACTCGACCAATCGCCTGTTTCTCCCTGGTCAAGCCGCGGCGCCCCTCAGGGGATCCACGGTGCACTCGAACGCACAGCGGGTGGCGGAGGCCGAGGCTCATCACCCCGGTGAGATCACTGCGACACCCGACCCGAGATGACCGCCGCCGATTCGTTGGCGACCACGCCGTCCCCAAGGCACATCGACGCCCGGCATCCCGACCAGAAACCCGCGCACCGTTGAGCTGTCGGCGCCATGCGGGAAGATAGTGGTTCGAGCCCACCGCGAGGAGGCAATAGGTCGTGTGCGGACGCTACGCGAGCACCAGCAGCCGGCGGGACCTGCTCTCGACGTTTGAGGCCACCGAGGCGGTCGGGGAGGAGTTGCCGCCTTCGTACAACGTCGCCCCGACGCAGCAGGTGAACGTGGTGCTCGAGCGGGCACCACGTGACGAGCCGGACGCCGACCCGGTCCGGCAGGTCAACAGCACCGTCAAGTGGGGGCTGGTGCCGTCGTGGGCGAAGGATCCGAAGATCGGATCCCGGATGATCAACGCCCGCTCGGAAACAATCACGGCGAAGCCAGCGTTCAAGGCCGCCGCCGCCCGCCGCCGGTGCATCATCCCGGCAGACGGCTACTACGAGTGGCTCAAGGGCGAGGACGGCAAGAAGATCCCGTACTTCCTGCACGCCGACGGGGTGATCGCTATGGCCGGCCTCTATGAGCTGTGGCCGAACCCCGAACTGCCCGAGGACGATCCCGGCCGCTGGCTGTGGACATGTACCGTGCTCACTCGCCCGGCCACCGACGCCGCCGGCCAGATCCACGACCGCTCCCCGGTGATCCTCCCCGACACGTTCGTCGGCCCGTGGCTCGATCCGACCCTGACCGACCGCGACGACGTCGACGCGCTGCTCAACTCGATCCCCGAACCCCACCTCGAACCGTACGAGGTCAGCACCGCAGTCAACTCGCCGCGCAACAACAATCCGGAGCTGCTGCGGCCGGTGCAGTAGTTGGCCAGTAGGCGTGGGTTCACACCCCAACGCGGACCGACCGCGCACAGCCAAGGTGTCGGTCACCTCATTGTCGTTGCGGCTGAAGAGGTGGCAGCAACCACCGCGAGTGCTGGCGGGCTCGACATCTATGACTTTTGGAGCAAGATGTAGCCATGAGTGACGAATGGCAGAGAGACGAGATGGTGCAGGAAGTCGATGCTCTCCAGACAGCTGGATGGATAGTCCAGCGCATGGGAAGGCCATTCGACGGAACTGTCCACTCGATACTGCCGGATGGCTTTGATGCGTATGCCCGGATATTTCATCCGGCCGTTATTTGGGACGGATCAAATGCCGTGCCTGTCTCATGGTCTCGCGTTGCAGAATCGACTGGATCAACCGTCCACCCAGCGATGAACTGGGAGTCGATCTACCGACTGGAGTCGACACTGCGGGTTGACGACGCGCCTTCGTTGGGATGCCTCCCTCGTCAGGTTCGCAGAGACCTGACGTCCATCCTTAGTCGCTTCACAGCGGATCGAGAGGACTGCTTCTTTGCCTTCTGGGAAGGTAACTTCGACGAAGGCGAGTTCGCCGCTGGGGGGAAGTTTGTTTTGAATAGTGGGCGTTCTTACTACCTTTTCGAGGGGCCAGTAACACGATCTGACCATCTGTTCGAGGGAGAGTCGCCGAACATGTGGTGGCCGCGAGATGCAGAGTGGATTGTCTCAACAGATATCGATTTGATGAGCACTTTTGTTGGGGGGTCGGAGTCATGTATCGCCCAGATCGTTGAATCGAAAGACATCGAGGCGCTCCGCGTAGAAATCAGTCAGTCGATTACATCATCGAGCGACCTCATCAACCGGAGGCGTTGATTCTGGCTGATACGAAAAGGGTGGATGCGCACCAGGTTTCCTGGCTCGCATCCACCCTTTCGGTGTGGGCTAGCAGTTGTTGATGGGGACCTTCTTGGTGGTGTGTCGCTGGGACATCTGTCCGCCGTCAGCGTTGGTGATCACGAATTTCGCGGTAACGACGTAGTCGCCGTTCACGCACGGCATGTTGGTGGGGAACTCGAGAGTGTGGACGTTGGCGGTGACGCCGTCACCCTTGCTGTCGTAGTTCTCCTCGATGGTTTGGGCACTGCCGCATCCGATTGGTGCATTGCACTCTGGGTTGAAGGTCATCTTCACCCACGTCTCAATCTTCTTCTTAGGGTCTGTGCAGGTGGTCTTGGCCACGCTGTTCACGGTGTCCGGCACGTGAGTTGATTTGTGAGGCCAACCCAGGTTGAGGGTGCAGTCGAACAGCGGCTTGGCGATAGGGTCGATCGTTCCGTAATCCAGTCCTCCACCCTGAAACTGCTGTGACACCTGGGTCGGTGTGACGACGGGAGCGGCGACTGGGTAGCCGTAGAGGCCCGCTTCGTAGCCGTTGTCGGCCCACAGGTCTCGGATAACGCCCTGGACTTCCCAGGCGCCGGTGATGGAGTGCCAGTAGATCGACGAGTTCCACGAGAAGTTGTTGAACCGGCCGTTGCTCGGTGTCCACTGCTCGTCGGATGAGGGGTAGCCGAGGGGGCCAGCTTCTGCGTTCGTGGCATTCCAGCGGGCCCGGATTGCGCCGCCGATCGTGGCGGTGCCGGTGAGAGGATGCCAGTAGATGGCTGCGCCCTGGAACTCCTGACGGCTGCCGACATTGTCGGGGTTGCGGACCTCATCGGCGGTCGGGTATCCCATCCATCCCGATTCCCACCCATGCCCTGACCACTTGGACATGTAGAGGAGGGTGACGGGGTGCGCGCCGGTGGATGGAGACCAGTAGATCGACCCGTTCACGAACTCGGATCGGGCGCCGGTTCCTCCTGGGTTCTGGTACTCCGGGGATGTCGGGTAGTTGAGCCAGCTTCCGGGGCCGCCCATTGCGTTGTACTTGTCGCGGATGAGACCGCACACCGCGTGCGGCGACGGGAAGTAGAACTGGCAGCCAGAGGTGACCACCAGCGACATGCGCTCGGACAGTTCTGCATCCTCCGCGGTGAATCCCTCAGGGAGTGCTTGAGTCTGCAAGCGAGCAGATGCACCCGCAGGCAGTTCCGGGATCTTGTCGGCGGGAACCGTCAATGCATGCTGCTGTGCGCGAACCAGATCCTGTCCACGTAGCTTTCCTTGCTTCGAGGGCTCACGAACGGGACGATCTGCCACCTTCTCAGAAGCCGAGGGTGGCGGTTCGACTGCCGGACTAATGCGGTCGGAGGGGCGCGCGGCAGCCGGTGCCGCCGACGTAGCCTCGGACGATTTGCTCCGCTGCGGGGCCGGCGGGGTGACCTGTGTGGCCGACTGCGTTGGGGCCGGTGTCGTGACCTGTGTGGCCGACTGCGTCGGGGCCGGTGTCGTGACCTGAGTGGACAACTGCGGCTGTTCCCGCGTGCCAGTACTCTCGGGCGGCCCCTGAGGCTTGCTGGTTGTCGGAGCCGCTGACGGCGATGTGGTCGCCTGTGTACTGGTGGCGTCAGGTGCAGCGAGGGCCGTGCCGCCTCCACTGACTGTGAGAGCTATCGACATAGCCAATACCCCGATGGCTATTCCTGTCGTCCTGCGGCTTCCGCGTGGCCTTTTGAATCCACGTGCCGAGAGTTTGTGCATGGACCCCTGCTTCCTTGTGCCGTGTGTTTTACGAGGAGCAGACCCGAGCTTGACCGAAATGGGACGTTTCACTTGAACTGGACACGCTTCCAAGAGTCTCGTTCTGGTGACGATTTGTTCTGGTAGGTAAGCGGATTGGGTGCCGCCAACGTGGTGAAGGCCAAGGATGCGGAGCCCCGCCTGCCGGCATCCAGGATCGCGATTCGTCACGAGAGGGTGGACGTCCCGCGCAGAATCGGGGTCTGCCAACCGCTGGGTCACCGCTTCCGCCGAAGCTGGCCACTATCGGCCAGCCACCGGTAGGTCAGGGGTGGGCATTCGAGATGAAGTGGGATGGCCCGCGCGCGATCGCCACCGTGCGCGGCGGTCGCTGCCGCTTGTTCAGCCGCAACGGCAACGAGGTGACCCCAACTCCTTCCCGGAGCTGGTTTCAGCGCTCCTGGACACGCTCAGGGGCCGAGATGTCACCCTCAACGGCGAAACTGTCGCGCTCGGCGAGCAGGGGCGGCCGTCGTTCCGCTGGCGCCCTGGCCGCCAGCGGACTTGTCGGGCACGGCGGTCGGCCGCTGCGACCCGCCGCGACGCGCTCAGCTCACGGGTGCGGCGCGCCGAACAAGGCCGTCCGTCTCGTCCTCGGACTGTTGTTGCTGATGACCTGCACCTGCTGGCGAGCGAGCTGTTATCGGGCTGGAGCGGTGTGCTGTTGGAGCGACGTCGCTCGTGTCGCGGCGGAGTGGTCTCCGCGAAATTCCGGCAGCGGCCCTCCGGGCGCTATGCGCGGAGGGCCGCTGCCGTTCAAGGCGTTGCGGATCTGTATGGCAGCGCCGAAGGCGCGTCTACTCGACCCGTTTCGGGGGCTGGCCGAAGGGGCGGAGCCAACGGTTGCCGTCCTCATCGTCAAATGCGATGTCGGCGTGTACTTCACCGGTGCCTTCGGCGAAGTAGACCACCTCGGCGCGCTGTTCTGCCGTGACAACCCTGGGAAACGAGTCGGCCATGCTCGCTTGGACCTGCCCGAGAAGGGCGGCCCCCTGCGGCGAGGAGAGTAGGTGGCTCGCCATCGGCCTTCCGTACGAGCTCAGCGACGCCAATCCGCCAGTCGGCATCCCTGCGTAGCCTTGGGCCTGATTCGCGATCGCCCCCAAGCCGCCTTGAAGTGCTTGTCCAAGCATGGACTCGAAGACGTGGGGGATCGACAGTCGCCCCTTCGCGGGTCCGCATTCGTCGGCAGTGCGGTTTCCGTGATCATCGACGACGAAGACGTCGACCTCGAGCTCGGTGATTGGTCCACGAGTGCCGTTGTTGACCTTGACGGTCCACAGGTTGTCACCGAGGGGGCTTTTCTCGACCGAGGCCGTGATAGCTCGGACTCGGCCTGCGTTGCTGTCCGATGGAGTCGTGCCCATCGTGATCTGTGTGAGGTGGGTGATGTTGTCTCGGCCGGCGTTGACGCTGGTCTGGGTCGCGGCGAGAGTGGGACTTGGCGCGGCGGATGGTTCTCCGGTTACCGCCGCGCCTGAGAAGGGTGGGGCGGCTCCGGAGCGGATCGGACGTTGACTCCGCTGATCGTCAGATCACCACCAACTGCGACGTCCTCGGCGGTTACGCCGCTGCTGCCCTCGACATCGATATCGGTGACCGAAAGGTTCCCGCCCGCGGTCACACGAGTCAGCCGGACGCCGATCGCCGCCGCGGTTTCCGGTGCATTCTCCTCGACCTGGCGCAACACCTCTTGTGCCAGCGCTTGGAGCTCCTCGTCTCCGTCTGCGCCTGCCTTGCCCAGCTGCTTGGCCAGCAGTTCCCTCCGCAGCTCTTCGTCCGGCTCGGATTCGATCCCTTCGATCTCCTTGGTTACGCCCTCGTAGCGGTGAAGAAGAAACCGCTTCAACGTTGCGTACGCATCGACCACCATCTGCTTGGCGGTCTCGCGTGCCCCCTCGCACGCACCTAGAGCTACCGCGGTAGCGACCAGTGTGAGCGGCTCCATCCTCTACCTCCAACGTCGACACCGGCCGCCTCGTCCGGGCGGCCGCAGGTGCAATCTAGCTGTGCTGGCTCGCGTGGTGGTGCCATCCGGCGTTCACCGCGCCCTCGTCATCGGGAAGTGGCCTCACCAGCACCACGGGAGGGCCCTTGGTGCACGTTCCTCGGCCCGCCGATCCGGCGGCCCTCACGCCCTTTCGGGTGGTGACTCGCTCAAGTCTTGACCTGTGCTGATGGGGTGGCGGTCTGGTGTGTGGGTTGTTCGGATTCCGGCGATCGTGCGAATTACGAGGCCGAAGTAAACACGGGTGCATGTGTTGGGTGGGCTCGGCCCCTTCCGGGCAGGGTGGGGCCGAGCCTGGTGGGAGGCTATCGCGGTTTG
>NZ_JBEPSX010000017.1:0-63959 GCF_040548995.1 Rhodococcus sp. PvR044
GCTGCACACCTACAATCACCACCGGCAACACTCCGCCATCGGCAGGAACGTTCCCTTCAGCCGCTTGACCAACGTCCCTGGGCAGTACACCTAGAACCCCAGGCGCCCGAGCTGCTTCGGGTCGCGCTGCCAGTCCTTGGCGACCTTCACGTGCAGCTCCAGGAAGATCCGGGTGCCGAGCAACTTCTCGATCTGGGTGCGCGCCTTGGTGCCGACCTCGCGCAGCCGGGCACCGCCCTTGCCGATCACGATGCCCTTCTGGCTGGGCCGCTCGACGTAGAGCAGCGCGTGCACGTCGAGCATCTCGCCCTGCTTCTCGGTGCGGCCCTCACGCTCGATGACCTCCTCGATCACCACGGCCAGCGAGTGCGGCAGCTCGTCGCCGAGCCCCTCGAGCGCGGCCTCGCGGATGAGCTCGGCCATCAGCGTCTCCTCCGGCTCGTCCGTGATCTCGCCATCCGGGTAGAACGCCGGGCCCTCGTCCATCGACTTCGCCAGCAGATCGACCAGCATCTCGACCTGCTCCCCCGACGCCGCCGACACCGGGATCACCTCGGTCTCGGGGCCGAGCAGCTTCGACAGCGCCACCAGTTGCTCGGCGACCTTCTGCTTGCTGACCTTGTCGATCTTGGTGACGATGCCGATCAGCTTGGTCTTCGGCGCCATCTGGCGGACCTGCTCGAGGATCCAGCGGTCGCCGGGGCCGATCTTCTCGTCCGCGGGGATGCACAGACCGATGGCATCGACCTCGGAGTAGGTGTCGCGCACCAGGTCGTTCAGTCGCTGACCGAGCAGAGTCCGGGGCCGGTGCAGCCCGGGGGTGTCGACCAGGATCAGTTGGGCGTGCGGGCGGTGCACGATGCCGCGGATGGTGTGCCGGGTGGTCTGCGGCCGCGACGAGGTGATCGCGATCTTGCTGCCGACCAGCGCGTTGGTCAGCGTCGACTTGCCGGTGTTCGGCCGTCCGACGAAACAGACGAAGCCGGAACGGAATTCGGTCTCAGTGCTCATGGGCATCTCCAGAAATGGGTCGGTAGGGCTCCCAGCCCATGACATAGGGGTCCGAGCCGTCGGCTCGGGCGGCGATCAGTTTGGCGGAGGCGGTGACCTCGGTCAGTGCGAGCACCCCGGGCTCGTTGTCCCGGACGGCGGTGACGATGTCTGCGGCGCTGCCGGGCAGGTCGCCCACCACCGCGGCGGCCTCGAAACCCTCCGCCCCGCTCGAGAGGGCCGCGGCGATCGCGGCCTGCAATGCGGTGAGGGTCAGGGCGTCGAGCGAGACCGGGCCTGCGGCGTAGGTGCGACCGTCGAGGTCCCGGACCGCCGCGCCCTGTGCGCCGCCGGTTCGGCCCATCGCCCCGCGGGCGAGGACCACCAGCTTGGCGTCCTCCTCGTCGAGATGCTCAGTCATGTCGGCCCTCGTCTCCCTCGTCATCGCCGACCGAGTCGGCGTCCGGTTCGGGCGCTCTCCATGCAAGAACAGTACTGATCCGGACCCGGCCTCGGACGTCGCTGCCGCCCTCGGCACGCAGCATCAGGCCGTCGGTGGTGACCTCCGAGCCCGGCAGCGGGACCCGGCCGAGCGCGTAGCCGAGCAGCCCGCCGACCGTCTCCACCTCGTCGTTGTCGATCTCCATCTCGAACAGCTCGGCGAGGTCCTCGATCGGCAGGCGGGCCGAGAGCCGAAAACGACCGTCGCCCAGGTCCTCCACCGGCGCGATCTCGCCGATGTCGTACTCGTCGGCGATCTCGCCGACGATCTCCTCGATGACGTCCTCGATGGTGACGAGCCCGGCGATGCCGCCGTACTCGTCGACCAGCAGCGCCATGTGGTTGCGGTCGCGCTGCATCTCGGCGAGCAGGCTGTCGAGCGGCTTGGAGTCGGGCACGAACACCGGCGGGCGCATCACCTCCCCGACGGTGACGCCCCGGCCGCCGTCGGTCGAGTGGTACGTCTTCTGGACCAGGTCCTTGAGGTACACGACGCCGAGGATGTCGTCGACGTTCTCGCCGATCACCGGGATCCGGGAGTGCCCGCTGCGGACGGCAAGCGAGGTCGCCTGACCCGCGGACTTGGTCGCCTCGATCCACACCATCTCGGTGCGCGGGACCATCACCTCGCGGGCGGGGGTGTCGCCGAGCTCGAACACGGACTGGATCATCCGGCGTTCCTCGTCGGCCACCACCCCGCGCTCCTGCGCCATGTCGACCAGCTCACGCAGCTCGATCTCGGAGGCGAAGGGGCCGTTGCGGAAACCCCGACCTGGGGTGAGCGCGTTGCCGACCAGGATGAGCAGTCGGCTGATCGGGGAGAACAGGACGCCGATCACCTGCAGCGGCAGCGCCGCGGCGAGCGTGATCGAGTAGGCATGCTGGCGGCCGATGGTCCGCGGCCCCACCCCGATCGCGACGTAGTCGATGAGCACCATGACAACCGCGGTGACCAGTAGCGCCCAGCTCCGCTCGAGCATGTCCAGGAGCGCGGCGGCGAGCAGGACCGTGGCGGTGATCTCGGCCAGAATCCGTAGCAGCACCATGAGATTGACGTACCGGGGCCGGTCGGCCACGACCATCAGCAGGCGCTGCGCACCCGGACGCGCATCCTTGGCCAGGTCCTCGACCCTGGCCCGGGAGATCGTGTTGAGTGCGGAGTCGATGGCGGCGAACAGCCCGCCGAGCGGTACCAGGATCGCGGCGAGCAGGATCTGGACTAGCTCATCACTCACTGCTCGGGGCCGTCGACAAACCCGGTCTTGCCCAGCAGCCTGCTGTCACGGGCGGCCAGTTCCGCCTCCCGCTCGGCCAGGCGCAGCTCGTCGTACCAGTCGGCGAGCAGGCTGTTCTGCAGCGCGAACATCTCCTTCTCCTCCTCCGGCTCGGCGTGGTCGTAGCCGAGCAGGTGCAGGACACCGTGCACGGTCAGCAGCGCCAGCTCGTGCGCGGTGGAATGGCCCGCCTTGGCTGCCTGGTCGGCGGCGAAGGCAGGGCACAGCACGATGTCGCCGAGCATCGCCGGTCCGGGTTCGGGGGCGTCGGGCCGACCGCCGGGCTCGAGCTCGTCCATCGGGAAGGACATCACGTCGGTCGGGCCGGGCAGGTCCATCCACCGCATGTGCAGGTCGGCCATCGTGTCGAGGTCGACGAGCACCATCGACAGCTCGGCCGCCGGGTGCACGTCCATCCGGCCGATGACGAACCGCGCGACGCTGATCAGCTCGCCCTCGGAGACGTCGATCCCGGACTCGTTGGATACCTCAATGCTCATGACAGTCGTTCTCCTCGGGGCCGCCTGCGGCGGGGATGGGCGGGTGCGGTGTGGCTCACGTGGGCGTCAGCGCCGCGACGGGCGGGCCTGCGCCGCGCGGCGCTGCGAGCGGTTGCCGAGCTTGACCTCGTCGATCCGCTCGGTCTCGAAACGCTCGTAGGCGTCGACGATGTCGGAGACCAGGCGGTGCCGCACCACGTCCGCGCTGGTGAGCTCCGCGAAGTGGATGTCGTCGATGTCGGTCAGGATCTCCGAGGCAGCCCGCAGCCCGGACCGGGCGCCGCCGGGCAGGTCGACCTGGGTCACGTCGCCGGTCACCACGATCTTGGAACCGAACCCGAGCCGGGTCAGGAACATCTTCATCTGCTCGGCCGTGGTGTTCTGCGCCTCATCCAGGATGATGAACGCGTCGTTGAGCGTGCGGCCGCGCATGTAGGCGAGCGGGGCGACCTCGATGACGCCCGCCTGCATGAGCTTCGGGATGGCCTCGGGGTCCATCATGTCGTGCAGCGCGTCGTGCAGCGGCCGCAGGTAGGGATCGATCTTCTCGTGCAGGGTGCCGGGCAGGAACCCGAGCCGCTCGCCCGCCTCGACCGCGGGTCGGGTCAGGATGATGCGGCTGACGTTCTTGCTCTGCAGCGCCTGCACGGCCTTGGCCATGGCGAGGTAGGTCTTGCCGGTGCCGGCGGGGCCGATGCCGAAGACGATGGTGTTCGCGTCGATCGCGTCGACGTATCGCTTCTGGTTGACCGTCTTGGGCCGGATGGTCTTGCCCCGCCGGGACAGGATGTCCAGGCTCAGTACCTCCGCGGGCGATTCGGCGACGCCCTCGGTGAGCATCGCGACGCTGCGCCGCACCGCATCGGGGGTCAGGGTGTTGCCGCCTGCGACGACGGCGATCAGCTCGCCGATCACCCGCTCGGCCAGCGCGACGTCCGCGGCCCTGCCGGTGAGGGTGATCGCGTTGCCACGAACGTGAATGTCTGCGTCGAGGGCCCGTTCGAGTTCCTTGAGGTTCTGATCCGAGGAACCGAGCAGCGGGAGCACCGCGTCGGGTGAGACGTCCATGCTCGACCGCACCGTGCGCTGCGCTGGGCGGTCCTGGCTGCCGTTGGCCTTCGCCCCTGCGCGCGAAGCGCGTCCCCCTGCGTCGTCCGACTGATCGCCCATGTCGCTGTCTGCACTCACGTGGTAGCTATGGCCTGCTTTCCTGGTTCCGTGTCCCGACGGACTGGGCCGCCCTGATACCTCGCAGTCTATCGCGGGTCGTTCGCGCCGCCCACACGATTACCGCCGGTCAGGGCCAGCCGCGGGTACCTGCGCGCCCGCGGCGTCCCGGATCCAGGCCCGTGCCTCGTCGACGACCTCCGCCGCCCGATCGGGCGCGACCCCGAGCAGCACCAGTGAGACGACGCCGAACGACTCCCCGGAATCGGTGACGCCGCCCTTGTTGACCTGATCGAGCAGGGTCATCGTGACGGCCTCGGTCATCGCGACCAGGAGCCCGGCGGGCAGGTACGACGAGAAGGTCCCCTCGCGCTGCCCCTGCTCGACCATGGCGATCGCCGGCGCCCGCGCCGGTTCCATCAGGTCGAGGATGCGCTGCTCGCCGAGTTCCTTGCGCGCGAAGGTCAGCAACATCCGGAACCGGTCGCCGACCGGCCAGGTCAGCAGGGCGAGGACGGCGAGCGCCAGGTCGGGTCGTTCCGGCACCGGAACGTCCGCACCGAAGGACGCGACCAGCTCGGCCGAGGCCTCGTCCGCAATGCCCTCGACGAGCGCCTCCCGGCTGGGGAAGTGCGCGTAGACCGTGCGGCGGACCACGCCTGCCGCGCGCGCGACGTCGTCCATGCTCGCGTCCGGGTCGGCGGCAAAGGCACCGATCGCGGCGTCGATGATGCGCGTCCGATTGGCCCGCGCCTCGCTGCGTCGACGCCTCACCGGCTCCGCCACCGTCGCATCCACCCTCTCGCCGCCCGATGTGATCTGCGTCAAGCATAGTTGCACAGCGATGTGCAAGCTATTAACTTGCACATCAATGTGCAGATAGGTCCGGACGCCGGACCGCCGCCGCCGAATGGAGCGCCGACGATGACAACACTCGCGACCAAGCCGGTCTCCTGGATGGAGCAGCCCTACCGCTGGCGCTGGGCCGCGCTCGGCGTGCTGTGCCTGAGCCTGCTGATCGTGGTGATGGCGAACACCGCGCTCATCGTGGCGGCGCCGGACATGACCCGGGACCTCGGCCTGACCAGCGCGCAGCTGCAGTGGGTCATCGACGGCTACACCGTGCCCTACGCGGCGCTGATGCTGCTGGCAGGCGTGATCGGCGACAAGTACAGCCGCCGCGGCGCGCTGCTGACCGGCCTGCTGGTGTTCGGCGGCGGCGCGGTGTTCGGCAGCCTCGCGGACACCACGACCGCGGTGATCGCCGCCCGGATGACCATGGGCGTCGGCGCGGCGATCATCATGCCCGCGACGCTCTCGCTGCTGGTCGCGACCTTCCCCAAGGCGGAGCGCTCCCGCGCGATCGCCGCCTGGGCGGCCACCTCCGGGCTGGCCATCGCGTTCGGGCCGCTGCTGGCGGGCTGGATCCTCGAGAGCCACTCCTGGAACGCGACCTTCCTGATCAACGTCCCCATCGCCGCGGTCGCGGCCGTCGCCGCACTCGTCCTCGTGCCGCCGTCGCGCGCCGAGGGCCTGGGCCGCATCGACTGGATCGGCGGCCTGCTGTCGGTCGTCGCGATCGGGGCGCTCGTCTACGCGATCATCAACGGCTTCCACTTCGGTTGGGGCGCAGGCCCGCTCGTCGGCGCCGCCATCGCGCTGGTCGGGCTCGCGGCGTTCGTCGCCTGGGAGCTGCGGCACCCGCAGCCGCTGCTGAACGTGCGCAAGCTCGGCGAGCGCAGCGTCGGCGGCTCGACCCTCGCGGTGCTGCTGCTGTTCCTGTCCGCGTTCGGCGCGATCTACTTCATCGCCCAGGAGTTCCAGTTCGTGCTCGGCTACGGCCCGCTCGAGACCGGCGTCCGGTTGCTGCCCCTCGCCGCGGCGGTGACCGCGGGTGCGGTGGTCAGCGGCCGGATCACCCCGCGCATCGGCGTGCGCAGCGCGATCGTGGCGGGCATGGTCCTCGCGGCGGCTGGCGTGCTGCTGCTGACGCGGGTCGACGGCGGCTCGGGCTACCTCGACTTCCTGGTGCCGCTGGTCCTGCTCGGGGTCGGCATCGGCCTGAGCGAGCCGCCCGCCACCGACGCGATCATGGGCAGCTTCCCCGACAGCGACCTCGGCGCCGCGGGCGGCCTCAACGACACCGCGATCGAGCTGGGTGGATCGCTGGGCATCGCCATCCTCGGTTCCATCCTGGCGGCGAGCTACAAGGACTCGATCGCCGGCTTCATCGACGGCGCGCCGCTCCCCCAGCTCGGCGGGGATCTCGCCGCCCAGGCCGACTACGCGATGGAGGTCTCCCGGGAGTCGGTCGGCGGCGCGGCACTGGTCGCGCAGGAGCTGGCGGGCAATCCGCTGTCGGCCTCGTACGCGCAGCCGCTCCTCGAGGCCGCCTCCACCTCGTTCGCGGACGCGATCGCGAGCGCGAGCCTGGCCGGCGGGCTCGCGCTCGCCGTCGGCGCGGTGCTGGTGGCGGTGATCCTGCCCGGCAAATCGACCGACCGACCGTAGCCGGCGGCGCGGGCGGCCTCGAACCGATGAGTTTCGCCCGGCCAGGGGGTCTACCTCCCCAGGGACACAACAGGAGGCGGATCATGCGAACGATGCAGACACTGGCGAGCGGGTTCGGACAGCTGGAATCCCCGCGCTGGCACGACGGCCGGCTGTGGTTCGCGGACTGGACGGCCGGGGTGATCCACGCAATCGACCCTGACGGACGGATCGAGGCCGTGGTCGAGCATCGGTCGTTGCCGCTGTGCTTCGACTTCCTGCCCGACGGGACACCGGTGCTCGCCTCCGGCCCCGAGCGGGCGCTGCTCCGCCTGTCGCCGGACCGGACCCTCACGCGCTACGCGGACCTGTCGGCGCTCTCGCCCTACGGCAGCAACGACATCGTCGTCGACGGCAGGGGCAACACCTACGTCAACAACGTCAACTTCGACTTCGCCGCCGGCCCGCCCGCGGCCGAGAGCGCACCAGGATTCGTCGCACTGGTCACCGCGGACGGGCAGGCACGCGTGGTCGCCGAGGACCTGGCCTTTCCGAACGGCATGGCGGTCACCGCCGACAACGCCACGCTGATCGTCGCCGAGTCCTACCGTCACCGGCTCACCGCCTTCGACATCGCGGCCGACGGTTCGCTGACCAACCGCCGCGTCTGGGCCGACGTGGGCAACCACTCGCCCGACGGCATCTGCCTCGACGCCGAGGGCGCCGCCTGGTACGCCGACGTCGGCGACCAGTGCTGCGTCCGCGTCGCGGAGGGCGGTCAGGTCCTCGACCGGGTGCAGCTCGACCGCGGCGCGTTCGCCTGCGCCCTCGGCGGGGCCGACGGCGGCACGCTCTTCGTCGTCGCAGCGCAATGGCCGGGAGCCGAGCGCTTCATGGACCACACGGCGTGGGACGGCACTGTGGTCAGCACGCCTGCGCCCGCGCCGGGGGCCGGCTGGCCTGGGTCTGGCGCCTGAGTCACGCCGGGCGCGCGGACCAGGGGTCGTCGTCGAGCAGGGCCCGCAGGGTCAGGTCCCAGCTTCGGGAACCGCGGGCGAGGAAGTCGTTGTGCCCCTCGCCCGGCACCTCCCAGAACGCCACCGTGTCCCCGGCCGCCGCGGCGGCGTCCCGGTACGCGCGGCTGGCGGCGGCGGGCACCTGGATGTCCTCCGCGCCGTGGATGCAGACCACCGGGACACCGATCGGGACCCGGTCCACGGGTGAGGCGTCGTGGTAGAGCTGCGGCGCGTCTTCGTACCGGGCGCCGAAGAACGCCTGCAGCGCCGCCCCGGCGGTGCGACCGGCCGCGCGCGCGGCCAGGTCCATCGCCCCCGCCTGCGTGACGACCCGCTCGGGGCGAACCGGGGAATCACGTTGCCCGGCAACCCACAACGCCAACTGAGCGCCCGCGGAGTGACCGACGATCCGGACGTTGCCGAGGTCGAGCGGGATCGGCGAGAGGGCGGGCAGCACGCCGCCGACCGCGGCCAGCGCGGCCTCGATGTCGGCACTGGTCTGCTCCCAGCCGCCGCCCGCGCCGACCCGGCGGTACTCGACGTTCCACGACGCCACCCCGAGCCGGGCGAGTTCGATGGCGAGGGCGGTCGCCAGGTTCAGGTGGAAGTCGGCGCTCCAATAGCCGCCGTGCAGGAGCATCACCACCGGCACCGGCTCGGCGACCGGGACGGCGGGCAGGTACAGGTGCCCGAACTGCTGCGGCTCGGGTCCGTAGTCGACGCGTTGACGGGGCACGGTTACTGCTGAGACATTCTGCGTTCGCCGGCGCTCACTGGAGGGGCCGCGCGGACCAGCGGTCGGTCAGCACGCCGATCGCGCCGAGCGCCACCGCGCCCGCCGTGGAGGTCCGCAGCACCGTCGGGCCCAGGCGCACCGCGACCGCCCCCGCCGCGGTCAGCGCGTCGACCTCCGCGTCGTCCAGGCCCCCCTCGGGCCCGACCACCAGCAACATCTCGGCCGCCGTGGCCAGCGGCAGCTCCGCCAGCGCCGTCGTGGCCGACTCGTGCAGCACCGCGACCACGGCGCCACCGGCCACCGCGGCCGCCACCCGCTCGACAACCGCGGGCGTGCGGTGCAAGTCGAGAACCTCCGGAATATGTGCTCGCCGTGACTGTTTCGCGGCGGCCGCCGCCACCGCGCGCCATTTCGCGACGCCCTTGTCGGCCTTCGGGCCCTCCCAGCGGGCCACGCACCGCGCGGACTGCCAGGGCACGATCGCGTCGATGCCCGCCTCGGTGGCCAACTCGACGGCCAGCTCGGAGCGCTCCGCCTTCGGCAGCGCCTGCACCAGCGTCACCGCAGGAGCGGCCGCCGGGACGGTGGCGCGGGCGGTGACCTCCAGGTCGAGGCGGTCCTTGCCGACCTCGACGACCACCGCGTCCGCGACGGCGCCCCGGCCGTCCGAGAGCACCAGCCGCTCACCGACCCGGATCCGGCGCACCGTGGCGGCGTGCCTGCCCTCCTTGCCGTCGAGCACGGCGACCGCGCCGACCTCGGGCAGCGGGTCCAGATAGAACACCGTCGCGGCCATGTACGTTCGCCCGACCCGTCAGCGACCGCTGAACGCGTCGCGCAGGCGGGAGAACAGTCCGCCGTTGTGCTGCGAGGCGGTGGTGACGACCTCGGCCTGGTCCTTGTCGCGCAGGTCCTTGAACGCGTTCAGCGCCGCGGTCTGCTTGCCGTCGAGGCGCGCGGGGACCACGACCTCCAGGTGCGCGTGCAGGTCGCCGCGCACCCCGGAACGCAGCTTCGGCATGCCGTGCCCGCGGACCGACTCCACCTTGCCCGGCTGGGTGCCCGCGGGAATGGTGATCTCCGTCGGGCCGTCGATGATCGTGTTGACGGTGACGGTGGTGCCGAGCGCCGCGTCGACCATCGGGACGCGGACGGTGCAGTGCAGGTCGTCGCCGTCGCGGACGAACACGTCGTGCTGCTGCTCGATGATCTCGACGTACAGGTCACCCGCGTGGCCGCCGCCGGGGCCGACCTCGCCCTGCGCGGCCAGCCGGATCCGCATGCCGCCGCTCACACCGACCGGCACCTTCACCGCGATGTCGCGGCGAGCACGCACCCGGCCGTCGCCGCCGCACTTGTGGCAGGGGTCCGGGATCGTCTCGCCGGCGCCGCGGCAGGTCGGGCACGGACGGGAGGTCATCACCTGGCCGAGAAACGAGCGCTGGACGGACTGCACCTCGCCCGCGCCGCGGCAGGTCTCACAGGTCACGGGCTTGGAGTCGCCGTTGGTGCCGGCACCGGTGCACGCGTCGCACAGGATCGCGGTGTCCACGGTGATGTGCTTGGTGACGCCGGTGGCGCACTCCTCGAGGGTCAGCTTGGTCCGCAGCAGCGAATCGGCGCCGGGCTGCACGCGGCCGCGCGGTCCGCGGCTGGTCTGGCCGCCGCCGCCGAAGAACGCCTCGAACACGTCGCCGAGTCCGCCGCCGAAGCCGGCACCACCGAATCCGGCGCCGCCGCCCCCGCCGCCCTGCGACAGCGGGTCGCCGCCGAGGTCGACGATGCGCCGCTTCTCGGGATCGGAGAGCACCTCGTATGCGGTCGAGATGTCCTTGAATCGGGCCTGCGCCGCCTCGTCGGGGTTGACGTCGGGATGCAGCTCCCTGGCGAGCTTGCGGTACGCCCGCTTGATCTCCTGATCGGTCGCCTTCGTGCTGACGCCCAGAAGTCCGTAGTAATCCCGTGCCACGTTAAGTCTCTCGTCCTCGTTGTCGATCAGTTCCAGCTGTCAGTGAAAGTCATGCTCGCGGCCGCCCGCGCACGCACGTCAGCGCTCGGCGAGTACCTCGCCGATATACCTCGCAACGGCGGCGACCGATGCGATTGTTCCCGGGTAGTCCATCCGGGTGGGGCCGAGCACCCCCATGCCGCCGAAGACGTTGCCGCCCGCGCCGTAGCCGGTGGTGATCACCGAGGTCCCGCGGATCTGCTCCATCTGGGTCTCTTCACCGATCCGGACGGTCACCTTGCCCGCGTCGCCGGTGGCGGCGAGCAGCTTGAGCACGATGACCTGCTCCTCGAGGGCCTCGAGGACGGATCGCAGCGAGCCGGGGAACCCGGTGAAGTCCGCCGCGTTGCGGGTCAGGTTCGCGGTGCCGCCCAGCACCAGCCGCTCCTCGGGGTGCTCGACGAGGGTCTCGATCAACACGGTCGCGGATCGGACCACGGCGTCGCGCAGGTGGTCAGGGGCGTCGGCCGCGAGCTCCGAGACAGCGATCGACGCGGCGGCCAGGCGCTTGCCCTCCAACGCGCCACCCAGCAGGTTCCGCAGCCGGGACAGGTTCTCGTCGTCGATCACGTCACCCAGTTCGACGATGCGCTGGTCGACGCGACCGGAGTCGGTGATGAGCACCAGCAGCAGCCGGGCCGGGGTCAGCGCGACCACCTCGAGGTGGCGGACCGAGGACGATGAGAGCGTGGGGTACTGCACGACCGCGACCTGCCGGGTCAGCTGGGCGAGCAACCGCACCCCGCGGCGGAGCACGTCGTCCAGGTCGACGCCGGATTCGAGGAACTCCAGGATGGCGCGGCGTTCGGCGGGCGAGAGCGGCTTGACGTCGGCGATCCGGTCCACGAACTGCCGGTAGCCCTTGTCCGTAGGCACCCGGCCGGAGCTGGTATGCGGCTGGGCGATGTAGCCCTCTGCCTCGAGCACGGCCATGTCGTTGCGGACGGTGGCACTGGAGACGCCCAGGTTGTGGCGTTCGACGAGGGCCTTCGAGCCGATCGGTTCCTGGGTGGCGACGTAGTCGGCGACGATCGCGCGCAGCACCTCGAAGCGTCGTTCATCGGTACTCGACATAGCGGCCACCTCCGTCACCCGACTCCCCCGTCCGGAAGTCCGGCGAGACCATTCGTCACGGTCGGCGTGGTTAACACCCCCGCGACCGGCTACCAGTCTAATCGCCCTGCCGGGCTCTTCCCGCGAGGCCTTACTGTGTGTGGTGCGCGAACGGCGCCAGGTGCCGGCCGCGCACCCCCGACTACCGGGACGGGAACACCGATGATTTTCAAGGGCGTGAGGGACGGCAAGCCGTACCCGGACCACGGGCTGTCCATGCGCGACTGGTCCAAGATCCCGCCGCGTCAGGTGCGGCTCGACGAGATCGTGACCACCACCAAGGTCCTGGAGCTCGATCGGCTGCTGTCCGAGGACTCCACCTTCTACGGCGACCTGTTCCCGCACGCGGTGCTCTGGGACGGCGTGATCTACCTCGAGGACGGTCTGCACCGCGCGGTCCGCTCCGCCCTGCGCAACCGGGTCGTCCTGCACGCCCGGGTCTTCGACTACGACGCGATTCGCTGACCCGACCGGGGGGTCTGATCCGCCTGCGCTCATCGATCGGCTCGGCCCCGCCCTCGCTCAGATCATCAGGGCGGCGAAACCGACACAGGCGACGGTGAACAAAGCCACGACCGCGCACAGGACAACGGACCCGGTCACGATCAGTGCGGGCGCGCAGGCCGAGATCCCGGAGCCGAGCGCGATCACCGGCGACGATCGGAGCCGGGAGGTCGACGGTTCGGCAGGGACGGGGGCCCGGTCGGCTGATGGGTGGTTCATGTGATCTCCTGTCCCGGCCTACAGGCCGACAGTCTTTTCGAGGGCGCAGAGTTCGTCGTCGAGGCGACCGAGCAGGGGCTGAAGTAGCGGCACCGCTCGCCGGCAGCCGGTCAGCCCGAACGCGATCTCGTCATCGGTACTGGTGCAGGTGATGTTGAGAGCCTGTCCGTCGACCGGGATCGACAGCGGATACAGCGCGGTCAGACGGGCACCGTTCCAGTACAGGGGCTCAGCCGGCCCGGGAACGTTGGAGATCATCACGTTCGGCGGGCGGATCGGCCCGCCCATTCCGAACATGCCCAGTGCGAGCGGCGCGGCCCCGAGCGCACTCATCGCCAGAGCCTGCGCCGAGCTCATCGCCCGCAGTGCCTGTTTGCCCTCGCGCATGGAGGCCGTCACGGTCGCGAGGCGGTTCGCCGGGTCGGCGAGGTCGGTGGCGAGATTACACATCAGCACCCCGATCTCATTGCCTGCCTTGCCCTCCCGCTGCTCGCCACGCAGCGAGACCGGCACCATCGCGATCAGCGGGTCGGCGGGCAGCGCCTCGAGATCGCCCATGTAGCCGCGCAGCGCCCCTGAGCACATCGCGAGCACCACGTCGTTGATGGTCGCCTCGGCATGCTTGGCGACCATCCGTAGCCGTTCGATCGGCCAGGAGCGCACCGCAAACCGTCGGGCCCCACCGATCGGCACGTTGAGCATCGACCCGGGCGCAGAGAGCGAGAGCGATCCGCCACGCCCGTGCAAGGCCCGGTCGACGGTGCCAACGAGCGCGGGCACGAGGCCTCCCAGCTCACCGAGCGCGCCGCGAGCGACACGCAGCGCGGTGGCAGGCACGCCGAGGGGTCCGGGACCGCCCGCCGGCTGGTCCGAGACGAGTCGCAGCGCGCCGCCCTCGCGCACCAGCGGCTCCCATGGCGCGGGCATCGCTCGCCGCGCCGGGTCCGCGCTGAGCCCACGGCGCAGCAGCTTCATCGCCGACACGCCGTCCGCGAGGGCGTGGTGGATCTTCGTGTAGACCGCGAAGCGGCCATCAGCGAGGCCCTCGATGAGGTGCATCTCCCACAGCGGCCTGCTTCGGTCCAGCAACACGGAATGCAAGCGGGAGACCAGCTCCAGCAGTTCGGTGATCCCGCCAGGGCGCGGCAAGGCATCGTGACGCACATGGTGCCCGAGGTCGACGTCGACATCCGTCTCCCAGCCCCACTGCCCCAGTGAGGTCACCGACCGACGGGCGCGTTTACGCAACAGCGGCGCGACATCGCCCCGACCCAAGGACGAATCGAGCAGTGCCCGCACATCGCACCCATCGGCGCCATCCGGCGGAGCGAACAGCGCGAGCCCCCCGACATGCATCGGATGGTCACGAGACTCGCCGAGCAGGAACATCGAATCGGTCGGCGCCATCGGCAGCAGCAAGGTTCGGCCTTTCCATGTGCCCGCACCCGGACGATCACGCGGGTCGTGGAGCCGAGGGGGCGTGTCCAGGATTTTGTCCAGCGGCAACGATGGGGCCAACGTTAGAGGCAGCAGCGGCTGAAGACTGTCCCCGAAGCGCGGGGGATGTCCCGATTGCGCAGGGACTTCGAGCGCGCAGGGTTTTCGGGCCGGGCTACGTCGTGGTGAGGGTCTTCGACGGCGGCTGCCCGTACCGCTTTCGGTATTCGAGAGCGAAACGGCCGAGGTGCTGGAATCCCCAGCGATAGGCCACATCGGTGACCGCGACATCGGACGGGTCTGCCTGGATCAGGTCCTCATGGGCCCGCTCGAGCCGCACATCGCGAAGATAGGCCAGTGGCGAGACCCCGACGTACCGCCGGAATCCGTCCTGCAGGGTGCGCACGCTGACGCCCACCAGCATCGCCAGCCTGCTGACGGTCCACGGATCCTCGGGATGCGCGTGGATCGCATCGATGGCCCGACTGATGGTGCGCGGGCGGGCAGCGTGGGCGGGCGAGTCGAGGAGTTCACGGCTGTCGTGAGCCGCCGTGAGCAGCAAACCGGTGGTCACGGCATCGACCAGCCGGCTCGAAACCAGCTCGTTGTAGAGCAGGCTGCTGTCGTCGTCGAGTTCCGCGGCGAGGGTTCGGACCAGAGCCAACCAGCTCGCGCCCGACTTGCTGGACAGATCGAACACGGGGTCGAAGGTCACCGGTTTGCCGACCGGCCGGCCGAGTAGGGCGCGAAGCTCGGACTCGAGGTAGGCGCGGTCGAACTTGATGCCGTACACCTCGCAGTCCGCGCTCCATCGCGTGATCCTGGTGGAGCGATGCGGGAGGTAGATGGACGCACGCCCGCGGGTGACCACATCGGACTCTCCGCCTGCTTCCGACTCGATGCCGCCCGACATCGGAATGTTCACGTGGTAGGCACTTTCCAGCTCGTCGAGGTGGATGCTCACGTCCACTCCGTACGACAACCGCCCCACGGACACAGGACCGAGCTGCACAGTGCGTAGCGACATGTCGAGGTCGGAGTCCATGGTGAGCTGGGCCAGCCGGTGGGGGTAGTAATTCCGACCGACGGCCGCGCGCGCTTCGTCGAGGGTTCGGGCGTGAAATGCCAACACCCGGCGCGTCGGTTCGGGCGCACCCGCTGCAGGCGATTTATCGTGCATCTTTCGGCTCCACACCCAGGCTACGCGCGGCCCGGCCGAAGCAGATCCCACAGATCCCGATTGGATCGAATCCGGGAGCCGCGGACCCGGCCACCTGCCCACTTGTGCCGCTGACCCAAAAGGCCCGTGGTTGTTGGCCGAATCGGCCAAGCGCCGCGGCTCCGATCGCGCCGATACTCGACGCCAACCCCCACCGAGGAGTGTGCGATGAGCATCGACCAGCTGGTGCCGACGATCGTCCGACCGCCCGTCACCATTCACTGCCCGGCGACCGGCGAGGAGGTCGGTTCGGTTCCCGACACAGAGCCCGACTCGGTCGCCGAGGTGGTCGACGGACTCCGCGCACAGCAGCCGGCCTGGGAGGCCCTCGGACCCAAGGGTCGGGCCAGGTGGCTGTTCATACTGCGGGACTGGTTGCTGGACAACGAGACCCACCTGGAGGATGTGCTCCAGTCCGAGACCGGGAAGCCGCGGACCGAGGCCGGTCTCGAGGTGCCGGTGATCGCCGAGATCATCAACTTCTACGCCGCCCGCGCGCCGCGCGACCTGGCCGACGCGAAGCTCCCGAACTCCGGTGCGTTCAGCCTCACCAAGTCGCAGCGCAAGACATATCGCCCGCATCCGGTGGTCGGGGTGATCACGCCGTGGAACTTCCCGCTGCTGATGCCCGCCATGGACGTGATCCCCGCGCTGCTCGCAGGCGCCGCCGTCATCCTCAAGCCGTCCGAGGTGACCCCGCTGTCCGCGCTCGAACTGGCGCGCGGATGGCGCGAGATAGGCGCGCCGCCGGTGCTGGCCTGCATCACCGGCCGCGGGGACACCGGCGCGGCCGTCGTCGACGCCGTCGACATGGTGCAGTTCACCGGTTCCACGGCCACCGGGCGCAAGATCGCCGCCCGGGCGGGCGAGCGCCTGATCCCCTGCAGCGTCGAACTCGGTGGGAAGGACGCCGCGATCGTGCTGGCCGACGCCGACCTCGAGCGGGCGGCCAACGGGATCCTGTGGGGCGGGCTGATGAACTCCGGCCAGGCCTGCATCTCGGTCGAACGGGTGTACGTCGAGGAGTCCGTGCACGACGAGTTCGTCGCGCTGCTCACCGCGAAGGTCCGGTCGCTGCGTCAGGGCGCCGACGACGACTCCCACTCCGCGGACGTCGGCGCGCTCGCGAACGCGAACCAGGTCGACATCGTGCGCCGTCACGTCGACGACGCGATCGCCCGCGGCGCCACCGCGCTGACCGGCGGCGCCCCAACCGGGGTGGGGACCTTCTTCAAGCCGACCGTGCTGGTCGACGTGGACCACACCATGGCCTGCATGACCGAGGAGACCTTCGGTCCCACCATCCCCGTGATGAGGGTGGCCGACGCGGACGAGGCCGTCCGGCTCGCCAACGACTCGGTCTACGGCCTGTCCGCGACCGTCTGGACCGGCAGCCGCTCGCGCGGAGACGCCATCGCTCGACGACTCGAGGCCGGGGCGGTGAACGTCAACGACATGTTCAGCAACCTCTTCTGCTTCGGGCTGCCGCACGGCGGGTGGAAGAGCTCCGGGATCGGTGCGCGCTTCGGCGGCGCCTCGGGCCTGCACAAGTACTGCCGGATGCAAGCCGTCACCGCGCCCCGGTTCCCCACCCTCACCAACGAACCGCTGTGGTACCCGTATACGCCCTCGCGGGGCCGGGTCGCGGCCCGCCTGCTGCGGGCGATCGTCGCCCGCGACGTTCGCCGCCGATTCTCCGGAACCCGTCGGTGACGCCAACGGCCCCGCCACCCGCAGTCCATATCCGGTTGCGTTTAACGGTTTGACCTGTGACGATGCCGATTTCCGAATTCAACTGCCGGCCGGTCTGACTCGCCCTAATCTGACCGATCGGGGGGCGTCCGATGTGGGCCACCCAGCCAGCACACTTCGAACGAAGGAATCTCATGTCACGATCTCTGGCGCGCCGTGGCGCGTCCGTCCTCGTCGCCGCGGCTCTGCTCGGCGGCGGCCTGGCCCTTGGTGGGGGTACGGCATCGGCCGCGGAGGCCACCGGCAGCGCGAGCGGCATCCAGCGCGACAGCCTCCTCGATTTGCCGGCAGCCCTGGTGCTGACGCTCGGGAGGGCGGCAGGCTCCGTCCATCACATGTACGGGGCGTGTTTCGATACCGGTGTGGAGTCATGTCCCAGCCACACGGAACTCTTGCTCGACCTGCTGCTGGGAAACAGGTCCTCCTGAGCCCCCCGTCAGTTCGTGGCCGCAGCCAGTCGGCCGCAACCCCGCCCGCCCAGGATCCCCGGGCGGGCGGAGTTGCGTACCTAGGGTTCAGCTCAGGATGTCCCGGATGACGCCGTCGGCCAGCAACCTGCCGCGGTCGGTGAGCACCAGTCGGTCACCGGCGCGCGAGAGCAGCCCGTCCGCGACGGCCTGCTCGGCGGCGGCGAGCTCGCTCGCTCGCAGGTCCGACTCCGGCAGCCCGGACCGCAGCCGCAGCGTCAGCATCACCCGCTCCATGTGCCGATCCTCGGCGGTGAGGTGCTCGCTGTCCGCCACCGGAAGTTCGCCCGCCGCAAGCTGATCGGCGTAGCGGGCGGGATGCTTGACGTTCCACCAGCGCACCCCGCCGACGTGGCCGTGCGCGCCTGGGCCCGCGCCCCACCAGTCACCGCCGTCCCAGTAGCCCAGGTTGTGCCTGCACTCGGCGCCCTCCTTCGCCCAGTTCGACACCTCGTACCAGCTCAGCCCGGCGTCGGCGAGGCGCTCGTCGATCCGCTCGTACCGGGCGGCGAGGACGTCGTCGTCGGGCGCGGGCAGGTCCCCGCGTCGCACCTTCCTGGCCAGCGCGGTGCCGTCCTCCACGATGAGCGCGTACGCCGAGACGTGGTCGACGCCCGCGGCGAGCACCGCGTCAAGGGACGCGTCGAGGTCCTCGTCGCGCTCGCCGGGCGTGCCGTAGATCAGGTCGAGATTCACGTGCTCGAACCCCGCCGCGCGTGCCTCCACGGCGGCGGCCACCGGGCGCCCCGGGGTGTGGGTGCGGTCGAGGATCCGCAGCACGTGCTGCGCCGCCGACTGCATGCCAAGCGAGATGCGGGTGAACCCGGCCTCGCGCAGGCGGTCGAAGAACTCGGGCGAGGTGGACTCGGGGTTCGATTCCGTTGTCACCTCCGCGCCGGCGGCCAGGCCGAAGCTCGAGCGGACCGCACCAAGCACGTCGGCCAGCCCGTCGCCGCCGAGCAGCGACGGCGTGCCGCCGCCGACGAACACCGTCTCCGCCGCGGGCACCGCGCCATCGGCGCCGAGCATCGCGGCGGCCGCGTCCAGCTCGCGACGCAGACCCTCCAGCCAGGACTGCGGCGACGCGGAGGTGCCCAGCTCCCCCGCCGTGTACGTGTTGAAGTCGCAGTACCCGCAGCGCGTCGCGCAGAACGGGACGTGGATGTAGATCCCGAACGGACGCGACCCCACTCCGGACAGGGCATGGTCCGGCAGCGCAAACGCAGCAGCCAACGCGTTTCCGCTCATTCCACAGGCTCCACTCGGCCGGTCATCGATCCACTCACCTCATCAGTGTCCCATTACCAGAGGACGTGACGAGCGCCACACATCGCCCTGCCTGCGCATTTCCCCCGAGTCGGGGGGAAATAGCCATGGGATGTCGGAATCGGCGAGGTGATCTGGCACAATTGGCCGGGTGACCGGACTTGGGATTGCGCTCGTGGCTCGACGCCACGTCGATCTCAAGCGTGTCTGTAGCTGTCTGCCCTTGCCTGCGTAGACGCCATTCGCCAGCCCCCTCTCAGTCCCGGCCGGTCTCGGATGTGCTGCGGGGACAGCCCTCCCCGTCGGCTATGCCATCACAGACCGGCGCACCGAAGAAGATTCTGGAGCGCCTCCGATGTCGCAAAGTGTCGACACTCCTCCTCCCGCCCGCGCGCCGCGGCCGGCCAAGCGCCGTGCCGAGGGCCAGTGGGCCCTCGGCTACCGCGAGCCGCTGAACGCCAACGAGCAGGCCAAGAAGGACGACAACCCGCTCAACGTCCGCGCCCGCATCGAGAACATCTACTCGAAGCAGGGATTCGACAGCATCGACAAGTCCGACCTGCGCGGCCGGATGCGCTGGTGGGGCCTCTACACCCAGCGTGAGCAGGGTTACGACGGCACCTTCACCGGTGACGAGAACATCGATCTGCTCGAGGCCAAGTACTTCATGATGCGGGTGCGCTGCGACGCAGGCGCGCTCAACGTCGAGCAGCTGCGCACCATCGCGGGCATCTCCACCGAGTTCGGCCGCGACACCGCCGACCTCTCCGACCGCGAGAACGTCCAGTACCACTGGATCGAGGTCGAGAACGTCCCCGAGATCTGGAAGCGGCTCGAGTCCGTCGGCCTCAAGACCACCGAGGCCTGCGGCGACTGCCCGCGCGTCGTCCTCGGGTCCCCGCTGGCAGGCGAGTCCCTCGACGAGGTCCTCGACCCGACCCCGGCGATCGACGAGATCGTCCGCCGCTACATCGGCAAGCCCGAGTACTCGAACCTGCCGCGCAAGTTCAAGACCGCGATCTCCGGCCAGCAGGACGTGGTGCACGAGATCAACGACGTCGCCTTCATCGGCGTCAACCATCCCGAGCACGGCCCCGGCCTCGACCTGTGGGTCGGCGGCGGGCTCTCGACGAACCCGATGCTGGCGCAGCGCGTCGGCGTCTGGGTGCCGCTCGACGAGGTGCCGGACGTGTGGGAGGCCGTGGTCTCGATCTTCCGCGACTACGGCTACCGCCGGCTGCGGTCCAAGGCGCGGCTGAAGTTCCTCATCAAGGACTGGGGCATCGAGAAGTTCCGGGAGGTGCTCGAGACCGAGTACCTCAAGCGGAAGCTGATCGACGGCCCCGCGCCCGAGCAGCCCAAGCGGCCGATCGACCACGTCGGCGTGCAGAAGACCCGCAATGGCCTCAACGCCGTCGGCTTCGCGCCGATCGCGGGCCGGGTGTCCGGCACCATCCTCGCGAAGGTCGCCGACGCCGCCGAGAAGGCAGGCAGCGACAAGATCCGCTTCACGCCGTACCAGAAGCTGATCATCCTCGACGTCGCCGACGACAAGCTCGATCAGCTGATCGCCGACCTCGACGAGCTGGGCCTGCCCGCCCGCCCGTCGCACTGGCGGCAGAACCTGATGGCCTGCTCCGGCATCGAGTTCTGCAAGCTGTCGTTCGCCGAGACCCGCAAGCGCTCGCAGGTGCTGGTGCCCGAGCTCGAGCAGCGACTCGCGGACATCAACGCGCAGCTCGACGTGCCGATCACCATCAACATCAACGGCTGCCCCAACTCCTGCGCCCGCTCGCAGGTCGCGGACATCGGCTTCAAGGGCATGCTCATCGACGACGGTGAGGGGAATCAGGTGGAGGGCTTCCAGGTTCACCTGGGAGGCAGCCTCGGATTCGACGTGGCCTTCGGCCGCAAGCTGCGTCAGCACAAGGTCGCCAGCACCGAGATGGGCGATTACATCGACCGGGTGGTCCGGCAGTTCGTCAAGCACCGCAATGCGGGCGAACGCTTCGCCGAGTGGGCCGTCCGAGCAGACGAGGGGGATCTCCGTTGACCACATTGGATCTGGCCACCGCGACCGCGGACGACCTGCGCGCGCTCGCCGAGCAAGCGGCGGCGAGCCTCGACGGCGCGTCCGCGCAGGAACTGCTGCAGTGGACCGAGGACACGTTCGGGACCGACTTCATCGTCGCGTCGAACATGCAGGACGGCGTCCTGGTGCACCTGGCCGCCCAGGTGCACCCCGGCGTCGACGTGCTGTTCCTCGAGACCGGCTACCACTTCGCGGAGACCATCGGCACCCGCGACGCGGTCGAGGCGGTGTACGGGGTGAACGTCATCAACGTCCAGGCCGAGGCCAGCGTCGCCGAGCAGGACGCGGCGGAGGGCAAGGACCTGTTCGCCCGCGACCCCGGCCGCTGCTGCGCACTGCGCAAGGTCGCGCCGCTGAAGAAGTCGCTCGCCGGATACAAGGCCTGGGTGACCGGCATCCGCCGGGTCGAGTCCCCCACCCGCGCCAACGCCCCGCTGATCTCGTTCGACGACGCGTTCGGGCTCGTGAAGATCAACCCGATCGCCGCGTGGTCCGACGACGACATGCAGGCCTACATCGACAAGCACTCGATCCTGGTGAATCCGCTTGTCGACGAAGGCTATCCATCAATCGGGTGCGCGCCGTGCACCGCCAAGCCAGCCCCCGGCTCCGATCCGCGCAGCGGACGGTGGGCCGGTAACGCCAAGACAGAATGCGGGTTGCACGCCTCATGACTGCTGAACTGACCGACATCCGACCGCAACTCGACGGCACCGACTTCGACACGCTCGCTGCCCTCGAGTCCGAGGCCATCCACATCTTCCGTGAGGTGGCAGGCGAGTTCGAGCGCCCGGTGATCCTGTTCTCCGGCGGCAAGGACTCCACCGTGCTGCTGCACCTGGCGATCAAGGCCTTCTGGCCCGCGCCGCTGCCCTTCGCGCTGCTGCACGTGGACACCGGGCACAACCTGCAGGAGGTGCTGGACTTCCGCGACCACGTGGTCGAGAAGTACAACCTGCGCCTGCACGTGGCCAAGGTCGAGGACTACCTCGCCGACGGCCGGCTCACCGAGCGGCCCGACGGCATCCGCAACCCGCTGCAGACGGTGCCGCTGCTGGACGCCATCGCCGAGAACCGCTTCGACGCGGTGTTCGGCGGCGCCCGCCGCGACGAGGAGCGCGCCCGCGCCAAGGAGCGGATCTTCTCGCTGCGCAACGCGTTCGGCCAGTGGGACCCGAAGAAGCAGCGTCCCGAACTGTGGAACCTGTACAACGGCAAGCACTCCCCCGGCGAGCAGGTCCGCGTATTCCCGCTGAGCAACTTCACCGAGCTCGACATCTGGCGGTACATCGCCCGCGACAACGTGGAACTGGCCAGCATCTACTACGCCCACCAGCGCGAGGTGTACCAGCGCGACGGCATGTGGATGACCTCCGGCGTCTGGGGCGGACCGCGGGAAGGCGAGGAGGTGCAGAACCTCTCGGTGCGCTACCGCACCGTCGGCGACGGCTCCACCACCGGCGCCGTGCTCTCGGAGGCGGCCGACAACGAGGCCATCCTCGCGGAGGTCGCGGCGTCCCGATTGACCGAACGCGGTGCCACCCGTGGCGACGACCGAGTTTCCGAAGCGGCCATGGAAGACCGCAAGCGAGAGGGCTACTTCTGATGAGCGACCTGTTGAGGCTCGCCACCGCGGGCAGCGTCGACGACGGCAAGTCCACCCTGGTGGGCCGGCTGCTGTACGACACGAAATCCGTTCTCGCCGACCAGATCGACGCCGTCACCCGCGCGTCGGTCGACCGTGGGCTCGACACCCCGGACCTGTCGCTGCTGGTCGACGGCCTGCGCGCGGAGCGTGAGCAGGGCATCACCATCGACGTGGCGTACCGCTACTTCGCGACACCCAACCGCACCTTCGTGCTCGCGGACACCCCGGGCCACGTGCAGTACACCCGAAATACCGTCTCCGGCGCGTCCACCGCGCAGCTGGTGATCCTGCTCGTCGACGCGCGCAAGGGCGTCATCTCGCAGACCCGCAAGCACGCCGCCGTGCTCGCGCTGCTCGGCGTGCCGAAGCTGGTGCTCGCGGTCAACAAGATCGACCTGGTCGAGAACCCGGCCCAGGTGTTCGCGGACATCTCCGAGGAGTTCAACGCGCTCACCACCTCGCTGGGGTGGGCATCCGAGGACGTCGTGGAGATCCCGGTCTCCGCGCTGCACGGCGACAACGTGGCCGTCCGCTCCGAGAACACCCCGTACTACAACGGCCCCACCCTGATCGAGCACCTCGAGTCGATCCCGGTGGACGCCGAGCCGCACCGGGTGGGCCTGCGTTTCCCGGTCCAGTACGTGATCCGGCCGCGCACCGCCGACTTCCTCGACTACCGCGGCTACGCCGGTCAGGTCGCCGCGGGTTCGGTCCGCCCGGGCGACGAGGTGGTGATCCTGCCGTCCGGCACCCGCACCACCGTCGAGCGCGTCGACACCGCCGACGGTGAGCTCGACGTCGCGAACGCGGGACGCAGCGTCACGCTGATCTTGGCCGACGACGTCGACGTCTCGCGCGGCGACACCATCGCCTCGATCGAGGACGCGCCCGAGCCGATCGGCGAGTTCGAGGCGACGGTCTGCTGGCTCGCCGAGAAGCCGCTGCGCCCCGGTGCCCGCCTGCTGCTCAAGCACGGCACCCGCACCACGCAGGCGATTGTCGGCGGCATCGTCGAGCGGTTCGACGAGCAGGACCTCACCACGGCGCAGAGCCCGGACACCCTCGAGCTCAACGAGATCGGCAAGATCTCGGTGCGCGTCGCGGAGCCGATCGTGGCGGACGACTACACGGTCAACCGGCACACCGGCAGCTTCCTGTTGATCGACCCGGCGGGTGGCAACACCCTCGCGGCCGGCCTGGTCGGCGACGCGATCGCCGCCATCGAGCTCGCCCGCGTCTAGCGTCGTGTTCGACATCCAGGTCGGGACGCACGCGTCCCCGATGCCCGTCCCGGCGCCGCTGATCGCGGTGGCCCACGGCAGCCGCGACCCCCGCTCCGCGCGGGCGGTCGCGGCCGCGGTGGACGGCATCCGGGCGTCGCGCCCCGACCTGGACGTCCGCCTCTGTTTCCTGGACCTGTCCGCCCCGTCGGTGGATCAGGCGATCGATGCGGTTGCCGCCAAGGGACATTCGTCCGCCGTCGTGGTGCCGCTGCTGCTGGGCAGCGCGTTCCACGCGCGGGTGGACCTGCCCGCGCTGCTCGCGGCGGGCCATCGCAGGCACCCCGAGCTCGACCTCGTGCAGGCCGAGGTGCTCGGCGACGACCACCGGTTGGTCTCCGCCGTGCGCGACCGCATCACCCAGACGGGAACCGATCTCGGCAATCCCGAGGTCGGGGTCGTGCTGGCCGCGGTCGGCTCGTCCTCGGAGACCGCCAACGAACTCACCACCCGCATCGGCCCGCGGCTGCTGGCCGGCACCGGCTGGGCAGGCGTCGAGGTCTGCTTCGCGACCACCGGACCCGGCGTGCCGCAGGCCGTCTCGGCGCTGCGGGCCCGCGGCGCGCGGTCCATCGTCGTCGCACCGTGGTTCCTCGCGCCCGGCCTGCTCACCGACCGGATCGGCCGGTCCGCCGAGGACTGCGCCCCGGAATCGCTGCAGGCCGACGTGATCGGCGCCCACCCCCTGCTCGCGGAGGTCGCACTCGACCGGTACGCCGCGGGCGTCGAGCGGATCGCCGCCGCCCGGGTCGAACTCTCCGCCTAACCCGGCCGCTCGACCTCGTCGAGCCTGCGCCGCAGGTGCTCCCGTTCGGCGTCGGTGCCGACCGTCTCCAGCGCCGCACGGTAGGCCGCCGCGGCCTCCGGGAACCGGCCGAGCCGCTGCAGCAGGTCCGCGCGGGCGACCGCGTACGGGTGGTAGCCCCGCAGCCGCGCCTCCCCCGCCAGCCCGTCGAGCAGGGTCAGCCCCGCCTCCGGTCCGTCCCGCATCGCCACCGCCACCGCCCGGTTCAGCGCCACCACCGGCGACGGCGCCAGCGCGAGCAACACGTCGTAGAGCGCCACGACCTGCGGCCAGTCCGTGGTCGCGACGTCCGCGGCCTCGTCGTGCAGGGCCGCGATGGCCGCCTGCACCCCGTACACGCCCGGCGGGCCGCCGGTCAGCGCGACGACCACCAGGGCGCCGCCCTCCTCGATGGCCCCGCGGTCCCAGTGGCTGCGGTCCTGGTCGTCGAGCAGCACCAGCTCGCCGCCCGGCCCGGTCCGCGCGTCGCGGCGGGCGTGGATCAGCAGCATCAGCGCCAGCAACCCGGCGACCTCGCGCTCGGCGGGCAGCAGCCGCCGCAGGATCCGGGCGAGCCGGATCGCCTCCTCCGCGAGGTCGAGGCGCTGCAGGTCGGGACCCGAGCTGGCCGCGTAACCCTCCGTGAAGATCGAGTAGATCACCCCGAGCACCCCGGGCAGGCGGTCCGGCAATTCGTCGGCGCCCGGTACCCGGAACGGGATCCTTGCCTGCCGGATCTTCTTCTTGGCCCGCACGATTCGCTGCGCCATCGTCGCGGTCGGGACGAGGAACGCCCTGGCCACCTCCGGCGTCGTCAGCCCGGCCAGGCAGCGCAGGGTCAGCGCGGCCCTGTCCTCGTCCGCGAGCGCCGGGTGGGTGCAGGTGAAGAACAGCTGCAGCCGGTCGTCGGGCAGGTCGGCGAGCGCGTCGGCGGGCGGGGCCGGGTCCGCCCGGTCGGACTCGACCTGCAGGACGGCGAGCCGGGCCGCATAGGCCTGGTCCCGCCGCAGCCGGTCGACCGCCCGCCGCCGCGCCGTCGTCATCAGCCAGGCGCCGGGCCTGGCAGGAACGCCGTCCACCGGCCAGTGCACCAGCGCGGCCTCGATGGCCTCCGAGGTGACCTCCTCGGCCAGGTCGAGGTCGCCGAACCGGCGGACGAGCGAGGCCAGCAGCCGGCCGCGTTCCTCCCGGAACACGGCCTCCACGGACGATTCGGCCGCGGCCCGCTCGTCCATCGCGGTCACTCGCCGAAGTCGGCGATCGGCCGCACCACGACCGATCCGCCGCCGCGGGCGCCGGGGCAGCGGGCCGCCCAGTCGAGCGCGACGTCGAGGTTCGGCACGTCGATCACGTAGAAGCCGCCCAGGACCTCGCGGCTCTCCGCGAACGGTCCGTCGGTGACGGTCCGCTGCCCATCCGCGTCGACCCGGACCGCCGTGGCGGTCGTCAGGTCCGCGAGCGATTCCCCGGACACGAAGATGCCCGCCTCGCTGACCTGCTTGTCGTAGACCATCCAGTCCTCCGGGGTGCACCCGTTCGCGACGGGATCGGTGGAGGCCGCGTTGATCAGCATCATGTACTTCATGGTTCGACTCCTGTCGTTTCATCGTGCGGCGAGGTGCCGTACTCAATGACGACGAACGGAACCCGGTCGAATCGACACGTGCAGGAAAATAGTAGGCGGCTTCGCCGCCTGTGCGCGGTTGACGAGTGTCTGGACTCGTCAACCGCGCACGGGCCGCGGAGCGGCCTAGGCCGGGATGTTCGGGATCAGGGTGGCGCGGGCGTAGACGGTCTCGCCCTCCTTGAGCTGCAGCGCCTCGCTGTCGCCGCGGGTCACCTGGGCCGCGAACAGGTCGCCGGTGGCGGCGTTGCGCAGCTCCACCCGCACCTCGAAGCCGAGGTGCACCACCCGCTCGACCGTCGCCCGGGTGACACCCGCGGACTCCGCGGTGCCTGCCTTCTGCGCGACCGCCATGCTGGGGTCGCGCCCGACGCGGATGTCGTGCGGGCGGACCAGCTGGCCGTTCAGCTTGGCCACCGGGCCGAGGAACGACATCACGAAGTCGTTCGCGGGCGTGTCGTACAGGTCCCGAGGGGTGCCGACCTGCTCGATCCGCCCCTTGTTCAGCACCGCGATCCGGTCGGCGACGTCGAGCGCCTCCTCCTGGTCGTGGGTGACCAGCACGGTGGTCACGTGCACCTCGTCGTGCAGCCGCCGCAGCCAGGTCCGCAGGTCCTCGCGGACCTTGGCGTCGAGCGCACCGAACGGCTCGTCGAGCAGCAGCACCTGCGGGTCGACGGCGAGCGCGCGGGCCAGCGCCATGCGCTGCCGCTGGCCGCCGGAGAGCTGGGCCGGGTAGCGGTGCTGGAAACCGTCGAGACCGACGATCTCGAGCAGCTCGTTGACCTTCTTGTCGATCTCGGGCTTCGGACGCTTGCGGATCTTCAGCCCGAACGCGACGTTGTCGCGAACGGTCATGTGCTTGAA
The DNA here is from genome assembly GCF_040548995.1 of Rhodococcus sp. PvR044. NCBI lineage: Bacteria > Bacillati > Actinomycetota > Actinomycetes > Mycobacteriales > Nocardiaceae > Rhodococcus > Rhodococcus sp. PvR044. Next base: position 26,955 of record NZ_JBEPSX010000017.1, read on the forward strand.
CGCCGCGTAGTGCTGGAACACGAAGCCGATGTCGCGCTTCTGCGGCGGCACACCGGTGACGTCCTTGCCCCCGATCGTGATGGTCCCCGAGTCCGGGTTCTCCAGCCCGGCGATCGACCGCAGCAGGGTCGACTTGCCGGACCCGGACGGACCGAGCAGCGCGGTCAGGGAGCCGGCCGGGATGTCCAGCGACAGGTTGTCGAGGGCGGCGAAGTCGCCGAAGTTCTTGTTGGCGCCGATCACGGAAATCATGTGTTGCTCCTCTTGCGGTCGAGCAGCGTCATCAGCAGCAGGGTCACCAGCGCGATCCCCATCAGCAGCGTCGCCGCGCAGTAGGCCCCGAAGGTGTTGTGATCGTCGATGTAGCGCGAGTGCACGAGCAGGGTCAGGGTCTGGGAGACGCCGGGGAACCCCGAGGACACCATGATCACCGCGCCGAACTCGCCGAGCGAACGGGCAACGGTGAGCACCACGCCGTAGGTCAGGCCCCAGCGGATCGCGGGCAGGGTTATCCGCCAGAAGGTCTGCCACTTGGAGGCGCCGAGGGTCGCGGCGGCCTGCTCCTGCTCGTCGCCGATCTCGTGCAGCACCGGTTCGACCTCGCGGACCACGAACGGCAGCGTGACGAAGATGGTGGCCAGCACCATGCCTGGCAGGCCGAAGATCACCCGGAACCCTGCCTCGTCCAGGACGCCGAACCAGCCGTTGACGCCCCACAGCAGGATCAGCGAGACGCCGACGACGATCGGCGAGACCGCGAACGGCAGGTCAACGACCGCCTGCATCAGGCCGCGGCCCGGGAACCGTCCCCGGACCAGCGCCAGGGCCGTGACGATGCCGAAGATCACGTTGATCGGCACGACGATGGCCACGATCAGCAGCGAGAGGTTCAGCGCCGAGATCGCCGCCGGGGTGGAGATCGCCTCGATGAAGGCGCCGATGCCCCGCTCGAAGGTGCGCCACAGGATGACGCCGATCGGCACCAGCAGCAGGAAGAACAGGTAGCCGAGCGCGACGACCCGCATCCCGAGCTTCGATCCGGTCGAGAGGTTCACTGGGCCTGCTCCTCACGTCGCTGGCTGCGGCTCGAGAGCACCCGCAACACCAACAGGGTGACGAAGGCGATCGCCAGCAGCGCCACCGACACCGCGGCGGCGTTGACCGGCCGGTCGATCTCGATCTGCTGCTGGATGTACTGCGAGGTCACCTGCGTCTCGCGCGGGATGTTCCCGCCGATCAGCACGACCGAGCCGTACTCGCCGATCGCCCTGGCGAACGCCAGGCCCGCGCCGCTGATGATCGCGGGCGACAGGATCGGCAGCACCACCTTCCGGAAGATGGTCCAGTTGCTCGCGCCGAGGGACGCGGCGGCCTGCTCCACCTCCCGGTCGGTCTCGATCAGCACCGGCTGCACCGACCGGACCACGAACGGCAGCGTGACGAACGCCAGCGCGACGACGAGGCCGGGCTGGGTCGCGTTGAGCTGCACACCGATCGGGCTGTTCGGGCCGTACAGCGCCAGCAGCACGATGCTCGCCACGATGGTCGGCAACGCGAACGGGAGATCGATGAGCGCGTTGACGAATCGCTTACCGGGGAACTCGTCGCGGACCAGCACCCAGGCGATCAGGGTGCCCATCACCACATTGATGAGGGCGACGACCGCCGAGACCGTGACGGTCACGCGCAGCGAGGCCAGCGCGACCGGGCTGGTCACGGCCTCCCAGAACCCGCTGAGGCCGTCCTCGAACGAGGTCACCGTCAGCGCCGCGAGCGGGAGCAGCACGATGACGCTGAGCCAGAGCATCGCGACGCCGATGCCAAGCGGGCCAACGGTGCCGGTCACGGCGGTCCACTTGCGCTTCTTCGGGCGGGTGGGCCGAGCGGGGGGACCGGTCTCGGTCGACTGCTGTCCTACGGACTCGGACACCAGTCCCCCCGTCGTTGTTTCTGTAGTGCTGGTCACGGTCAGATTACTTGGTGGCGTTGTCGTAGATCGTGGCGATGGAGCCGGTTTCCTTCTTGAACAGGCTCTCGTCGACGGCCTTCCAGCCGCCGAGGTCCGCGATCGTCCACAGCTTCGTGGGCGCAGGGAAGTCGGCCGCGAACTCGGCGGCGACACCGGGATCGACCGGACGGAATCCGGCCTCGGCCCACAGCTTCTGGCCCTCGGTGGTGAAGAGGAAGTCCTTGAACGCGTTGGCCTTCTCGAGGTTCTGGCTGCTCTTGATCACGGCGACCGGGTTCTCGATCTTGAATGTGACCGGCGGGGTGACGTGCTCGACCGGGTCCCCGTTGCGCTCGGCGAACAGGGCCTCGTTCTCGTAGCTCAGCAACACGTCGCCGGTGCCCTGCAGGAAGGTCTCGGTGGCCTCGCGACCGGACTTCGGCTGAACCTTCACGTGATCGGTGACGAGCGTGTTCAGGTAGTCGAGTCCGGCCTGCGGGTTCTTGCCGCCGTCGCTCTTGGCGGCGTACGGCGCCAAGAGGTTCCACTTCGCCGAGCCCGAGCTGAACGGGTTGGGCGTGACCACCTCGAGGCCGGGCTGGAGCAGGTCGTCCCAGTCCTTGATGCCCTTCGGGTTGCCCTCGCGGACCACCACCGTCACGACCGAGCCGAACGGGATCCCGTTGTAGGCGTCCTTGTTCCAGTCCTCGCTCACCAGGCCCGCGTCGACGAGGCGGGTGATGTCGGGCTCGACGGAGAAGTTGACGAAGTCGGCCTGGGCGCCGTCCTTGACCTTGCGGGACTGGTCACCGGAGGCGCCGTAGGACTGCTGGAACTCGACGTTCTTGCCGGCCTCGGTCTCGTTGAAGGCGGGGATCAGCTTGTCGTAGCCGGGCTTGGGGACCGCGTAGGCGAACAGGCTGACGGTGCCCCCGCTGCCGTCGCTCGATCCACCCTCGGCGCCGACGGTGTCGCTCGAGCCGCCGCTGCACGCGGTCAGTGCGATCGAGCCGGCGGTGACGGCGGCGGCCAGCAGGAGGCCGGAACGGGTGATGCGAGAGCGCGCGCTCATGTGAATTGCCTTTCACAGGTGTGCCACGAGGGCAAGGAGGTGGTGTCCGGTCCTCAGACCGCAGCGCGGGACCACTACCGGCAACGGCGTGGTCTCACGGTGACACAGAATTGGGGTTGTCGCCCGCTACGTGGGGCGGTCCGGCCGCGGCTCAGGTGGCTCGTGCGGCTACGGGAATCGACAACAGTCGATATCGGCGACCGCAAGCATGCCGACAGCGATCAACGCCAGTTCATGGCGGACCTGGTGCACGGCGGTTGCAGACACGCGCACGAATGTAGCAGAGCTACCGGCCCCGATCGAACTGGAGCCGGCACCGTTCCACTACCTGGTCAGCAGCCAGCCGATCAGGACCAGGAGCATCAGCGCGATGAGGGCGAGGGTGACACGCGAACGGGGCATCAGCGGGCACCGTCCTCGGTGGCGGAGGCGGGGGCCGAGTCCCGGCCGAGCAGCACGAAGATCCTGGCGAGCAGCAGGTCGGCGCCGCTGGCGATCCCGATCGCGAGCGGCATCATCACCGCCATCACGAGGATCAGCTGCGGGATGAAGGGCAGCCCGATCACCCAGAGCTCGAGTCCGTCCCACCAGCTGGCAATCTGTGTCACCCGGTCAGCCTATCGCCCCCACTCCGGTGGACGCCCACGCCCGTCGGGCAGATGATGATGAGATGGCCCCACTCGATGATCAGATGGCCCCACTCGATGACACCGAGGCGCTCACAAACGGCGAGATGGTGCCCGCGAACCTGCCTGCGCGCATCGACCTGGAGCACCATCGCAGCACCTTCCCGCCCATCGACGACTACGCCTTTCTCTCCGACTGCGAGACCACCTGCCTGATCGCCCGCAACGGCTCGGTCGAGTGGATGTGTGTGCCCCGCCCGGATTCGCCGAGCGTCTTCGGTGCGGTCCTCGATCGGAGCGCGGGTCACTTCCGGATCGGCCCCTACGGACAGAACGTGCCCGCGGCCAGGCGCTACCTGCCGGGCGGCCTGATCGTCGAGACCACGTGGCAGACCGAGACCGGCTGGCTCATCGTGCGTGATGCCCTGGTGATGGGCCCGTGGCACAACACCCAGGAGCGCTCGAAGACCCATCGGCGCACCCCGACCGACTGGGACGCCGAGGGCATCCTGTTGCGCACGATCAAGTGTGTCAGCGGGACCATCGAGCTGGAGATGAGCTGCGAGCCCGCCTTCGACTATCACCGCGCCGCCGCGAAGTGGGAGTACACGGGCAAGGTCTACGAGGAGGCCACCGCCACCTGCGACGGCAGCATCCTCGGCGCGCACCCCACCCTGCGGCTGACCACGAACTTCAAACTCGGACTCGAGGGCCGCGAGGCGCGGATCCGGACCCGGATGCGGGAGGGCGACAACGGCTTCGTCGCCCTGTCCTGGGCGGACGTGCCCGCGCCCGGCACCTTCGAGGAGGCCGCGGACAAGATGTGGCAGACCGCGGAGTGCTGGCGCCAGTGGATCACCATCGGCCGCTTCCCCGACCACCCGTGGCGCGGCTACCTGCAGCGCAGCGCGCTCGCCCTCAAGGGCCTGACCTACAGCCCGACCGGTGCGCTGCTCGCCGCCTGCACCACCTCCCTGCCGGAAACCCCTGGCGGCGAGCGCAACTGGGACTACCGCTACGCGTGGGTGCGCGACTCCACCTTCGCGCTGTGGGGCCTGTACACCCTCGGCCTCGACCGGGAGGCCAACGACTTCTTCTCGTTCATCTACGACGTGTCCCGGTCCGAGGACGGTCACCCGAACCCGCTGCAGGTGATGTACGGGATCGGCGGCGAGAAGACCCTCGAGGAGGAGGAGCTCGGCCACCTGTCCGGATACGACGGGGCCCGCCCGGTGCGCATCGGCAACGGCGCATACAACCAGAACCAGCACGACATCTGGGGCACCATGCTCGACTCGGTGTACCTGCACGTGCGCTCGCGCGACCGGGTCCCCGAATCGCTGTGGCCGCTGCTCAAACGGCAGGTCGAGGAGGCGATCGAGCATTGGCGTCAGCCCGACCGCGGGATCTGGGAGGTGCGCGGCGAACCGCAGCACTTCACCTCCTCGAAGGTGATGTGCTGGGTGGCCCTCGACCGCGGCAGCAAGCTGGCGATCCTGCACGGCGAGAAGGCGTATGCCGAGCAGTGGGCGCGGATCGCCGACGAGATCAAGGACGACATCCTCGAACACGGGGTGGACGACCGGGGCGTCTTCACACAGCGCTACGGCGACGATTCGCTCGACGCCTCGCTGCTGCTGGTGCCGTTGCTGCGCTTCCTGCCCTCGCACGACCACCGGGTGCGCGCCACCGTGCTTGCCATCGCCGACGAGTTGACCGACGACGGTCTGGTGCTGCGGTACCGGGTGGAGACCACCGACGACGGCCTGTCCGGCGAGGAGGGCACGTTCACCATCTGCTCGTTCTGGCTGGTGTCGGCGCTGGTCGAGATCGGCGAACTGTCACGCGCCAAGCGCCTGTGCGAGCGGCTGCTCGGGTTCGCCAGCCCTCTCAAGCTGTATGCCGAGGAGATCGATCCGCGGACCGGCAGGCACCTGGGGAACTTCCCCCAGGCCTTCACCCACCTGGCGCTGATCAACGCGGTGGTGCACGTGATCAGGGCCGAGGAGGCCGGCGACACCGGTACCTTCCAGCCCGCGCACGGCCCGACCTGAGAACGCCGCGGGTCGGCCCGCCAGGGCTTCGTCAGGCAAACCGGCGTAGCAGCCGCTCCGCATCGTCCGCGATCCACCGAACGACCTCGCCCGCCGGACGGGCCGAGTGCACCAGGCCGACGGCCTCACCGGCGTACACGACGCCGAGGTCGGGGTCGTTCGGGTCGTAGGCCTCCGCGAGGGTCTCCTCGGACCCGTCGGCGCCGTGCCAGGCCTCGGTGAACTCGTTCGCGATCGCCCGGCCGCCCCAGCGGCTCGGCCACGGCTGACTACGGGCCTGATCGAAGACGGAGGTGTACACGGTGTCGGCGCTGCCTGCCTCGACCACCCGCTCGCGGGCATAGCCGGGTCCGATGGTCTCCGGGCTGGCCAGCAGGGCGGTGCCGATCAGCGCGCCCTCCGCGCCCGCGGCGATGACCGCCGCCAGCCCGCGCCCCGTTCCGATGCCACCGGCCGCGACCACCGGCAGGTCCGTCGCGTCGAGCAGTTCCTGCAGCAGCGGCAGGGTGCCGATCTGGCCGGTGTGCCCGCCCGCCTCGCCGCCCTGGGCGATCACCAGGTCCACCCCGGCAGCCTCGGCGACCCGCAGGTCCTCGAGCGTGTTCACCTGGGACACGACAGGGATACCCGCGGCGTGCACCCGCGGCACGTAGGCGGCCGGGTCGCCGAAGGACAGCGACACCAGCACCGGCTCCTCAGCCAGCGCCGCGTCGAGCAGGGTGTCGTCGTCGTCGAGTGCCCACGTCATCAGCCCGACGCCGAACCGCCCGCCGATGCGGCGGGCCACCGCCGCCTCCTCGGCCACCCACTGCGGGGTCGCGTACCGCGCCGCGCCGAGCAGCCCGAGGCCCCCCGCCTTGGACACCTCGCCGGTCAGTTCGCCGCCTGCCCTGCCGCCCATCGGCGCGCCGAGGATCGGCACCTCGATCCGCAGTTCCCTGGTCAGCCAGGTCTCGAGCATGCCGATTCCTCTCCTGTCGCGGCTACGCCGCCTGTGCGCGCGGCGCCTACTTCTTCGGCTTGTCCGCCACCGACTCGTTGGACAGCGCCGCCACGAAGGCCTCCTGCGGGACCTCGACACGACCGATGGTCTTCATCCGCTTCTTGCCCTCCTTCTGCTTCTCGAGCAGCTTGCGCTTACGGCTGATGTCGCCGCCGTAGCACTTGGCGAGCACGTCCTTGCGGATCGCGCGAATGTTCTCGCGCGCAATGATCTTCGCGCCGATCGCGGCCTGGATCGGCACCTCGAACTGCTGGCGCGGGATCAGCTCGCGCAGCTTGGTGGTCATCTTGTTGCCGTAGGCGAACGCGGCGTCCTTGTGCACGATCGCGCTGAACGCGTCGACCGCCTCGCCCTGCAGCAGGATGTCCACCTTCACCAGGGCGGCCTGCTGCTCGCCGGACTCCTCGTAGTCGAGGCTGGCGTAGCCCTTGGTGCGCGACTTCAGCGAGTCGAAGAAGTCGAACATGATCTCGCCCATCGGCAGCGTGTAGCGCAGCTCGACCCGGGTCTCGGAGAGGTAGTCCATGCCGCCGAGCTCGCCGCGACGGCTCTGGCACAGCTCCATGATCGGGCCGGTGTACTCGCTCGGCGCGATGACGGTGCACTTGGCCATCGGCTCGTACACCTCGCGCACCCGGCCCTCCGGCCAGTACGACGGGTTGGTGACCTCGTGCTCGGAGCCGTCCTCCATCACCACGCGGTAGACCACGTTGGGCGCCGTCGAGATGAGGTCGAGGCCGAACTCGCGCTCGAGCCGGTCCCGGGTGATCTCCATGTGCAGCAGCCCGAGGAACCCGCAGCGGAAACCGAACCCAAGGGCCACAGAGGTTTCCGGCTCGTACGCCAGCGCCGCGTCGTTGAGCCGCAGCTTGTCGAGCGCGTCGCGCAGCACCGGGTAGTCGGAGCCGTCCATCGGGTACAGGCCGGAGTACACCATCGGCTTGGGATCGCGATAGCCGACGAGCGGCTCGGTGGCGCCGTTGCGCGCGGCGGTGACGGTGTCGCCGACACGGGACTGGCGGACGTCCTTGACGCCGGTGATCAGGTAGCCCACCTCGCCGACACCGAGGCCGATGCTCGGCTTGGGCTCGGGCGAGATGATGCCGACCTCGAGCAGCTCGTGGGTGGTGCCGGTGGACATCATGGTGATCTTCTCGCGCGGGGTGATCCGCCCGTCCACCACGCGGACGTAGGTGACCACGCCGCGGTACGCGTCGTACACGGAGTCGAAGATCATCGCGCGCGCAGGGCCGTCCGCGTTCCCGACCGGAGCCGGGACCTTCTTGACGACCTCGTCGAGCAGTTCCTTGACGCCGACACCGGTCTTGCCCGAGACCCGCAGCACGTCGCCCGGCTCACACCCGGTGATGTGCGCGATCTCCTCGGCGTAGCGGTCGGGATCGGCCGCGGGCAGGTCGATCTTGTTGAGCACCGGGATGATGGTGAGGTCCTTCTCCATCGCCAGGTACAGGTTCGCCAGCGTCTGCGCCTCGATGCCCTGCGCGGCGTCCACCAGCAGCACGGCGCCCTCGCAGGCCTCCAGCGCGCGGGACACCTCGTAGGTGAAGTCGACGTGACCGGGCGTGTCGATCAGGTGCAGGACGATCTCTTCCTTGGTGCCGTCCTCGTTCTCGACGACCCAGGGCAGCCGCACGTTCTGCGCCTTGATGGTGATGCCGCGCTCGCGCTCGATGTCCATCCGGTCCAGGTACTGGGCGCGCATCTGCCGCGGATCGACCACTCCGGTGAGCTGCAGCATCCGGTCCGCGAGAGTCGACTTGCCGTGGTCGATGTGCGCGATGATGCAGAAGTTCCGGATCCGCGTGGGATCCGTGAAGGTGGTCTCCGCAAAGTTGCTGGTCAAGCCCTTTTCCTCATCTCACTCACTCACTGAAGCTGCACCGGCCGGTGTGTCCGTCCCGCACTGGTCCCGCACCAGAACCATATCCATTGCGTCCCGCGCGCGATCGTCGTCGCCGGACCACAGGTGTGCGTAGACGTCTAGTGTGACAGCTGCCGATGCCCGGCCGAGATAGTGAGCCACCATCTTCGCCGATGCACCTGCCAAGAGCATTCCTTCGGGCCTGCGAATGCGAGATGATCGTGGTCAGAGTTCCTCGCCGTTGAGTGGTGCACTCAGCTATCCGATGCGTGCGGTCTGAGGGAGTGTGGTGGCGCATGATCCATGAACAGGTCAGGTGCGCAGCGGTCACGAGTCCCCGATGGTGGGCGCAGCTTGTCGTGCTGATCGTCGCCACCTCGTGGCTGGCCGGGGGGTCGCCCGCCGCGGCGAGCCCCGATCGCTCGGCGCTCCAGAGCGGGACAGGCTCGTATCTCGATCACATCGACAGGACCGGCGGCCGGCAGTGGAACGTGTACGTCCACTCCGCGGCGATGGACAGGACGATCCAGTTGGAGGTGATCCGCCCGGCCGACACCTCCTCACCGCGACCGACGCTGTACCTGCTCAACGGCGCAGGCGGGGGTGAGGACGCGGCAACCTGGCAGGCGCAGTCCGACGCGGTCGCCTTCTTCGCGGACAAGAACGTCAACGTGGTCACTCCGGTCGGGGGGAAGTTCAGCTACTACACCGACTGGCAGCGGCCAGACCCGGCGCTCGGGGTGAACAAGTGGACCACCTTCCTCACCAGGGAACTCCCGCCGATCGTCGATGCGACGCTGGGCGCGAACGGGCGCAACGCAATTGCCGGGCTGTCCACGTCGGGCAGCGCGGTGTTGACGCTCGCGGAGATGGCGCCGTCCCTGTATCGGGGCGCTGCCGCATTCAGCGGCTGTGCGCACACGAGCGCTCCTCCGGGCCGCGCGTATGTGGAGCTGGTAGTTGGGGCCGGGGGTGGCGCCACGACGAACATGTGGGGTCCCTACACGGACCCCGATTGGGTGGCCAACGACGCGTATCTGCAGGCCGAGAGGCTGCGCGGGATCGCGTTGTACATCTCCAACCGGACCGGGTTACCGGGTCCACACGACACCCTCGACAATCCCCGGATCGGCGGCAACCCCATCGCATTGGGCGCCCAGGTTGCGGTGGGTGGCGTCATCGAAGCGGCCACCGATCAGTGCACCCGCCAGCTGGCCGACCGGCTCGCAGCGCTCGGGATCCCCGCCACCGTCGAACTCGGCGCACCGGGCAGTCACTCGTGGGGCTACTGGCAGGACGACCTGCATGCGTCCTGGCAGCTGTTGTCGGCCGCTCTCGGCGCATGACAACGCGCACAAGCATATTCAGCGCCCCTGCCGCGCAGTTGTGAAGCCGCGCAGTTGTGAAGTTGGATCCTCGGTTGGCATATCACCCCATGACGATGAGGTCGCCGACGATGTGTCGGTCAGTCTTCGAGTTCGTCGATGTCGTATTTGATGGCTGCGTCGCTGATCAGCAAGCCGAGCCCGAGCGCCGCGCTGCCGAGGGCGAGTCCGATGGTGAGGGCTAAGCCCACACCCAGACCCAGCGCGAGGGCGGTGCTGCCCAGACCCAAAAAGAGGCCGAGCATGATCTCTCCCAATCCTTGGATTGTTCCCGACATCGCCGGGAAATCCTGACGAGTCCATTCTCGTCCGGCAGCACCCGCTACAGAAGGACCCAGAGGTATCGAAATCGGATGGTGCAGCCCGTTGCGTGGATCCGATGCGGCCGATCGATGCCGATCCGCGCCGCGCAGATAGGTTGGACGCATGGCACGAAGCTGGACGCAGATCGGCAAGCAACTCGGGAGCATCGCGCTGCGCGAGGGCCCCCGCCTGTTCAAGGAGCTGCAACGCTCGGGAGTGTTGCCCGGCAAGGCCCGTGTCGAGCAGGCCCCGACGCCGAAGCCGCCCCTCAAGCCCGGACGACCGGTGTCCTCCACCGCGGTGCCGACCGCGCACCGCGCCCGCCGGGTCGAGTACTCCCCCGACCTCGACGGCCGGGCCGACCCGGGCGAGGTCGTGTGGACCTGGGTGACCTACGAGGAGGACGCACACCAGGGCAAGGACCGGCCGGTCCTGGTCGTCGGGCGCGACGGCGAGACCCTGCTCGGCCTGATGCTGTCCTCGAACGCCGATCGGGACGGCGACCGGAACTGGATGGGAGTCGGCGCCGGCTCCTGGGACAGCGCCGGCCGCCCGAGCTGGGTGCGCCTCGACCGGGTGCTCGACGTCCCCGAGGCCGGCATCCGCCGCGAGGGCGCCATCCTCGATCAGCGCCGGTTCGAGCAGGTCGCGACCCGCCTGCGGGCCGACTTCAGCTGGAGCTGAGGCACTTCCGGCCCGCCACCCTGATCAGTTGCCGGCGAACTCCACGTCGAGCCGCAGCCGGTGGGTGCCGTCCGCGTCGACGAGAAGCTCGCCGGTCCCGGTGATCCCCGCCAGGTCGCCGGTCCCGCTGGTGGGGACCACGACGAGCTGGTGGTGGCTGCGGTCGGCGCCGTCCGTGGTGGCCATGTGCGCGAAGTTGAAGGTGCCGCGGCGGTCGCCGATCGACCCCTCGAACGATTCCATCGCGAGGTAGGTGCCCACGCCGGTCTCCTGGGAGAACGCGGAGGTGAACTGGGTCCGCGAGGTGCCTTCGATGTCGCCGGTGAAGGTCTTGGTCATGTACGTGTACCCGACGTCGAGTCCGGTCTGGATCGGGGAGGTGTACTCGGTCGGTTCGAACGAGGTCACGGAGAAGGTGCTGTCTGCCTGCATGACATGCAGCGTAGGACGGTCCACCGACACCGCGCTTGAACAAACGCGACGCCGCGACACGGACGAAGGACCCCCGACGCTATCCGCGTCGGGGGTCCTTCGGATCGTGGGTTCGGGTCCCGCTAGATGTTGATCCGGTCGTATCGACCGAACACCCCGCGGTAGGCCAGCGCGCCGAGCGCGCCGCCGATCAGCGGGAACACGATGAACGCCCACAGCTGGCCGAGCGCGCCATCCTGGTAGGGCGCCACCGCGATGCTGCGGGCCGGGTTCACCGAGGTGTTGTCGATCGGGATCGACACCAGGTGGATCACCGCGAGGGTGAAGCCGATCGAGATGCCCGCCAGCGGCACGTCCGAGATCTGGTCGGTCGAGGCCATGACCACGAACACCAGCAGCGCGGTGAGGAGCACCTCGATCACGATCATCGCGGCGAGGCCGTACCCGTTCTCCAGCACCCCGATGCCCAGCGGACCCTTGATCGCCGACGGGCTGTGCGCACCCCACCCGTTCGCACCGAGCCCCGACGCGGCGCGGTTGTAGGAGGGCAGCGACTTGGCCACCGAGTAGAGGACGACGCCGGCGAGCACGCCGCCGAGAACCTGGGCGGCCACGTACAGGCCCGCCTTGGCCACGGATATGCGGCCGAGCAGGAAGTGCCCGAAGGTGACGGCCGGGTTCACGTGGCAGCCCGAGATGGGTCCGATCGAATACACGAGGAAGAGCAGGGTGAGGCCGAACGCCAGGGCGACGCCGAGGTTGCCGACCTTGTCGCCCGCGATCACCGCGGTGCCCACCGATGTGAACACCAAGACGAACGTGCCGATGCCCTCGGCGACGTACTTCTTGACGTCCGAGATCGGTTCCTTCTCAGATATTTCCTGTGCAGTCGGAGACATGTTCCACCTTCAGTGAAATAGGGTCATATGCAAGGACAAGATCATTTCGGGACGCTACGCGAGGCGGGTGATCTCCACAACAACATCGAGGTCTGTCGAGCCGCCGCCGGAGTAGATCCCCTTGAGCGGTGGGACATCGGCGTAATCCCTGCCCACGGCCACCGATACGTGCTGCTCGTTGACCTCGACGGCATTGGTCGGGTCATGCCCCCACCACTCCCCCGTCCAGGCCTCCACCCAGGCGTGGCTCTCGCCCTCCACGGTGTCCCCCAGTGCGGCGGAACGTTTCGGATGCAGGTAGCCGGACACGTAGCGACTGGGGATGCCCATGCTCCGCAGCAACAGCAGCGTCAGGTGCGCGTAGTCCTGGCACACCCCGGCCCGCTCGTCCCAGGCCTGCAACGCCGACGTGTGCACCCCCGTCGTGCCCGGCACGTAGGACATCTCCTCGTGCACCCAATTGGACGCCGCCACAACCGCTTCTGCGGGCCCGCACCCCTTGCGCAGGTCCCTGGCGACGGCAGCGAGCTTGCGACTTCCCGGCACATAGGCTGTGTCGCTGAGCAATTCACCGAACCTGTCGCGCAGATACGAACCCTCGAGCTGCGCCCACGTCACGGTCTCCGTGGGTGCGGCGAAGGGATCGGTCTCCACCACCGACGATCCCGAGACCTCCAGCGTGGTGTGCGGGGCGTGCAGGTCGAACGCGGTGACCGCGGTACCCCAGTAGTCGGTGTACCGGTACCACCTGGTCGCCGGGGCCGTCTCGACACGGTTGAGGATCACGTTCTGCCGATGATCGCTCCTCGGGGTGAGCCGGGCCTCGTTGTAGGAGGAGGTCACCGGCGCGTTGTACGCGAATCCGGTGGTGTGCACCACCCGCAGCCGCCAGCTCATAGCTCCCCCTCCAGCGTCGAGTCGCCGCTCCTGGCCCCCGCGTCGGTCCACGCCACCCACGGCGCGGAGTGGAAGTACTGCAACGCGATGGCCTCCCCCAGCTCGCGGCACGTCTCCTGCAGCGACACCAGCCTGGCCTGCAGGTCCTCCATCAGCACCCCCGGCGGCAGGAACTCCAGCTCGCTCCTGGCCCTGCCGAGCAACCTCTGGGCCTCGGCGCGCGAGCCGACCCGGCTGTGCGGCCGGTGGTCGAGTTCGTCGAGGCACTGCTCGGCCTGCCGGAGGGCGTGGAACACGGACCGCGGGAAGAGCCGGTCCAGGAGGATGAACTCGACCACTCGACGCGCATCGAGGGCGCCGCGGTAGGTCCGCAGGTAGGTGTCCTGGGCTCCCGCCGACCGCAGCACCGTCACCCAGGCGGGCGAGCTGGTACGGTCCCCCGCCCGCGAGAGCAGCAGCCGCACGATCATGTCCACCCGTTCGACGGACCGGCCGAGGAGCAGGAACCGGTAGCCGTCGTCGCGACTGAGGGTGGAATCCGCCAGCCCGGCGAACATCGCGGCGCGGCCCTCGACGTACCTGAAGAACTCGTGCGGGCCGAGACGCCGAGCGGCCTCCTCGCGCGCGGCGAGGCCGTTGTAGGTGGTGTTCAGGCACTCCCACATCTCGCTCGACGTCACCTCCCGTGCGCCCCTTGCATTCTCGCGGGCATGCGCAAGGGAGTCGACGATCGATCCACCCTGGTCGCGGCTGAACGCGACCAGGTCGGTGACCGACCACACGTCGAGCGCGCCCTCCGGCGGCGAGATCCCCAGCACCCGCAGCAGCAGCCGCGAGGACCGGTCGGCGTCGACCGTGGAGTCCTCGAACAACTGGTGCACGGCGACATCGAGGATGCGGGCGGTGTCGTCGGCGCGCTCGACATAGCGCCCGATCCAGTACAGCGACTCGGCATTACGCGCCAGCATCGTCCCCCACCCCACCCTGCTGCTGTTGTTGCTGCTGTTGCTGTCCTGTGGACAGCTCCGGCCCCTGCTCGGTCTGCCCGGCCCGCGACGGTTCACCCACCAGCTCGGCGCCCGCCAGCTCGCGCTCCGCGTCCGAGGTCCGGCTCGCGAGCACCCAGGTGTCCTTGCTGCCGCCGCCCTGGCTGGAATTGACCACCAGCGACCCCTCCGGCAACGCGACCCTGGTCAGACCCCCGGGCAGGACCCAGACGTCCTCGCCGTCGTTCACCGCGAACGGCCGCAGGTCCACGTGGCGCGGCGCCAGCACGTCGCCGACCTTCGTCGGGACGGTCGAGAGCTGGACCACCGGCTGCGCGATCCAACCGCGCGGGTCGTCGCGGATCTTGCGCTTGATCGCCCGGAGCTCCTTCGGCGAGGCATCCGGGCCGAAGACGATCCCGTACCCGCCCGAGCCCTCGACCGGCTTGATCACCAGCTCGTCGACCCGATCGAGGACCTGCGCGCACTCGTCCTCGAGCCAGCACCGGTAGGTGTCCACGTTGGCCAGCAGCGGCTTCTCCCCGAGGTAGTACTCGATGATCGCGGGAACATAGGTGTAGACGAGCTTGTCGTCGCCGACACCGTTGCCGACGGCGCTGGAGATGACGACGTTCCCGGCGCGCGCGGCGTTCAGGAGCCCGGCGACGCCGAGCACCGAATCCGGCCGGAACTGCATCGGGTCCAGGTACTCGTCGTCGAGCCGGCGGTAGATCACGTCCACCTGACGCTCGCCCTCGGTGCTGCGCATGTAGACGACGTTGTCGCGGCAGAACAGGTCGCGCCCCTCCACCAGCTCCACGCCCATCTGCCGGGCCAGCAGGGAATGCTCGAAGTACGCCGAGTTCGCGACGCCAGGGGTGAGCACAACCACGGTCGGATCGGCCTCGTTCAACGCCGCCGCGTTGCGCAGGGCCCGCAGCAGGTGCGTCGCATAGTCGCCGACCGCCCGCACCCGGTGAGAGGAGAACAGGTCGGGGAAGACCCGCGCCATGGTCCGCCTGTTCTCCATCACATAGGACACCCCCGACGGCGAGCGGAGGTTGTCCTCGAGCACCCGGAAGGTCCCGTTCGCGTCGCGCACGAGGTCGATACCCGCCACGTGGATGCGCACCCCGTTCGGCGGCACGATCCCGAATGCCTCGCGGTGAAAGTGCTCACACGAGGTGATCAGCGACTTCGGGACCACCTCATCGCGCAGGATCGCCTGTTCGCCGTAGACATCGGCGAGGAACATCTCGAGCGCCTGCACCCGCTGCTTGATCCCCCGCTCCAGCCGGGACCACTCGGCCGCCGCGATCACCCGCGGCACCAGGTCCAGCGGGAACGGGCGCTCCTGGCCCGACAGCGAGAAGGTGATGCCCTGATCGATGAAGGCCCGGCCGAGCGCGTCGGCGCGGGCGGCGAGGTGAGCGGCGTCCGAGGGTGTCAGCGCTGCATGGATCCCACGGTAGGGCGCGCGGATCTTGCCGTCCCGGTCGAACATCTCGTCGTAGGCGAGCGCGTATCGTCCGATGTCGGCGTACCCGTCGAAGATGCGAGGCGGCCGCGATCCGCCCCGCTGCACAGGACCCGCCTCGGCCGCCACCTGCGGCATCGTCGATGATCGGAGATTCATCGGCCAATGGTGCTACAGCTAGCGGCGACCGGCAGCGCGAGCCGACAACGTCATAGTTCGCACCCCGCGATGCGCGTCGGTTTGGGTTCCAGGACCGGTCCCTGGTAATCTCGACCGTCGGCGCCCAAGTGCGCCCAAAGCTTCTTAGACAAGAAACCGAGCGAAAACGACAGGATTCTACGCGTGGCCAACATCAAGTCCCAGGTGAAGCGGATCGCTACCAACGAGCGCCAGCGACTGCGCAACCAGTCGGTGAAGTCCTCGCTGCGTACCGCGATCCGTTCCTTCCGTGAGGCTGCGTCCTCGGGCGACAAGGCGAAGGCCGACGAGCTCCTCCTGGTCGCGAGCCGCAAGCTCGACAAGGCAGCCAGCAAGGGCGTCATCCACGCCAACCAGGCTGCCAACAAGAAGTCGGCCCTCGCGCTGGCCGCCAACAAGCTCTGACGTAAACCGTCTCGCAGAACCGCCCGGTCCATGACCGGGCGGTTTTTCGCGTTCCCGAATCAGGGCTTGGGGTGCTCACGGCCGTAGCCGGTCATCACTGCGATCCGGCCGCCGGGCGAGAGCACCCGGATCATCTCGTCGACGACGGTCATCGGCTCGGGGACGAGGTAGAGCGCGGCGTAGCAGCAGACGGCGTCGAACGTCCCGTCGTCGAACGGCAACCGCCTGGCATCTCCTCGCACGTACGCGATGTGCGGCCCGCGGCCGCTGCGCACCGCCTGGTCCAACATGGGACGCGAGATGTCGAAACCGACCGCGATGCCATCCCCGTCGAGCCGCTCCCCGAAGTAGCGGGTGAAGGTGCCCGGACCGCACGCCACATTCGAGGACCCGCTTCTCACCGCCCAGGGCGAGATCGGCAACCGCCTTCGCCCGCTCGCCGCCCGCCGACAGTCTGTTGGCGCCCATCGCAGCGGTCCAGACCGGACGCCAGACCCGCTCGTACACGGCGGCGACCAGTCGGTTGTTCATCGCGTGCTGAGCCGGCGTGGGTCGCGGCGAGCCCGCATCCGGGAGCAGATCGAGGTAGCCCGCCGTCGTCGGGCGCGGGGTTCACCTGTACAGCTCGGCGACGCGCCGCACCGCGAACTCCACGGCATAGTCCGGGTCCGCGGCCGCGCCCTTGACGTCGGCATTGAGCTGGGCGACGACGCCGAGGGCCTCACCGATGGACTCGGAGCCCCAGCCGCGCGCCTGCCCCTGCGCCTTCTTGATCTTCCAGGGCGGCATGCCCAGCTCCGACGCCATCCGGAACGGGTCGCCGCGGCCGGCGGAGCCCACCCGGGCGACGGTGTGCACGGCATCGGCGAGGGCGTCGGCGAGCAGCACGTGCGGGACGCCCCGCAGCATCGCCCACCGCAGCGCCTCCATCGCGCCGGTTCGGTCGCCCGACACCGCCAGCTCGGCGACATCGAAGCCCGAGACCTCGGCCTTGCCCGTGTAGTACTTCTGCACGGCGGCCGCGTCGATGAGTCCGCCGGTATCGGCGGCGAGCTGCGAGCAGGCCGCGGCCAGCTCGCGCAGATCAGACCCGACCGCGTCGATCACCGCCTGGATCACCTCCGGCGAGACCCGGACGCCCGCCGTGCGGAACTCGCCGCGCACGAAGTCGGCGCGCTCGCCCTGCTTGCTGAGCCTGGCGCATTCATGGACGACGGCGCCGGACTTCTGCAACGCCCCCACCATCGCCTTGGCGCGGCCGCCACCGGAATGCAGGATGACCAGGACGAATCCCTCGGGAGGCGCAGCCGCGGCGTCGAGGACCAGCGCGACCGCATCCTTTCCCGCCTCGGCGGCGGCCTCGAGCACGATCACCCGATCCTCGGCGAACAACGAGGGGCTGAGCAGCTCGGCGAATTCGGCGACGCTCACGTCACCCGCCCGGAGCCTCGTCACGGGCAGCTCCTCGGCGTTCGCCGAGCTGGCCCTGACCTCGGCGACGATGCCGGCGACCGCGCGATCGATCAGGAGTTCCTCGTCGCCGAGGACCAGGTGGAGCGGCGCGGGGGCTGGGGATGCGGGACTCACCCGAAGATCGTCCCACGATGCGCCGACACCGCGCGGAGGGAGCCGTACCGACGCACGCCGGGTCATCAGGGTCGTCCGACGGAGATCGCCCCGCCGCCGGATCTGCCCACCGCGACGTCGCCGCCCCGGTCGGTCCGGGCGACCGTGGCGCCCATCTCCTGCAGGGCACGCAGGATGCCGGGGTTGGGGTGGCCGAAGGTGTTGCCCTGCCCGACCGAGACCACGACCAGGCTGGCCCCGACCGCCCGCATGAACTCCTCGGTGGTGGTGCGCGAGCCGTGGTGCGGCAGCTTGAGAATGTCCGCGGCCACCGGCACCCGATCCCGCAGCAGGTCCCGCTGCCCCTCCGCCTCGACGTCCCCGGTGAGCAGGATCCGTCCCGCGATGGTGTCCACCGACAGCACCAGAGATTGTTCGTTCGCCATCTCCGCTCCCACGGCCGGGCTGCGGGGCACCGGCAGCGTCGGCCCGAGGACCCGGAACGTCAGTGCCCCCAGCCGCAGCTGCTCCCCCGCCCTCGCCTCCCTGATCGCCACGCCGGAAGCGGCGGCCTGCGCGCTCACCTGGCGAAAACCCCTCTCCGGCTGGTGCATCGGGCCGAGCACCACGGCACCGACCCGGCGCCCCCGCAACACCCCGGGCAGGCCGTCGATGTGGTCGGCGTGCAGATGCGTCAGCACCACCGCCGCGACCGTCCGCACGCCCAGCCTTTCGAGGCAGCCGTCCACGAGTCGCGGTTCCGGACCGGCGTCGATCACCACCGCGGCGCCGTCCCCCGCGGCCAGCACCACCGCGTCGCCCTGCCCGACGTCGCAGGCCACCAACACCCAGTCCCGCAACGGCCAGCCCGGCCACAGGACGCGGACCGGCACCCACACCAGCGCCAGCCCCAGCACCGCGGCCGCGAGCACCCGCCGCAGCCACCGAGATCGGATCGCGAGCAGCAGACCCGCCGCGATCCCCGCCATCACCGCGGCGCCGGCGAGCCCGGCGGGAACCTCGACCGTGGCGCCGGGCGCACCCGCGGCCCACTCGGCGACCCGCAGCAACCACCACAGCGGCGGCCCGGTCGCCCGCACGATCAGGCCGCCGAGCGGGAGCCACACCGCCGCACCCGCGGCCCCGATCGCGCCGATCACGGTGACCGGCGCGATCACCGGGGCCACCGCGACGTTGGCG
Organism: Rhodococcus sp. PvR044; assembly: GCF_040548995.1. NCBI lineage: Bacteria > Bacillati > Actinomycetota > Actinomycetes > Mycobacteriales > Nocardiaceae > Rhodococcus > Rhodococcus sp. PvR044. The sequence continues at coordinate 45,972 of NZ_JBEPSX010000017.1, forward strand.
GCGACCGCCACCGTGCTGAGCGTCCCGGACATCGCCGCGACGATCGGCACCGTCGCGACGTACGCGGCGGTGGCCACCGCCACCGCCTCGGCCAGCGCCCGCGGCCAGCCCCGCGCCCGCAGCCACCGCGTCCACCCGGGCGCCAGCAGCACCAGCGCCGCGGTCGCCGCGACGGACAGGGCGAACCCGAAATCCACGGCCAAGGCGGGAAACAACGCCAACAGCACGATCACGGCCGCCCCGAGCGCGGGCATCGCCTGCTTACGCCTGCCGGTCATCAGGGCGAGCAGCCCGATCGAGCCCATCACCGCGGCCCGGAGCACGCTCGGCGACGGCCGGGCCAGGATCACGAAGGCCGCCAACGCCACCGCCGCCAGCACCGCCGACGTGCGCGGCCCCAGAGCCAACGCCCGCATGAGCAGCAGGACTGCGCCGATCAGGATCGAGATGTTCGCCCCGGAGACCGCGGTCAGGTGGGACAGCCCGGCGGCGGTGAAGTCGTCCCGCACCGCGCCAGGCAGCCCGGAGGTGTCCCCCACCACCAGCCCCGGCAACAGCCCGGCCGCCTCGGACGGCAACGCCGATCGCGCGGCCGCGGCGAAGCGGTCCCGGACCGCGCCCGCCACCCGCTGCGTCCGCGGCGCCGGTTCGACCCGAAGCGGCTCCCCCGTCACGCGGATCGTCGCCACCGTGAGGTCGCGGTGGATCGGGCGGCTCACCTTGCCCCGCAGGCTCACCCGCTGCCCCGGCAGCAGCTCCCGCCAGCCGTCGGCGGGCGCGAAGATCACCACGGAACCGCCGACGGCGTATCCGCCCGCCCCCGGACCCCGCGCGTCGATCGATCGAAGCGACGCCCGGACCATCACCGTGTCGCCTGCCGGGGAGCGAACGCGCCGCGGGTCGTCCACCGGCACGACGGTGAGGCTCACGTGCCCTCCCCGCGAGGCGACCGCGGTCAGCGGGTGCTCGGCAACCGCCCGCTCGCGGGCCGCGACGGCGACCGCGAAGCCGGCTCCGATCAGCAGCGCCGCGATCAGCACGCCCGCCAAGGCTCGGCGGGTGCCCGCGACCGCGACGACCACGGCGGTCGCCGCCGCGGCCAGCGCTCCGACCGCCGTCCACAGCGCGGCCCGCCATCCCAGCTCGATCCCGACCAGCGTTGCGCCCCAGCACATTCCCGCCGACGGCAGCAGCCGGAGGTCGAGCACTCGCCCGTCGGGGACCGGGGCACCTGACATCGTCATCTACACGGTCACCAGCGCGCGCAGCTTCTCCAGCCGGGCAGGCCCGATCCCGTCCACCTCGCCGAGCTGTTCGATGTCGGTGAACCGCCCGTTGGCCTGCCGCCACGCGGCGATGGCCGCCGCCGTGACCGGGCCCACCCCCGGCAGTCCGTCCAGCTCCGCCTCGGACGCCGTGTTGAGGTTCACCCGGCCTGGCGCCGCCGGATCGGGCGGACGGGCCGGGCCCGCAGCGGCCGGGCCCGCCCCGATGGTGGCGCTGCCCACCGCGACGGGCGCCCCGTCGCGGGGCGCCAGCCCCACCAGGATCTGGTCCCCGTCGTTGAGCCGCTGTGCCAGGTTCAGCCCCAGCAGGTCGGCGCCGTCCCTGGCCCCGCCCGCCGCCGCCAGCGCGTCCGCGATCCGGGCCCCCGCAGGCAGGTGCACCAGGCCCGCGGTCCGTACCAGTCCGACGACGCTGATCACCAGCTCGGCGGGCGGTGACGCGGCCACCGGATCCGCGGGCGCCGGTGCGGGCGTTGGTGCGTCCCCTGGCTGACCAGGGGAGTCGGTGGACACGACGGTCACCGGTTGGACCGCCTGCGCCACGGGCCGGTCCCGCCAGGCGAACACCACCCCGATCACCGCCGCGACGAGCGCGACCGCCGCCAACGCCACCACTCCGCGGCGGCCGGGCGCCAGCCGCGAGCGCGCCGGGGCCGCCTGGTCGGTCAGCCACTCGGGAGCGCGCAGACCCGGATCGCCGTCACCGGGGTCCGGCCCGGATTCCGCCTGATCAACGCGGTCCCACGACGGGGCGGGCTTGTCGACCCGGCCCCCGGCAGCGATCGCCTCGAGTCGTTGCCTGATCCGGTCCCGGGTCTCGTCGGTGCTGCGCATGACAGCGACGCTAGGACCGCGATCCGCCCGGATCGGGCGAGCAGACCCCGAGTTCGAGCCTGCTGTGGATCAGTTCTCGGGCTGGGGATGAAACCAACCGCAGGGCTAAACTTCTCAATCAACGTGACAGTGCCAGGAGGTACCGAAGCCCAGGGGGCCGACCGACCGAGTGGAGGACTGACGTGAGCACGCATCGTGGCATCGTCTGGCGTGCAGGAATCGCGGTGGTCGCCGGCGCCGCGTTGGCGCTGTTGTCGGCTTGCGACGGCGACGGCGGCGTGCAGGGCGCTCAGTCCAGCAGCCCCACCCCGGGAACACCGACGGCGCGGTTGGAACAGGCGCCTGCGCTGCCAGGGGCGCAGCCCATCTCGCCGAGTGACCGGGTCTACACCGGGGACCAGACCTCGAACACGGTGACGGTGATCAACCCCGCGGCCGACGAGGTCCTGGGGACGATAGCGCTCGGGGCACAGCGGCTCGGCGACATCCTGGGTCCGCAATACCTGCGCAATGTCGACGTGCACGGTCTCGGATTCTCCCGGGACGGCCAATTCCTCGACGCGGTCAGCGTCACGTCCAACACCGTCACCGTGATCCGCACGGCCGACAACAGCATCGTGTCGCAGACCACCGTTGGCCGTTCCTCCCATGAGGGATTCTTCAGCCCGGACGGCCACACCGTCTGGGTCGCGGACCGGGCACTGTCCCAGCTCGACATCGTGGATGCGTTACAGGGCGGGGTCATCGGACAGATCAGCACGGAGTCGGGCCCGTCGAAGGTGTTGTTCAGCCCCGACGGGAGTCGTGCCTACGTCAACCACTCACGCGCGGCGACGATCGACGTCATCGACGTCGCCTCGCGTGAAGTCGTGCAGCAAATCGCAGGGCTCACCGACCCCTTCTCCTCCGACATGGCCCTCTCACCCGACGGCAAGGAGCTGTGGGCCGCGCACAAGAAGGCCGGCAAGGTCAGCGTCATCGACCTGACCACCGGCGCTGTCAGCGCGGTCCTCGATTCCGGGCCGAACACCAACCACCCGGCATTCGTGACCACACCTGAAGCGGAGCTCGTCTACCTCACCGTGGGTGGTACCGACGAAACCAAGATCTACCAGCGTCACCCTGATGGGCCACCCACCCAGGTCGGGTCCATTCCGTCCTCCGGTGTCGAACCGCACGGCATCTGGCCCAGCCCCGACAACACCCGTGTCTACGTCGTCAACGAGGGCTCTGACAGCGTCGACGTCATCGACACCGCCACCCGCGCGATCGTCACGACCCTGCGGACGGGACAGGAAGGTCAGGCGGTGGTGTACGTCGCCGGCGCGGTGCCCGATGGGCCGGGGACGGCCAACCTGACCCGGCAAGGCCTGAACCTTCCGGTCCAGAGCGTCACCTCGGCTCTGGTGGGTCCGGGCTCGAGCGCTCTCATCGTGCGGGCCGTCGACGGTGTGGACATGGTGCAGTTCTCTGGACGCGGGATGACCGCCGACACCCGCTACACCGTGTACGCCACACATGCAGGTCTGCAGAACCCACTGATGTCGTTCACCACCGACCAGAACGGAGACAAGCCGCAGGCGCTGGCCTTCGTCCAGTTCTTCGGCGTCTACGACATCAACTCGGTCATCGTCAGACCCAGTGACGGCTGAACGGGACCATGAGGGGCAACGCTGTGAGTCAGTTCTCGGGCTGGGGATGAGTGCTCTCGCCCTGGCCGGCGGGCTCCGCCGTCATGTTCTCGGCGTCCGCTCCGCCGGGGCAGACCAGCACACCGATGGCACCGGGGCCGATGTGCGTGCCGATCACCGCGCCGATCTCCGAGACCACCATCTCGCTGATCGACGGGATCCGCGCCCGAAGCGCCTCCGCGACCTCCTCGGCCCGCTCCGGCGCCTGCAGGTGGTGCACGGCCACCGCGGCGGGGCCGTGCCCCGCATAGTCGGCCGCGCTCTCGATGATCTTGGCGAGCGCCTTGGTCGCGGTGCGCGTCTTCTCCTTGAGTACCAGCTTGCCGTCCACCATGTGCAGCACCGGCTTCATGGCCAGCGCGGTGCCGAGCAACGCCGCGGCGGTGCCGATCCGGCCGCCCCTGCGCAGGTGATCGAGCCGGTCGACCATGATCAGCAGCCGGCCACGGTTCGCGACGTCCACGGCGCGTTCATAGACCGCCCGCAGGTCGCCCCCCGCCTTCGCCACCCGGGCTGCAGCCAACGCCGGGTAGCCCAATCCCATTGCCGTGGACTGCGAATCGACGATGCGCACGCTGCCGCCGAATCCCTCCGCGGCCTGCCGTCCGGCTTCCCAGGTGCCGGAGAGCTGGCGCGAGATGTGCACGGCGAGCACGCCGTCGCCCGCGCTCTCGTCCAGTGCCCGCGAATACGCCTCGGTCAGCTCGCCCGGCGAGGCCCCGGACGTGGTGATCGTGGCGCCCTGCGGGAGCGGATGAGGCATCTCGTCGACGCCCTCCCGCACATCGCTGCCGCCGACGAGGACATGCAGGGGCACGACGCGAATCCCGTACCGCTGCGCCACTTCGGGAGCGATACAGGCCGAGGAATCGGTGACGACGACGACGGGCACAGCGTTACCGTATGCCCTCCAGCGGTTCCCGGCCGGGAACCGCCGCGCGGATCGCGCTCAGCATGGCCGCGGCGACCCGCTCGTGCCCCTCCCAGCCCCAGTGGATGCCATCGGGATTGCCGTGCTCCGAGAAGACGTTCTCGCGGACCGCCTCGGCGAGGTCGACCAGCGGCACGTTCTTCTCCGCACCCCACTGCTCGAGCGCGCGGACCGCGCCGGGCCGACCCGAATGCACCTTGCCGTAGGCCTCGCAGTCGTGGACGGACGGCAGGGTGCCGATCACCGGGAGCTCGGGTCGCATGTATTCCAATGCGTTCCTTGCACTCTCGAGATACTCGACGCTCAGTTTCGGGGGCAGCGCGACCGGCCAGCCGAGCGGCGACAGCCGCGGCTGCAGCCAGCCGTAGGCGGACCGCACCACGCGCCGCAGCGCGGGCGGCCGCACGTAGCGGATCTGCTCACGCAGCGCGGTGGGCAGCGGCGAGGGCAGCGAATCCATGCCGCCGACGGCGAAGACAACGGCCCCGGCGCGCGGCACGGTGGCCCACACCCGCGGGTCCTGGATCAGCGCCCAGTAGGCATCGCGGCTGGTCCAGCCGATTCGGGCGACCAGTTCGACGTCCCAACCGAGCTCGGCGGCAACGATGTTCGGCCAGATCCGCGGATGGTCGGCGGGCAGCCCGCCCTTCGGCCCGAAGTAGGACAGCGAATCGGCCAGCACCAACAGGACGGGGCGGCCGGGTTCGACGGGCGGTTCGACCGCGAGCTCAGAGGACATCGCTGGCCACCGTCGCCGAGGCGTTCCACACGTCCAGGCGCCAGCTCGGCGCGTCCGGGTCCCCGTGGCCACTCAGCTGCACCCAGCTGGTGTTGCCCAGGCCTCCGAACACCGCCCACCGGTCGACGGGCAGATCCAGCAGCGCGGCCGTGAGAGCGGCGATCAGCCCGCCGTGCGCCACCAGCACGATCGGTTCGTCGCCCCAGCTCTCCTGCCGGGCAACCAGTTCGGTCACGACCGGTGTCGCGCGCCTGGCCACGTCGATCCGGCTCTCGCCGCCGGGCGGGGCCCACCGGGCGTCGGCGCGCCAGGCCAGCCGGGCACCCGGGTCACGCTCGTCGACCTGGGTGTGGGTCAGCCCCTGCCACTGGCCGAGATGGGTCTCGCGCAGCCGCTCGTCGAGTCCGATCTCGAGGCCGGCGTGCTCGCCCAACGCGGTGGCCGTGTCGCGGGCCCGCCGCAGGTCAGAGGAGACGATCGCGATCGGACGCCGCTCGGCCAGCACCCTGGCCGCCGACTTCGCCTGGACCCGGCCGAGTTCCGAGAGATCGGTGTCGAGCTGACCCTGCATCCGGTCGCCCGCGTTGTACTCGGTCTGGCCGTGCCGGAGCAGGATCAAGCGCCGGACGGTCGGGCCGGTGGTGGGGCTTTCGGTCACTGAGCGGACTCCGGGTAGTCGGGGGACTCCACGGCCTCGTCCGCGGGGGTGCCTGCGATCTTCGACCGCGGCTCGATGCCGTCGACCGGGACGACCGGGCAGTCCTTCCACAGCCGCTCGAGCGCGTAGAAGTTCCGCTCCTCGTCGTGCTGGACATGGACGACCATGTCGACATAGTCGAGCAGCGCCCAGCGACCCTCGCGGGTGCCCTCCTTACGGACCGGCTTGTGACCGGCCTCGCGCAGCTTCTCCTCGACGTTGTCGACGATGGCGTTGACCTGACGCTCGTTCGCCGCTGACGCGATGACGAAGCAGTCGGTGATGACGAGCTGCTCGGAGACGTCGAGCACCACCACATCGCTCGCCAGTTTCTCGTCTGCTGCCAGCGCCGCGATTCGCGACATTTCAAGGGCTTCGGCGGATGCGCTCACTACGTGTTCTCCCGGTTCTGCGGATGGGTACTGATCTTGTGCGGTGCCGGTTGCGACACGGTGACGGCGCCGTCGAGGCGCTCGGAATCGTGCGGTCGGTACAGATTGCGTTTCGAGATGTACTGCACGACGCCGTCCGGCACGAGGTACCAGACGGGACGGTTTTCGGCGGCCCGGAGCCGGCACTCGGTCGAGGAGATCGCCAGGGCGGGGACCTCGATCAGTGTGACCGCGTCCTCCGGCAGGCCCTCGAGGTGTTCGGCCAGGTGCCCGACGCCGAGCTCGAAGCCCGGGCGGCTCACGCCGACGAACTTCGCGAGTTCGAACAGTTCCTCCCAGTCCTGCCAGGACAGGATGCTCTCCAGCGCGTCCGCGCCGGTGATGAAGAACAGTTCGGCATCGGGATGCTGGCGGTGCAGATCGCGGAGGGTGTCCACGGTGTAGGTGGCCTTCTCGCGGTCCACATCCACCCGGCTGACCGAGAAGCTCGGGTTCGAGGCCGTCGCGATCACGGTCATCAGGTAGCGGTCCTCGGCCGGGCTGACGGTGCGCGCGGCCTTCTGCCACGGCTGCCCGGTCGGCACGAAGATCACCTCGTCGAGCGCGAACCGGTCCGCGACCTCGCTGGCCGCGACCAGGTGGCCGTGGTGGATCGGGTCGAAGGTGCCGCCCATCACCCCGAGGCGACGCGGTCGCCGCCTGGGGGTTGCTCCTGGTTCCTGCTGCACGGTTGTCGAGCTTACTGGCTGCCGTGGCGCGGCCCGACCGTGCGCCGTCACACCGGGAGCAGACCCTCGACCACCGCGGCGAGCTGCTGCGCCGACCGGCACTCGTGCATGGTCACCGTGTCCGCGTAGACGAAGGCCGCGGAGTCGCCACTACCCCACTGCCCGCGCGGCTCCGGGTTGAGCCAGTGTGTGTGCTTGGCGACCGCGGCGAGGTGGGTGAGCGCGGCGATGTTCGGGTCGCGGTAGTTGTTGCGCGCGTCGCCGAGGATCAGCAGCGAGCTCTTACTGGTCAGACTGTGCGCGAAGCGTTCGGCGAAGACACCGAGCGCATTGCCGTAGTCGGAGTGGCCGTCGTAGGTGATCAGGTCCGCCTCGCGGATCATCCGCGACATCGCCGCGCCGAGGTCGGCGCCCGCGTCGAAGAACCGGGTCACCTCGTCGGTGGTGTCGATGAACGCGAAGACCCGCACCCGGGAGAACTGCTCCCGCAGGGCGTGCACGAGCAGCAGGGTGAAGTTGCTGAAGCCCGCCACCGAGCCGGAGACGTCGCACAGCACCACCAGCTCCGGTCGGGCAGGCCGCGGCTTGCGCTGCACGAGGTCGATCGGCACCCCGCCGGTCGACATCGACTTGCGCAGCGTCTTGCGCAGGTCGATGGCGCCAGCCCTGCTGCGCTTGCGCCTGGCCGCGAGCCGGCTCGCGAGCTTGCGCGCCAGGGGGCTCACGCTGCGTCGCAGCGCCACGAGCTCGGTGTCCGAGGCCCGCAGGAAGTCGACCTCCTCGGCGAGCCGGGGCACACCGTAGGTCGCCACCCGGTCCTTGCCGAGTTGTTCGGCGGACCGGCGCCGCGTCTCCACCTCGACCATCTTGCGGAAGTCCGCGATCCGCTGCGCGGCGGTCCGGCGTGCGACCTCGGTGGCGTAGTCGCCGTCCGGGTGCTCGCCGTCCACGCTGTTGCCGATCAGTCCGTCGAGGATCCGGGAGAGCAGCGTCTCCGGTGCCACATCGCGCAGCGCCTGGTAGGCGGAGAAGGACGGTCCCTTGGAGGACTCGTACTTGCCGAGCTCCTCGACGAGTTGCCCGGTGAGCAGCTCGGTGAGCGCAAGCGACTCGGGCGATCCGTCGGCGAGCAGTCCGGCGATCAGCTCCCGCAGGGCGTCGAAGTCCACCAGGCCCTCGGGGGTGCGCGGGATCGACACCTCGGCGCCGCCGTCCGCGCGCAGTCCCACCCCTGCGGGGAACCAGAGGTCGAACAGCGCGTCGAAGGTCGCGCGATGGGTCGGCCTGCGCAGCAGCGAACACGCCAGGCCCTCGCGCAGCGACTCCCGGTCCAGCAGGTCGAGCACGGCCATCACCCGACCGGCGTCGACGGTTTCCGAGGGCCCGACCGCGATCCCCCGCTTACGCAGCGCCTCGACGAAGTCGACGAGGTGGCCGGGCAGCCCGTGCGGCGACGCGAGGGCACCGGGCGTGTGGGGCGTTGCGGCCATATCGGTTCCGTCCTCTCGGTTGCGGCGAGCTAGTTCAGCCGGAGCTCGGACGCCGCCCGCTGCTGATCGGACTGGTGCTTGAGGATGACGCCCATCGTGGCGCGGACCGCATCGTCGTCGAGCGTGTCCATGCCCAGCGCCAGCAGCGTGCGGCCCCAGTCGATGGTCTCGGCGACCGAGGGCAGCTTCTTGAGCTGCATGCCGCGCAACACCCTGATGGTCCGCACGAGCTGCTCGGCCATCGCCTCGGGCAACTCGGGAACGCGGCTGGCGAGGATGCGCCGCTCGAGGTCCGCGTCCGGGAAGTCGAGGTGCAGGAACAGGCAGCGGCGCTTGAGCGCCTCCGACAGCTCGCGGGTCGCGTTCGAGGTCAGCACCGCGAACGGCTTGCGGGTGGCGACGATGGTGCCCAGCTCGGGGACGGTGACCGCGAAGTCGCTGAGCACCTCGAGCAGCAGGCCCTCGATCTCGACGTCCGCCTTGTCGACCTCGTCGATGAGCAGCACCGTCGGGTCCTCGCGGCGGATCGCGGTGAGCAGCGGACGCGGCAGCAGGAACTCCTCGGAGAACACGTCCTGCTTGGTCGAGTCCCAGTTGTCGCTGCCCGCCTGGATGCGCAGGATCTGCTTGGCGTGGTTCCACTCGTACAGCGCGCGGGACTCGTCGACCCCCTCGTAGCACTGCAGGCGCACCAGTTCCGCGTCCGAGACCTGCGCGACGGCCCGGGCCAGCTCGGTCTTGCCGACGCCTGCGGGCCCCTCGATGAGCAGCGGCTTGCCGAGCCGGTCGGCGAGGAACACCGCCGTGGCGGTGGCCTTGTCGGAGAGGTACCCGGTCTCGGCGAGCCGGGTGATCACCTCATCGACGCTCGCGAAGATCGGCGGCGTCGTCGGAAGTGCGCGGTCCACACTCGCTCCTTGTGCTTGTCGGGGTCTGTCAGTCCTGCGGGGCCTGTGACTACACCGGTCGGGTGTGCCCGTCGCCCCAGACGGTCCACTTGGTGGAGGTCAGCTCGGGCAGGCCCATCGGACCGCGAGCGTGCAGCTTCTGTGTGGAGATGCCGATCTCCGCGCCGAACCCGAACTGCTCGCCGTCGGTGAACGCGGTAGAGGCGTTGACCATCACGGCGGCGGCGTCGACCCGGGCGGTGAACTCGCGGGCCGCGGCCAGATCCGCGGTCACGATGGCCTCGGTGTGACCGGTGCCGTAGCGGTTGATGTGGTCGATCGCGTCGTCGATCCCGTCGACCACCTTGAGCGCCACGTCGAGCGAGAGGTACTCCTCGGCCCAGTCGGCCTCGGTGGCGGGCACCTGTCCGGGCAGGTCGCCGTGGATGATCACGCCCTGCGACTGCAGCGCCTGGGTCACCGCGGGCAGCGCGGTCTCCGCGATGGCCTTGTCGATGAGGACGGTCTCGGCGGTGTTGCACACGCTCGGGCGGCGGGTCTTGGAGTTCAGCACGATCTTGACGGCCATCGGGAGGTCGGCCGCGGCGTGCACGTACACGTGGCAGTTGCCGACGCCCGTCTCGATCGTCGGCACGGTCGCGTCACGGACGACGGCGTTGATCAGCCCCGCGCCGCCGCGCGGGATCACGACGTCGACCAGGCCGCGGGCCTGGATCAGGTGGGTCACGCTGGAGCGGTCCTCGCTGGAGAGCAACTGCACGGCGTCGGCGGGCAGGTCCTGCGCGGCGAGCGAGGCGCGCAGCACCTCGACGAGCGCGGCGTTGGAGTGCACGGCGGAGGAGGAGCCGCGCAGCAGCGCCGCGTTCCCGGACTTGAGCGCGAGACCGAACGCGTCGACGGTGACGTTGGGGCGGGCCTCGTACACCATGCCGATCACGCCGAGCGGCACCCGCACCTGACGGATCTCCAGGCCGTTGGGCAGGGTCGCGCCGAGCACAACCTCACCGACCGGATCCGCGAGCCCGGCGACCTGCCGCAGGCCGGCCGCGATGCCGCCGACTCGGTCGGCGGTCAGGCGCAGCCGGTCGAGCAGGCTCTCCTCGGTGCCGGTCGCCTTGGCGGCCTCGATGTCGAGGGCGTTGGCGGCGAGCACCGCGTCGGTGGCGGCGAGCACGGCATCGGCTGCCGCGTTCAGGGCCGCGTTCTTCTGCGCGGTCGTCAGCTGGGCCAGCACCCGCGACGCCACACGGGCGTTGCGCGCCGCCTCGTGGACGGCCGCACGGGCCGCGTCCCCGCGCCCGTCGTCGTCGCCCTTGGCAGCACCGTTCGTCTCCACCGTCTTGCTCACCGCGGTCATGAGTACAGGGTAACGACCGGCCCGGCGCATAATCGTTCAGCCCAAGTCGTCAACAGAGGAAATAGAGCTCTCATGACCCAGACCCACACCGAGGTGCTCACCGAGGAACCGTCCGAGGGCTACAGCCGCGGGCTCAGTTCCCGGACCATCCAGATGATCGCCCTCGGCGGCGCCATCGGAACCGGCCTGTTCTACGGCGCGGGCGGCGCGATCGAGGAAGCCGGACCGTCGCTGATCCTGGCCTACCTCGCGGCGGGGCTGGTGATCTTCGTGATCATGCGGGCGCTCGGTGAGCTGCTCAGCTACCGCCCCGTCTCGGGGAGCTTCGGCGAGTACGCGGAGGAGTTCCTCGGCCGATTCTTCGGGTTCGTCACCGGCTGGACGTACTGGGCGGTGTGGGTGGCCACCTGCATGGCCGAGATCACGGTGGCAGGCAAGTACGTCGAGTTCTGGTGGCCGTCAGTGCCCACCTGGCTGACGGCGCTGGTGGTGCTGGTCGTGCTGTTCGGCGCCAACCTGATCTCGGTCAAGCTGTTCGGCGAGGCCGAGTTCTGGTTCTCCGCCATCAAGATCACCGCGATCCTGGGCATGATCCTGATCGGCATCGGCGTGCTCACCCTTGGCTTCGGTCACGCCACCAACCCGACGGTGACCAACCTGTGGGCGGACGGCGGGGTGTTCCCCAACGGGTTCGGCGCGGCGCTGATGAGCCTGCAGATCGTGATGTTCGCGTACGTGGGCGTCGAACTCGTCGGCGTGACCGCGGGCGAGGCGAAGGACCCGAAGCCGACCCTGCGCAAGGCCATCAACACCCTGCCATTCCGGATCGGCCTGTTCTACATCGGCTCGCTGGTGGTCATCATGTCGGTGGCGAGCTGGCGCGATTTCCACGCGGGCGTGAGCCCGTTCGTGGAGGTCCTGCAGCAGATCGGCATTCCGGCCGCGGCGGGCATCATGAACTTCGTGCTGCTGACGGCGGCGCTGTCCTCGTGTAACTCGGGCATCTATTCCACCGGCCGGATGCTGCGCAGCCTGTCGCAGCGCAACGAGGCCCCTGCCGCGCTCGGCGCGCTCAGCAAGCGCTCGGTCCCGTTCGCGGGCATCACGCTGTCCGCGGGCGCGATGGTGATCGGCGTGATCGTCAACATCGTCTCCCCCGACCGCGCGTTCCTCTACATCACCTCGGTGTCCACGGTCGGCATCATTTTCGTGTGGGGCACCATCCTGGTCTGCCACCTCAAGTTCCGGGCGGCGGTCCGGGCGGGCCTGCTGCCTGCCGCGGAGTACCGCCTGCCGGGGGCGCCGGTGACCAACTGGCTGGCCCTCGCCTTCCTGGCGATGGTCGTGGTGCTGCTCTTCTTCAGCTCCGCGGGACGTACCGCGCTGGTCGTCGGCGTCGTGTTCGGGGCCGCCGTGTGCGGCGGATACGCCCTGCTGCGCGCGCGTGTCCCCGCCGACACGAACTGAGACCCCGCGGAATCCGGCTAGCCTCGGCCCATGTCCGCTCCCCGGATCACCGTCCTCGGCAGCATCAACATGGACCTGGTCACCACCGCCCCGCGGCTGCCCGCGCCCGGTGAGACCGTCCTCGGCCACGGCTTCTCGACCGGACCGGGCGGCAAGGGCTCCAATCAGGCCATCGCCGCGGCCCGCGCGGGTGCCGAGGTGCGCTTCCTCGGTGCCGTCGGCGACGACGCCTTCGCGCCGGAGCTGAGGGCCGCGCTGGTCGGTGCGGGAGTGGACACCAGCCTGCTGCGCGAGGCCGAGGGCCCGAGCGGGGTCGCGGTCATCTCGGTCGACGACTCCGGCGAGAACTCCATCGTCGTGGTGAGCGGCGCCAACGCCGCGCTGCGCGAACCGACGGACGCCGAACTCGGCGCGATCGCCGACGCCGACCTCCTGCTGTCCCAGCTGGAGCTGCCGCTGGCCGCGGTGACCGCAGGCGCTCGGCACGCCCGGGCGAACGGGACCACCGTGATCCTCAACCCGTCGCCTGCGGCGCAGCTCCCCGACGAGCTGATGGCGTGCGTGGACGTGCTCGTCGTCAACGAGACCGAGGCCGCGCAACTCGGCGCCGCGACCCTGGCGCGGGTGCCCGATGTGGTCACGACTCTCGGCGCACGGGGCGCCACCCTGCGCGGTGCAGGCGGCCTGCGACTGCGCAGCGAGCCGCCCGCCGTCGAGGTGGTGGACACCACCGGCGCGGGCGATGCCTTCGCCGGGACCCTCGCCGCGTCCTGGCACCTCGGGCGGAAGGTCGCGCTCGCTCGGGCCTGCGCCGCCGGAGCCCTCGCCACCACCAGGGCGGGGGCCGGTTCGGCGCCGACCCGCGCCGAGGTCGACGCCGCGCTCGGGCGGCAATGACCTGATGTCGTGGTCGTCGGGCACCATGGGAGCCATGACGACAGCCACCGAGCCCGCCGCCCTCGATCTCCGCGCCGACGCGGAACGGTTGCTGCGCGAACTCGCCGGTCCCGACGCCACGCTGCGCGAGGATCAGTGGACGGCGATCGAGGCGCTGGTGGTGCAGCGCAAGCGTGCGCTGGTGGTGCAGCGGACCGGCTGGGGCAAGTCCGCCGTCTACTTCATCTCCGCCAAGCTGCTGCGGGCGCGGGGCCATGGGCCGACCGTGATCGTCTCCCCGCTGCTGGCCCTGATGCGAAACCAGGTGGCCTCTGCCGAGCGTGCCGGGGTCCGTGCCGCGACGATCAACTCCGGCAACGTCACCGAATGGGACGAGATCCACGCCGCCATCGCCGACGGGACCGTCGACGTGCTGCTGGTCAGCCCGGAGCGGCTGAACAATCCCGACTTCCGCGACCAGGTGCTGCCCTCGCTGGCCGCGGACGCGGGCCTTGTCGTGGTCGACGAGGCGCACTGCGTCTCCGACTGGGGCCACGACTTCCGTCCCGACTACCGACGGATCCGCACCCTGATCGGTGAGCTGGGCGAGGGCATCCCGGTGCTGGCCACCACCGCGACCGCGAACGACCGGGTGGTTGCCGACGTGTCCGCACAGCTCGGCGTCGGCGGCTCCGAGACCCTGGTGCTGCGCGGCGGCCTCGAGCGGGAGTCGCTGCGGCTGTCGGTGGTGCACATCGACGAGGCGAGCAAGCGCGCCGCCTGGCTCGGCCAGCAGCTGAACCGGCTGCCCGGGTCCGGCATCATCTACACCCTCACGGTGTCGGCCGCCCGCGACCTGGCCGGGCTGCTCTCCGAGCAGGGTCACGAGGTGGCCGCCTACACCGGCCAGACCGACCCGGCCGAACGCGAGAGCCTCGAGGCGGACCTGCTCGAGAACCGGGTCAAGGCCCTGGTCGCGACGTCGGCGCTGGGCATGGGATTCGACAAGCCCGACCTCGGGTTCGTCGTTCACCTCGGCGCACCCTCCTCCCCCATCTCCTACTACCAGCAGGTCGGCCGCGCCGGCCGCTCCACGGATCGGGCCGAGGTGGTCCTGCTGCCCGGATTCGAGGACCGGCAGATCTGGAGCTATTTCGCCAGCATCGCGTTCCCACGCGAGCACCTGGTGCGCAGGGTGATCGAGGTGCTCGACCCCGAACGCCCGCAGTCCACGCAGGCGCTCGAACCGCTGGTCGAACTCAGCCGGAACCGCCTGGAGATGGTGCTCAAGGTCCTGGACGTGGACGGCGCCGTCAAGCGGGTCCGCGGCGGTTGGATCAGCACCGGACAGCCGTGGGAGTACGACGCGGAGCGATACGGCAGGCTCGAGCAGGCCCGCGAGTCCGAGCAGCAGGCGATGGTCGAGTACCAGCGAACACCCATGTGCCGCATGGAGTTCCTGCGCCGCCAACTCGACGACCCCGGCCTGTCCGCCGACCCACAGCCGTGCGGGCGCTGCGACAACTGCGCCGGCCCCGCCCACTCCGCCGAGGTGGACGACGAGGCCATCGCGCGGGCGCGGGCACGCCTGGACCGGCCCGGCGTCGACCTGGCCCCGCGCAAGCAGTGGCCGACCGGCCTCGCCAAGCTGGGCGTGCCGCTGTCCGGAAAGATCACCGACGGACCCGAGACGGGCCGGGTGCTCGGCCGCCTGTCCGACCTCGGCTGGGGCCAGCGCCTGCGCGCGCTGTTCGACGAGCCCGACGGCCCGGTGCCGGACGCGATCGTCGACGCCTGCGTCAAGGTGCTCGCCGCATGGGACTGGCAGCAGCGACCGACGGCGGTGGTGGCCCTCGAGTCGGCGACCCGCCCGCAGTTGATCTCCTCGCTCGCCGACCGGCTCGCAACCGTCGGGCGGCTCCGCAACCTGGGCATTCTCACCAGGAACCCCGAGCGTCCGCCGGTCTCCGCTGCCAATTCCGCCTACCGCGTGGCCGGGCTGACGGGGGCCTGGCTGGCCCCGGATCTCCGCGACGCCGACGGCCCGATCCTGCTGCTCGACGACCTCGCCGACACCGGCTGGACGCTCACGATGGCGGCCCGCGAACTCCGCGCTGCGGGCGCCCCTGCCGTCCTGCCGTTTGCCCTGGCGAGCGTCAGCTGACCCCCTGATGTGACCAGGCTCACACAGTCGGGCTCACCAGTGCGGGAGCCGGGTCAGGGCATGCGGAATCGCCGGGGGTAGCTGAAATCCGTTGCCCCCATTGTTACGTTCGTTCGACAGATGAGCCCCGTTACAAAGAGTGCGACCCCGACCACCGCTCCCGGAGCGGTGACGACAAGGCAGCCCGAAATCGATGACGCCGTGCGCATGTGGGAGATTGCCCGCGATTCGCAGGTGCTCGATCTGAACTCAAGCTATGCATACCTGTTGTGGTGCAGGGACTTCCGTGACACATCCGTGGTCGCGGAACAGGACGGCCGCGTGGGCGGTTTCGTCACCGGTTTCGTCCGTCCGGAAGACCCGCGGACGGTCTTCGTCTGGCAGGTGGCGGTCGACGAATCGCTGCGCGGCCGCGGAGTCGCCGCGGCGATGCTGAACGACCTGCTCGATCACCTCGCCCTCCAGGGCGTCACCAGGCTCGAGACCACGATCAGTCCGGGCAACGACGCGTCCCGAGCCCTGTTCACGTCCGTGGCACGGATGCGGTACGTCGACATCACCAATCGAGAACTGTTCACCAACAGTCATTTCCCCGATCAGCACGAATCCGAAGAGCTCTACATCATCGGCGATGACACCACAGGAGGAGAGCAATGACCACCCTGGAAGACATCAGCATCTTCGAAACCCTCGAGTCCGAGGTCCGCAGCTACAGCCGCAGCTGGCCGACCGTGTTCAGCTCCGCCTCCGGCTCCTGGATTCGCGCCGAGGACGGCCGCGACTACCTGGACTTCTTCGCGGGCGCAGGCGCGCTGAACTACGGCCACAACAACCCCGAGCTCAAGCAGGCCCTCGTCGACTACATCCTCGGCGACGGCATCACGCACAGCCTCGACATGTCCACCGTCGCGAAGCGGCGGTTCCTCGAGACCTTCCAGCGGTACATCCTCAAACCGCGCGGACTCGACTACAAGGTCCAGTTCCCCGGCCCGACCGGCGCAAACACCGTCGAGGCGGCACTCAAGCTGGCCAGGAAGGTCACCGGCCGAGAGTCGATCATCAACTTCACCAACGCCTTCCACGGCATGACCCTTGGCGCACTGTCGGTCACCGGCAACTCGATGAAGCGTGCGGGTGCGGGGATTCCGCTGGTACACGCCACCCCGATGCCCTTCGACAACTACTTCGACGGTGCCACCGAGGATTTCCACTGGTTCGAGCGGGTGCTGGACGATTCCGGCAGCGGGCTGAACCGTCCCGCCGCGGTCATCGTGGAGACCGTGCAGGGCGAGGGCGGGGTGAACGTCGCGCGGCCCGAGTGGCTGCGTGCGCTCGCCGAACTCTGCCGGAGCCGGGGCATCCTGCTCATCGTCGACGACGTCCAGATGGGCTGCGGGCGAACCGGTCCGTTCTTCTCCTTCGAGATCGCGGGGATCACGCCGGACATCGTCACGCTGTCCAAGTCGATCAGCGGCTACGGCCTGCCGATGGCACTGACGCTGCTGCGGCCCGACCTCGACGTGTGGGCGCCCGGCGAACACAACGGCACCTTCCGCGGTAACAACCCCGCCTTCGTGACGGCGACGGCCGCCATCGAGCAGTACTGGACCGACGACACCCTGGAGCGTTCCACCGCCGCGAAGGGCAAGCGCATCGCGCAGATCTTCGCGAACCTGTCGGACCAGTTCGACGGGGTCAGCACCCGCGGCCGCGGCATGGTCCAGGGCCTGGTGTTCGACGATCCGGGCAAGGCGGTCAAGGTGTGCGGGCTCGCGTTCGACGAGGGCCTGCTGGCCGAGACGTCCGGCCCCTCCGACGAGGTGGTCAAGCTCCTGCCGCCGCTCACGATCACCGACGCCGAACTCGACCACGGCCTGAGCATTCTCGCCGAGGCCACCGCCAAGGTCTGTGCCTGAGGAGGGACCGAAGATGATCGTCCGCACCACCGAAGAGATCACCGGCACCGAGCGCGACATCACCAGCGCCGATGGGAACTGGCGCAGCAAGCGCATCGTGCTCGGCGCGGACCGGGTCGGATTCTCGTTCCACGAGACCACGATTCGGGCCGGATCCGTCAACGAGTTCCACTACGCCCATCACGTCGAGGCGGTCTGGCTGATCGAGGGCGAGGGCATTCTCACCGACCTGGACAACGGCGTCGTCCATCAGCTCGGCCCCGGCTCGATGTACCTGCTGGACGGCCACGAGCGGCACCGCGTGGAGCCGGTCACCGAGATGCGCATGCTGTGCGTGTTCAACCCCCCGGTGACCGGTCGCGAAGTCCACGACGAGAACGGCGTCTATCCGTTGGTCGAGATCCCCGGCTAGTTAAGCGGCTGCGCCGCCCGTGCGCGGTTGACGAGTCCCTGCACACGTCAACCGCGCACCGGCGGCGCAGCCGCCTAGTGCATCCCGACAGGCGCCTCGT
>NZ_JBEPSX010000018.1:0-63605 GCF_040548995.1 Rhodococcus sp. PvR044
CCCCGCCCCCCGCGGTGGGGCCCTGGGGGGGGGGGGGCCCCCCCGGCTCGGGCCCCCCCCCCCCCCCCCGGGGGGGGGCCCCCCCCCCGCCCGGGGGGGGGGGCCCCCACCACGTTTTCGTCGGTGGGTCTGCGTCTGTCGCGCGACCCTCGGGGTGAGCGCAAAATGCCTCGGTAGTATGGGTGGACATCGTCGTATGCCATTCCGTAACCTGTCTGAGACCTTCCGAAATCTTGCCGCGTCACCCGGCGTGGCATCGGAGGTCACCACCACGCTGGATCCGGGCGCCGCAGGCGCCGGTCCGGCACCGGGGACGGAGTCGCCGGGGTGCATCTCCCGCTCGGACCTCGGTTCGTGGGGCAGGGCTGATCTTCCCAGCCCGACCCGCCAGCCAATCCGGCCGACGGGCAGTGGAAGAACGGAGTACCAGCTTTCGTGGCGTCACAGAGACTGAAGCGATCCACCAGTGCAGTGCTGGCAACGGGCCTGCTGTCCCTCGCAGCAGTCGTGGTCCCCGCGGGCACCGCAGCCGCGGATCCCGCGCTGGAGAATCCGACAGCCGCGCTCGAGAAGCTCTCCGAACTCTCCCGGACGTCCGAGCAGACCAGCGAGGCGTTGCACAACGCCCAGATCGACCTCGAGTCCAAGACCGCCGTCCAGCGCGACGCCGAGTCCAGGCACGCCGCCGACGAGAACCTGTTGACCGAGGCGAAGGCCAGGATCGCGCAGTTCCAGCCCGCGGTCGACAAGCTCACGACGGCCAGCTACCAGGGCGCCCGCGTCAATCGACTGTTCGCGGTGATGGTCTCCGATTCCCCGCAGCAACTCCTCGACCAGATGTCCACGCTCAGCGTGCTCTCCGAGGACACCGCGGCCCAGGTCGGCCACTTCAAGCAGGCCACCGACGAGGCCGCCAACGCGGCCGAGGCCTCACGCCAGTCCGCCGACGCGGCGCGCACCGCCACCGAGCAGGCCCGGTCGATCAGCGACGACCTGCAGAACAAACAGAGCGACCTGCAGGCCCAGATCGCGCAGGTCACCCAGGCATTCGGCGCGCTCAGCGGTTCGGAGCGGGCCGCCCTCGCGGGTAGCCCGTTCCCTCCCGGATTCGATCCGCAGATCCTGCTCAAGGGGCTCGTGCCCGGGTCGAACTCCGGCGCGCTGCAGGCAGGCCTGACGAAGGTCGGCAAGCCGTATGTCTGGGGCGCCACCGGTCCGGATTCCTTCGACTGCTCCGGCCTGATGGTGTGGGCCTACAAGCAGGTCGGCAAGACGCTGCCGCGTTCGAGCCAGGCCCAGGCCGCGGGCGGGATCCCGGTCTCGCGCTCCGAGCTGCAGCCGGGCGACCTGGTGCTGTTCTACCCCGACATCTCGCACGTCGGCATGTACGCGGGCAACGGCAACATCCTGCACGCGTCCACCTTCGGTGTTCCGGTCAAGGTCGCGCCGATGGACGCGTACCCGTTCTACGGCGCCAGAAGGTACTGAACGGCGTACCGGACGTCCCGCCGCGGCAGCCACGGCGTCGGATCCGGAATTGGGAGGCGGCTGCGCTCGCGGGGTTGCTGCTCGCCGTCGTCGTGGTCGGCGCACTGACGGCCCGGTCGCAGCTGACGGAATCGGAACCGCGTGGCGCCGAGGGCGCCGCCGCCGTCAATCCGTACGAACAGGCGCGCCGCGCGGGCGTTCAGGACCTCCTGAACCGCTGGGCGGGCGCGGTCAGGGCCGGTGACACCGACGCGCTTGCCGCGCTGTTCGACCGCGCCGCTGCGCCCGAGTTCCTCGCCTCCGAGATCCGCCGCAGCGAGCATCTCGCCGCGGTGCCGTTGGCGGACTGGGGCTACGAGATCGGATCCGACCCCGAGACCCCGGTTCCGACGGACCTGGCCGAGCAGCTCGACGCCACCGACGTGTGGGCGGTGCCCGCGTACCTGCGCTACGCCGTCGAGGGCGCCGATGCCGGTTCCACGCGCAAGCCCGTCTCACTGATCGTCGCCAGGCGGGGGGAGAACTGGACCCTGGTTTCCGACCGGTCACTCCCCGAGTACGGACGCCATACCTGGCGGGGCCCTTGGGATTTCGGCCCGGTCGTCGTGCGAGAGGTGGAGACCGGTTCGCACTCGTCGGTGGTGCTCGGTCACTCCGACCAGGAGGAGCTGATCGACGCGATCGCGGCGGACCTCGCGGACGCGGTGTCCTCGGTGACCGAACTGTGGGGCCCCGACTGGTCGCAGCGGGCGCTGGTGGTCGTCAGTTCCTCTCAGGAGGAGTTCATGGAGCAGGTCGGAGCGGACCACAGCGGCTCCGATATCGCCGCGGTCGCGGTCTCGGACGTCGTCGAGCCCGGGTCCGACTCTGCGACGGGCCAGCGCGTCGTGTTCAGCCCGGCCGCGTCGGAGCGACTCGACGAGGACACCCGGCATTCGGTGCTGCGACACGAGCTCACCCACGTGGCCGCCCGCGCCGCGACCACCGACGGATCGCCGATGTGGATGCTGGAGGGGTTCGCCGACTACGCCGGTCACCGCGATGCCGATGCTCCCGTCGGTCGGGCCGCGCCGATTCTGGCGGCGGCGGTCGTCGCGCACGGGCCCCCGACGCGGCTGCCCGTCGACGCGGACTTCATGGCAGGCGGGGAGCGCGCCCAGGCGGCATACGAGCTGGCCTGGTCCGTCTCGGCGTTTGTCGCCGACCGGTTCGACGAGCCGACGCTGCGCGAGCTGTACGTGGACCTGGCGACCGGACCCGTCGACAGCCACGAGCTCGATGTGAAGCTGCACGAGGCCGTCGGGCTCTCCGCGTCCGAGTTCGTGACCGACTGGGGCCGCTGGGTCGCCGAGGGCCTCGACTGAGAGCCGGTCGACCCGACCCTGCGCAGCGGCCCCCCGTGTCCGGCAATTACGGTGAACATATGCGCCGAACCCTGTTGGTGACGAATGACTTTCCGCCCCGACCGGGAGGCATCCAGTCCTACCTCCAGTCCTTTGCGAACGCGCTGCCTGCCGACGAGTTGGTGGTGTACGCCCCGCGCTGGCGGGGTGACAGCCACAAGAAGTTCGACGCGCGTCAGCCGTTCGAGGTGGTCCGCCACCCCACGACGCTGATGCTGCCAACGCCGCTGGTGGCCCGCCGGGCGGCCAAGCTGGTGCGGTCGCGCGAATGCGACAGCGTGTGGTTCGGCGCGGCGGCACCGTTGGCACTGCTCGCCCCCGGGCTGCGCCGGGCAGGCGCCGAGCGGGTAGTGGCCAGCACGCACGGCCACGAGGTCGGCTGGTCGATGCTGCCGGGCGCCAGGCAGGCGCTGCGCCGGATCGGGAACACC
Organism: Rhodococcus sp. PvR044; assembly: GCF_040548995.1. Taxonomy (NCBI): domain Bacteria; kingdom Bacillati; phylum Actinomycetota; class Actinomycetes; order Mycobacteriales; family Nocardiaceae; genus Rhodococcus; species Rhodococcus sp. PvR044. The sequence continues at coordinate 3,323 of NZ_JBEPSX010000018.1, forward strand.
ACGGACACCGTCACCTTCGTCAGCAAGTACACGCGCGGCCGGTTCGCGTCCGCGTTCGGAGCAGGCGCCGCGCTCGAGCACCTGCCGCCCGGTGTCGACACCGAGGTGTTCCGACCCGACCCGGCGGCAAGGGCGGAGCTGCGGGCGCGATACGGGCTTGGCGATCGCCCGACCGTGCTGTGTCTGTCGCGGCTGGTCCCGCGCAAGGGCCAGGACGTGCTGATCCGGGCGCTGCCGCGGATCCGTGAGTCCATCGACGGCGCGGTGCTCGTCGTCGTCGGCGGCGGCCCGTACCAGGGTCGACTCCACGCGCTGGCCAAGGAGACCGGGATGGCCGAGCACGTGGTGTTCACGGGCACCGTGCCGTCCGCCGAGCTCGCGGCGCACCACACGATCGCCGACGTGTTCGCGATGCCGTGCCGGACCAGGGGAGCGGGCCTCGACGTCGAGGGGCTGGGCATCGTGTTCCTCGAGGCCTCGGCCTCGGGCGTTCCGGTGATCGCGGGTCGATCCGGTGGCGCGCCGGAAACGGTGCGGGAGAACGAGACCGGGCACGTCGTAGACGGGCGGTCGGTCCGGCAGGTGGCCGACTCGGTGATCTCGGTGCTCGCCGATCGCGACCGCGCGGCGGCCATGGGCGCAGCCGGCCGCACGTGGGTGACCGAGCAGTGGCGCTGGGATGCGCTGGCAGCCAAGCTCAGCGGCCTGCTGCACTAGGCGCTGCGCACCCGTGCGTGGTTGACGAGTGCTGGCACTCGTCAACCACGCACAGGCGGCGGAGCCGCCTACTTGGCGTAGATGGCCTCGATGTCGTTCGCGAAGCTCTGGTGGATGACGTTCCGCTTGAGCTTGAGCGTCGGCGTGAGCTCGCCGGTCTCCTCGGTGAAGTCCACCGGCAGGATCCGGTACTTCTTGATCGACTCCGCGTGCGAGACCAACTTGTTGGCCTCCGCGATGGCCGCATCGACCTCGGCGATCAGGTCGGCATCGGCGACCAGATCGGCGACGGTGGCCTCGGCAGGCTTGCTGTTGCGCGCCTTCCAGCCCGTCCACGCGTCGGGGTCGACAGTGATCAGGGCGCCGATGAAGGGCTTCTGGTCGCCGACCACGAGCGCCTGGCTGATCAGCGGGTGCGCGCGGAGCTGGTCCTCGAGCTGCGCGGGCGCGACGTTCTTGCCGCCCGCGGTGACGATGATCTCCTTCTTGCGCCCGGTGATCGTGATGTAGCCCTCGGAGTCGACCGAGCCGAGGTCGCCGGTGTGGAACCAGCCGTCCTCGAGCGCCTCGGCGCTGGCCGCCTCGTTGCGCCAGTAGCCACCGAAGACCACCGGCCCGGAGAGCAGGATCTCGCCGTCCTCGGCGATGCGAACCGCGTTGCCGGCCAACGGCCTTCCGACGCTGCCCACCTTCTGGCCGCCCGGCGTGTTCACCGCCACCGCCGCGGTCGTCTCGGTCAGGCCGTAGCCCTCGAAGATCGTCACGCCGATGCCACGGAAGAAGTGGCCGAGGCGGGCACCGAGCGGGGCGCCGCCGGAGATGGCGAGCTGGCACTGGCCGCCGAGCGCGGCACGCAGCTTGGAGTACACCAGCTTGTCGAACACCGCGTGCTTGACCTTGAGGCCGAAGCCGGCACCGCCGGTGTCCTTGGCCTCGCTCCACTCGACCGCGGTCTCGGCGGCCTTGTCGAAGATCTTGCCCTTGCCCTCGGCGTGCGCCTTCTGGCGGGCGGTGTTGAAGACCTTCTCGAACACGCGCGGCACCGACAGGATGAAGTCGGGCTTGAACGTGCCGAAGGTCGGGACCAGGTTCGGGATGTCGGAGGTGTGGCCGACGGTGGCGCCCGCGTCGAAGGCCGCGAGGGAGACCGCGCGGGCGAGCACGTGTGCCAGCGGCAGGAACATCAGGGTGCGACGGCCCGGGCGCAGCAGCTCGCCGAATCCGGAGGTGCTGATGCCGCGCGACTCGGCGATGAGGTTGGAGTGGGTGAGCTGGCAGCCCTTCGGGCGACCGGTGGTGCCGGAGGTGTAGATCAGGGTCGCGGGGTCGGTCGCCTTGAGCGCGTCGGCGCGGGACCGGACCTCGTCGTCGCTGACATCGGCGCCGAGCGCGATCAGCTCCGCCACCGCTCCCGGCGTGCCCTCGATCTGCAGCATCTTGCGCAGGGCCGGGGACTCGGCCGCGACCTGCTCGAGTGCCTTCGTGTGGCCGTCGTTCTCGACGAACAGCGCGACGGCGGCGGAATCCTCGAGGATCCACCGCACCTGCTCGGCCGCGGAGGTCTCGTAGACCGGCACGGTGACGCCGCCCGAGGCCCAGATCGCGAAGTCGATCAGCTGCCACTCGAACCGGGTCGAGGACATCAGGGCGACCCGATCGCCTGGCTGCACGCCGAATGCGATCAGGCCCTTGGCGAGGGCGGTGACCTGGTCCGCGAACTCGGCCGCGGACACATCGGTCCACGTGCCGCCGGTCAGCCGGGTGAAGACGGCCAGGTCGGGTGTGTTCGCCGCATGGGTGAACACCGAGTCGACGGCGGACGCGTCCTCAGGGATGGTGAATGTTGACGGAACGCTGAATTCACGCACGAAGACCTCCGGCACTGCGGTGTACTGACGAGTAGGTTTTGCTGCGGTTCCACTTTAACCCGTGCTGATCGGCCCTGGCCCGCACCCGCCGCGCGGAGTGTGTGAAGCTAATCCGGTGAGCAGCATTCAGGTCTCGGACCAGACCTTCATCGCGGCGCCGCCGGCATCGGTCGCGGAGTCGATCGGCGTGGTGTCGAAATGGCGCCGCTGGTGGCCGGATCTCCAGATCAGCGTGCGGGAGGACCGAGGCGAGAAGGGGATTCGCTGGACGGTCACGGGCGCGCTGACCGGAACCATGGAGGTCTGGCTGGAGCCGGAGCTCGACGGCACGATCGTGCACTACTTCCTGCACGCCGAGCCGACCGGCGCCGGTCCAGCGGAACTGGCCGAGCTCGATCTCGGGGCCCTCACCCGGGCGCGCCGCGTGGCGGGCAAGGTGATGGCCTTCGGCACCAAGCGCGAGCTCGAGGCCGGTCGGCCTGCCGGAGAGTCGCCGACCCCCAGGTGATCGCCCGCCGACGGTGTCGCGCGGTGCGGCCGGTCGTTGTGCGCGCACATCTGTTTCGTGTGTGATGGGTTCGAGTGCCTTCGTGGCTGTCCTGGAGTGAAAGGAAGCGTTGGTCGTATGGCCGACAAGACCAAGAGGTCGATCAGCATCGCCGCTCCGTCGGGTCGGGTGATGGACGTGATCGCCGATTACGACGCGTACCCCGAGTGGGTGGCCGCGGCGAAGTCAGTCGAGGTGCTCGCCCGCGGGGCGAACGGTCGCGCGCGGCGGGTCCGGTTCGTGCTGGATGCCGGGATGGTCAAGGACACCTACGAACTCGACTTCGACTGGGCGCCGGACGGAAAGTCCGTGCGCTGGTCGCTGGCCTCCGCCGAGATCCAGAAGTCGCAGGACGGCTCGTACACCCTCGAGGACCAGCCGGACGGGACCACCACGGTCACCTACGAGCTGACCGTCGACCTGAACATCCCGATGATCGGGCTGTTCAAACGCAAGGCCGAGAAGGCGATCACCGACACCGCCCTCAAGGAATTGAAGAAGAGGGTCGAAGGCTGACCGGGCGCGGCTCCGATGCGAACACCCAGGTCCGGTTCTTCATCGGAAAGGGTGGCGTCGGGAAGACGACACTGGCGGCCGCGACCGCGATTGCGCTGGCGCGCACCGGAGACCGCGTCCTGCTCATCTCGCTCGATCGCGCGCACTCGCTGACCGAGGTGCTCGCGCTGGAGGGCGCGGCCGCAGCGGCGGGTACCGGTGTCCTCGCCGTGGCCGACGGCTTCGACGCGCTCGAGCTCGACACCCTGACCCTGCTCGAGGATCGACTGGTCGCGCTGTCGGCCCTGATCCCCAGCGGCACCGATCACGAGCACGGTTCTGCGCTGTCGCTGCCCGACCCGCAGGAACTGACCGGACTGCCCGGTGCCGAGGAGTTGCTCGGGCTGGCCGAGGTGGCCCGGCTCGCGCAGGGAGGGGACTGGGACGCCGTGCTGGTCGACTGCCCGCCGACCGGGGAACTGCTGCGCCTGCTGACGGTTCCGGACATGGTGCACGACTATCTCGAGCGGATCTGGCCCCGATACCTCAGGGCGACGGTGCCGCCGGGAGCGCAGCGCTGGCAGGCGATTGCCGCGCTGCTGGTCGACCGTCTCAGTGACTTCACGCTGCCGGTCCGGGCGATGCTCACCGACCGGCAGAACACCTGTGCGCGAATGGTGCTCACCGCGGATGCGGTCGGCGTGGCCGAGGCGCGGCGAACCGCGGCGGCGATGTCCGTGCTCGGCGTGCGAGTCGACGGCTTGATCGTGAACAGGATTCTGCCGCAACATGATCCGGTCCCGGCCAAGGGCGTGGACCATCCGGCTCTGCGCTGGTATGCGGAGCGAGCGGAGCGTGAGCGTGTGCAGCTGGATTCGCTGGCGGGCTCGCTCGGCGGGCTGCCGGTCCGCACGGCCGACGAGAACGCCCTCGAGCCGGTAGGGTTTGACTCTCTCGCCGCGCTCGCCGATGCGCTGTATCCGGCCGGGGTCGATCCGCTGACCGCCGCGGACGACGATTCGGCGGGGGCGAGGGTGGAACTGGAGTCAGGGTCGGGGGTGGAATCGGTGTACGCGCTGCGACTGCGCATGCCCCTGGTAGACCCGTCCACGCTGACCCTCGGCAGGGTCGAGGACGACCTGGTGGTCGGCGCGGCAGGGGTCCGGCGCAGGGTCAGGCTGGCGTCCGTGCTCCGGCGCTGCACCACGGTCGGCGCCCAGTTCGAGGACGGCGATCTCGTCGTCCGGTTCCGCCCCGATCCGCAGGTCTGGCCGCTGTGAGCGACGATCACGCGGACCTGGTCGCCGAGCTGCGGGCGCTCACACATGCGGCGTTCGATCGGCTGGAACCGCTGCTGCAGAAGGCGTCCGAGGCCGCCGCTGCCGCCGCGAACCCCGACGGCGGCGAGCCGGGGCCATACGGGTGCAGTTGGTGCCCGGTGTGTGCGCTTGCGGCGCTGGCCCGAGGCGAGCAGCACGACCTGATCACGCTGCTCGGTTCGCAGGCGGCGGTGCTGCTCGCACTGCTCCGGCAGATCCTGGACGAGCACGGGGCGCATCCCGACCCCGACGGTGGGCCCGACGGATCGACGGCCGCTCCTGGCGCGCAGGCGCAGGGTGCTCGCCCGAAGTTCGTCCCGATCTCGGTTCAGGTCGAGCACAATCGTTGACCATGGGCACGCGCACCGGCGGTCGGACCGCACTCACGATCGGTATCGACGTCGGCGGAACCAGCATCAGGGCGGCGGTCGTCGATGCCGACGGTCAGGTGCTCGACTCGACGTTCGCGCCGACTCCGCGGTCTGCGCAGGCGCTGGAGGACGGGCTCGACCGCGCGGTCCGGGAGCTCTGCGGGCGGCACGAGATCGTCGGCGTCGGCCTCGCGGTGGCGGGCTTCATCACCCCGGACCGGTCCACGGTGCGCTTCGCGCCGCACCTGCCGTGGGTGGACGCACCGGTCGCGCGCGACCTCAGCGATCGCCTCGGCATGCCGGTGATCCTCGAGCACGACGCCAATGCGGCTGCCTGGGCGGAGTACCGGTTCGGCGCCGCGGCAGGCGGGCAGAACGTGTTGATGATGTCGATCGGGACCGGGATCGGTGCGGGACTGCTGATCGGCGGCGAGCTCTACCGGGGTAGCCACGGGGTGGCACCCGAGCTCGGGCACGTACAGGTGATGTCCGGCGGCCGCCCCTGCGCCTGCGGCAAGCGCGGCTGTTGGGAGCGGTATTGCAGCGGCACCGCCCTCGTCGACACCGCGATCGAGTTGCTGGCCGCCAATCCGGCCGAGTCGACGGTCCTGGCGCGCGAGGTGGCGGGGAACCCGGGGGGCCTGACCGGTCGCCGGGTGGCGGGCGCGGCACAGGACGGCGACAAGGTCGCGATGGCGACGATGGCGGAGTTCGCGCGCTGGTTGGGCGTCGGGCTCGCGATGGTGAGCGATGTCTACGACCCCGACCTCGTGGTGATCGCCGGTGGCGTCGCCAGTTCGGCGCCGCTCTTCCTCGACGACGCGCGTGAGCACTACGCCACCCTCATCACCGGGTCCGGACATCGTCCACTGGCCCGGATCAGGCCGACCCAGCTCGGCGAGGCGGCGGGGATGATCGGTGCGGCCGAACTCGCTCGCACGGAACTGGAATCCTGACCGGCTCGCGCGGGCACCGGTGGCCGGGGTGCCCCTCCGGTGGACCACATGCACCGGCCGTGAGTACAGTCATCACACGAGAAACATAGCGTGAGCACGGATGACTTCGGGAAGGGTGCCATGTGGTACTGGCTGGTCAAATACATTTTTCTCGGACCGATCCTGCTGGTGCTCGGGCGCCCGACTATCGAAGGCGCCGAACACATTCCGAGTGATGGTCCGGCGATTCTCGCCAGCAATCACCAGGCCGTGATGGACTCGTTCTACCTGCCACTGCGCTCGCCGCGCCGGATCACTTTCCTGGCCAAGAGCGAGTACTTCACCGGCACCGGACTCAAGGGCCGATTCCAGCGGTGGTTCTTCTCCGCGGTCGGCCAGGTGCCGATCGACCGGACCGGCGCCGATGCTGCGCAGGACGCGCTCAATGCGGGCATGAAGGTGCTCGGCGACGGCAAGCTGCTTGGGATCTACCCCGAGGGCACCCGTTCCCCGGACGGCCGGTTGTACAAGGGCAAGACCGGCATGGCGCGGATGGCGCTGCAGTCCGGCGTCCCGGTCATCCCGGTCGCGATGATCGGTACCGACAAGCTCAACCCGATCGGCTCGCGCTTTCCACGTTTCGCGAAGATCGTGATCAAGGTCGGCGAGCCGATCGACTTCTCGCGCTTCAACGGCATGGGTGGGAACCGCTTCGTCGAGCGCGCGGTCACCGACGAGGTCATGTACAAGCTGATGGCGCTCTCCGGTCAGGAGTACGTCGACATCTACGCGGCCACGCTCAAGAACAAGCCCGCCGAGACGGCGGCGCCCGCACCCGCGCCCGCCGCCGACCGGATCCCGGACACCCGGGCGAGCTAGATCAGGTCCAGCGGCTCCCCGAACCGGTGAAAGTAGACCTCGTAGGCGAGCCCGCCGAGGTTGGCTGGATCACCGACGTCGACGTGTGCCGGCATCCGGCTACGCCCTGCGAGGACCGCTTCGTATGTCACGCGCCCCTGGCTGACGACCCAGTGCGCCGCGTCTTCGAGGCCGTCTTCAGACTCGTCGGGCCCGAGATCCGACCGATATGGCTCGTCCTGTAGCTCGGCGGCGAAGTCCAGGAACAGATCCTGGAACGTGTGGACGGCGCCCTTCGGCAGTCGTCCGAGAATTTCACGAAGGTGATCACGGCTCCGCGAGGCCTCCTCTATGACTTCCCAGAACCAGTCGACGTCCGAATCCCCGTCGTGACGATCGTCGTCAGCCATTGCCCTCTCCCAATCTTCCAGACGAGCGGGCTAGGCCACCGGGGCAGGCACTCGCGACGGCTCGTCCGCGGCGATCCGTGAGGACCTGCCGGTGACGCCCACCGCGGCGACCAGCACCAGCGTCACCACTCCCCACCACACGTACGACGAGGCCAGGAACTGATCCCACAACGGCCAGCCGAGGCCGCTGGTCCGGCCGGGGGCCAGTCGCCAGTGTGGGGCCACCACGAACAGCGCCACTCCCGCGGCGACCCATAGCGCCCAGCCGAGGCTGCGACGCGTGTAGGCGAGGTGCCCCAGGATCAGCAGGGTCGGGACCACCCACACCCAATGGTGTGACCACGACACCGGGGAGACCAGGAGTCCGAACAGCGCCGTCATGGTGAGCGCGAGGGCGGGCATGCCCGCGGCCAGCGCTCGGCGTGCGGCCAGCACGGTGACGATCAGAACCGCCGCGCTCGCCAGGATCCACAGCGGGGTCCGGATCGAGGGGTCGAGGCCGAGTCGGGCCAGCATGCCGGTGATCGACTGGTTGGCGGGGTAGGCGGGCCTGCCGATGCGGTTGGAGTCGATGAGGGTATCGGTCCAGTACTGCTTGGAATCGGTGAACGAGACCGCGAAGCCGATTGCGCTGCCTGCGACGAAACTCACGGCGGTGACCACCGCGGCCCGGAAGTCCTTGCGCAGCAGGAAGTAGAGCACGAACACCGCGGGCGTGAGTTTGACCGCGGCGACGAGACCGACCAGCGCGCCGCGCGGCCACGGCGTCTTCTTGAGCAGGCAGTCGGCGGCGACCAGGGCCATCAGCACGATGTTGATCTGGCCGTAGTCGAGGGTGGAGTACACCGGCTCGAGCAGCAGCGCCCCGGCGAACGCCGCCCCGGCGATCCACAGCATGGTGCGTTCCGGCAGGACGCCGATGGAGGTGAGGGTCACGACCACGGTCGCGAAGAGCAGCAGCAGGGAGAGCACTGTCAGGGCGATGCTGGCCTCGCCGAGGCTGATCGCGGACATCGGACTGAACACGATCGCGGCGAGCGGGGGATAGGTGAACGGCAGCGACTTGCCGAGTGCGGTCGGCGGCATCGGACCGTAGAGCGCGACGCCGTTCGCCAGCGCGGTGCCGCCGATGCGGTACACGTCGAGGTCGATCCGGTAGTAGCTGCCGATCTGCCGCAGGCCGGGGAACCCGACGAGGTTGTAGATCACGCCGATGGCAGCGGCGATCAGGATGCACACGCGGGCCGCGGGGGCGGCGACGATGCGCCGGATACCCGCGCCCCGGCCGGCCGGCTCTCGATCGGCGTCGTCCGCCGCTGGTGCCGCCGTTGTGTCGGCTTCTGGTGTGTCGGTGCTCACGTGGTCGCTGGGAGCGGTCTGATCCTGGCCAGGCACCAATTGTCCTTCGGGTCGGGGGCGGTGGTCGTGGGGAAGTGCCGGGCGGCATAGTCTGCCCGGGTGCGCTACTTCTACGACTGCGAGTTCATCGAGGATGGTCGCACAATCGACCTGGTTTCGATCGGCGTGGCCGCCGAGGACGGCAGAGAGTTCTATGCCGTCTCCACCGAGTTCGACCCCACGAAGGCGGGGAAGTGGGTGCGAGCCAACGTCCTGCCGAAGCTCCCGCAGCCGTCCTCGCCGTTGTGGCGCTCGCGCACCCAGATCCGCGACGACCTGCTCAAGTTCCTCGTTCCGCGCCCCGGGGTCACGCCGGAGCTGTGGGCCTGGATCGCGGCATACGACCACGTCGCGCTCTGCCAGTTGTGGGGGGACATGACCGCGCTGCCGCGCTCGCTGCCGCGGTTCACCCGTGAGTTGCGCCAGTACTGGGAGGACAGCGGGTCGCCCGCGTTGCCGTCCGCTCCGGCCGACGCGCACGACGCGCTGGCCGACGCCAGGCACAACCTGGTCAAGTACGAGGCGATCCGCGCGGCACTCGCGATTCGCTGACTTATCGGCCCCTTTGCGTGTCGCGTTCGACAGAGCGAATATCCTGTACTGGTGAACTGGACTGTCGACGTTCCGATCGACCGCTTGCCCGAACTCCCGCCGCTGCCCGCTGCGATGCGCCAGAAGCTCGATGAGGCGCTGAGCAAGCCCGCCGCCCAGCAGCCGAACTGGCCCGAGGACCGGGCCGCCGCGATGCGTACCGTGCTCGAGAGCGTGCCGCCGATCACGGTCGCGAGCGAGGTGGAGGCGCTGCAGAACAACCTCGCCGAGGTCGCCCGCGGCGAGGCGTTCCTGCTCCAGGGCGGTGACTGCGCGGAGACGTTCGCGGACAACACCGAGCCGCACATCAAGGGCAACATCCGCACCCTGCTGCAGATGGCCGTCGTGCTCACCTACGGGGCGAGCCTGCCGGTCGTCAAGGTCGCGCGGATCGCGGGCCAGTACGCCAAGCCGCGCTCGTCGAACATCGACTCGCTCGGGCTGCAGTCCTACCGGGGCGACATGGTGAACTCGCTCGTCGCCGAGGAATCGGTGCGGGTCCACGACCCGTCCCGCCTGGTCCGCGCGTACGCGAACGCGAGCGCGGCGATGAACCTCGTCCGCGCGCTCACCGGTGCCGGCATGGCGGACCTGCACAAGGTGCACGACTGGAACCGGGAGTTCGTCGCGTCGTCGCCCGCCGGCGCCCGGTACGAGGCGCTCGCCGCCGAGATCGACCGAGGCCTGCAGTTCATGAACGCATGCCGGGTCACGGATCCGAGCCTGCACCAGGCACAGATCTTCGCCAGCCACGAGGCGCTCGTCCTCGACTACGAGCGGGCGATGCTGCGGCTCGACAACGACGACGACCACCCGAAGCTGTACGACCTGTCGGCGCACTTCCTGTGGATCGGCGACCGGACCCGGCAGCTCGACGGCGCGCACATCGCGTTCGCCGAGATGCTCGCGAACCCGATCGGTCTCAAGATCGGCCCGAGTACGACCCCCGAGATGGCGGTCGAGTACGTCGAGCGGCTCGACCCGACCAACAAGCCCGGCCGGCTCACCCTGATCTCGCGGATGGGCAACGGCAAGGTGCGCGACCTGTTGCCCGCGATCATCGAGAAGGTGCAGGCCACCGGTCACCAGGTGATCTGGCAGTGCGACCCGATGCACGGCAACACCCACGAGGCGTCCACCGGCTACAAGACCCGCCACTTCGACCGGATCGTCGACGAGGTGCAGGGCTTCTTCGAGGTGCACAACGGACTGGGCACCCACCCGGGCGGCATCCACGTCGAACTGACCGGCGAGAACGTCACCGAGTGCCTCGGCGGCGCGCAGGACATTTCCGACCTGGACCTGTCGGGCCGCTACGAGACCGCGTGCGACCCGCGACTCAACACCCAGCAGTCCCTCGAACTGGCCTTCCTCGTGGCGGAGATGCTTCGCGGCTGAGCCGTCGGATTCCGCAGAGCGGCCCGTACCCTGCCCGGGTGCGGGCCGCTCCGCGTCTGGCACCGGTGTCGGTGGCCGGCGATACGGTTGGTGCGATCGAATCGAGTACCCAACCATCGCAGTGAGGGACACATCATGAAGATCACCGAACCGACGCTGGGGACCCCGTGTTGGGCCGAACTCGGCACGACCGATGTCGCGGCGGCCGGACAGTTCTATGGCGGCCTGCTCGGCTGGAAGCCGGAGACGGATCCGAACCCGGAAGCGGGCGGCTACACGATGATGCTGCTCGATCAGGACCCGGTGGCCGCCGCCAGCCCGCTCTATCAGGAGGGCCAGCCCGTCGCGTGGACGGCCTCGATCGCGGTGGCCGACGTGGATGCGACCGCGCGAGCGGCCACGGAGGCAGGAGGTTCGGTGATCGCCGAGCCGATGGACGTGTTCGATCTGGGCCGTTTCGCGGTGCTCGCCGACCCGGCGGGTGCGGTCATCTCGATCTGGCAGGGCCGCAAGTTCCAGGGCGCGGCCAGGCTGAACGAGACCGGGGCGCTGTGCTGGATCGAGCTGCGTACCCGGGACACCGCGGGGGCGATCGAGTTCTACCGCACCGTGTTCGGCTGGACGGTCACCGCAGGTGACGGTTACACCCAGTGGGGCCTCGGCGGCACCGACTTCGGCGGCATGATGGCGATGGGTGAGGACTTCCCGGAGGGCATTCCGCCGCACTGGGCGCTGTACTTCGGCGTGGACGATGTCGACGCCGCGGTCGAGAGGGCGACGGGTCTCGGCGGCGCCGTGCACGTGCCGGGCACCGACATCCCCGAGACCGGCCGGTTCGCGGTCCTGACGGACCCACAGGGCGGCGCGTTCGCGGTCTTCCGCCCGCAGGACTGAGCTGGGCGCGGCAGGCCCGATGGGCGGGCCTGCCGCGCGCGGGCTGCGGCTGGCATCATGGCGGAAGTGACTCGTATTCGACTCGTCGCCACCGATCTCGACGGCACCCTGCTGCGGTCGGACCGCACGATCTCACGCCGGACGGCCGCGGCGATGGCGGCGGCGGGGGAGTCCGGGATCGAGATCGTGTGGGCGACCGCGCGAGCCCGCCATTCCGTCCACGAACTCGCGCTCGACTGCGGCTTTCGCGGCAGGGCGATCTGTGCCAACGGCGCGGTCGTTCTCGACCTCGCGGACGGCAGTGCCCTCGTCACCGCGACGACGTCGATCACGACGGATGCGGCGACGACGGCGATGGTTCGGGTGCGGTCGCTCATGCCGGGGGTGGTGTTCGCGAATGTCGGACCGACGAGTTTCGTCGCCGAACCCGAGTACGCCGCGCTGTGCGAATTCGCCGATCATCACCGGCACCCGCACGAGATGGCACTCTCGGAGCTATTGCCCGCGCTGGACGAGCCGATGGTGAAGATCGTGGTGCGGCACCCCGAGGTGTCCAGCGCGGAGTTGTACCGCGCCGCTGTGGCGGCAGGGGTCGACGGCGTCGAACTGACCCATTCGGGCGCGCCCTACCTCGAGATGGCCCCGTCGGGGGTGTCGAAGGCCAGTGCCCTCGCGGACCTGTGCTCGACCGGCGGGATCGAGGCGCACGAGGTCGCCGTCGCGGGTGACGGGATCAACGACGTCCCGATGCTGGCGTGGGCGGGGACCGCCCTGTGCCCGTCGAACGCGCTGCCGGAGGTGAGGGCGCTGGCCGACCGCGTCCTGGCCGGCAACGACGAGGACGGCGTCGCCCGCTACCTCGAGGAACTCGTGGGGGCGCCCGGTCGGTGAGCGGCCGGGTCAGGGCACCGCGACCAGCGACACCGTGGTGCCTGCCTCGACCCGTGTTCCGGGTCCGGGGCTCTGGGTGAGGACCAGCGACCGGTCGGAGTCGGTGACCTGCCTGATCTGTGGCACCAGGCCGAGGCCGGTCAGCTCATCGCGGGCCGAGCCCACCGTGCGCCCGAGCATCGAGGGCAGCCGGACCGCGGTCGAGACGATCAGCGTGACGCTCGATCCCGCTCCGACCTCCGTGCCGGTCGACGGGTCGGTACCGATCACGTCGCCGCCGTCGACGCCGCTGTCGAACTCTTCGCGGGTCTCGCCGACGGTGATCCCGACGGCGTCAAGGGCGGCCCTGGCCTCATCGGCGGATTTGCCGCGCACGTCCGGCATCCGGACCGGCGGCGAACCCTTGCTCCGGATCATCTGGACCTGTGACCCGACGTCGAGCACCGTGCCCGGTCCCGGCTTCAGCGCCGCCACACCGCCATTGGGCACCTTGGTGCTGAAGGCCTCACCGCCCTCGACGGGCACGAAGGTGCGCTCGCGCAGCACCCGGTCCACCTGATCCGGGTCGCCGCCCGCGGGCAGCTCGGGGACCGCGGGCCTGCCGAGCGACACCAGCAGGGCCACCACCGACTCCTTCGGCACCCGGGACCCGGCGGCGGGATCGGTGCCGAGCAGGGTGTCGACCGGGGCGCTGTTCGAGTACTCCCCGCGGATCTCGGTGCTCAGCCCGGCGGCTTCGATCGTCGAGGTCGCCGAGGCGCGGTCAAGGCCGTCGATGGCGGGCACCGCCGCGTACCGGCCGGACCCCATCCACCACCCGCCGAATCCGACCGCGACCCCGAGCAGCAGGATCACCAGCAGCCACACCATGATCGTGCGCCGCGAGCGCTGACGCTCGGCCGCGAAATCGGGGAACTCGTACTGGGCCGGGTCGCGACGGTGCTGCCGTGTCGCGCCGGGGTCCACCTCCGGCTGCGGGAACTCCGGCTGGCGCGCGGTCAGGTCGGTGACCACCTTGGTCGGCTGCGGGCCGGCGTGCTGGATGCCGGGGTGCACCGCGGTCGGGGCGGCCGACGCCAGTGCCGTCGTCGCGTCGTTCGGTCCGGCCGTGGTCGCGGCGGGCGGCGGCAGCGCGCCCGCGACCTGCATGGCCGCGCTGAGGTGCTGCGCGGATCGTCTCGGGGCGGGTACCCGGTAGGCGGGCAACTGCAGTTGCCGGCTCACCGAACGCAGCGCCGCCGACATCTCGCCCGCGTTCGTGAATCGTTCCTCGGGGTCACGGGCGGTGGCCTCGAGCACCAGCTGGTCGAACTCCGGCGGCACCCCCTGGATCTGGGAACCCGGGCTGGGTACGTCGGCGTTGATTCGCTGATAGGCGATCGAGAGCGAGGTGTCGCCGGTGAACGGCGTTCGGCCGGTGAGCATTTCGAACAGCAACACACCGGTCGCGTACACGTCGCTGCGGGCGTCGGCGTTGCCGGTGGTGACCTGCTCGGGGGAGAGGTAGGCGGCGGTACCGAGGATCACGCTGCTGGAGGTGGCGTTGGATCCGGCGACCGCGCGAACCAGACCGAAGTCGGCGATCTTGACCTCGCCCGAGTCGGAGATCAGCACGTTCTCCGGCTTGATGTCGCGGTGCACCAGGCCGGCGCGGTGCGCGACCGCGAGCGCGTCGAGCACCGGTCCGGTGACCGCGGCCGCGGCGTGCGGTGGCATCGGGCCGCGCTCGCGCAGCAGCTCGCGCAGCGTCCCGCCCGCGACCAGCTCCATCACCAGGAACGCGTGTTCGCCGTCGACGCCCTGGTCGTACACGGCGACCAGCCCGGGATGGGTCAACCGGGCCACCGCGCGGGCCTCGAACTCGAAGCGGGCGACGAATTGGGGGTCCTGAGCGAACTTCGGGTCCATGACCTTGATCGCGACCGGCCGGTCGAGCCGCATGTCGAGGCCGCGGTAGACCATCGACATCCCGCCGCGCGCGATCGGGGAGTCCACCCGATAGCGGCGGTCGAGCAGTGTGCCGATCAGCGCCTGATCTCCTGGCCCCACCCGCGCTTACCCCGTTTCTCTTCTACTCGGTGATTCACCGCAGCAGTTTCGACAATGTCCGCATCGATGGTAGCCAGCGGGCCGCCCGCCCGGTGCCGACGGCGCGGCGGCCGCGATCGCGCGGACCGCCCATGAGGTACCGCGCACCGACCCGATACCGTTACCCATGTGAGTGCAATCCCTTATAGCGACGACGTCCTCGATCCCTCGGTAGAGCTGCTGCAGCTCGCGGATGTGGCCAAACTGCTCGGAATCGTCGTCACCCGGGTGCACCAGATGCTCCGCGACGGCGAGCTGGTCGCCGTGCGCCGCGACGGCGTCATCGGCGTGCCCGCAACCTTCTTCACCGCGGACGGCGAGGTGGTCCGGCTGCTGTCCGGTCTGCTCGTGGTCCTGCGCGACGGCGGTTACAGCGAGGAGGAGATCCTGCGCTGGCTGTTCACCGAGGACGAGACCCTGCCGGGCGCCCCGGCGGACGCGCTGCACACCGACCTCGCCCGCGAGGTGGTTCGCCGCGCCCAGGCGATGGCCTTCTAGGCGCGTCGATTCGATGAGCCCGCCGCCGGGGCTCCCGGGACTACGCTTTCCGCCATGACATCCATGAACGGCAAGGTTGTCCTCATCACCGGCGGCGCGCGTGGTGTCGGAGCGGAGGTCGCCCGTCGGCTGCACGCCAAGGGTGCGAGGCTCGTGCTGACCGACCTGGACGCGGAGCCGCTGCGCGCGCTGGCCGAGGAACTCGGTGGTCCCGATCGCGCGCTGACCGTCGTCGCGGACGTGTGCGACCTCCCGTCGATGGAATCGGCTGTCGCGCAAGGGGTCGAGAAGTTCGGTGGCATCGACGTCGTGATGGCGAACGCGGGCATCGCGAGCTATGGATCCGTCCTGGCGGTCGATCCGGCGACCTTCAGGCGCGTCGTCGACGTGAACCTCGTCGGCGTCTTCCACACGGTGCGCGCCGCCCTGCCCTCGATCATCGAGCGCAGGGGATACGTCCTGGTCGTCTCGTCGCTCGCGGCGTACACCGCCTCACCCGGGCTGGCTGCGTATCACGCGTCCAAGGCGGGGGCCGAGTACTTCGCCAACACCCTGCGGCTCGAGGTCGCCCACCTGGGGGTCGACGTCGGCTCCGCCCACATGGCCTGGATCGACACCCCGCTGGTCCAGGACGCCAAGGCCGACCTGCCCGCGTTCACCAAGATGCTCGCCGCGCTGCCCGGCCCGCTCGGGAAGACGACGTCGGTGCAGGCGTGTGGCAGCCGCTTCGTGGCGGGGATCGAGAAGCGATCGAGCCGGATCAACGTGCCTGGCTGGGTCGGCGCGTTGCGCTGGCTGCGCCCGCTGGTGCAGACCCCGATCGCCGAACGCGACATCCGCAGACTCGCGCCGGTGCTGGTGCCCCAGATGGACGCCGAGGTCGCCGGCCTTGGGCGGTCGCTGAGTGCCCGCACGCAGGCGCTCGAGCAGGAGTAGCCGCTCAGCTACGGGCCGCCGCGACCGCGGACTCCAGCAGTCGCGGCGCGACCAGCGTCAGCCGCCGCCGCCTCGGCACCACCGCCCGCCGGTCGAGCACCCGGTAACCGCTCGCCTCGATCTCGTCGAGGATCGCGGAGTACAGGTCGAACGCTGCGGTGATCGCGGGCCGCGCCCTCGGCTCGAGCATCGCCAGTCCCGGCCGGGCATCGCGGTAGCCGGACCGGTTCAGTGCGACGACATGGGCGAGGGCCCGCCCGACACGGGGGTCCGTGGCCCCGGTGGACTGGCAGTGGCGCAGCAGGTCGCCGTCCACGCCGAATGCGGACAGCTCCTCCGTCGGCAGGTAGATGCGTCCGCGCCGCAGGTCTTCGCCCACGTCGCGGATGAAGTTGGTGAGCTGGAAGGCCTCGCCGAGCGCGGCGGCCGCGGGCTCGGCCTGGGCGAGCGGCGTCACCGTGCCCAGGATCGGCAGCATCTGCTTCCCGATCGCCGCGGCCGAGCCGTGCATGTAGCCGCGGAGCTCGTCCATCGAGGCGTAGACGGCACGAAATCCGGGCGCACCGGGCAGGTCCATACGCATGGACCCGAGGAACGCGGTGAAGTGATCGAGCGGGATGGCGTACCGGCCGATGGTGTCGGCTACCGCCAGCACGACCGGTCGGACGTCGTCGGTGGGGCTGCCCGCGACGGCGGCCGTCAGCTCGGATTCGATCCTGTCGAGTTCGGCCAGGCAATCGGAGGCGGGACGGCCGGCAGGGGCGTCGATGTCGACGAGGTCGTCCACGGTGCGGGCGAATCCGTACAGCGCGTACACGGCCGGCCTGCGGTGTTCGGGTAGCAGCCGGGTGGCGAGTGCATAGCTGCGGCCGTGCTCGGCCGCCAGCCGCTCGCAATACCGGTAGGCGGCTCCGAGATCGCTCGCCGCCGCACGATCGTCCAGCGTCGTCATCTCAGTCCCGGCCGGGGGCCGCCCCGGCGCCGGAACGGGTGTCCGCGGCGTCGGCGACGGCGGGCGTGGAGCGCAGGCGCAGCGGATCGACGGTCACCAGCGACTTGGCCGCGACGAGCGCCGCAAAGGTCGCGAGCAGCACGTGCACGAGGGTGTACAGCCCGGGATTGCCGTCCGGCTGGAAGACCAGCATCAGCCACGTGGACAGGCCGACCAGGATCATCAAGGTCGTGGTCGACAGGGCGAAGCCCGCGGCGACGGCGAGCGGCCACGAGTAGTACCAGGGCAGCGCGGCGGGGGAGAGCACCACGATCGCGACCAACGCGATCAGGATGCCCATGACGGCCTCCCGCGGCGTCCGGCGGAAGCGCCACCACACCGCAACGAGGATCACCACCAGCGCGACCGCGGAGATGGCGCGGGTCACCTCCAGCACCGGGCCCAACCGCAGCCCGGTGAACCAGGAGGTGCTGACGGTGACGATGTGCGCCATGATCGTCGGCAGCGAGAGCCAGTTGATGATCTTCGCCGATCCCGACAGCGCGGTGAGCCACCCGATGCCGACGCCTGCGATGGCCGAGGCCGCGGCGAACACGGCGGCGAACACGGCGAGCCCCGCGCCCGCGGTCTTGGCGAACAGGGCCAGCGGCGACGGCGGGGTGCGGCCTTCTGCCACCGCGCGGTCGCGTTCGTGGATCATCCAGATCCAGACCAGGAACGGCAGCGCGACGCCGGCGGTGGCCTTGATGGCGACACCGACCGCGACCACCGCGATGCCCGCGACGTGGCGCCGCTCGAGCACGAGCGCGATGCCGGCCGTCATCAGGCCAACCATCAGCATCTCGTTGTGCACGCCGCCGATCAGGTGGATCAGGACCAGCGGGTTGAGCACCGCGAGCCACAGCGCGGTCGCCTGGTTGCCGCCGAGCTGGCGGGCCAGGTGCGGTACCGCCCACATGGTCAACGCGAGACCGGGCAGCATGGTCAGCCGCAGCAGCATCGTCCCGGCGATCACGTTGTCGCCGGTGATCGAGGTGATGCCCTGGCCGAGCAGTAGGAAGATCGGTCCGTACGGAGCGGTGGTGGTGGTCCAGACGATGCTCACGTTGTCGAGCAGGATGCCGGGATTGGCCACCGGGCCGACCGCGTACGGGTCGAAGCCGTCCCGCAGCAGCGCGCCCTGCGCCAGGTACGAGTACGCATCCCGGCTGAACATGGGCACAGCCAGCAGCAGCGGGGCCGTCCACACCGGGACCACCCAGCGCAGCTCGTGCAGCGTGGTCGTGCCGCGCAGCGTGCAGCGGCCGAGGCGGACCCACGCCGCGATCATCAACAGCACGCCGACCCACACGAGGATCGTCGACAGGATCAGGCCGTGCCCGAAGCGCAGCCAGGACAGGTGCAGCGCCTCGAGGAGCGGATCCTCGCGCCGAACGCTGCCCGAGCCGAAACCGCCGAAGGTGATCATCGACGCGCCGACCAGCCCGAGGATCGCGGCGTGTCCCGCCTCGCTGCGCGCGAACCCGGCGACGGCGCGGAGACGCCCGGCACTCGGGGCCTGGCCGTTACTGTCGCCGGTGTGCCTGTCAGCAGCGGAAAGTGGGGACGTCATCGGTGCGGCTCTTCCCCCATGGCTGTGCGTTGACTGCGGTCCGGCCGGGCAGGACCCGTCGACGGAATGCGTGGACAGCTGGTTAGTTTAGTGGTTCGGTGTTCCGCAGCGGGAAACGCCTATCGCGCGTGGTGCGTCTGTGACCTGGCACGCAGTTCGCCCGCGATCCGCTGGGCGGCGAGCTTCCCGGAGACCAGCACGGTCGGCACCCCGACCCCCGGGGTGGTGCCGGACCCGGCGAGCACCACGTTCTCGGCTCCGGTGTCGAGGTTTCCGCGCCGGAACGGTCCGGTCTGCGCGAAGGTGTGTGCGGCGGCGAACGGGGTGCCGGCGGACATTCCGCGGTCGGCCCAGGTCTGCGGGGTGTCGATCAGGTCAACAAGGAACCCCTCGGCGATCCCGGTATAGCCGCGCCGCTCGAGCTCGACGAGCAGCTCGCGGACGTACGGCCGCCCGAGGGCGGCCCAGTCCAGCGGGGCGCTGTGCAGGTTCGGGCACGGCGCCAGCACCGACAGTGGCTCGTGCGGCACACCGTCACGGTCGATCAGCAGTCCCGGGTCGGTGACCGCGGGGCGGGTGAGCAGCAGCGACGGGTCGCTCATCAGCCTGCCGCGACCGCGGCGCGCGGTGATCTCGGCGAACGTCTGCTCCCAGGCCGCCCCGAAGTCGATGGTGTGGTGGCCCGAGTCGGTCCAGCGCGCGGCGACGGAGGCGGGGATGGTGCCGTGTGCCACGACAGCGGAGGGAGAGTGCCGGACCGGCCGCCGCGGCAACGTCCGACGCTGCAGCAGGGCACTCCCGCCGCCGAGGTCCGCGGTCAGGACCACGGCGTCGACCTCGAACGCCGATCCGTCGGCAGCGATCACCCGCGTCGCCCGACCGTTCCTGTAGTCGATCCGGCTCACCTCGGTCCCGAGTGCGAGCGTGCCGCCCGCGGCGGTGAAGGCGCCTGCCATGGCCTCGGCGATCGCCCGCATGCCGCCGTCGGGGAAGTACACGCCCATCGAGGTGTCCATGTGGGCGATCGCGCCGTAGATGCCGAGCGCCCGCGCCGGGCTCAATCCCGCGTAGAGCGACTGGAAGGTGAAGATGCGCTGCAGCCGCGGGTCACGGAGGTACTTCTCGACGCGTGGCCCGAGCCTGCCGAAGCCGCCGATCCGGACCAGCGTCGACAGGTCCGCGAGGGCAGCGCGCGAGCCGACCAGGTCGAGCGGCGAGTCGAAGTTCGCGTCGATGAACCGGTCGAACTCGGCCGTGAAGATCCGCTCCAGCCAGGAGCGCAGCCGGAGGTAGCGGCCCGCCTCGTCGGGACCGCACGCCCGGGCGACCTCCGCAGCCATCGCGTCGGGGTCCGAGTGCACGGCGATCGCCCCGCCGTCCGCGAATCGCGCGTGATATGCCGGGTCCAGCCGGTGCAGGCGTAGCGGCGGGGACACCGACCCGAAGTCGGCCCCGACCGCGGCCAGCGCCTCGGCGACCAGTTCCGGCATGGTGAGAACGGTTGCGCCGCTGTCGATCTGGTAGCCGGGCCCGTCGTACACGCCGACCCGGCCACCGACCGACGGATCGCGTTCGAGGAGGGTGACCGCGCGGCCGGTGCCAAGCAGGTGCAGCGCGGCCGACAGTCCGGACAGCCCTGCCCCGACGACCACCACGTGATCGGTGCGACCCGGGACCGTGCGCAGGCCCACGCCGATCAGGCCGTACGACGGGTGGCGGCCAGCGCCATCGCGCGCAGGTTCTGCTTGGCCGACTCCGTTGCGGTGCTCGTGTCGAGGGCGCGCAGGCCCCTGGCGGTGAGCTCGTCGATGCGGCGCTCGACCTCGTCCACCGCACCGAGATCGGTGATGATCGCGCGCAGCCGCTGCACCTGCTCCTCGGTGAGATCGGTGCCGATGCTGCGCCGCAGCACGTCCGCGGTGCCACGGTCACTGGCGTCGGCCCGCAGCAGGGCCTCGGCGAACAGCACGGTCCGCTTGCCCTCGCGCAGGTCGTCGCCGGAGGGCTTCCCGGTGACCGCCGGGTCCCCGAACACCCCGAGCAGGTCGTCGCGGAGCTGGAAGGCGATGCCGATGTCGGTGCCGAACTCCCGATAGGCGGCGATCAGATCCGGATCGGCCGCGGCGAGGGCGGCGCCCAGGTGCAGCGGTCGCTCGATCGTGTATGCCGCCGTCTTGTAGCGATTGATCCGCAGCGCCGCGGCCACCGACTCGTCGGCGGTCACCTCGGTGCTCACGTCCAGGTACTGGCCCCCGAGGACCTCGGTGCGCATCGCCGACCACACCGGGCCGAGCCGGACCTGGGCGGCTGCGTCGACCCCGGACTCGCGGACCATGTCGTCCGCCCAGGCCAGCGCGAGATCACCGAGCAGGATGGCCACGGATTCACCGAACTTCGCCGGTTCGCCCGACCATCCGCCCGAACGGTGCCGGTCGGCGAACTCGACGTGCAGGGTGGGAAAGCCCCTGCGGGTGCGGGAGGAGTCGATGATGTCGTCGTGCACGAGGGCGCACGCCTGGACCAGCTCGAGCGCGGCGCAGGCCCGCAGCACCGCGGCGGCGTCGGGACCGGTCGGGTCGCCACCGGCGCCCAGCCAGCCCGTCCAGGCGAACGCGGGCCGGACCCGCTTGCCGCCGCGCAGGACGAAGGCCTCCAGCGCGGTCGTGGCGTCGGTGAACGTGCCACCGACGGCATCGGTGATCGGCCTGCGACTGTCGAAGAACTCGCGCAGTGCCGTCTCGACGGCGGCGGGCAGCGACTCGGTGGCCTCGGGGGAGGCGGCGTGGGCGGACAGGGTGTCCTCCTCGGTGATTGCCCCGGGAATTGCCCTGGGAAGGTGATCGACACCCTCACCCTAGTGGTCCGTCGAAGTCGCCCTCGCTGCCCGCCACTATGATTGTCGAGTGACATTCGATGCCGTCAGGGGACGGTCAAGCGAGGGCTGGGTGACCCAGACCCCGTCGATCGTGGACCGGATCGGTTCGAGCGGCGGGCGGATTCCCTTCTCGGTGGAGTTCTCGCCGCCGCGCGATGCCGATGCGGAGGCACGTCTGTGGCGCGCGGTCCGCGAGTTCGAGCAGATGCAGCCCGCGTTCGTCTCGATGACCTATGGGGCCGGCGGATCGACAAGGGACCGGACCGTGCGCGTCACCGGTGCCCTCGCCGAGGAGACCACGCTGCTCCCGGTCGCCCATCTGACCGCCGTCGGCCACAGCGTCGACGAGTTGCGTGCGATGGTCGGCGCCTACGCGGACCGCGGCATCAGCAACATCCTGGTGCTGCGCGGCGATCCGCCTGGCGATCCGCTCGGCGAGTGGGTCCGGCATCCCGACGGCGTCGAGTACGCCGAGGAACTGGTCCGGCTGGTCCGCGACCTCGGCGACTTCCATGTCGGTGTCGCGTCCTTCCCCGAGGGGCACTTCCGGGCGCCGGACCTCGACCACGACACCAGGTACCTGGTCTCGAAGCTGCGTGCCGGGGCGGAGTACTCGATCACCCAGATGTTCTTCGACGTCGAGGACTATCTGCGGCTGCGCGACCGGGTGTCCCGGTACGACGCCGAGCAGGGTGCCAAGCCGATCATTCCGGAGATCATGCCGATCACGTCGCTGCGCTCGGTGAAGCGGATGGTGGAGCTGTCCGGATCGCAGCTGCCGCGCGAGCTCGCGGAGCGGCTGGATCGCGCGGCAGGCCACGGACCCGAGGAGAACCGCGCCGCGGTCCGTGAGATCGGCATCGAGCTCGCCACCGAGATGAGCGAGCGGTTGATCGCCGAGGGTGCACCCTGCCTGCACTTCATCACGCTGAACTTCGCCCGCGCGACCCGCGAGGTGCTGGCCCGCCTCGGACTGGCTACCTCGGTCAGGTAGCGCTTCGCACCCGTGCGCGTGTCGCGCCCCACCCGGGGTGCAACACGCGCACCGTGCGTCAGCGCCTCGGGTGCCTGCTGAAGTACGCCATCGCGCCGACCACGAGCGCGACGCCAAGCGTGACGCCCGCGACGATGCCCGCCCAGCCGGCGAAGCCGCGGGTGCTCGGGTCGGCGTATCGGGTCTCGGCGCGGAGCGTGCTCACCTCGCCGGGCGGCAGCTTCCAGGTCACGATGGAGTCGGCGTCGCGGGTTCCGTTGGTGGTGTTCACCCGCGCGGGGAAGGCGACGCTGAACTGGACGTCGCTGCCGTCGGGCACCGATTTGAGGTCCGCCTTGCCCTCCAGGACCACGACGTCGCCGTTGCGCCGGAAGTCCAGCTGGATGGAGCTGCCGGTCTGACTGGACATCGCCCCGAGCTGCTGCACCTCGCCGAAGGTCAGGTCACTGAAGAAGGCCTGACTACCGACGTATCCGTCCTGCTTGTACGCCTGAACCCGGACCTTCGAGATCAACGAATCCGGCGGGATCAGCTCCGGGCCCTTGTCGTTGTCGTCCGTGGGAACCGTCGCGGCGACGATCTGTCCCGACACCCGGTCGTCGGGTGAGACGCCGAGTGACGCCTGGACCCGAAGGCACCCGCTGAGCACCGGGATGCAGATCAGGAGGAGCAGGGAGAGGGCGAACAGTCGGACGCGGGATCGACTTCGGACATCGGAGTGGGGCTGCTGCACAGCGTTATCGTGCCAGGCAGCCATGCAGGTGTCAGGCGGTAGGGGTACGCGGCGTGGCGGATCCGGTGGCTCCCGGCCCGCTCATCGGCGCAGCGCCCGGCGCAAGCCTCCGAACCGGGCGTCGGACAACGCGATCCGCGCGGCGCTGCGCCCACTCGACCCGGACACTCCGCCGCCCGGGTGGGTGGACGCGCCGGTCAGGTACAGCCCCTTCGCGCCGGGCACCCGGTGTCCCGACAGTTCCGGCAGGGGCCGCCACATGAACATCTGGTCCAGCGACATCTCGACGTGCATCACGTTGCCGCCGATCAACCCCATCTCGGACTCGAGGTCCGCGGGGGTCTGCACCAGCCGGTGGCGCACCGAGTCCGTGAATCCCGGTGCCAGCCGCTCGATCTCGGCGACGATCCGGTCACCCTCGGATTCGGCGAGGTCCGCCCAGTCGCGTCCGCCGGTGAGTGAGTAGGGATGCCACTGCGACCACAGCGTCGCCTGATGCTCGCCCGCGGGGGTCAGGCTCGGGTCGATCCCGCTGAAACTCATCGCGAGGACCGCGGGGACGGGCGGCAGCTCGCCCGCCAGCGCCGCGCCGTGCGCGAGCCTCAGCTGCGCGCGATCGGAGACCAGTAGCTGAAGCCCGGAGGTGACGGTCTCGCCCGCCGGGGCGCTGGGATAGCAGGGGAGCGAATCGGTTCCGAGGCGGACCACCATGCCGATCCCCGGCCCGACCCGGATCCGGCGGCGCCACCCGTCCAGTTGCGTCCGGTCGTGGCCGCCGCGCTCGAGCAGGTCGAGGGTGGTCAGGATGTGGCAGCCGGCCACCACCGTCCTGGCCTGGACCTCGTGGCCATGGGCGGTGCGTACCGTCCAGCCCTTCGGCGTGCGGCGCAGCTCGGTCACCGCGTCGCCGAGTCGCACCGATCCACCGTCCGCGGCCAGTCGCGACGCCAGGGCCCGGGTGAGGGCGCCGCTGCCGCCGACCGCCCGGCCCGGCGGCAGGGTGTGCATCAGTGCCGCGAACCCGACCATCGGGGCGGTGCCTGGCTCGGACATCGGTGGACCCGACTGCGCGCCGAACCAGGCAAGAGCCGCCTTGAGGCGCTCGCTGTCGAAGTAGTTGTCCAGCAAGCTGTCCCCGGAGGCGAGGAACTCCCGTGAGAACGCCGCGGCGCCAGCGCCCCGATCCAGGGTGCCGAACGAGCGGGCCAGCCTCCCACCGGTCGGCGGCCCGGCGAACGCCCGCATCACGCCCGCGGTGCGCGGACCCCAGGTGTCGACGAACTCTCGGTATGCCCTCGCGTCGGCGGCCCCGCAGGACTCGGCGATGGAGGCGCAGGTCCGTTCGAGGCTGCGGTGGAAGACGATGCCCGGCCTGCCGGACTCGGGCGGCGCGGGCGCGAATGCCCAAGGGTCGCAGTCGAGATAACGCAGTCCGTGCGAGGCGAGGTCGAGGTCCTCGATGATGCCGGTGTGCCGGATCATGATGTGCGCGGACGAACCGCGGTCCACCTGATGGCCGGGGAACCGTTCGACGGTGGACACCGCGCCGCCCACCACGGTGTCGCGCTCGAGCACCTCGACCGACCAGCCGGACCGGGCGAGGTAGCACGCCGACACCAGCGCATTGTGTCCGGATCCCACCACCACCGCGTCGATCATCTGTCCAGGCTATCGGCTGGGGGAGTGCGCGTTCTCGGTCCCTTCGGCGGCGAGCGGCAGCAGGCGCCCCAACACCGCGAACGGCCTGTTGTCCCCTGTGAAGGTGAAATGCCGCACCACATCGGTGAATCCGAGCCTGCGATAGAGACGCCAGGCGCGGTTGTCCTCGTCGTCGACTTCGGGGGTGGACAGCAGTACGTGACTCTCCTGCCGGTCTTCGAGGAGCCTGCGGAGCAACGCCTCGCCGGTGCGGTGTCCCTGTGCGGCACGTGCCACATGGAGTTCGGTCAGCTCGAAGTAGTCGCCGAGGACCTCATGGATCCGCCGTTCGTCGGCGCCGGAACGGTGCATCCCCTCGCGCACCTGCTGGTGCCACCACTGGTGCGGGGCGCCCCGGTAGCCGTAGGCGATGCCGACCATGGTGCCCTCGCCCGAGCCGGGATCGTCGGCGTCGTCGGGGAGGACCGCGGCGACCGCGTGCCAGCCGGGTCGATGGGTGTGTTCGGTCCACATCGGGGCCCGGTGGAACTCGGTCCCCTTCGGGTAGTCCATGGCCTCGACGTAGATGGCAAGCGCCTCGGCCATCCGGCGCCGTAGTTCCTGCGCGGACAGCTCGACCAGCAGCGGTGTCGTGTTGATACCGACCGGACTCACCCTCTCTCTTGACGACGTGTCGGTGGGGGCAGCTATATTGAATATGTCGAACGAATGTTCGATGTCGGCAATCCGGCGAAGCGCGAGGGAAGCGGGCTTCGCCGGATTCCGACCCTAAGGCCTGACCGGTCGTACCGGCGGGTGGCGTGTTTGCGCAGGAGGTGTTCGGAAGATGGCAAGTCAGGCAGTTCAGGCAGCGGCGGCCCTCCGGGTGGGGGCTCCGGCGTCATCGGCACGACACACGGTGTCGCGGGTGGAGGCCCCGGTGTCGCGCCGCGCGCGGGCGCTGCTCGATCGCGCGGACTCGCTGCTGGCCGAGGCGGCGGGTGCGCGGGACGCGTCCGAACGGTTCCGCTCCGCGTACCTCGCCGCGCTCCGCGGTGCCGGGGCCGCGCTCGGGGGTGAGCAACGGCCACGCACCGGATCGCGTAGCGCCTGGGTGCTGCTCGCGCGCGCGGAACCGTCACTCGCGGGGTGGTCGGAGTTCTTCGCCGGGTACTCGGCCACCCGCGCGGCCATCGAGGCCGGCATCTCGCGCACGATCACGCTCGGCGAGGCCGATGATTTCCACCGTGAGGTCTCTCGATTCCTCACCGCGGTCGAGGATCATCTCGGTGGCGACAAACACCTCGATGGCGCGCCGCACACCTTCGTGGGGAGGTCTGCCTAGCAGGGGATCTGCGGTGCCAGCGAAATAAGTTGGCATCTCGTCGATGGACTAGGTGGTACGTCGCCACGTGTACTCGTATCATTGACGACAGGTAGCCGCCAACGTCGGAAACCCGCCGCTTCGTACCAACGGATCGGTCGCCACCTTTAGTGCCGGGGGAGGTACCGTGCCACTCTCCGAGCACGAGCAGCGGATGCTCGATCAGATCGAGAGCGCGCTTTACGCCGAAGATCCGAAATTTGCTTCCTCCGTGAGGGGAGGCCGTATGCGTGCGGCTTCGAGCAAGCGTCGACTTCAGGCTGGAGCTCTCTTCTTTCTCGGACTCGTCCTCTTGGTCGCGGGCGTCGCGCTCCCGTTCAAGCCGGGCGGTTTCCCGATCATCAGCCTGCTCGGTTTCGTAGTGATGTTTGGAGCCGGGGTTCTGTTCCTCATGCGGGGATCGAAGAAGGGCCTCTCGGCAGTGCCTGACGAGCCCGGCAGGCCCACGAAGGGGTCGGTCGCAGGCAAGCGCGCTGACGGCCGCAAGGGCGGCAGCAGTGGGGGATTCTCCTCGCGTATGGAAGACCGGTTCAAGCGGAGATTCGAACAGGAGTAGCCGAAACGCCGTCGCGGAGGCAAGAGTCCAGGCGGCAGGCAACAGCGGAGCGGCGTGACACCCAGGTGTCACGCCGCTTTTGCGTTGGCTGTCGATGGTGTCGCCACGGATCCCCACCTTCCCCCCCCACATTTCCCCCACTCTTCCCCCACATTCCTCCCCGGGCCGGTCGAGCTCGGTGTGGATGTCTCGCCGCATCCGTCTGACCTGGGATTTCAGTATGAGGTGGTGGCGTACCTCGCTGTGACGCCCCGGCAGTGGGGAAGATCGCACAGTTTTTCCCCACATCGCACCACCGCTGTGAACTGGTCTTTTGATGCAGATTGCGGGCGTGGAACCCTAAATTGGCATTGAAAGTGGAGGAAAGTGGGGTAACGTGGTGCGCAGCGGAACGTGCAGACGGACCGCAAGGGCCTAGGACGTTCGAATCGGACGCAGGGTGGAGGTGTCGAGATGTTTCTCGGTACCTACACGCCGAAGCTCGACGACAAGGGGCGGCTGACGTTGCCCGCGAAGTTTCGAGATGCACTGGCGGGAGGGTTGATGGTCACGAAAGGGCAGGACCACAGCCTCGCGGTGTATCCCCGAGAAGAGTTTGCCGCTCTCGCACGCCGAGCCGCCGCAGCATCACGCAGCAATCCCGAGGCCCGCGCCTTTGTGCGCGGCCTGGCGGCAGGCACCGACGAGCAGCATCCCGACGCCCAGGGACGGATCACCCTCTCTGCCGACCACCGCCGTTACGCGGGGTTGTCGAAGGAGTGTGTGGTGATCGGATCGGTCGATTTCCTCGAGATCTGGGACGCGCAGGCGTGGCAGAGCTACCTCGAGGAGCACGAAGAGAGCTACTCACAAGCCAGAGCCGAGTCACTGGGCGAGATCTTCTAGCCCAGCCAGAGCCGTACGGCGAGTGCCGCGAGGCC
This sequence comes from Rhodococcus sp. PvR044, assembly GCF_040548995.1. Classification (NCBI taxonomy): domain Bacteria; kingdom Bacillati; phylum Actinomycetota; class Actinomycetes; order Mycobacteriales; family Nocardiaceae; genus Rhodococcus; species Rhodococcus sp. PvR044. Next base: position 31,201 of record NZ_JBEPSX010000018.1, read on the forward strand.
TCTGCCCGAACGCCGACCCTGACGCACTTCCCCAGCGCCAGGTTCGGTCAATCGGACAGGGACCTCGAGGCATTCGCCACTCTTCCCCCTTCGCGATCGGAAATTCCCGAAGCACTCAAGACCCGGAGGCAGCAATGGTGGACGATGAGGCAAACGGCCCCGCCTCCACCGGCGAGTTCGGGCACGTCCCGGTACTGCTCGGTCGCGCGGACGAACTGCTCGGCCCGGCGCTGACGGCGGTTTCGCCGGACGCCGCGGGCGCGGTGATGATCGACGCGACACTCGGCCTCGGCGGCCACTCCGAACACTTCCTGCGGACCTACCCGGGTCTGCACCTGATCGGACTCGATCGCGATCCCAACGCTCTCGAGATCGCCGGCAAGCGGCTGGCGCCGTTCGGTGACCGAGTCACGTTGGTGCACACCAGGTATGACGGAATCGTCCCAGCGCTCGAGCAGGCGGGACTGCCGCCGGTGGAGTCGGTGCACGCAATCCTCTTCGACCTCGGTGTCTCGTCGATGCAGCTGGACGAGGCCGAGCGAGGCTTCGCCTACTCGGTGGACGCGCCGCTCGACATGCGGATGGACCCCACCAAGGGATTGACCGCGGCCGACGTGCTCAACACCTACAGCCATGGCGATCTCGCCAGGGTGCTCAGTACATACGGCGAGGAGCGCTTCGCCGGCCGGATCGCATCAGAGATATTGCGCCGCAGGCAGATCGAGCCGTTTACCACCAGTGCGCAGTTGGTCGAGGTGCTGTACGCCTCGATTCCCGCGGCCACGCGGCGCACCGGTGGCCACCCCGCGAAGCGGACCTTCCAGGCTCTTCGGGTGGAGGTCAACGGAGAGCTCGATTCGCTACGCGCGGCGATCCCGGCTGCGCTCGATGCACTGGCGATCGGCGGGCGCGTGGTCTTCATGTCCTACCAGTCGCTGGAGGACCGAATCGTCAAGCAGGAACTGACACCCCGCACCAAGTCCCGCAGTCCGGAGGGGCTCCCGATGGAGCTGCCGGGCATGGGTGCGGAGTTCGCATTGCTCACCCGTGGGGCGGAACGGGCGAGCGAGCAGGAGATAGAGGAAAACCCGCGGTCGGCCCCGGTCCGATTGCGTAGTGCCGAACGGATTTCCAGGAGGGTGACGGCATGACAGTTCCCGTGAGGCCGGGCGGTTCTCGATCCACTGATGCCGGTGTCGTCAGGCCAAGGGGGCGCGGTCGCGCCGCGGTGGCCGCGGGCAAGCGTTCCACCGCCGCGCAGCGCGCATACGAGCGTCGGCAGCAGCGTGCCGCGATCCAGCCCGTCGGAGAGGCGGCGGACCGTCGCCGCGGCCACTTCACGGCGCGAATCCCGTTCGTCGCCACCATCATCGGCATGTTGTCCGTGGGGCTGGCGCTGACCCTGGTGCTGACCACCCGGGCCGCGGAGGACTCCTATGAGCTCAGTGCGGCCAAGGCACACAACCAGGACCTGATGGAGCAGCGCTCCGCGCTCGAGCGCGACGTCCGGGAGGGCAACTCCGCTCCGGAGCTGGCCCGCAAGGCGACCGAGCTCGGCATGATCCCCGCGAAGGACGTCGCCCGGCTCGTCGTGAACCCGGACGGCACGGTGGACATCGTCGGCAAGCCGACCCCGGCGCAGGGTGCGCCTGCGGCGCCGCTGAACCCCCAGCCGCCCGCTCAGTCGAGCGCGGCGCCGCGGACCGGCAACACCGCGGCCCCGGTGCCGACCACCCGGCCGGCAGCCCCGACAACGACCGCGCCCCGTCCCGGCGCGCCGTTGGCGGCCAATCAGCCGCAGCTGCAGGCACAGGGTGAACAATTGGTACCCATGAGCAGGCCCACCCCGGACACCGGACAGGCAGGTAACGCGGGCGGTCGCGGGTGACCCGAGGTACCGCGCCCGCACCCGCACCGCGTCGTGCGCCGGTTCGACGCGGTGCCCGCCAGGACGACACCTCCTCGTTCCGGTTCCGGTACAGGACGGGCCGCGTCACCATGTTCATCGCGCTCGGGGTCGCCTCGGTGCAGCTGCTCTGGATCCAGGGCATCGAGGCGCCCAAGCTCTCGGCCGAGGCCGCGAATCAGCGGTCGGTCACCGTGATCGACCCTGCGACCAGGGGCTCGATCACTGATCGCCGTGGCAACCCCATCTCCTTCACGATGGAGGCGAAGGCGCTGACCTTCCAGCCGACCAAGGTGCGCAAGGAGCTCGAGGCCGCGCGCGCGAAGAGTGAGAAGGCGCCGACGGTCGACGAGCGGCTCGAGGCCATCGCCAAGGGCGTCAACGCCAAGCTCGGTGACTCGGCGCCGAAGAAGGACGTGCTCGCCCAGCTCAAGAGCAACGAGACCTTCGTCTACCTGGCCCGCAGTGTCGACCCGGCCGTGGCCGCGAAGCTCAGCGAGGACTTCCCGGAGATCGGCCTCGAGCGCCAGGACATCCGTGAGTACCCCGGTGGCTCGCTCGCCGCGAACCTGGTGGGGGCGACCGGTTGGGACGGTCACGGTCTGCTCGGGCTGGAGGATTCGCTCGACTCCACCCTCGCGGGCACCGACGGCTCCCAGACCTACGACCAGGGCTCGGACGGCGCCGTCATCCCCGGCAGCTGGCGCGACAAGCAGCCGGCGGTCGACGGCTCGACCGTGGAGCTCACCATCGACTCGGATCTCCAGTATTACGTGCAGCAGCAGGTGCAGCAGGCCAAGAACCTCTCCGGCGCGAAGAACGCCTCCGCGGTGGTCCTCGACGCGCACACCGGCGAGGTGCTCGCGATGTCGAATGACAACACCTTCAACCCGTCGCTTGGGCTCGGCAACAGCGGCAAGGCCGAGCTGGGCAACCTGCCGGTGAGCACGCCGTTCGAACCCGGTTCGGTGAACAAGATCGTCACCGCGGCCGCGGCGATCGAGTACGGGCTCACCAAACCCGATGAGGTGCTCCAGGTTCCGGGCTCGATCCAGATGTCCGGCGTGTCGGTGAAGGACGCCTGGTCGCACGGCGTCGCGCCGTACACCTCGACCGGAGTCTTCGGGAAGTCCTCCAACGTCGGCACGCTGATGCTCGCGCAGCGAGTGGGGGAGGACCGCTTCGCGGACATGCTGACCCGCTTCGGACTCGGGCAGCGCACCGACGTCGGTCTGCCGGGCGAGAGCGCGGGCGACGTCCCCAGCCGCGACCAGTGGTCGGGCGGCACCTTCGCCAACCTGCCCATCGGTCAGGGCCTGTCGATGACGCTGCTGCAGATGACAGGCATGTACCAGGCGATGGCGAACGACGGGGTCCGGATCCCGCCACGGGTCGTCCGCGCGACGATCGACGCGGACGGGAACCGGTCCGAGACCGAGCGCCCGGAGGGCATCCAGGTGGTCAGCGCGCAGACCGCGACGACGGTGCGGGACATGTTCCGGTCGGTCACCCAGCGCGATCCCATGGGATACCAGCAGGGCACCGGCGCACCCGCGGCTGTCGAGGGCTACCAGATCAGCGGCAAGACCGGCACCGCGCAGCAGGTGGATCCCGCCTGCAAGTGCTACTCGAACTCGAATTATTGGATCACCTTCGCGGGGATCGCCCCGTCGGACAACCCGCGGTTTGTGGTCGGCATCATGCTCGACGCCCCCGTCCGCAGCGCCGACGGTTCGGGTGGCCAGTCCGCTGCGCCGCTGTTCCACAACATCGCCTCCTGGATGCTGCAGCGGGACCGGGTGCCGCTGTCCGCCGATCCCGGACGACAATTGGTGCTCCAGGCCGACTGACTGTCGGCGAGCGGGCCGCGGGGCCGACCACACCGCGTTGTCGACGGCGTTGTCGATGACCGAGTCCAGTCTGTGACAGTTCGCCGGTAACCTGACACGTCGGCCAGCAGCCCAGCCACCGATCCGAACCCGAGAGGAGCCACCTGCCCGTGCAAGGGACGAACACTCCGCAGCACTCGATGGGAGAGGTGGCAGGCCCCGCAGGCTCCGTGCCTGGCGACCTGCGCCCCGAACACCCACCGCAGACGCCGGTGACCGCGCTGGCCGAGCTGATCGGCGCGCGGGTCCAATGGGTCGCAGGAACCGCTGCGACCGCTGCGACCGCTGCGACCGCTGCGACCGCTGAGTCCGCGGGCGACGCCCCCGTCTCCGTGACGGGGGTCGAGCTACGCGCCCAGAGCATCGAGCCGGGTGACCTGTTCGCCGCACTGCCCGGAGCCCGTGCGCACGGAGCCGAGTTCGCCGCGTCCGCCCTCGAACGAGGTGCGGTCGCCGTGCTGACCGATCCCGCGGGCATGGCCACGCTGGCGGCGCTCGCCCCGGCGACCGCGCTGCCGGTGCTGGTGCACCCGGATCCGAGGTCGGTCCTCGGTGAGGTCTCGGCCACCGTCTACGGGCGGCCCGCGGATCGGTTGCAGGTCATCGGGATCACCGGCACCTCAGGCAAGACGACCACCGCGTACCTGGTCGAGGCCGGTCTGACCGCGTCCGGTCGCAGGGCCGGGCTGGTCGGGACCATCGAGACCCGGATCGAGGGGCGCCGCGTGCCGAGTGCCCTGACCACCCCCGAGGCGCCGCAGCTGCACGCGCTCTTCGCGGTGATGCTCGAGCGCGGGCTCGACACCGTGGTGATGGAGGTCTCGAGCCACGCGCTCTCGCTCGGCCGGGTGGACGGAACCGACTTCGCGATCGGCGCGTTCACCAACCTCTCCCAGGATCACCTGGACTTCCACGACGGACTCGACGACTATTTCGCGGCCAAGTCCAGGCTGTTCGCCAGGGACTCCACCGTTCGGGCCCGCCGCGCCGTGGTGTGCGTCGACGACGAGTGGGGCAGCCGGATGGCGGAGATCGCCGCGGCGGCGGTGCCGCCAGAATCCGCGGCGGCGGTGCCGCCAGAATCCGCAGCCGAGGCGCCCCCGACGACTGTCTCGATCACCACCGACGGAGCGGACTGGACCGCCTCCGAGTTCGTCGCGGCCGAGGACGGTTCGCAGCGGTTCGTCGCGCACGGACCCACCGGGTCGCTGCCGGTCGCGCTGCGCCTGCCCGGCCACTACAACGTGGCCAACGCGTTGCTGGCCCTTGCGACACTGGCCGCGGCAGGCGTCGACCCGGAGCGGGCCGCCGCGGGCATCGGGTCGGTTGACGTGCCGGGTCGGGTGCAACGGGTCGACCGCGGACAGGATTTCCTGGCGGTCGTCGACTACGCGCACAAGCCGGCCGCGCTGGAGGCGGTCATCGCGACACTGCGCGGACAGTCGGCTGGCCGGCTGGCCGTGGTGGTCGGCGCGGGCGGCGACCGCGACCAGGGCAAGAGGCCGATGATGGGTGAGGTGAGCGCCAGGGGAGCAGACCTGGTGATCATCACGGACGACAACCCGCGCAGCGAGGACCCGGCCGCGATCCGCGCGGCGGTCCGCGAGGGCGCGCTCGGCGTGCCCGAGGCGGCGCGCGCGGAGGTCCGCGAGTTCGCGGACCGAGCGGAGGCCATTGCCGACGCAGTCCGCTGGGCCGAGCCGGGGGACATGGTGCTCGTCGCGGGCAAGGGACACGAGATCGGACAGGAGATCAACGGGGTGAAGCACCCATTCGACGACCGCGAGGTCCTCGCCGCTGCGATAGACGCGGTCGGCCGGAGCGACGAAGGGCAGGTCCGATGATCCCGATGAGCCTGGCCCGGATCGCCGAGATCGTCGGCGGCACGCTGCACGATGTGCCCGATCCCGACACCATGGTGACCGGCACCGTGGAGTTCGACTCCCGCAAGGTCACTGCCGGGGGACTGTTCCTCGCGCTGCCCGGCGCCCGTGTGGACGGGCACGACCATGCGGCCGCGGCCGTCGCCTCCGGGGCGGTGGCGGTGCTCGCCGCCCGCCCGGTCGGCGTGCCCGCGATCGTGGTGGCTCCGTTGCCGCCCGCGCAGACCAACGCGATGGCCCTCGAACACGACACCGACGGCTCCGGGGCAGCGGTGCTCGAGGCACTGGCCGCCCTGGCCAGGACGAGCACCGATGACCTGGCGGCGCGAGGCCTGACGGTTGTCGGGGTCACCGGGTCGTCGGGCAAGACCTCGACCAAGGATCTGCTGGCGGCGGTGCTCACCCCGCTCGGTTCGGTGGTCGCACCGCCCGGATCGTTCAACAACGAGCTCGGGCATCCCTGGACGGCGCTGCGCGCAGATGCGGACACCGACTTCCTGGTCCTCGAGCTCTCCGCGCGGGGCACCGGTCACGTGGCCGCGCTGGCGGAGACGGTCCCGCCGCGGATCGGTGTCATCCTCAACGTCGGCACCGCGCACCTCGGTGAGTTCGGTTCCCGCGACGCGATCGCGCAGGCCAAGGGCGAGCTCGCCGAGGCGCTGCCCGCGGCGGAGGACGGCGGGGTCGCGGTGCTCAACGCCGACGACCCGCTCGTCGTGGCGATGGCGGAGCGGACCCGCGCCCGGGTGGTGCTGGTCGGTCAGTCCGAGCGTGCGGACGTGCGGGCCGTGGACGTGCACCTCGATGCGGAGGCCCGCCCCTCCTTCACATTGGAGTGCCGCTACCCGGTGGGTTCCGCTCACGAGGGCGACGTCGCGACGGTACAGATCCAGCTTGGCGTGCACGGTGAGCACCAGATCGGCAACGCGCTGGCCGCGGCCGCGGTGGCACTGGAATGCGGAGCCACCGTCGCCCAGATCGCCACGGCACTCGGCGCCGCGACGGCCGCGTCGGTACGCCGGATGGACGTGCGGCACCGAGCCGACGGCGTCACGGTGATCAACGATTCGTACAACGCCAACCCCGATTCGATGCGCGCGGCGCTCAAGGCCCTGGTGTCGATGGGACGTTCGGGTGAGGGCGCGCCGCGCCGTACCTGGGCAGTGCTCGGGGAAATGGCCGAACTCGGACCAGAATCAGTGATCGAGCACGACGCCATCGGGCGGCTGGCCGTACGACTGGACGTCAGCAGGCTGATCGTGGTCGGCACCGGCAGGCCGTCCCGCGCGATGCACCAGGGCGCGGTCATGGAGGGGTCCTGGGGCGAGGAGTCGATCGTGGTCCCCGACCAGGCGGCCGCGCTCGCCGTGCTCGAGGCGGAACTGGCAGGCGATGACATCGTCTTGGTCAAGGCCTCACAGTCGGTCGGATTGTGGGCGGTGGCGGACACACTGCTGGAGGGCCCGCAGGGCGAGCAGCGGACTAACACGGAGGAAGACCAGTGAGACAGATCCTCTTCGCGGGAGGTATCGCGCTCGCCGTGGCGATCCTGCTCACCCCCGTCCTGATCAAGGCGTTCTCGCGCCAGGGCTTCGGTCAGGAGATCCGGGTCGAGGGTCCGGCCAGCCATCAGTCCAAGCGCGGCACCCCCACCATGGGCGGCGTCGCGATCATCGCCGGCCTGTGGGCCGGCTACTGGGGCTCGCACCTGATCGGGATCGGCTACGACGCGGACGGCCCGAGCGCCTCCGCGCTCCTGGTCCTCGGATTGACGACCATGCTCGGCGGTGTCGGCTTCCTCGACGACTTCATCAAGATCCGCAAGCAGCGCAACCTCGGGCTGAACAAGACCGCGAAGCTGGTCGGTCAGCTGATCGCGGCTGTCCTGTTCGGAATCCTGGCGCTGCAGTTCCCCGGCGCGACCGGCCTGACACCGGGCAGCACGAACCTGTCCTATGTCCGAGACATCGCCACGGTGTCGATGGGCTCGGTGGTGTTCATCCTGTTCTGCTACCTGCTGGTCAGCGCCTGGTCGAACGCCGTGAACCTGACCGACGGGCTCGACGGTCTCGCGGCAGGCTCGATGACCCTGGTGCTCGGCGCCTACACGATCATCACCTTCTGGCAGTACCGCAACTCGTGCGAGCGCGATCCGGTCACGGGCTGCTACGACGTCCGCGACCCGCTGGACCTGGCGCTGATCTGTGCCGCGGCGGCAGGCGCGTGCATCGGCTTCCTGTGGTGGAACGCGGCGCCCGCGAAGATCTTCATGGGCGACACCGGCTCGCTCGCCCTCGGTGGCCTGCTCGCCGGGCTGTCCATCGTCACCCGCACCGAGCTGCTGATGGTGGTCGTCGGAGCGCTGTTCGTCGCCGAGGCGACCTCGGTGGTCGTGCAGGTCGCGGTGTTCCGATCGAGCAGGCGGCGGGTGTTCCGGATGGCGCCGTTCCATCATCACTTCGAGTTGGCCGGGTGGGCGGAAACCACGGTGATCATCAGATTCTGGTTGCTCGCCGCGATCGCCTCGGCCATCGGACTCGCGCTGTTCTACAGCGAGTACCTCGCCGACATCGGAGGCTGAGCTTGTCACTCCACAGCGCCGCAGTTCCTTCCGGACCTCCGTCGGTTCTGCCGCCCGAGTTCGCCCGCCTGCACGGCAGCCGGGTCCTGGTCGCGGGATCGGGGATCTCCGGCCGGGCCCTGATCGAACCGCTCCGCGAGCTGGGCGCCGATGTCACGGTCACCGACGGCAACCAGGCCTCGCTCGACGCCCTGGCCGCTTCGACCGGGGTGGAGGTCACGGCGCCGGAGCGGGCCGCGGCCGAGATCGGCGCGTTCGCGCTGGTCGTCACGAGCCCCGGCTGGCGCCCCGACGCGCCCGTGCTGTCCGCGGCTGCGGGCGCCGGGGTCGCGATCTGGGGCGACGTGGAGTTCACCTGGCGGCTCGACCGCGCGCAGGTATACGGACCCGCCAGGAAGTGGCTGGTGGTGACCGGCACCAACGGCAAGACGACCACCACCTCGATGCTGGAGTCGATCCTGCGGGCCGCCGGGATCGCGACGGTCGCCTGCGGGAACATCGGCCTGCCGATCGTCGACGCGCTCCGGGCCGAGCGCCCCCGCAACGAGGTGCTGGCGGTCGAGCTCTCCTCGTTCCAGCTGCACTGGGCGCCGTCGGTGCACCCGACGGCCGGGGTGATCCTCAACATCGCCGAGGACCACCTGGACTGGCACGGCGGCATGAAGGGCTACATCGACGCGAAGGCGCAGGTGCTGACCGGGGACGTCGCGGTGCTCGGGCTCGACGACCCGGTCACGGCCGGACTGTCGCGGGTGTCCACCGCAGGGCGGACCGTCGGGTTCCGGCTGGGCCTGCCCGCTCCCGGCGAGCTCGGGGTGGACGGTGACCGCCTCGTCGACCGCGCCTTCGCGGACGACGAGACCCTCGCGTTGGCCGACGAGATCACCCCGCCAGGACCCGCGGGTCAGATGGACGCGTTGGCCGCGGCCGCATTGGCCAGGTCGATCGGCGTCGGCGCCGCTGCGGTTCGGGAGGGTCTGCGCAGCTACCAGGTCGGCCCGCACCGCGCGGCGCTCGTCGCCGAGGCGGACGGCATCACGTACATCGACGACTCGAAGGCGACGAACCCGCACGCCGCACGCTCGTCGCTGCTGGCACACCCACGGGTGGTGTGGGTCGCGGGCGGTCTGCTCAAGGGCGCGAGCGTCGACGAACTCGTCACCGAGGTGGCCGATCGGCTCGTCGGCGCGGTCCTGCTCGGCCGCGATGCGACGCAGATCGCACAGGCACTCGCGCGACACGCACCCCAGGTGCCGGTCGTGCGGGTGGATGCGGGAGACGATGCAGGGGTGAGTCCCGCGCCGAGCCCGGAATCGCCCGATGCCGTGATGGCGCGCGCGGTCCGCACCGCCGCGTCGATGGCCAGGCCGGGGGACACGGTTCTGCTGGCGCCCGCGGCGGCGTCGCTGGACATGTTCACCGACTACGGGCACCGCGGCCGGAGCTTCGCACAGGCCGTGGCGGAAGTGGCGGGTCGGTCGCGATGAAGCAGGCCGCGGGACCCCGCACCCGCTTCGGCGCCTGGCTGGCGCGCCCGCTGGCCTCCTTCCACCTGATCGTCACGATCACCGGCCTGCTCACCGTGCTCGGGCTCGTGATGGTGCTGTCGTCCTCGAGCGTGGAGGCGTACGCCGACAGCGGCTCCGCCTACGGCATCTTCACCACGCAGCTGATCTTCGTCGCGCTCGGAACCGTGCTGTTCTACGTGGCGCTGCTGCTGCCGGTCCGGGTCATGCGCACGATGGCATTGCCCGCGTTCGCCGTGTCGGTGGTGCTGTTGGCCCTGGTGCTGATCCCCGGCATCGGCACCCTGTCGGGCGGCGCACGACGCTGGTTCACCCTTGGCCCGCTGTCGTTCCAGCCGTCCGAGCTGGCGAAGGTGACCCTGGTGGTCTGGGGCGCGCATCTGCTGGCATCCCGCAGGCAGAACGCCTCCATCAAGGAGATGGTGGTGCCGCTGGTGCCCGCGGCGCTCCTGGTCTGCGTGCTCATCGTGCTGCAGCCGAACCTGTCGACCACCATCGCGTTCGGCATCATCCTGGCGTCGTTGCTCTGGTTTGCCGGACTGCCCCTGCGCCTGTTCCTCGGCATCGTCGGGGCAGGTGCCGCGGCCGCGCTGGTGCTGGCGCTGACCGCCGGCTACCGGTCCGACCGCGTCAAGGCCTACCTGAACCCCGGCGCCGACCCGCAGGGCATCGGCTATCAGGGCAGACAGGCCAAGTTCTCCCTCGCCGACGGCGGCCTGTTCGGTCGCGGGCTCGGGCAGAGCCGGGCCAAGTGGAGCTACCTGCCCAACTCGCACAACGACTTCATCTTCGCGATCATCGGCGAGGAACTGGGCTTCCTTGGCTGCATGCTGGTGATCGGGCTGTTCGCGCTGTTCGTCTACGCGGGGCTGCGGATCGCGATGCGCTCGATCGACCCGTTCCTGCGCCTGCTCACCGCGACCGCGACCACCTGGATCCTGGCCCAGGCGCTGATCAACATCGGCTACGTGATCGGCCTGCTCCCGGTCACCGGACTGCAGTTGCCGCTCGTCTCCGCGGGTGGCAGTTCGATCGCGATCACCCTGTTCATGTTCGGCGTCATCGCCAACGCCGCCAGGCACGAGCCGGAGGCGGTCGCCGCCCTGCACGCCGGTCAGGTCGGGCGGTTCGGCAGGATGCTGCGGCTGCCCATGCCGGAGCAGTACTCGCCCGCACGGGCGGAGGCCGCACGCAAGGCGGCACAGGCGAAGGCGGCACAGAAGCGCGCGGCCCAGCAGCGGGCCGCCCAGCAGCAGCGGGCCGCCGCCCCGCCGCCGCGCAGGCGGGCGGTGGCGGGCAGGCCCGCCCCCGACCCGCGGCGGGCGGATCCGCGACGCGGACGGGCACTAGCATCAGACGAGCGGACACGACGGTCGAACGGCCGCACAGGAGAGCGAGGATTTCGTAGGTGAGCGGCACTTCAGAGACTTCACCGGTCGCGTCGCGCGCCTCAACCGGTCCGTCCGTCGTCGTCGCGGGCGGGGGTACCGCCGGACACATCGAACCCGCGATGGCGGTGGCCGATGCGCTGCGCAGGCTCGACCCCTCCGTCACGGTCACCGCGCTCGGCACCGAGCGTGGGCTCGAGACGACCCTGGTTCCCGAGCGTGGCTACCGCCTCGAACTGATCCCGCCGGTGCCGCTGCCGCGCAAGCCGTCCAAGGATCTGCTGCGGCTGCCGGGCCGGGTCGTCCGCTCGGTGCGGCGCACCCGCGAGGTGCTCGAGGAGACGAACGCCGACGTGATCGTCGGGTTCGGTGGCTACGTCGCCCTGCCCGCGTACCTGGCGGCAGGCAAGGGGCTCACCCGCCGCCGTCGACGGGTCCCGGTCGTCGTGCACGAGGCAAACGCCAGCGCAGGCATCGCGAACAAGCTCGGTGCCCGGGTCGCGGCCCGCGTGCTCGCCGCCGTGCCGGGTTCGGGAGTCGCCGCTCGAGGTGCCTCGGACGCGGAGGTCGTAGGGATCCCCGTCCGCGCCTCGATCACCGGGCTCGATCGCGCCGGGCTGCGCGCCGAGGCCAGGGCGCATTTCGGTCTGCCCGCGGACGGCCCGGTGTTGCTGGTGTTCGGTGGGTCCCAGGGCGCGCGTTCGCTGAACGAGGCCGTCTCCGGTGCCGCCGAGGCGCTGGCCGCGGCCGGGATCTCGGTGCTGCACGCGCACGGCCCGAAGAACACGCTCGAGGTGGCCCAGCTGAACCCGGCCGCGCCGTATGTGGCGGTGCCGTATCTGTCCCGGATGGATCTGGCGTACGCGGCCGCCGACGCCGCGATCTGCCGCTCCGGGGCCATGACCGTCGCGGAGGTCTCCGCGGTCGGCATGCCCGCGGTCTACGTGCCGCTGCCGCACGGCAACGGCGAGCAGGAGCTCAACGCGAAGCCGCTGGTGCGGGCGGGCGGTGGCATGATCGTCGCCGACGCCGACCTCACGCCGCAGTTCGTGGCGGATACGGTGGTGCCGTTGCTGGGCGATGCCGCCCGGCTGAGCGAGATGGGCAGGTCCGCCGCCGATGCCGGGCACCGGGATGCGGCGGAGGCGGTGGCCCGGATCGTGCTCGACGTGGCGAAGGGACTCGGGGTGTCCAAGCAGTCGGAGAGGTCGGAGGGCGGGCGATGACCGAGGTGCGCGGGGCGCAGTTGCCCCCCGAGTTGCAGCGAGTCCACATGGTCGGCATCGGCGGCGCAGGCATGTCCGGCATCGCCCGGATCCTGCTGGCCAGGGGCGGTCAGGTGTCCGGCTCGGATGCCAAGGAGAGCCGCGGGGTGCTCGCGCTGCGGGCCCGCGGCGCCCAGGTCCGGATCGGGCACGACGCGGGCGCGCTCGACCTGCTGCCCGGCGGCCCGACGGTCGTGGTGACCACGCACGCGGCCATTCCGAAGGACAACCCGGAGCTGGTGGCAGCGCGCGAGCGCGGCATCCCGGTGATCCTTCGCCCGGCGGTGCTCGCCTCGCTGATGCAGGGCAACCGCACGTTGCTGGTCGCGGGTACGCACGGCAAGACCTCCACCACCTCCATGCTCGTGGTCGCCCTGCAGCACTGCGGTGTCGACCCGTCGTTCGCGGTCGGCGGTGAGCTCAACGAGGCGGGCACCAACGCCCACCACGGAACCGGCGACGTCTTCGTGGCGGAGGCCGACGAGAGCGACGGCTCGCTGCTGCAGTACGACCCCGACGTGGTCATCGTGACGAATGTCGAGGCCGATCACCTCGATTATTTCGGGACCACCGAGGCCTACGTCCAGGTCTTCGACGATTTCGCGGAGCGGATCGCCCCGGGGGGCCTGCTCGTGGTGTGTCTCGACGACCCGGGCTCGGCGGCACTGGCCCAGCGGGTGGTGGCCCGCGACCTGCCCGGCATCCGGGTCCTCGGCTACGGCAGCGGTGACGTCTCGGTGGAGGGTATCGAGATCGGCGCCCGCCTGGTGAGCTGGCAGGCCCGCGACATCGGGGGCATCGCAGAGTTCGAACTCTCCGGCGAAGAAGGCGTGCGCACACTGCGATTGGCGGTGCCGGGCCGGCACATGGCGCTCAACGCGATGGGCGCGATCCTCGCCGCCCGCGAGGTGGGTGCGACGGTCGAGGAGGTCATCGAGGGCATCGCCGGGTTCGGCGGCGTGCATCGGCGTTTCCAGTCCACCGGCCGTGAGAACGGCGTGCGGGTGTTCGACGACTACGCCCACCACCCCACCGAGGTCCGCGTCGTGCTCGGGGCGGCCCGCGAATTGGTCCGGCCGGGAACGGAATCGGCGAACGGCCGGGTGATCGTGGTCTTCCAGCCGCACCTGTACTCGCGAACGCTGGCGTTCGCCGAGGAGTTCGGTGCCGCGCTCGACCTCGCGGACGAGGTGGTGGTGCTCGACGTGTACGGCGCGCGGGAGGAGCCCCTGCCCGGGGTCAGCGGCGCGCTGGTCGCGCAGGCGGTCACCAAGCCGGTGCACTACCAGCCGGATCTCTCGCTCGCCCCCCGCCAGATCGCCGCGCTCGCGCGGTCCGGCGACATCGTGATCACCATGGGTGCGGGCGACGTGACGATGCTCGGCAAGGAGATCCTCGGCGCCCTCGGGGCCACACCCGCCGCGGGCCGACCGCGGTGACGACGGACAGCCAGGGTCGCGCCGCGCGCCCCGCTGCCGGGGGCGAGGATCGCGCCGCAGGCCCCGCCGGGCCCGAGGCGCGATCCGCACGCCCCGAGCGTAAGGGGAGCAAGCGAGATCGCAAGGGGGGCAAGCGCGACCGCAAGGAGAGCAAGCGAGCCGCCGGGAAACCTCGTCGGGGCAGCCGCCCACGTATTCGGAAGCGGCCGTTGATCATCGCGCTGTCGGTGATCGCGCTGGTCGGCCTCGTCGCGGCGGCCTGGTTCACCCCGGTGCTCTCGGTGCGCAAGGTCTCGGTGGTCGGCAACGTCGGCGTCCCCGGCGACGAGGTGCTGACGATCCTTGCCATCCCGACCGGGAAGCCGCTGCTGCAGGTCGATGTGGACGCGGCCGCCAGGAGGGTGGCCTCGATTCCGAAGGTCGATCATGCGCGGGTCGAACGCCGTTATCCGTCCACGGTGCGGGTCACGGTCGTCGAGCGGGCGCCCGCCGTCTTCTACGACACCCCCGAGGGCACCCACCTGATGGACGCGGGCGCGGTCGCCTACGCGATCGAACCGCCGCCGCCTGGGGTGCCGCGCCTGAAGGTCGAGCGGCCCGGTCTGGAGGATCCGGTGACGGTCGACGCGCTCAAGGTGCTCACCTCGATGCCGCCGCCGCTGCGGGCCCAGGTCGGGGAGGTCGCCGCAGGCTCGATCTCCGATATCCGGGTCACCCTGCTCGACGGGCGGCAGCTGGTGTGGGGGAGCGTCGAGAACACCGAACGCAAGTCCGCCATCGCGCTGCCGCTGCTCGGCCAGCCGGGCAAGGTGTACGACATCTCGAGTCCCGATCTGGTCACCGTCAAATGAGCGCGACGACAAATCGTGTCGCCCGTCGGCGCGCCTGCTGGCGGATCGGACCTGTCGTGCATAGCGTTTCGTTTCAGTCGGCTACTTGACATAACTCTAAGCCTATGGTTGAGGTTGAGGGTTTATCTGAGAAGTGCCGCATCACCAGCAACATCCGCCCCACCAGCACGACGTAATTTCAGTTATACGAGCATCACCCCGAGCGCGTTCACACACACGGAAGGCGAGAGCCCATGACGCCCCCGCACAACTACCTCGCCGTTATCAAGGTCGTCGGCATCGGCGGCGGCGGCGTAAATGCGGTCAACCGCATGATCGAGCAGGGACTCAAGGGAGTCGAGTTCATCGCCGTCAACACCGACGCGCAGGCGCTGCTGATGAGCGACGCCGACGTCAAGTTGGATGTCGGCCGAGAACTCACCCGCGGTCTCGGCGCAGGCGCCGACCCCGAGGTGGGCCGCAAGGCCGCCGAGGATCACAAGGACGAGATCGAAGAGGTCCTCAAGGGCGCGGACATGGTCTTCGTGACCGCAGGCGAGGGCGGTGGCACCGGTACCGGTGGCGCACCGGTCGTGGCGAGCATCGCCCGCAAGCTGGGCGCGCTGACCGTCGGCGTTGTCACCCGGCCGTTCTCCTTCGAGGGCAAGCGGCGTGGCGGCCAGGCGGACAACGGGATCCAGGCCCTGCGGGAGTCCTGCGACACGCTGATCGTGATCCCCAACGACCGGCTGCTCCAGCTCGGCGACGCCGCCGTGAGCCTGATGGACGCGTTCCGCAGCGCCGACGAGGTCCTCCTCAACGGCGTCCAGGGCATCACCGACCTGATCACCACCCCCGGCCTGATCAACGTGGACTTCGCGGACGTCAAGGGCGTCATGTCCGGAGCGGGCAGCGCGCTGATGGGCATCGGATCCTCGCGCGGTGAGGGCCGGGCGATCAAGGCTGCCGAGTCGGCGATCAATTCGCCGCTCCTCGAGGCCTCGATGGAGGGTGCGCGCGGCGTGCTGCTGTCCATCGCGGGCGGCTCGGACCTGGGCCTTTTCGAGATCAACGAGGCGGCCTCGCTGGTGCAGGAAGCCGCCCACATCGATGCGAACATCATCTTCGGCACGGTCATCGACGATTCGCTCGGCGACGAGGTCCGGGTGACGGTCATCGCGGCGGGCTTCGACGGCGGCACGCCGACGCGTCGCCCGGTCGAGCCGGCCGCCGCCGCGGCGTCGTCGGCGGCGGGTAACGGTGCGATCGGAGCCGGCCGCGCCGGTGAGATCGGTCGGCCGCCGCAGCACCAGGCCCCCGATCCCACTCCCGCGCCGAACGGACGCGACGGACGCGAGCGTCGCGACGGTCGCGAGAACACCGGTTCCGGTCTGCCGCCGGTCCCCGTGAGCGCACCGAGTCGAACCGTGCCGGTCACCGATGACGACGTCGACGACGTGGACGTGCCCGACTTCATGCGTCGGTGACGGGCGGCTTCCGGGTTCGTCGGGTAGTCACCTCTCGAACCGGGGGCGTCTCGGCGCCCCCGTATGACTCCTTCAATCTCGGCGACCACGTCGGCGACGACCCGGCCGCTGTGGCCGCGAACCGTCGCAGGCTCGCGGACGGCATCGGATTGCCGTTCGAGCGGTTGGTCTGGATGGAGCAGATCCACAGTCGGAACGTCACCGTGGTGGACGGGCCCGTCACGGGTGTCGTCGAGGCGACCGACGCGCTGGTCACGGACGTGCCCGATCTGGCTTTGGTGACGCTGTCCGCGGACTGCGTGCCGCTGCTGCTCTCCGACGACAAGGCCGGGGTGATCGCCGCGGTGCACGCAGGCCGGGTCGGTGCCCGGATCGGGATCGTGCCGCGCGTGCTGGACGCGATGGTGGCGAAGGGCGCGGCGGTCGAACGGATCGGCGCCTTCCTCGGACCCGCGGCGAGCGGCCGTCAGTACGAGGTGCCCGCGGCGATGCGCGCGGACGTCGAGAAGCATCTGCCGGGCAGCGCGACCACTACGGTGCACGGCACCCCTGGGATCGACCTGCGGGCGGGCCTGCGCCGCCAGCTGCTGCAGGCCGGCGTGTCCGGGGTGGCGGAGGACCCGCGCTGCACGATCGAGGACCGCGCGCTGTTCAGTCATCGTCGGGGCGCGCCGACCGGGCGGCTGGCGGGTGTGATCTGGATGGAGTCGACGCCAGGTGAATGACGCACCGTCGCCGCGGGCAGCCGAGATCGCATCCGCGCTCACCAGTGTCGGCGAGCGGCTGACGCGGGCCTGCCTGGATGCGGGCCGCGACCCGGACGACGTCCAGTTGCTGCCGGTGACCAAGTTCTTCCCGGCCTCCGATGTCGCAATCCTGTTCGGGCTGGGCTGTCGCGAGTTCGGTGAGTCACGCGAGCAGGAGGCCTCGTCCAAGGTCGCCGAGCTCGGTGAGCTCGACGCAGCAGGCATCGGCGATGTCCGGTGGCACATGATCGGCAGCGTGCAACGGAACAAGGCCCGCTCTATCGCACAGTGGGCCTACGCAATTCACTCCGTGGACAGCCCGAGGCTGGTCGATGCCCTCGCGAAGGCCGCGACCGTCGCATTGGGGGAGGGCGGCAGGGACCGGCCGCTGCGGGTGCTGCTCCAGGTCAGTCTGGACGGCGACCCGCTCCGTGGTGGCGTACCGCTCGACGAGCTGCCCGAGCTCGCCGACCGCACCGAATCGGCGGCCGGGCTTGAGCTTTCGGGGCTGATGGCGGTTCCCCCGTTGGGGGCCGATCCGGAGCAGGCGTTCGCGGCGCTGCAGGCCGCGCACACGGAGCTGCTCCGCAGTCATCCCGCGGCGACGGAATTGTCGGCGGGGATGACCGGTGATCTGGAGGTCGCCGTACGGTACGGTTCCACCTGCGTGCGTGTCGGAACCGCACTGTTGGGTTCCCGGCCGATAGCCTCGAACTGATCGGCGCACCGCCCGATTGTCCGCCGCGCCAAGGAAGGTCGACGATGAGCACTCTGCACAAGTTCAAGGCTTACTTCGGCATGGTCCCCCTCGAGGATTACGAAGACGATTACCTCGAGGAGCCGCGCCGCGCACCCCGCGGTGGACGTTACGAGGGTGAGCTGGACCGTGAGTACGACGATGTCGGCTACGTGCCCCGCGACGAGCTCGACGAGCTCGACCGCCCGGCCGCGCCCCGTCGGATGGAGCCGCTGCCCGCGCGCAGCACCCGTCCCGGCGCTCCCGTCGGTGCCCGCACGCCCGCGACCCGCGGCGCGCTCGCGGTCGACACCCAGCCGCGCGTCGAGAGCCGACGCGCGCCCGTATTCGACGAGGGCGGACCGCTGTCCAAGATCACCACGCTCCGCCCCCGCGACTACGGCGAGGCTCGTATCATCGGCGAGCGCTTCCGCGACGGCACCCCGGTCATCATGGACCTGGTGGAGATGAGCAACGCCGACGCCAAGCGCCTCGTCGACTTCGCGGCCGGCCTGGCGTTCGCGCTGCGCGGCTCCTTCGACAAGGTGGCCACAAAAGTGTTTCTCCTCTCACCTGCCGATATCGATGTCTCCGCCGAGGAGCGGCGTCGGATCGCCGAAACCGGCTTCTACAACCAGAAATAGGCGGTCTGGACGGGCTGGAAGTAGGCTGGCCCGGCCGGATGTCCTGAGGCCGGTGCGGACCGATCTCGTTTTGATTGGTCCGGCCGAGTCAGGCAAAGTGATGGAGTGACCTTGTTCGCGGTGATCTACTTCCTGCTCTTCGTCTTTTGGTTGTTACTCATCGGACGGATCATCGTCGAGTTCATCCGGACATTTGCTCGCGATTGGCGACCCACCGGCATTGTGGTTGTCATTCTCGAAGCGATATTTACGGTCACAGATCCACCGATCAAGCTGCTCCGGCGGCTAATTCCGTCGATAAATCTCGGCGGGGTTCGGTTGGACCTATCAATCATGGTCTTGCTGTTCATCGTCTTCATCTTGATGTCGGTCGTTCAAGGACTGGCCGCGTGATGTCGATGGTTGAGTCGTGGCGCGACCTACGGGTCTGGTGTGACAGAATGGACGCCAGTTACAGTGGGATTGCTTGGTTTCCCGCTGTATGCGCTATAACTGAATGCTTGCTCGACCGCCAACAGACGCGTGAAGGGATCCTTCCATGCCGCTGACACCAGCTGATGTGCACAATGTCGCGTTCAGCAAGCCGCCTATCGGCAAGCGGGGCTACAACGAAGACGAGGTCGATGCGTTTCTCGACCTCGTCGAGCAGGAGCTCTCGCGACTGATCGAGGAGAACGCGGATCTCCGCCAGCGCGTGGGTGAGCTCGATCAGGAGCTCGCGGATGCGAAGAAGGCTCCTCGGCCGGCAGGTGCCGCGCCGGAGCCCGTTCGGGTTGTAGAGCCGCCCAAGCCGGTCGCCCCGGTCGCAGCCCCCGCGCCCGCCGCTCCCGTCGCTCGCCCTGGCAACACCGAAGAGGCGAACCTGCAGGCCGCGAAGATCCTGGGCCTCGCCCAGGAGATGGCGGACCGCCTGACCGGCGATGCGAAGACGGAGTCGGAGCAGCTGGTCACCACGGCCAGGACCAACTCCGAGCAGCTGGTCAGCGACGCGCGGACCCGCTCCGAGGCGATGATCTCCGACGCACGGCAGAAGTCCGAGGCACTGCTCTCCGACGCCCAGACGCGTTCCGAGACGCAGCTGCGTCAGGCCAAGGAGAAGGCGGATGCGCTCCAGGCCGACGCCGAGCGCAAGCACACCGAGATCATGGCCACCATCAACCAGCAGCGCAGCGTGCTGGAGGGCCGGATCGAGCAGCTCAAGACGTTCGAGCGCGAGTACCGGGTGCGGCTGAAGTCCTACCTGGAGTCGCAGCTCGAAGAGCTCGAGCAGCGCGGTTCCGCGGTCCCCGTGGACGGTGGCCAGGAGGCGTTCGGTGGCGAGGCTTCCAAGCCCGGCCTGAGCCAGACGTTCGCCAAGGGCAACAACTAAGACGGAAACGCCCGTCGTGCTGGTCCTGACGCTCGTAATGGCGGCGGTGGGGTTCGCGCTGCTGGTGATCGCCCTGACGACCGGATCGGTCGTCTGGGCATGGGGATGCATCGTGGTCTGCGTGATCGGTGCGGTGTTGCTGCTGGTGAGTTCACTACGCGGCAACACCGCACCGGACGCGGCCGAACCCGGTGCCCCGCCATCGGGCGGGCGGGCCGACGCGAGCCGGGAGTCGTCGGACAGGCGATTTGACGCCGACGACTAGAATCGCAGTCAGTATGTGGCGTTGATCCGGCCATCACCGGGGAGCCTTCGGAAGAACGGCACGCGTTCGAGATGGACGGGTCGCTCAGTAGAACCGAACGGGTGGGCCCGTCACAGCCCAGCACGAGAGGTCCGGGCGGCGGCGCTGCCGTGTCCGGGCAAGCGGGGTGGTACCGCGGTCGCAGCGCAGAGGCGCTGCCGTCGTCCCCGTGCCAGACACGGCACGAGGGAGTACTGAGTTGACGAACAACTCGACCGGCAACGGATCCGACCAGACGGGCGCCGGCTATCCGCGAGTTGATCTCGGCGGCGGCAAGGCCAACACGAACGTGCGTTTCCCCGAACTCGAGCAGCGGGTGCTGGCCGAGTGGGCCTCGGACGACACGTTCCGCGCCTCCATCGCCAACCGGGCCGACGCGCCCGAGTTCGTCTTCTACGACGGCCCGCCCTTCGCCAACGGCCTGCCGCACTACGGTCACCTGCTCACCGGTTACGTCAAGGACCTCATCCCGCGCTTCCAGACGATGCGCGGCAAGAAGGTCGAGCGCCGGTTCGGCTGGGACTGCCACGGGCTGCCCGCCGAGCTCGAGGCCGAGAAGCAGCTCGGCATCAAGGACAAGTCCGAGATCGAACAGATGGGCCTCGCCGAGTTCAACGCCGCCTGCAAGTCCTCGGTGCTGCGCTACACCGACGAGTGGCGTGAATACGTCACCCGCCAGGCGCGCTGGGTCGACTTCGACAACGACTACAAGACCCTCGACCTGGACTTCATGGAGTCGGTCATGTGGGCGTTCAAGGAGCTGCACGACAAGGGACTGATCTACCAGGGCTTCCGGGTGCTGCCGTACAGCTGGTACGAGCAGACCCCGCTGTCGAACCAGGAGACCAAGCTCGACGACGCGTACAAGATGCGTCAGGACCCGGCGGTCACGGTCGACATGCCGCTCGTCGCACCCGGGTCGCCGCTCGACGGCGCGAACGCGCTGATCTGGACCACCACGCCGTGGACGCTGCCGTCCAACCTGGCGATCGCCGTGCACCCCGAGATCGACTACGTCCAGGTCGAGGGCAAGGACGGCAAGCGGTACGTGCTCGCCAAGGATCGGGTGTCCCACTACGCCCGCGAACTCGGCGAGGAGCCCGCCGTGCTCTCCGAGCACAAGGGCGCCGAGCTGGTCGGCCTGTCCTACGAGCCGCCGTTCGACTTCTTCCACGGCCGCGGCAAGGGCCACGAGAATGCGCACCGCACTCTCGCCGCCGACTACGTCACCACGGACTCCGGCACCGGAATCGTCCACCTCGCACCGGCTTTCGGTGAGGAGGACATGGACTGCGCGACGGCCAACGGCATCGAGATCGTGCAGCCGCTCGACGCGGGCGGCAAGTTCACCTCGATGGTGCCGGATTACGAAGGTGTGCAGGTCTTTGATGCCAACCCGCTCATCGCCAAGGATCTCAAGGCGGCGGGCAAGCTGCTGCGGCACGAGACGATCGAGCACTCGTACCCGCACAGCTGGCGCAGCGGCCAGCCGCTGATCTACATGGCGGTGCCGTCGTGGTTCGTCGCCGTGACCAAGTTCCGGGACCGGATGGTCGAGCTGAACCAGGAGATCACCTGGGTTCCCGAGCACATCCGCGACGGGCAGTTCGGCAAGTGGCTCGAGGGCGCCCGCGACTGGAACATCAGCCGCAACCGGTACTGGGGGAGCCCGATCCCGGTCTGGATCTCGGACGATCCGGCATACCCGCGGACGGACGTGTACGGCTCGCTCGACCAGCTGGAGGCCGACTTCGGCGTGCGGCCGACCGACCTGCACCGGCCGATGATCGACGACCTGGTCCGCCCGAACCCGGACGACCCGACCGGCAAGTCGATGATGCGTCGCGTCCCCGAGGTGCTGGACTGCTGGTTCGAGTCCGGCTCGATGCCGTACGCGCAGGTGCACTACCCGTTCGAGAACAAGGACTGGTTCGACGGCGGCAACGGGCAGGAAGGCCACAACCCCGGCGACTTCATCGTCGAGTACAACGGCCAGACCCGCGGCTGGTTCTACACGCTGCACGTGCTGGCGACCGCGCTCTTCGACCGCCCGGCGTTCAAGACCGTCGCCGCCCACGGCATCGTGCTCGGCGACGACGGCCTGAAGATGAGCAAGTCCAAGGGCAACTACCCCGATGTCAACGAGGTGTTCGACCGGGACGGCTCGGACGCCATGCGGTGGTTCCTGATGTCCTCGCCGATCCTGCGCGGCGGCAACCTGGTCGTCACCGAGCAGGGCATCCGCGAGGGTTCCCGGCAGGCCCTGATGCCGCTGTGGAACGCGTGGAGCTTCCTGCAGCTGTACGCGGGCAAGCCGGGACAGTGGCGCACCGATTCGCCGAATGTGCTCGACAAGTACATCCTGGCGAAGTTGTCGGGCACCCGTGACGCGATCACCGAGGCGCTCGAGGTCAACGACATCGCCGGTGCCTGCGACGAGCTGCGGACCTTCTGCGACGCGCTGACCAACTGGTACGTGCGCCGGTCCCGGACGCGGTTCTGGGACGAGGACCGCGACGCCATCGACACCCTGCACACCGTGCTCGAGGTCGTGACGAGGCTCGCGGCGCCGCTGCTGCCTTTGGTCACCGAGGTCATCTGGCGCGGCCTCACCGGCGGGCGTTCGGTGCACCTGACGGATTGGCCGGAGGCCACCGATCTGCCGTCCGATCCGGAGCTGGTCAGCGCGATGGACGAGGTCCGCTCGGTCTGCTCGACCGTGCTCGGCCTGCGCAAGGCGCAGAACCTGCGGGTGCGGTTGCCGCTGCCCGAGGTGACCGTCGCGGCCGAGGACGCGGAGCGGTTGCGCCCGTTCCTCGGCATCATCGCCGACGAGGTCAACGTCAAGAAGGTGGACCTGACCGAGGACGTGGACGTTCACGGCAAGTTCGAGCTCGTCGTCAACGCACGGGCCGCGGGCCCGCGTCTCGGCAAGGACGTGCAGACGGTCATCAAGGCGGTCAAGGCGGGGGACTGGTCCGAGGTGGACGGTGTCGTCACGGTGTGGCCGGGTCGCTCCGCAGGCTCCGCTCCTGAAGCCGGCATCGCGCTGCTCCCGTCCGAGTACACCCAGCGCCTGGTCGCCGCCGAGCCCGAGTCCACCGCGGCCCTGCCGGAGAACGCGGGCCTGGTCGTCCTCGATTCGGCGGTCACCGAGGAGCTCGAGGCCGAGGGCTGGGCGAAGGACCGCATCCGCGAGCTGCAGGACGCCCGCCGCGCGGCGGGCCTGGAGGTCTCGGACCGGATCGTCGTCACGTTGCAGGTGCCCGAGGACCGGCTCGACTGGGCCGTCAGGCACCGTGAGCTGATCGCGGGGGAGATCCTCGCGACCAGCCTCGAGCTCGGCGAGGCCAGCGGTCCAGGGGCCGTCGACCTGGGCGAGGGCGCGCGGGTCGTGATCACCAAGGCGTGAGGAGTGTCGGTGCCCCGTTGTCGGGGTACCGGCGTAGCTTCCCACCTATGAGCACCAGCAAGGAGACGGTCGCGCACGTCCTCGGGCAGCTCGAGCCCCTGGACGTGCGCGCCCGCGCGATGTTCGGCGAGTACGGGTTGTACTGCGACGAGAAGATCGTCGCGCTGATCTGTGACGACACCGTCTTCGTCAAACCGAGCGAGGCGGCGGACGAGTACCTCGACGCGGTGACCCTTGCCGCGCCGTATCCGGGTGCGAAGGACTACCTGGCGATCCCACCGGAGCGACTGGCCGACACCGACTGGCTCCACGAGTTCATCCAGCGCACCGCCGATGCGCTGCCCCAGCCGAGGAAGAAGAAGCCCCGATCGCGATGACGCTCGCACCACGATGACCGGGCCGACCACCTCGCGCCGCTGGGTGCTGCACCTCGACATGGACGCGTTCTTCGCCTCCGTCGAGCAGCTCACCCGGCCGACGCTGCGTGGGCGGCCGGTGCTCGTCGGCGGGCTGGGCGGGCGCGGCGTTGTCGCGGGTGCCAGCTACGAGGCGCGCGCCTATGGGGCACGGTCGGCGATGCCGATGCACCAGGCCAGGCGCATGGTCGGCGCCGGCGCGGTGGTGCTGCCGCCGCGCGGCGGCCTCTACTCGATGCTGAGCAAGACGGTCTTCGACGCCCTGCGCACCCGGATGCCGGTGCTCGAGATGATCTCCATGGACGAGGCATTCGGGGAGCCGCAGGAGCTGGCCGGGGCGGATGCGGTAGCGGTCCGGGTGTTCGCGGAGGAGTTGCGCGCCCTGATCCGGGACCGGACCGGGCTGGTGGCGTCGATCGGCGCCGGGTCGGGCAAACAGATCGCGAAGATCGCCTCCGGGCTCGCGAAACCGGATGGGGTCCGGGTGGTCACCCCGGCCGAGCAGCGCGGGCTGTTCGAGGCGCTGCCCGTCCGGAAGCTGTGGGGGATCGGCCCGGTCGCGGACGAGAAGCTGCGCAGGCTCGGGATCGAGACCATCGGCGGGCTGGCCGCGACCTCCTCGACCGAGATCGTCTCGGTGCTCGGCGCCACGCTGGGGCCGAGCCTGCATCGCCTGGCGCAGGGGATCGACGACCGCCCGGTGGCCGAGCGTGCCGACGCGAAGCAGGTGAGCGCCGAGACCACCTTCGCCGCCGACCTGGTGACCCTTGACCAGCTGCGTGTGGCGGTGGAACGCACCGGCGCCGCCGCGCACGCCCGGCTGCTCGGCGACGGCAGGGCGGCCAGGACCGTGGTGTTGAAGCTGAAGAAGTCCGACATGAGCATCGTCACCCGCTCGGCCACCCTGCCCTACGCCACGGCGGACCTGCAGACCCTGGTGGCCACCGCGCAGCGGCAGGTGATCGATCCGCTCGAGCTGGGCCCGGTGCGACTGGTCGGGGTCTCGCTCGGGGGACTCACCTCCGTTCGGCAGGGCTCGCTGTTCCCCGACCTGGACCAGGGCGATGTGATGCTAGTCACAGAGGAGAAGCGGCCGGAGGCGGACGCGACGCCCGCGCCGGTGGTCGCGGATGCGGCCCGTTGGCGCCCCGGTCAGGACGTCGCGCATAGTGAGTTCGGTCACGGATGGGTCCAGGGCTGCGGACATGGCGTGGTCACGGTCCGATTCGAGACACGCTCGACCGGGCCGGGCCTCGCGCGTACCTTTGCCGAGGACGACGGCGGACTTGGCCGCGCGGACCCCGAGGCGAGCCTTCATTAAGGATCACCTTATTTTTATGGTGTTCACTACTGTCACAGACAGACTTCGGTGGATGCCATAGTGGACGCAACCCCTGAATCGCTCTGAGCACCAACGAGCACCGAGAACATGTTCACCCGAGAAAAGGAAAAGCATTGATGCTCCGCAAGACCCTCATCGCCGGTGTCGCCGTGGCGGCCGCCCTCTCGCTCGCCGCCTGTGGTGACGACACCTCCAACGCGGATTCCACCACCAGCTCCAAGCCCACCACCACCGCCGCCGCGAACGATGGCATCGACTACCCGCCCGCGCCCTCCGCGGTCGAGCTGAACGCGATGCTGGTCAAGGGCCTCGACCCGGCCACCCCTGCCGCCGAGAAGGTCACCCTCGTCCAGGACGGCGAGTCGGACCCGGGCCTGTTCGACGCCGTGGCCGCGGCCGCCAAGCAGTCCAACGCCACCGTCACCGTCGTTGACCCGATCCTCGACAACGGCGACGGCACCCTCACCGCCACTGTCAACATGGACATCGGCGGCCAGGTCAGCGCCGGCACCGCCGGCTTCGTGGTCGAGAACGGCCAGTGGAAGCTGTCGAAGGAGTACGCCTGCAACATCGTCAAGCTGGCGAACCTCACCTCGCCTGCCTGCGTCTGACGCTAGCTGGAACCGACCGAATGCCGGTGCCCCGCAAGGGGTGCCGGCATTCGGCGTTTCACACGGGAGCGGCGGCGCCTACCCGGCCCGCTGCGGTGCGGGCCAGCCGCGCGAGCAGGTCCTGGCCGCTCGGCTGCTGGCCGGAGGCCACCAGCTGCACGAGGGTCGAGCCGACCTGAGCGATGACCACGTCCGAGGTCATCGTGACCCCGTCGCTGGACGTCAGCAGCCGCACCGCGATCGAGGCGTCGCCCACCGCCGGCTGCTCGAGGCCGCCGAGCCGGTACTGCACCTCGAAACCGTCGGCGTCCGTGCCCCGGTACTCGGTACACCCGGAGAGGGTCTCCTGGACGCGGGCCAGCGCGCCGGCGGCGCCACCGTCCGGGTAACTCGCGGCGTCGATGTCGACGCTGGTGAAGTCCGGCCCGCCGAACCTCGCCACGGCGCGCGACGTCGACCCGGGAGCCTGGTCCGCCACCTCGCGCAGCACGGCCGCGCACGCCTGCGGATCGGTGCTCGACCGGTCGGCGGCGTCGTACTCCGGGGCCGGCGGCAGACCCAGGTCCTGCACCGGATCCGCAAGGGGCGCAAAACCGGTCGGTAGGTCGGCGGTGGTGAGCAGGGCGGCCTTCAGCCGGGCCGGGTCGGTGATCGGGCCTGCGCCTGCCGTCGCCGAGGCGGTCACCTGGGCGGGCAGCGGAGGTAGCGAAGAGGATGCCTCCTCGCCGCCGGATCCGCCGCACCCCGCGAGCAGGGGCAGCGCGGCCACCGTGCAGGCCAGGACGCGCGTGCGGCGCATCAACCGGCCCACTGCACGCGGTTGGTGATGGTCTGCCGAAGCGTCGTGGTGGCGTTCGGGTCGCGGTAACTCTGGTGACCGCCGACAGTGACGTCCCCGCCGACGGGCAGCGGCTGATTCAGGTCGACGACCATGGTGCCGGTCCCCGTCATGACGTACGTGTCGATGTTGAGCCTGCTCGACTTGTCCGGTAGATCCCACACGGGCGACTCGGGCGTCTGCGTCACCGTGACGTCGACCGTGAGCCGGTCCCCGTCCCGTTCCCGCAGGGTCGCCGTCGTCACCTGGTCGAGCGCGATCCCGCTCATAACCTGTTGCCGGAGCGTCCAGACCGCCCCGATCCCGATCTCCGCGTCCGGGAACGACACCGTGCGATAGACGGACTGGTAGAAGGCCTGCTCGACGGCGGAGCGGGCGATATCCCTCGAGTCGGGGTCGGGGGCGATCCGGAGCGAGGTGATGGCCCCAGTCGGCTGCACGGTGAAGCCCGCGCCCGACCCCTCCGACTCCTTCAGTGCGTCGGACAGCCGCGGGTCCGGGGTGCCGATCGATCCGAGCGTCAGGTCCACCTGGATCGCCGGATCGGACTGCTCGCCTCGCACGGTCGCGGTGAGCGGTGTGCGCAGCTCCGGGGTCGTAAAGTCCTGCTGTGGCTGATCGTCGATCTGCTGATAGACCTGCGAACGGGTCGTCAGCGTGGCGTGCTGCTCGGAACCGATCGGCGGGTGCACGGTGACCCGCTGACGCGGCTCCGCGCCCGGATCGAGGACGGTGGCCGTCACCGCCGACACCGGGACGGTGACCTCGGTGGCGGACGCGGTGGCGACATCGGTGGGGGCGGCATCACCGCCGGACCCGCACGCGGAGACGAGGGAGGTGAGGGCGAGGGTTGCGGCGACCAGAGCGGTCCGGGCCGTCGCCGTTGCCGGGAGGGCGGACCGAGGAGAGAACACAGGCACCCGACCAGGTTAGCCACGGTTGGGTGTGGTGGGGCCCGGCGTGCCACCGTAAGGGATGATGGCGGGGTGAGTGAAGCGGAAAATGCGGAGAACCCCGACGCCGGGGCGAGCGAGGCAACGGGAGGTGGAACCGCGGTGGCCGCCGTGCAGGCGCCGCTGAGGATGCCGATGCTGGTCGCGATCGCGGCGCTGATCCTGGGACTGGACCTGGTCACCAAGATCCTCGCGGTGCGGCACATCAAGCCCGGCGAGCCGATCGAGCTGATCGGTGACGTGGTGACGCTGACCCTGGTCCGCAACCCGGGCGCCGCCTTCTCGATGGCCACCGGGATGACCTGGGTGCTGACCCTGGTTGCGATCGGCGTGGTGATCGGCGTCATCAAGATCGGCCGGACGCTGCGGTCGCCGTGGTGGGCACTCGGCCTCGGCCTGGTGCTCGGCGGTGCGCTCGGCAACCTGATCGACCGGATCTTCCGGGCCCCCGGCCCGCTGCAGGGCCACGTCGTCGACTTCGTGTCGGTCGGCTGGTGGCCGGTGTTCAACGTCGCCGACTCGGCCATCGTGTGCGGCGCGATCCTGCTGGTCGCGCTCACCCTGTTCGGGTTCGAACCCGACGGCACCCGGGCGGGCGCCGATTCCGACGCCACCGCCGACTCCGACCTCGATGCAGGCAAGGCGGCGGACGCATGAGGGAGACACGGTCGATGCCCGTACCCGACGGGCTCGAGGGCATGCGCGTCGATGCGGGCCTTGCCCGGCTGCTCGGCCTGTCGCGGACCGCGGTCGCCGCGCTCACCGACGAGGGTGCGGTCCTGCTCGACGGCACCGCGGTCGGCAAGTCGGACCGGCTGCCTGCCGGTGCCTGGCTCGAGGTCGAGCTGCCCGAACCCGCGCGGCCGCTGACGGTGGAGGCGCAGCCGGTCGAGGGCATGGAGATCCTGTACTCCGACGACGACGTCGTGGTGGTGGACAAGCCGGTCGGCGTCGCCGCGCACGCGAGCGTCGGCTGGACCGGACCCACGGTCATCGGCGGGCTCGCCGCGGCTGGCTTCCGCATCTCGACTTCCGGGGCGCACGAGCGACAGGGCATCGTGCACCGGCTCGACGTCGGCACGTCCGGCGTGATGGTGGTCGCGACGAGTGAGCGCGCGTACACGCTGCTCAAGCGCGCGTTCAAGCAGCGCACCATCGACAAGCGGTATCACGCGCTGGTGCAGGGCCACCCCGACCCGAGCAGCGGCACGATCGACGCGCCGATCGGACGGCACCGCAGCAACGACTGGAAGTTCGCGGTCACCGCGGACGGCAAGCCCAGCGTCACGCACTACGACACGGTGGAGGCGTTCCAGGCAGCCAGCCTGCTCGACATCCACCTGGAGACCGGGCGCACACACCAGATCCGGGTGCACTTCGCGGCGCTCCGGCATCCCTGCTGCGGCGACCTGACCTACGGCGCCGACCCCCGGCTCGCGGAGCGGCTCGGCCTCGAACGGCAGTGGCTGCACGCCCGCGCGCTCGGGTTCGCGCACCCCGCGGACGGCCGCTGGATGGAGATCACCAGCGACTACCCGAAGGATCTGCAATACGCCCTCGAGGTCCTCAGGAGTGCGTGATCGGGCCGGGGCGATCGTGGCGGTCTGCTGCGCTCTCGCCCTGGCGGTGCTGGTCGTGGTGCTCGGCCTCGCCAACCCGCCGCGGCCGACGTCGATCGCGACCGACCGGCTCGGTCCCGACGGCGGCGAGGCGGTCAGCGAGTACCTCGATCGAGCGGCCGACTCGGTCGGCGGGTCCGACGCCGATCAGCACTGGGCGCTG
Source organism: Rhodococcus sp. PvR044 (assembly GCF_040548995.1). NCBI lineage: Bacteria > Bacillati > Actinomycetota > Actinomycetes > Mycobacteriales > Nocardiaceae > Rhodococcus > Rhodococcus sp. PvR044. Next base: position 60,548 of record NZ_JBEPSX010000018.1, read on the forward strand.
GTCTCGCTCGGCCCCGAGGCGACCGTCGAACAGGCCTACCGCCTCGCCGACGGCGTCCGGATCTCCCAGGTGCTGTTCCGGGTGCCGATCGATCGGGTGCAGACGCCGCTGATCGTCGTGGACGTGCCCGCGGACGAGGCGGCGGTGCGCCGTTCCCCGCTGGTCGCGGCCGGACGGTTACAGGGCTCGGCGGGGGAGTGGGATCGGCAGGCCCGCATCGATGCGGTGTCGGCCGGGCGCCTCGCCGACGGGTGCGCCTGCGTGGTCGGGATGACCGTGCGCGGCGACCTCGCACAGCTCCGCGCCCTCGCGGCACGGCCCGGCGTCCGGGCCGTGGAGGCGCTGCCCGCGGACGCCGAGTACGGACGGTTCGCGGTCACGCCGCTGCTGCCCGAGCAGACTTCCGCCGTGGCCCCCGGCCCGGACGACGGCGACGTGCCCGCACGGTGAGAACCTGCCCGGTCAGTCCTGCTCGGTGTGCTTGCGCAGGAACTCGATGGTCCGCTCCAGCGCCAACCGGCCGTCCTCGTTGTCGAGCTTGAACTGGTATTCGTGCCCGAGCGCCGGCTTGTGGTCGGCCGGGTAGAAGACGGTCGTCACGTCCACGTCGAGCCCGCGCAGCCGCTCGGCGAGCGGCACCGACTGGGCGTCGGTGAGCGGGTCGGCGTTGCCCCCGCTGATGTAGGTGGGCGGGAACTGCCCGGTCACGTGGAGGATCGTGGACATCTGTGCCACCGCGGCCGAATCGTCGAAGTCCTTGGTGCCGAGGGAGGACCAGACCAACTGGTCCATGGCCCAACCGAGGATTCCTGGCAGGCCGACAACCTTCCTCACGTCGAAGACGCCGCAGTTGAGCACCACACCGCGCAGCTGGTCGGGGCGCAGCGCAGGGGTGACGCCGACCTCGCGGGCGTAGTCGGGGTTGGTGATAAGCGCCGCGAGCTGGCTCGAGAGCTGGGCCCCGGCGGAGTCGCCCGCCAAGACGATCCGCTGCGGATCCACGTGCAGCCGTTCGGCGTTCGCGATCAGGTAGGCGTGCGCGTCGTTCAGCTGGTGCACGGGGGTGGGGTAGGTCTGGTCGGGGCCGAGTGAGTAGTCGAGCGAGACCACGGTGAAGCCCGCGGCCGCGAGCAGCCGGTAGTAGGGCGCGAAGTCGGTCTTGTGGCAGGAGATCCAGCCGCCGCCGTGGGTCCAGATCACCGTCGGCAGCGGGCCCTGCGCCGCCTCGGGGAAGTAGACGTCGAGGTGGGCGTCGGGGTCTCCGTCTCGGTACTGCTGGTCCGTGACGCGCGCGACCCCGGCGGGCTCGTGTGCGCCGAGAGCCGCGGTGACGCGGTCCGCGTCCCACTCGAAGCCCCAGCGCACCGCCCTCGTGAAGGGTCGCGGGGTGACCCGGGAGACGAGCACGCCTGCCGCCGCCGTCACGACCGGGACGGCGAGCCCGAACAGCCCGAGTCGCTTCCACCGGCCGCGGGTGCGCAGCGCAGTCGAGGTGTCGCCGACTTCGGTCATGATGGTTCCTTCCGGTGTGCGGCGTCACCCCGACGGTGGCCGCAGGGACAGTCTGGCAGCTCGGCAGTGGGCTAGGGCGCGGTGTGCGCCTTCAGGAACTCGACGGTCCGCTCCAGCGCCCGTGTGCCGTCCTCGTTGTCCAGGTCGAACTGGTACTCGTGCGGCAGCGCGGGCTCGTGGTCTTCTGGATAGAACAGCGTGGTGACCTCGACGCCGAGCCCGCCGAGCTCGGCCGCCAGCGGCTTGGACTGCTTGTCGGTCAGCGGATCGCCGTTGCCGCCGCTGATGTAGGTGGGTGGGAACCCGTCGGTGACGTGGCGCATTGTCGACATCTGCCCGATCGCGGTCGAGTCCTCGAAATCGCGGCTGCCGGTGTACGCCCAGAGCGATTGGTCCGCTCCCCAGCCGACGATGCCGGACCCGCCCGTCATCTTCTCGACGTCGTAGATCCCGCAGTTCAGCACGACACCGCGCAGCTGCTCGGGGCGCAGCGCCGGAGTGATGTCGAGCTCGCGCGCGTACTCGGGGTTGGTGACGAGGGCGGCCAGCTGGCTGGAGAGCTGCGCACCGGCCGAGTCGCCCGCGAGCACGATACGGCTCGGATCGACGTGCAGGCGCTCCGCGTTCGCGACGACATAGGCGTGTGCGTCGTTGAGCTGGTGCACCGGGGTCGGGTAGGTGCGCTCGGGCCCGAGCGAATAGTCGAGGGAGACGACGGTGAACCCGCGCTCCGCCAGCAGCTGGTAGTACGGCGCGTAATGCGACTTGTTGCCGGAGATCCAGGCGCCGCCGTGGGTCCAGATCACTGTCGGCAGCGCCTCGGTCGCCGTCTCGGGGAAGTAGACGTCGAGGAGGGCGTCGGAGTCGCCGTCCCGGTACTGCTGATCGGTGATCGAGGCGATGCCCTGCGGGGTGTGCTTCTCGAGGGCGCTGGTGGTGGTCGCCGCGCCTCGGTCGAAGACGACGCGGACGACCATGGCGCCGGGCCACGGGCTGAGCGTGAAGGCGAGGACCGCGGCAAGGATGAGCGCGAGCAGGATGCCGACGACCCAGAGGATCCACCGCCTCCAGCGCGAGCGCGGGCGGGCGCTCGGGGAGGGCGATTCGCTCTGGGTGTCGATGGTCACAGACTCTCCTCGGTGGTGGTCGGGCGCGCCGGGCGTCAGTATCTCCGATCGAGGTGAGGGGTCGTGAGCAACACACAGCCCGCCGCGCTCCGCCTCGGCGCGGGTGACCGAAGCTGTCGGCCCCAGCGCCTACACTCGGTTCGCTAGTTATGAGGTCGCTGAAAACATCGGGGCGCTCCACGTCCTTCGAGAGCTAGAGAGGCGCGCGTGGCTGACTCGTTCGTGCATCTGCACAATCACACTGAGTACTCGATGCTCGACGGTGCGGCCAAGGTCGGTCCGATGTTCAAGGAAGCTCAGCGGCTGGGCATGACCGCGGTGGGGATGACCGACCACGGCAACATGTTCGGAGCCAGCGAGTTCTACAACGAGGCCAAGAAGCACGACATCACCCCGATCATCGGGATCGAGGCGTACAT
>NZ_JBEPSX010000019.1:0-52959 GCF_040548995.1 Rhodococcus sp. PvR044
CCGTCGGTGGTCCACCCCGGGGGGGGGGGGGGGGGGGGGGGGGGGGGGCCGCCGCCCCCCCCCCCCCCCCCCCCCCCCCCCGGGGGGGCGCAGCCGCCTATCCGGTCGTGATCGAGCGCTTGGCCAGGAGCCAGCATTCGTCGACCCTCTGGAAAACATCGCGGTAGGTCCCCATGCTGGCGAGTTTCGGCGCGGTGGTGGTGTCGACGAAGAACTGCCAGACCGACTGCACGCTGGCGGAATCCTCGGAATCGAAGGCGATGGACACGCAGGAGCTCACATGCCGGGTCGCCGTGCCCGGACCGGCGATCCCGTCGGCCCGTCGACGGCGGACACCCTCAGCGATCGCCTTCCGGCCCTCGACGATCTGGGGTCCGATCGCGACGCTCGGTCCTGCGCTCGCCATCTCCCAGACCGCGTCCTCTGTGTAGAGCTGGACGTAGTCGTCGATCGATCCCTCGTCGGCCAGATGAGCGACCCGCGCAACGAGCGATCGGATCACCTCGGACGGGCACTCGGTTGCCATCGATCACTCCTCGCTCGAAGAAACTGTCTCGTTGAGATGTATTGGGACGAGTCGACCCCGTTAGTTGAGGCACAAAACGCCGTCTTCAGGCCGTGCTGACGAATCGGGAGTCAGATCGGCACAGATTTCTATCTGCGCCGAGGCTCTATGAGTTCGGCGAGTTGGGGACATACGTTGGTGATCGCAGAGTGGACTAGGTACTCGTAGGAAGCGACCTTCGCGCGATCGGGTTCCTGGGACTGCAGTGACTGCCAGAGGCCGAGGGTTCCCTGCTCCGTGATCGCAGTGCATGCCCCGCGGCCAAATTCAGCAGCGTGACCACGAACCTGACGCAGGGGAAGCCCTGAGTACAAAGAGCCGTCCAGCTGAATCAGGCCGCATACGTCCCGGGCGAATCTGGCGTCGCCCCAAGAGGGCACCGCGTCGTCCACGACCTTCGACCACTCGGCCCGTTTTTGGCTCTCCAAGTCCTGATTCGAGGGAAAGGACTGCTCAGGGTAGTGGCTGCGTTGGTCGTCAAAGATGTTCTGCCAGTATGCAACGGAGTCGTCGACAGTCATGTTCGCCAGATCTGCGTCGAGGCAGGTTGCGGACGGATCCCTTGGTACATCGACCGGTGGCTCAGCGAAGTACCCCTGGTGCGGGACCTCGTCGGTCGCGATCACATTCCGCGGATTGGCCTCAGGACTGCACGCACTCATCAGTATCGCCGAGGTGACGATGGCTGCTGCGGTAAGTGTGGGGACGAACCGGAACGTCATCATTTGGCCCTTCGGCTGCCGAGTCCAGTGCAGGTTCTCCTACTATGTCAGTTCCATGCTTGACGTCCTGCCAAGCCCAGGCAATGCACGATTTAGGAAGTACAGGTGCCCGGTTCCTCGTATCTGGTCCCGGCCCGAACGGCGCCCGAGGAGACCGACATGACGCCCGTGCCCATCGCCCTCGGCCCGCACGCCGACCCCCAGTTGATGGAGGCCATCGCCACGGGCGGGGGCGAGTGGGCACCGATGGCCGACGCACAGGCGCTGGTCTGGGCGGCCGAGCCCGACCGATTTCCCGACGAGCTGCCGAAGTCGATCCGATGGGTGCAGCTGTACTCCGCCGGGGTCGAGGACTGGTTCACCGCCGGGATCATCGCTCGCCACCCAGGGATCGTGTTCACCTCGGCCGCTGGCGCGTTCTCCGCGACCGTCGCCGAGCACGCCTTCGCGCTGCTGCTGGCCGGGGTCCGGGCACTGCCCGAGCAACTCGCTGCCACCAGCTGGCGGCAGCAGGAGTTCTTCGGCAAGGTCGGGACGCTGCGCGGGAGCACGGTGGCGGTCCTCGGCGCGGGCGGCATCGGGCGCGCTCTGATCCCGATGCTCACCTCGGTCGGCGCTTCGGTGATCGCGGTCAACCGCTCGGGCCGGGAGGTTCCCGGCGCCGCGGAGACCCTGCCCGCCGACCGAACCGACGAGGTCTGGGACCGCACCGATCACGTCGTGGTCGCGGCGCCCGCGACGGCCCGGACTCGACACCTGGTCGGCGCCGAGCAACTCGCCCGCCTCGGTGCCCACTCCTGGGTGATCAACGTGGCGCGAGGCTCCCTCGTCGACACCGACGCCCTGGTGAACGCGTTGCGGGGCAGGGCGATCGGCGGCGCAGGGCTCGACGTCACCGACCCCGAGCCACTGCCGGACGGCCATCCACTGTGGACACTGCCGAACGCGATCATCACCCCGCACTGCTCGAACCCGCCGTCCGTCCGGCCGCCCGCGTTCGCCGACCACGTCGCGACGAACGTTCGACGCTTCGTGGCCGGCGAGGAACTGCTGGCGCGGATCGACCCGGTCGCGGGTTACTGAGCCCCCGACTCCGTGTCCGGAGAGGCGGCGGGCTTCGCGGGCGACACCCGGATCACGCCCGCGTCGAGGTCGAGTTCGAGGCGCGGCTGATGCGTCTGCCCGTCGCTGTCCTGGCTGCCGTCGTTCTCCAGCTTCTTCCCCGGGAACAACTCACCGATAACTCCCATGCGATCGACCGTACTCGCGGCGCGACGAGTCCGCCCGCCCCTCAGGGTCGTTCCGCGGGCTCCACTCGATCTTCAGGGCCGTTCCGCAGGCTCCACTCGATCTTCAGGGTCGTTCCGCAGGCTCCACGCCTGCCGCCGGGTAGAACAGCTCGCGGGCGCGCCGGGCCACCTCCTCGGCAGGCACGTCCTCGACCTTCGTGCAGACCGCCCACCGGTGCCCGAACGGATCGAGGAACACCCCGTGCCGGTCGCCGGAGAACGTGTCCGCGACGGCGCTGATGAGGGTGGCGCCCTCGCGAACCGCGCGGTCCACGAACGCGTCGGAGTCCTCGACGTACACCACCACCGAGCTGTGCACCCAGCCCTGCTCGGGCGCCTTGAGTCCGTAGTCGGGCATGTCGTCGGACAGTTGCAGCATCGAGTCGCCGATCCGCAGCTCGGCGTGCATCAGGCCGCCGCCGGGCGCGTCCATCGCGTCCACGACCTCGGCACCGAGGCCGCGGCGATAGAAGTCCAGCGCCGCCTGGCCGTCCTTGACGGCGAGGTAGGGCGTGAGGGTCCGGTATCCGGCGGGAACGGGGTTCACTGTGTTCATGCCCATCAGTGTCCAGCGAGGCACCCGATTCGGGATTGAAGATTCGCGACACGGCGTCGTTACCGCGCGACCACTCCGGAAGGAGACTCCCGTGTGCCGGGTTCCTGGGTCGGCATCCGATTCGGTGGCACCGGGTACGGGGCACCCTGGCCGAGGGTTCCGGCCGCGATGTTCGGTCCACACTGCAGAACCGCGTTCTGCACTCCGGGCGCCGGGTCCGACAGCGCCGGTTTGCGTGCGTCGGGTGGCGCGGCGAAGTTGAATGCCGAGGTCATGTCCCCGACGGTGGCGCGGCGCCACGGCGTGAGGTTCGGCACCGGTGCACCGAATCGTTTCTCCAGCAACCGCAGTTGGGACGTGTGGTCGAAGACCTCCGAGGCGATCAGACCACCGCGACTGTACGGCGAGACAACCAGGGCCGGAACCCGGTACCCGAGTCCGATCGGCCCGGCAATGCCCTTCGCGGAGGACACGGAATCCAGCGGAACGGTCAGGTACTCGCCGGGCGTTCCCGGCGGCGGGGTGGGCGGAGCCACGTGATCGAAGAAACCACCGTGCTCGTCGTACGAGATGATCAGCGCGGTCTTGGCCCAGACCTCGGGATTCGAGGTGAGGATGTCCAGCAGTTCGACGAAGCCCGCGGCACCGAATGCCGGTGGCAGAGCAGGGTGCTCGCAGTTGATGAGGGACGGGATGACCCAGGACACGGCTGGCAGCGTTCCGTTGGCCACGTCGCTGCGGAAGTCATTGGGGTAGGTGGGATCGATGCCCTTGCGGGCCAGCGCCGAACTGGGGTCTTGAGCCTGTTTGAAACACCCCATCATCCCGTCGAGAGCAACCGAGGAGATGGGGCCGAAGTCCTTGTTGTTGTATATCTTCCAGCTCACGCCTGCCTCTTCGAGGCTCTCCGGGTAGGTCTTCCAGGAGTACTGGAACTTCGGGATCAGCGTCGGCGTCTCCACCAGCGGCCCACCGTCCAGCCCGTCGGGGTCGATGGTTCCGCTCATCCAGTACAACCGATTGGGATCGGTCGGGCCGAGCACGGAGCAGTGGTAGTTGTCGCACAGGGTGAAGGCATCGGCGAGCTGGTAGTGGATCGGGATGTCATCTCGGGTGTAGTAGCCCATCGCTGCCGGTCCGTTGCCGACTCCGACCGAGGCGATGGACATCGGCATCCATTTGTCGTTGGCCCCGTTGTTCCACGCCTCGTGCGTGCCAGCCCACGAGTGGTCCGGATCGTTGATGCACTCACCGTCCAACGACGCGCCCAGGGTCGTATCCAACCGGAACGGATTGATGAATCCCGTCGGGTCCTCACCACGCTCGGGCGAGTAGCCGAACTGCTTCCACGCCGCGGACGGATCGTCGAATCCGCGCCCGCCCGACAGTGTTCCGAAGTAGTGATCGTACGAGCGGTTCTCCTGCATCAACAGCACGAAGTGCTCGATGTCGTTCAGTGATCCTCGGCCCCCGTCGGACATGGTGTGCGCTCTGGCGATGATGGGACTCGCCCACGAATTGAGCATCGCCACCGAACCCACAGCGGTCGCCTTGGCGAGAAACTCTCGGCGGGACAGACCAGCGAACGGGTTTCCATGCACCATGCGGGGATGATTTCACCGACACCCCGGACCCGCAACCGGAGCCGCGGTCAGGAGTCCTGTGGAGTCACCGACATCATGAACCAGAACGTCTAGCCTGGAAACCATGTCCGCTCCCCCACTCGAGACCGCGGCGGCCGACGAGGACCACGAGCGCCTGGCCGGCTTGGTGAGCGGCCGCCGCATCGTCGCGCTGACCGGTGCGGGGATGTCCACCGACTCGGGCATCCCGGACTACCGGGGCCCCGATTCCCCGCCCCGCACCCCGATGACGTTCCAGCAGTTCATGGGCGACGCCGCGTTCCGCAGGCACTACTGGGCCCGCAACCACCTCGGCTGGCGACACATGGACGCGTCCCGGCCCAATGCCGGACACCGCGCGCTCGCAGGGCTGGAACGGGCGGGCATGGTCGACGGCGTGCTCACCCAGAACGTGGACCTGCTGCACACCAAGGCGGGCAGCAGGAACGTCATCGACCTGCACGGCAGTTACGCGCAGGTGCGGTGCATGGGGTGCGAGGCCCTGATCTCTCGGTTCACCCTCGCGCAGCGGCTCGATGCCGCCAATCCCGGATTCGCCGAATCCGTCTCCGCGGCAACCGGAGTCGAGATCGCGCCCGATGCCGACGCGGTGATCGAGGAGACCGCGCACTTCGTGATGGTGGACTGCGAGCAGTGCGGCGGGATCCTCAAGCCGGACATCGTCTATTTCGGCGAGAGCGTGCCCAAACCACGGGTCGAGGCGGCGTTCATGATGGTTGCCGGGTGCGAACTGCTGCTGGTACTCGGATCCTCACTCACCGTCATGTCCGGCCTGCGCTTCGTCCGCCGAGCCGCCAAGGACGGCATCCCGGTCGTCATCGTCAACCGCGGCCCGACCCGGGGCGACGAGTTCGCGACCCTCAAGCTGGATGCGGGCTGCTCGCAGGTCCTGACCGCCCTGACGCCACATCGGTAGACTCCGGGCATGTCGAAGTTCAGCGACAAGGTGAAATCACTCTTCAGCAGGCGCAAGCCCGTCACCCCGGAGGATGCCGCCGACATCTCCGACTGGGTGAACGAGGGCGGCGCTCTGCACCCCGAAGGACCACCCAAGGTCATCGGCGACCCGCAGGACAAGCCGAAAGCCCCATGACCCGTCAGAAAGTCTCGGGGCTCCAGACATAGATCTTGTTCGTCAGCGGTCCCAGCCACGGGGTATCCAGCCGATGCTTGTTGCCCCTCGGGTCGACCTGGTACCCGCCGGTCATCCCGTGCCAGGACGTGCAGTACACCTCGCTTGCACCGTACGGGCTGAGCACGATCTTGTCGCCGGCACCGTCACGGATCCACGCCTGCGGATCCCACGGGGCCCGGAACGACTCGCACCGCGAGTACTCCCCCGGACCACCCTCCGCGGCCGCCGTCGGTGCGAGCACGGTCCCCAACCCGATCGCCACGACCCCCGCGGCCACCAATACCCCACGCTTCATGCGATTCGCCTCCCCACTTGTGTACCGGACAGTCTGTTTGTCCGTTTCGGGGAGAAGACCGTTACAGCGGGACCAGGTCGTCCGCGTGCACCACGGGCCGCTGCAGCTCTGACGGCAGCTCGACCGTGGACCGGCCCAGCATCTCGCCGAGCTCGGTCGAGTCGTACGCCACCACGCCGCGCGCGACCGGCGAACCGTCGGGCCCGAACAGCGACACCACGTCCCCGCCGTAGAACCGGCCGTCGACGCCGGTGATCCCCGCGGGCAAGAGCGAACGCCGCCGGTCCACCACGGCGCGCACCGCGCCCGCGTCGAGATGCAGCCCGCCCCGGGTGTCGGCGGCATGCCGCACCCAGAACTTGCGCGCGGACAGCCGGGTCGGCCGGGCGGCGAAGGCGGTGCCGACGCCCGCGCCCGTGAGCGCAGCGGCGGCATCGGTGGCCGCGGCGAGCAGCACCGGCACGCCGGAGTCGGCCGCGAGCCGGGCCGCGGACAGCTTGGAGGCCATCCCACCGGTGCCGAGCGCTCCCCCGGACCCGGCAACCACGCCATCGAGGTCCTCGGGGCTGGTCACCTCCGGGATCAGGGTCGCGCCGCCCTTGCGGGGGTCGCCGTCATACAGTCCGTCGACGTCGGAGAGCAGGACAAGCGCATCCGCCCCGACGAGGTGCGCGACCATCGCGGCCAGCCGATCGTTGTCCCCGAACCGCAGCTCCGTGGTGGCGACGGTGTCGTTCTCGTTGACGATCGCGACGGCACCGAGCGCACGGAGCCGGTCGAGAGTGCTCTGCGCGTTGCGGTGCTGGGTGCGCCGGGCGATGTCGTCGGCGGTGAGCAGCACCTGGCCGACGGTCCGCCCGTACCGCGCGAACGAGGTGCCCCAGGCATGCGCGAGCGCCAGCTGCCCTACGCTCGCCGCCGCCTGCTTGGTGGCGAGATCCCGTGGCCGCTTGGTCAGCCCGAGCGGTGCGATACCGGCACCGACCGCGCCGGAGGACACCACCACGACGTCGGAGCCAGCACGCATCCTTGCCTCGATCGCGTCGGCCAGGGCGTTCAGCGCCCGCAGGTCGATGCCGGACTCCATGCTGGTGAGCGCGGAGGACCCGATCTTCACGACCACGCTGCGTGCGGTCGCGATGGTGGCGCGGGTCTCCGAGAGTGAACGGACCGCGTCGTCCATCACTGTTCTTCGGGATCCAGGCCCTCGAGGCCACGCCGGATCCTGTGCGCGTGCTTGCGCTCGGAGGCACCGATGCGGTCCACCTGATCGAGTCGCGGGTCGGTACCGCGACCGGTGCGGGTCATGTCGATGCCCGCCGGGGTCTGCGGCTCCCACTCGAAGCTGACATCGCCGATGGTGACGTAGCAGCCGGGCTCGGCGCCCTGCTTGACCAACGCGTCCTCGACACCGAGCCGGGCGAGACGGTCCGCGAGGTAGCCGACGGCCTCGTCGTTGTCGAAGGCCGTCTGACGGATCCACCGCTCGGGCCGGACGCCGCGAACGATGAAGCCGCCGGGGGTCTCGGGATCGGCGACGACGGTGAAGTCGCTCGCATTGGAGGCGATGGGACGGATCACCTGACGCTTCGGCTCCGCCTTCGGATGTGCCTCGCGGTACTCCTCGACGAGCTTGGCGAGCGCGAAGGTCAACGGCCGCAGCCCTTCCCGGCTCACGGCCGAGATGGTGAACACGGGCCAGCCGCGCGCCTCGAACTCCGGGGTGACCATCTCGGCGAGCTCGGCCGCGTCGGGGACATCCGCCTTGTTGAGAACCACGATGCGGGGCCGGTCGGCCAGGTCACCGAGGCTCGCGTCGCCGGAGAGTGCCGGCTTGTAGGCGGCCAACTCGGCCTCGAGCGCGTCGACGTCGGAGACCGGGTCACGGCCCGGCTCCAGGGTCGCGCAGTCCACCACGTGTGCCAGCACCGCCGTGCGTTCGATGTGGCGAAGGAAGTCCAGTCCGAGACCGCGCCCCTGGCTCGCGCCGGGGATCAGGCCAGGCACGTCGGCGACGGTGAACGTGGTGTCGCCGCTCGAGACCACACCGAGGTTCGGCACCAGCGTGGTGAACGGGTAGTCGGCGATCTTCGGCTTGGCCGCCGAGAGCACCGAGACCAGGGAGGACTTACCCGCGGAGGGGAAGCCGACCAGTCCGACGTCGGCCACCGACTTGAGCTCGAGGACGAGGTCGCGTTGAACGCCCTCCTCGCCGAGCAGGGCGAAGCCCGGCGCCTTACGGGCCTTCGAGGCCAGCGCGGCGTTACCCAGTCCACCGCGGCCACCGGGGGCGGCGTCGAATCGGGTTCCCGTGCCGATCATGTCGGCGAGGACATTGCCGTCCGAGTCGAGCACGACGGTGCCGTCGGGCACCTTGAGGATCAGATCCTGGCCGTTTGCGCCCTCGCGGTTGCTGCCTGCGCCCTGCGTGCCGTTGCTCGCCTTGGCGTTCGGGTGGAAGTGGAAGTCCAGCAGGGTGTGCACGTTCTCGTCGACGACGAGCACCACGTCACCTCCGCGCCCGCCGTTGCCACCGTCGGGACCGCCGAGCGGCTTGAACTTCTCGCGGTGAACGGAGGCGCAACCATTGCCGCCTTTTCCGGCGCTGACATGCAGCACCACGCGGTCAATGAATCGGGACATGACTGCCGGATCCCTTCCTCAGGGTGAAAAGCAAATAGGGGCGAGCAGGGTATGAGACCCTGGCCCGCCCCTACTGGGAGCTTAGAACTGTCATCAGTCACCGTGATGGTGACACGAGCGACGCAGCAGAATCAGGCCTCTGCGGCGACCGGAACGATGTTGACAGTCTTACGTCCACGCTTGGTGCCGAACTCGACCGCACCAGCGGAGAGAGCGAACAGCGTGTCGTCGCCGCCACGTCCGACGTTCACGCCGGGGTGGAAGTGGGTTCCGCGCTGACGCACCAGGATCTCACCGGCGCTGACGGACTGGCCGCCGAAGCGCTTCACGCCGAGGCGCTGTGCGTTCGAATCGCGACCGTTACGGGAGCTGGATGCACCCTTCTTATGTGCCATGTCGAACCCTCCTGGGTACTAAAGCTGGTTACTTGATGCCGGTGACCTTGAGCACCGTCAGCTTCTGACGGTGGCCCTGGCGCTTGTGGTACCCGGTCTTGTTCTTGAACTTGTGGATGCGGATCTTCGGGCCCTTGGTGTGCTCGACGACCTCACCGGTGACCGAGACCTTGGCCAGCTTGGCGGCGTCGGTGGTCAGCTCGGAACCGTCGACGACGAGAACCGGGACCAGCGAGACAGCAGTGCCGGGCTCACCCTCGATCTTCTCGACCTTGACGAGGTCGCCGACAGCGACCTTGTACTGCTTTCCGCCGGTCTTGACGATCGCGTACGTTGCCATCGGAGGGCTACCCCTTGCTTCTTCGAACGTGCTCGCACGGCTTGAGCCGCGCGACTGGTCTGGTGTGCTTGCTACCTCGGGCAGGCCCGCCGCCGCCCTCGCGGGCGCAGCTGAGCCATATCGCCGGGTAGCGACCGGTCAAGGTTACGGGATGGAGAACCGCAGGGTCAAACTGGCACTCCGCAGGCTCCGCGCCGGTGTCAAACTGACAGTCTCCGACTCCCCCTCGACCGGCCGTCGGTCAGGCGTCGACGTCCGCCGGCGGTCCCGCGGGCCTGGCCGCGGCCCTTCGACGGGGCCGACGGGCCGGTGCCGCGGGTGCGCCGTCCCCCTCGACCGGTTCAGCCGCCGCGGTGGTCTCCGCGGCCTTCACCGGCTCGACAACCTTGGGTTCGACGACCTTCTTCTCGACGACCTTTTTCCGAACGGCCTTCTTCTCGACGACCTTCGGCTCGGCCGGTTCGGGCACCGCCTCGATCACGACCACGGCGCCGGCCTCTGCCGCCTCCGGGGTCTCGGTCGCGGGGGCCGCGGTGGCACGGGACGCACGTCGGGAACGACGCCTGCCCTTCGCGGGGGCCTCTGCGGGCTCCGGCGCGGCCGGGGCCTCCGGTTCCGCGACGACCTCCACAGCAACCTCCACGACCGGCTCAGCGGCGACCTCGGCCACCGTCGGCTCCTGCGTGGCGGCCGCGGCCTCGCCGGTCTCCGGCTGATGCTCGGCGGCGTCATCGTCGTGGTGATGCGCGGCCATCGCGAGCGCCACCGGGTGGGCACGCTTGACCGTCGCGTCGACCTCGACCGCGGGCGCCTGCCCGTTCTTGGGCGCGGCGGTCTCGGCGGCGCCGGACTTGTCGCGTCCACGCTTCTTGCGGCCGCCGGACTCGCCCTTCGGCGCGCCCGATCGCCCGGCGTCCTCGGAGGACCGCACCTCGACCGGCTCGGCGTGCACGATGATGCCGCGGCCGTGGCAATGCTCACAGTTGGTGGAGAACGCCTCGACCAGTCCGGTGCCCAGCTTCTTGCGGGTCATCTGGACCAGGCCCAGCGAGGTCACCTCGGAGACCTGATGGCGGGTCCGGTCGCGGCCGAGCGCCTCGGTGAGTCGACGCAGGACCAGGTCCCGGTTCGACTCGAGCACCATGTCGATGAAGTCGACGACGATCATGCCGCCGATGTCGCGCAGCCGCATCTGGCGCACGATCTCCTCGGCCGCCTCCAGGTTGTTCCTGGTGACCGTCTCCTCGAGGTTGCCGCCCGCACCGGTGAACTTGCCGGTGTTGACGTCGACGACGGTCATCGCCTCGGTGCGGTCGATCACCAGGGTGCCGCCCGAGGGCAGCCACACCTTGCGGTCGAGCGCCTTGGCGAGCTGCTCGTCGATCCGCTTGGCCTCGAACACATCGGGGCCGCCGTTGCCCTCGTACTTCTCGACCCGCGGCAGCAGGTCGGGTGCGACGGTCTTGATGTAGTTCTCCACCGTCGACCAGGACTTCTCGCCCTCGATCACGATCTTGGCGAAGTCCTCGTTGAACAGATCGCGGACGACCTTGACCAGCAGATCCGGCTCCTCGTACAGGGCCTTCGGGTTGCTCCCCTTGCCCTTGTCCGCGGCCGCGGCCTGCTTCTCGATCTCGTCCCACTGGGTCTGCAGACGCTTGACGTCGCGGGCCAGCTCTTCCTCGCTCACGCCCTCCGACGCGGTGCGAATGATGACACCGGCCTCCGGCGGCACGATCTCGCGCAGGATCTCCTTGAGTCGCTTGCGCTCGGTGTCGGGCAGCTTACGGCTGATGCCGGTGGAGCTACCGCCGGGCACGTACACCAGGAATCGCCCGGCCAGGGAGATCTGCGTGGTCAGGCGGGCACCCTTGTGCCCGACCGGATCCTTGCTGACCTGGACCAGGACCTGGTCACCCGGCTTGAGGGCCTGCTCGATCTTGCGGCTGTTGCCGCCGAGTCCCGCGGCCTCCCAGTTGACCTCGCCTGCATAGAGCACGCCGTTGCGGCCACGGCCGATGTCGATGAACGCGGCCTCCATCGAGGGCAGCACGTTCTGAACGCGACCGAGGTAGACGTTGCCGACCATCGATGCGGACGCCGAGCTGGTGACGAAGTGCTCGACGAGGATGCCGTCCTCGAGCACCGCGACCTGCGTCAGGCCCTCCGCATGCGCACCGGTCTTCTCGCGGACCACCATGACGCGGTCGACGGCCTCGCGGCGCGCCAGGAACTCCGATTCGGTGAGGATCGGCGGGCGGCGGCGACCGGCGTCGCGCCCGTCGCGGCGTCGCTGACGCTTGGCCTCGAGTCGGGTCGAGCCCGAGATCCCCTGGACCTCGTCCTTGACCTTGGCCTTGGTGCGCGGCTCACGCTCGTGCACCACGGTGGTGACGCCGTCTTCCTCGGTACCTGCGTCCGCACCATCGCCACTGCCCTTGCGGCGGCGGCGGCGACGACGACGACGGCTCGATCCATCCCCGGCCTCGCCTGCCTCCTCCGACTCCTCCGACTCGGCCGCTTCCGCCTCGGCCGCCTGCTCGGTGGGCTCGGCCTGCTCAGTGCCCTCGGCGGCGGGCTCGGCCGCACCTTCGGTCTCGTTCTGCTCGTCCTCGGACGCCTGCTCGCCCCGGCCGCGACCGCGACCGCGACGACCGCGACGCCTGCGACGGCTCTGCGACTCGCCGCCGTCCTCGTCGGACTCGACCTCGGCCGCGGTGGACTCCTCGGTCACCGAGGTGTCGGCCTCCTCGACCGCACGCTCCTCGTGGCGCTCTTCGTGACGTTCCTCGTGCTCGACGACGGTGGTCACCTCGATGGGCGCGTCCTCGCTCGGCGCCGCTGCCACGCGGCGGGCGCGGCGACGCCGCGGTGCGGCCTCCGCGGCGGCCGCGTCGGGCTGCAGGAACAGCGGGGCCTGGAACACGGGGGTGACGTCGGGAACGACGTGCACCTCGGGCTCGGCGATGTTGGTGAACAGCCCCGCGGTCTCCACGCCGGGCGCGGACGCGGCTTCCGGCCTCGCCACCTCGGGCGCGGCAGCCGGCTCGGCCGCTGCGACCTCCTGGTGCGCCTCGGCCTGCGGGTTGAACGCAGCGTGCACCCGCTCGGCGAGAGCGCGGTCCACGCTGGACTGCGCGCTGCGCACCTCGGCGCCGAACTCGGCGACCTGGGCGAGCACCTGCTTGCTGGTCAGTCCCAGCAGCTTGGCGAGCGCGTGCACCCGGATCTTCTCCGGGAAGGTCGGCACCGCATTCGCTGCGGCTGAAGTCTGTGAATTTTCGGGCGGCGCTTGATCGGCCACGTAGTCTCCTCGGACCCCCGGGCGCGTCCACCCAGAGTCGTACTGGGTGTGAAGCGGCCACGCGAGGGCGCTCATTGTGTACTCATACCGGTGGGCATGAGATTGTCTGGTCTCGCCCCGCACGTCTCGCAGTGACCCGTTAAATCACTGCCAGCTCGCACGGCGCCTGGCTGGATGGCCGTACTCCCTGATCCGTGCGCCTGATCATCCAGCATGCCTGGGACCGCGAGGGATTTCCTGCGCGCCGTGGCAGCGATGATCGGGCATCGAACCGTGGTGTCATCCGATCGGGCCCGTATGGAACACATCGCGGGTCGACCGCCATCAGTATCCCACACCGTCGGGCCCGACCACGCCAACGGCGCACCGGCGCCGATCCGGCGCGGCGTGTTCGGACCTCTTACAGGTGGTCGGGGGTGATGCGGACTAGCCGCGGGCGAGCTCCGGGAACCAGAGCGCGATCTCCCGCTCGGCCGACTCGACGGAGTCGGACCCGTGCACCAGGTTCTGCTGGCCGTCCAGTGCCAGGTCGGCGCGGATGGAACCGGGGACGGCCTTCTCGACCGGGTCGGTGCCGCCCGCGAGCTGTCGGAAAGCCGCGATCGCGCGCGGGCCCTCGAGCACTGCGGCGACGAGGGGTCCGGACGTGATGAACTCGATCAGCCCCGGATAGAAGGGCCTGCCCAGGTGCTCGGCGTAATGCTGGCCCGCCAGCGCCTCGTCCGCGGTCTTCATCTCGAGGGCCGTGATGGACAGCCCCTTCCGCTCGACACGGGAAAGGATTTCTCCTACGAATCGGCGGGCGACGCCATCGGGCTTGATCAGTACCAGGGTGCGCTCAGTCACGGCGGACAGCTTAAGGGGTCAGTCCCGCTGGCCAGGAAGCAGACCCTGTTCGATCCGCTCGGTGAGGTCCCGCTTGAGATACAGCAGGTAGGCCCACACCGCACCGAACAGCAGTCCCACCGCGCCGATGGCGGGGTGCACCGCGAAACCGGCGATCAACGCCGCCTGCAGCGCGAAGTTGTACCCCATCGCCCACGGCCTGCCCTGGACACCGCCGCCGAGAATCATCAGCAGCGCGAGTCCGACCAGGTAGACGCCGGACAGCCAGGTGATGCCGCCGCCAACGGTCGCCACCACCGGCAGCGCCAGCAGCACCACGATCGCCTCCAGGATCAGGGTGCCCGCGCAGACCCCGCGGAAGCCCTTCCACGGGTCGTTCACCGGCGGACGGAAGCGCGGAGCGCCACCCTCCGCGTCACCTTCGGGTGTGCTCGATCCCTCGGGAGTACTCACGCCGGGTCCTTTCCGAACAGGGTGCGGGCCACGCCAGCGGTGACCACCGAACCGGTGACCACGACGCCCGCCCCCGATACAGCCTCACCGGGCTCGGCGACCTCCTCGGCCAGCCCGATGGCTGTCTCGAGCGCGTCCGGGAGCGTCTGTGCCACCACCACGCGTTCGTCGCCGAACCGGGCCACCGCCAGGTTGGCGAGTTCCTCGACGTCCATGCCGCGCGGAGATCCGTTGTGCGTCACGACGATCTCGTCGAACACCGGCTCCAGCGCGGTCAGGATCCCGGCCACGTCCTTGTCCGCCATCACCGCGACGACGCCGACCAGCTTGCGGAAGTCGAACTCCGCGACGAGCGCGGCGGCCAGAGCCTTGGCCCCGTGCGGGTTGTGCGCGGCGTCGAGGAAGACGGTGGGCGCGCTGCGCACCCGCTCGAGGCGCCCCGGGTTGGTCATCGAGGCGAAGCCCTCCCGGATCGCGTCGACGTCGAGCTGGCGGTCCGCCCCCGCCCCGAAGAACGCTTCCACCGCGGCGAGCGCGAGCGAGGCGTTGCGGGCCTGATGTTCGCCGTGCAGGGGCAGGAAGATGTCGCTGTAGACCCCGGACAGGCCTTGCAGTTCCAGTTGCTGTCCGCCGATCGCGATCCGGCGGGCGAGGACCTTGAACTCGGATCCCTCGCGGGCCACCGCGGCGTCGGCCTCGACGGCCCGGCGCAGCAGCACCTCGGTCACCTCCGGCGTCTGCTCCGCGAGGATCGCGACGGTGTCGCGCGGCACCAGCGACTCGGGCGCCTTCTTGATGATCCCGGCCTTCTCGGCGGCGATCCCGGCGATGTCACTGCCGAGGAACTCGACGTGATCGAGCCCGATGGGGGTGATCACCGCCACCTGACCGTCGATGACATTCGTTGCGTCCCAACGGCCGCCGAGCCCGGTCTCCACGACCGCGACATCCACCGGCGCCTCGGCGAAGGCCGCGAACGCCATAGCGGTGAGCACCTCGAACTTGCTCATCGCGGGGCCACCCGCCGCCTGGGACTGGGCGTCGATCATCTCGACGTACGGCAGCAGCTCACGGTAGGTGTCCACGTACAGGCGAGGCGAGATCGGCTTGCCGTCGATGCTGATCCGCTCGGTCGCCAGCTGCAGATGCGGGCTGGTGGTCCGCCCGACCCGACGGTGCAGGCGCGTCATCAGCGCGTCGATCATCCGGGTGACCGAGGTCTTCCCGTTGGTGCCCGCGACGTGGATGGCCGGATAGCTGTGCTGCGGCGAGCCGAGCAGGTCCATCAGGGCCGCGATGCGGGCGGTGGAGGGCTCGATCTTGGTCTCGGGCCAGCGCTGGTCGAGTTCGGCCTCGACGAGCGCCAGCTCGGCCAGATCGACGGGCGTGGGCTGCGATCCCCCGTCCCACTTCTCGGGCGTCTCGGCGTTCACGCCTGACCCTTCAGATCCATCGCCGCGAGCCGGGCGGTGATCCGCTCGACCTCCTCCGCGGCCAGGGTCTGCCGGGCACGGATCTTGTCGACCACGTTGTCCGGCGCCTTGCCGAGGAACGCCTCGTTGGACAGCTTGGCCGCGGTGCCCGCGAGCTCCTTCTCGGCCGCCGCCAGGTCCTTCTCGAGGCGCTTGCGCTCGGCGACCAGGTCCACGGTGCCCGAGGTGTCCAGCTCGACGGTGACGGTGCCGCGGCTGAGCCGCACCTCCAGCGAGGCCGTCGCGCTGAAGTCGTCGGCCGGATCCGTCAGCTTGACCAGCGAGGCGACCGCGGCCTGTTTGCCGTCCAGGTCGGCCTCGGCGATCCCGCTGAGCCTCGCCGCCACCTTCTGGCCGGGGTTCAGACCCTGATCGCTGCGGAACCTGCGGATCTCGGTGACGAGCCGCTGGACGTCCGCGATGCGCTGCGCGGCAACGGCATCGGCGGCCTCACCGGTCGCGGTCGGCCACTCGGAGATCACCACCGACTCCCCGCCGGTCAGCACCTTCCAGAGGGTCTCGGTGACGAACGGCATCACCGGGTGCAGCATGCGCAGCAGCGCATCGAGGACATTGCCGAGCACGGCCTTGGTGCCCTCGGCCTCGGAGCCTGCGAACTGCACCTTGGCGAGCTCGAGGTACCAGTCACACACCTCGTCCCAGGCGAAGTGGTAGAGCGCGTCGCAGGCCTTGCCGAAGTCGTAGCGGTCGAACGCGGCGTCGACCTCGGCCTGGACCTGCTCGAGCCGGTCCAGGATCCAGCGGTCGGCGTCGCTGAGCTCGGCGGGCAACGGCGCGGGCGCCGCGCCGTTCATCAGGGCGAACTTCGTGGCGTTGAACAGCTTCGTGGCGAAGCTGCGGGAGGCCTTCGCGTGATCCTCACCGACGGAGAGGTCGCTGCCGGGGTTCGCGCCGCGGGCCAGCGTGAAGCGCAGCGCGTCGGCGCCGAACTCGCGCACCCAGTCCAGCGGGTCGATGCCGTTGCCCTTCGACTTCGACATCTTCTTGCCGTGCTCGTCGCGGACCAGACCGTGCAGGAAGACGTCCGTGAACGGCACCTGCGGACCGGTCTTGCCCTCGCCCGCGGTGATCGCGTCGTCCTCGGAGACGAAGGTGCCGAACATCATCATCCGGGCCACCCAGAAGAACAGGATGTCGTAGCCGGTAACGAGAACGCTTGTGGGGTAGAACTTCTCGAGCTCCGGGGTCTGCTCCGGCCAGCCCATCGTGGAGAACGGCCAGAGTCCGGACGAGAACCAGGTGTCGAGGACATCGGGGTCCTGCTCCCAGCCCTCGGGCGCGGTCTCGTCGGGTCCGACGCAGCGGACCTCTCCCTCAGGGCCGTACCAGATCGGGATGCGGTGACCCCACCACAGCTGGCGCGAGATGCACCAATCGTGCATGTTGTCGACCCAGCCGAACCAGCGCGGCTCCAGGCTGGCGGGGTGGATCGTGGTGTCGCCGTTACGGACCGCGTCGCCCGCGGCCTTGGCGAGCTCCTCGACCTTGACCCACCACTGCAGCGAGAGCCGCGGCTCGATGGACTCACCGCTGCGCTCGGAGTGGCCGACGCTGTGCAGGTAGGGACGCTTCTCGGCGACCACACGACCCTGCTCGGCGAGCGCCTCGCGCACCTTCACGCGGGCCTCGAACCGGTCCATGCCGTCGAACTGCGTTCCGGTATCGGCGATCTTGCCGGTCTTGTCCATGATCGTGGGCATCGGCAGGTTGTGCCGCAGGCCCATCTCGAAGTCGTTGGGGTCGTGCGCGGGGGTGATCTTCACCGCGCCGGTGCCGAACTCCGGGTCAACGTAGTCGTCGGCGATGATCGGGATCTGCCGGCCCGTGATGGGGTGCTCGAGGGTGGTGCCGAGCAGGTGCTGGTAGCGCTCGTCGTCGGGGTGCACGGCGACCGCGGTGTCGCCGAGCATCGTCTCCACACGCGTGGTGGCGACGATGACGTGCGGCTCGTCGTCGTTCAGGGAGCCGTAGCGCAGCGAGACCAGCTCGCCCTCGACGTCCTCGAACTTGACCTCGATGTCGGAGATGGCGGTCTGCAGCACCGGCGACCAGTTGACCAGGCGCTCGGCCCGGTAGATCAGTCCCGCGTCGTACATCCGCTTGAAGATGGTCTGGACGGCGCGCGAGAGGCCCTCGTCCATGGTGAACCTGTCGCGGCTCCAGTCGACGCCGTCGCCGAGTCTGCGCATCTGGCCGCCGATGGTGCCGCCGGACTCGCGCTTCCAGTCCCAGACCTTGTCGATGAACAGCTCGCGGCCGAAGTCTTCCTTCTTCTTGCCGTCCGCCGCGAGTTGCTTCTCCACCACGTTCTGGGTGGCGATGCCCGCGTGGTCCATGCCGGGCAGCCAGAGCACCTCGTAGCCCTGCATGCGCTTACGTCGCGAGAGCACGTCCATCAGGGTGTGGTCGAGGGCATGGCCCATGTGGAGGCTGCCGGTCACGTTCGGCGGCGGCAGCACGATCGAGTAGCCGGGCTTGTCACTGGTCGGGTCCGCCGTGAAGTAGCCGGCGTCCACCCAACCCTCGTACAATTCCTGCTCTACCGCGCTGGGGTCCCAGCTCTTCGGGAGGGCGTCGGCGGGGTTCATGGGGTCCTGCGGCACGGCACTGGTCACCCGGTGATTCTAGAGAACCCGCGGGGTCCCCCGACACCGCCGTCCGGTCAGCGAGGCGCCCGCCACATCGCCCACAGCGTCGGGCCGCCGTTCGGGATGACGATCTCGCCCGTCACCTCGAAGCCGAATCGCTCGTAATAGGGGACGTTCGACTCCTTGCTCGACTCCAGATAAGCGGGCGCGTGCTCGGCGTCGCACCGGGCCAACCGGGAGTTCATCAACGCTGTGCCGTGACCAGCGCCACGCGCCGAGGGGTCGGTGCCGATGGTGCTGAGAAACCAGTGCGGCTCTTCCGGGTGCGCCTTCTCGATCGTCCCGGCGAACTCCGCCCCCGCCATGATCCGGCCACCGAAGGCGCGGATCAGTCCGGGCAGCGCGCGCAGCTGGCTCAGCGCCGACTGCCGCCAGCGTCCCGGCGGGTCCCACAGGGTTGCCCCGGCCACCGACCCGTCCGACGCGAGCGCCACCTCGACGCCGCCGAGCGGAAAGTGATGGTGCCGGATGAGCGTCCCGAACATGTGCGGCAGCCCCGCGCGGCGCGAGCCGACATCCGGCCACAGCCATTCCGTGACCGGGTCGTCATCGAAGGCCGCGGCCAGCACGCGTCCGGCGGCGGGGACGTCGGAGGGGGCGGCGGGTCGAACCGTGACGGCGGCCATGCCGCGACGCTACCGCCCCCGATACGTTGTAGCCATGACGATGGCATGGGTGTTTCTCTCGGTGGCCATCTGCGCGGAGGTACTCGCGACGAGCCTGCTGACCCGGACGGAGGGCTTCCGGCGGCCCGGCCCGACCGCGGTGGTCCTCGGCCTCTACTGCGTGGCGCTGTACTGCCTGTCGCAGACCCTGCGCACCCTCGATGTCGGTGTGGCGTACGCGGTCTGGGCGGGGGTGGGCACCGCCGCGATCGCCGCCATCGGGATGCTGGTCCTGCGCGAACCCCGGTCGGCCGGCCGAATCCTCGGCATCACCCTGGTGGTGGCGGGCGTGGTCGCGCTGAATCTCGGCGGTGTCGGATGAGCGACCGCGTACGGGCGTGGGCCTTCCTCGCCGCCGCGATCACCTGCGAGATCCTGGCCACGGTGTTCCTCGGCAGCACCGAACAGTTCAGTCGACCGCTGCCCACGATCGCCGTTCTGCTCGGCTACGCCACCTCGTTCGCCTGCCTGGCCCAGGCACTGCGGTCGCTGCCGGTGAGCCTGGCGTACGCGCTCTGGTCCGGGATCGGGACCGCGACGGTCGCGGTGATCGGCATCGCGTTCCTCGGCGAACAGGCATCCGCTGCGAAGTTCCTCGGGCTCGCGCTGATCATCGCGGGCGTGGTGATCCTGAACCTGCGGCAGCCGGCGCCCGAGCTGGGGGCGGAATCCGGAGCCCCTGTCGCCTCACGGGAAGAGTGAGGGCGTGCTGCCCGATCGTGTTGTAGATGTGCATGATCGCGCCGGCGAGCATGTCGTGACGCCAGAGGCCCGCGGTTTGAGTTGATGGTGCAGCGTGCACAGGCATTGGAGGTTGGCGAAAACGGTCCAGCCACCAAGGATCGGATCAGCTCTGTTGAACGCGACGACGTGATCGATCTGGCAGTCCGCGGCGGCGATCAGGCAGTCCGGGTGTCGGCAGGTGCCATCGCGGAGCCGAACGGCGGCGGCGAGTAGGTCGCTCGGCCGGTAGGTCAGCGCGCCCGGTGGCGGCTTTGTGAATCCGCCGTGGCCGTCCGGGAACGCGGTAACGAGATCCGCAGGGTCGTTCAGGATGGTGCGGAACAGGCCGTCGATGGCGTCGGCCGGTGAGATGACACCGGGATGCGGGAGCTTGCGGACCGGAAGCGCGGCCGCCCCCGCGGGCAGGATCCGACTCCTGAACACGAGCAGGCCGGATCCGGCGGTCGACTCGTGCTGCTCGTCGGGCTCGGCCACGGCCGCGCGGCACGGATCTGGCGGGTCGGATGGATCTGGCGGGTCGGGTTCGCGCGCTTCGGGTTCCGCCCCGATGCCGGGTGGCAGGTGGTCCGGTTCCGCCGTGGCACGTTCCTCGGTCGATTCGGTCACGCCATCGGTACCGTCACCGCCGACGATGTTGTCGCACTGCAGGCGGTCGAGCGCCTGCCTGGCGCAGTCGATGATCGCCTGCCAGGTCGCATCCTCGGCGATGGCACGGGCCTGGCCGGCATCCAGATAGCCGTAGCCCTCCAGATAGGCCGGGTTGTCGGCCAACCCGAGCAGCGTCTCCAGCCCGCACGAGATCGTCAGATTCACCTGTGGGGCGGCAGGTTCACAGTTGCGGGTGGCCGCGCAGTCCTGGTCGCCACACTCGCAGGTCAGGGCCCTCCCACCGTGCATCAAGACCATGAATGCGTCCGCACACCGGACGTCGAGGGGACGCGGATCGGCCCGGCACGCCGTCTTGGCGACCTTCACAATCAGCCCCGTGACCGCCGTCAACTGAGTCGCCGTCAGCGTCACCGACAGGACGCCCATCCCGTGGGGCAGACGGCGGGAGCGAACCTTGCGCTTGGCTTCGGCCTCCTCGCGGGCGCGTTGCGCCCATGCGGCGTCGTCCTCGATCAGCATCCGGGCGATCTCGATTCCGAGTGGGGTCGGTGCGAGTCGTCGCGCGGCGGACAGGATGTCCGAGTCCAGGCGCAGCACCGCAGCAGCGGTGGCCTTGCGGGTGTGCTCATCGATCACCCGGATCTTCGCCAGAGACACCTCGCCAGCAGCGAAAGCGCCCCGAATCTCGGGCATCCGTTCGAGGGTGAACCCGAGCCGCATCAGCGACGACACCGACCTGAAGGTGCTCGACAACGCCAGCGCGACCTCCGCGAGCGCAGACCGCTCCGCCTGCTCGGTGTCGAACCCGGCACCGGGAGCACGATGGTCGAAGGTGCCACGAGAGCTGGTGTAGTCCATGATCTGCGCGATCAACCGGGCCGCCGCCGCGTTCTCGGCGCGGGAGGTCTCGGAGATCGCGTCGAGAAGAATCCGCTCACGATCGGTCACTGCCGAAGCTGACACTCCAATCACCCCCCCGGAGACTCTATTCGATCATATGTTCGAGTTTACTCGGGAATGGCCTGCACGCAAGGGGTTTGAGGAACTCGAGAACAAACGGACCCATCGCCATCGACTGTGCGGTCGAATCAAGGAATGTGGATTCGATGGAGCGGCCTGACGATCGACTGCACGGACCCGATCCGATTGGCCGGATTCCGGGGAGCCTTACTTGATCGTGAGGCGCTGCCGGGCCTGCCCGGATGGATCGAGCTCACCCCACGGCATGAACACGAGCCACGCATCAATTTGCAGCCGGTCCCCGAACCCAAGTCCGGGAAGGTCCGCATCAATCTGGATGTCGCCGTCGACGACTTCCACGCCGCGGTCGAACGCGTCATCGCCCTCGGCGGCCGCGACACCGGTGAACGCCACGAATACCCGGAGGGCGTTGCGTGGTGCTCACGGATCCCGAGCGGAATGAGTTCTGCGCCGTCCAGTACTACAACTAGAGCGACACACCCCGCGCCGAGTGCCGGGTTCGCAAACGTCCAAGGCACCCCAGGGAAACGGTTGGCACATGAACAGAGCGCGGCGAATAGCGTTCGTCAGCTACCTCGTGGACTGGGTCAGAGTGACCCTAGAGAACGATCATGCGAGAGTGAGGCCATGGGCTCGTCCACCGACAAGGAGCGACTCCTCGGGATCGTGCTCGCAAATCCCGTGGCCCGAACGATCCTCGATCGTGCACCCGATCTCGGGATGAGCGACTGGTATCTCACGGCCGGTGGGGTCTTCCAGACGGTCTGGAACCACCTCGACGGCCGCGATCTCCTGGCAGGCATCAAGGACTACGACCTCTTCTATTTCGACCGGGCGGACCTCGGTTACGCGGCCGAGGACCGAATGATCAGGCAGGCGGAGACCCTGTACGGCGACGTCGAGGCGGCAGTCGAGCTGCGCAACGAGGCGCGGGTACACCTGTGGTACGAGGATCGATTCGGTGTCCCTGGCGTCCCCTTCACGAGCTGCGCGGACGCGATCGACCACTTCGCATCCACCACCTGCTGCGTGGGGATCACGCGCTCCCCCACCGGGGAGTTCCAGGTCTACGCACCCCACGGCCTCGATGATCTCTTCAGCATGGTGCTGCGCCCCAACCCGATCCTGGCCCCGCGGGAGGTCTACGAGGCGAAGGCGGCCCGATGGCGGCGGGAATGGCCAGGGCTGACGGTCGTTCCCTGGCCGGGCGGACCCGCATCCCGCCTGTGCGGAGCCGATCGGGACTAGCCTTCCCACATGCGCGCAGTCGTGATCACCAAGCACGGGGACGCCGACGTCCTCGAGGTCCAGGAACGTCCATCGCCGGCGCTCCGCCCCGGCGCGGTCCGCATCGACGTCCGGGCCGCGGGCGTCAACTTCGCCGACGTGATGGCCCGACTCGGCCTGTACGCCGACGCCCCGCCGCTGCCGAGCGTCGTCGGCTACGAGGTCGCGGGCACGATCAGCGAGGTCGCCGCGGATGTCGTCGGCCTCGCCGTGGGTGACCGGGTGGTCGCGGGCACGCGGTTCGGCGGCTACGCCGAGCAGGTGTGTGCCGACGCCCGAGACGTGATCGCGCTGCCGGACTCCTTGAGCTTCGAGCAGGGCGCCGCCATTCCCGTCAACTACGCGACCGCCTGGGCAGGCCTGGTCGGCTACGCGAATCTCCGTGCGGGAGAGCGGGTCCTGATCCAGGCCGCGGCGGGTGGCGTCGGGATCGCGGCGACGCAGATCGCCAAGCACGTCGGCGCCGAGGTCTACGGAACCGCCTCGCCAGGCAAGCACGACGCCATCCGTGGCTTCGGCGTCGACGTGGCGCTGGATTACCGGAAACGAGGGTGGGACAGCGAGCTTCCGCCGATGGACGTGATCATGGACGCGATCGGCGGGGAGTCATTGCGGCGGAGCTACGGCCAATTGCGTCCCGGCGGCAGGCTCGTCGCCTTCGGGGCCAGCTCGGTGGTCGCGGGCGACAAGCGAAACCTGTTACGGGCGGCACCGCAGGCCCTGCGCATGATGCGGGGCTTCAATCTCATCGACCAGATGAGCGAGTCCAAGACGGTGATCGGCCTCAACATGCTGCGACTGTGGGACGACCGCGGCACGCTGGAGCCGTGGATCACCCCGCTGCGCGAGCTGATCGAGAACGGCGTCGTGGCACCCGTGGTGTCCGACGCCGTCCCGTTCGCCGACGCGCCAGAGGCCCATCGAATCCTGACCGAGCGTCGCAACGTCGGAAAGGTCGTCCTGGTCCCCTAGCGCGTCGGGCGAACTCTCGCCAGGACTACTTCGTGAGCAGCGGAGCGATCCGCGGCGGGATGTTCTCCAGCGCGTACGGCAGCGACAGCACGGTGCTCCAGGTCATCGCCTCGGCGGCCTCGTCCTCGAGGATGATCGTGCGACCGTCCTTGACGACGTTCAGCTCCTGATAGACCGGCGTCTTGTCGAGCTCGGCCCGCAGCTTGTCGCCGTAGCCGCCACCCGCGTACCAGACCAGCAGGTCGGCGTCGGCGAGCGAGAGCTGCTCCGTGCTGATCGGGGCGAAGTTCGTGGTCGTGATCTGCTGCGTGACAGGCGGATTCACGAAGCCGAGTTCGGTGAAGAAGCGGACCTTCGGGTCCTCCGGGCCATAGACGCCGAACTGGCCCGGACCCTTGAGCGCACCCACGATCACCGTCTTGCCCGCGAACGCCGGGTTGGCGGCCGCGACATCGGTGAACTGCTTCTCGACGGAGGTCACCAACTCCTTCGCCTTGTCCTGCTTGCCGAGCGCCTCGCCGATGATCCGGGTCTGGTCCTGCCACGGCACGCCGTAGTCGGCGAACTCCTTCGGCTGCGCGACCGTCGGCGCGAGCGCGCTGAGCTTGTTGTACTGGTCCTTGGTCAGGCCCGAGTAGGTGCCGATGATCAGGTCGGGGTTGGTGGCGGCCACCTTCTCGACGTCGATCCCGGTGTTCGCGCTGCCGATGATCGCGGGCGTCGCCCCGGCGAGCAGATCCTGCGCCCAGGGCCACACTGCGTTCGGGTAGTTGCCGTACCAGTCGAAGACGCCGACCGGGGTGGAGCCGAGCGCCAGGATCGCGTCCTGGTCGTTGTATCCCACGCTGACCACGCGCTGCGGGTCGAGCGGGACCTGGGTCTCGCCGTACTTGTTGCCGATGGTCGCGCCGGTGCCCGAGGAGGCCGAACCTCCGTCACCGTCGCTGCTGCAGGCAGCGGCGAACGCGAGCAGCGCGCCCGACGTTCCGATCAGAAATCCCCGCCGCGTCAATCTACCGACGTCTGCCATCGACTCTCCTCCATCGTCACCAAAGCTAGGTAAGGCTAGCCGAAATAGTAGGCAGAGTGGGTCACCTCGCTTTCGGCGGGCCCGTGACGGGGCCACTATGTAGGCATGACTCGCAAGGGACCCGAACGCGACATAGACGAATCCGAGCTGGTCGTCACGCACAGCAAGGACCACGCGGCGGGAGTGCCCGCGGTCCTCGTGTCCCTGCAACGCGGCCTCGAGCAGATGGGCGCCGTCCGCACCGCCCGGACCCTGGCCAGGCTCAATCAGCGACACGGGTTCGATTGCCCCGGCTGCGCCTGGCCCGAGACGCCGGGGCACCGCAAGCCCGCGGAGTTCTGTGAGAACGGCGCCAAGGCCGTTGCCGAGGAGGCGACGCTGCGCACAGTCGGTCCCGAGTTCTTCTCCGAGCACTCGGTGGCGGAGCTGGCCGAGAAGACCGACTACTGGCTCGGACAGCAGGGGCGCCTCGCGCACCCGATGGTGCTCCGCGAGGGCGCGACCCACTACGCGCCGATCGAATGGGACGAGGCCTACCGGCTGATCGCCGACCACCTGCGCGCGCTGCCCGGCCCCGACGGCGCCGTGTTCTACACGTCCGGCCGCACCAGCAACGAGGCCGCGTTCCTCTACCAGCTGATGATCCGCAGCTTCGGCACCAACAACCTGCCCGACTGCTCCAACATGTGCCACGAATCGTCCGGCAGCGCGCTGACCGAATCGATCGGCATCGGCAAGGGTTCGGTGACGGTGCCGGACCTCGAGTACGCCGACCTCATCCTCATCGCAGGCCAGAACCCCGGCACCAACCATCCCCGGATGCTCTCCACGCTGGAGAAGGCAAAGGGGAACGGCGCCAAGATCATCGCGGTCAATCCGCTGCCCGAGGCGGGGCTGCGCCGGTTCAAGGACCCACAGAAGGTGGGCGGCGTGATCGGGCGCGGCGTCGACATCGCCGACGAGTTCCTGCAGATCCGCCTCGGCGGCGACATGGCCCTGTTCCAGGGGCTCGGGCGGCTGCTGCTCGAGGCGGACGACGCGGACCCCGGCTCGGTGGTGGACCGCGCCTTCGTCGAGCAGCACTGCGCGGGTTTCGCCGAGTACGAGAAGAACATCCGCGCAGTCGATCTCGACGTCGTCCTCGAGGCCACCGGACTCACGATGACGCAGTTGCGCGAGACCGCCGACGCGATGGCCTCTTCCGAACGGACGATCGCATGCTGGGCGATGGGCCTGACCCAACAGACGCACGGGGTCGCGACCATTCAGGAGATCACCAACCTGCTGCTGATGCGCGGCATGATGGGCAAGCCCGGCGCGGGCGTCTGCCCGGTGCGTGGGCACTCGAACGTCCAGGGCGACCGCACGATGGGTATCTGGGAGAAGATGCCGGACTCGTTCCTCGACGCGCTGGACCGCGAGTTCTCGATCGTCAGCCCCCGAAAGCACGGCTGGGACACCGTCGCCGCCATCCGCGGCATGCGTGACGGCAAGGGCTCCGTCTTCATGGCGATGGGCGGGAACTTCATCCGGGCCACCCCGGACACCGAGGCCACCGAGGCCGCACTGCGTTCGTGCGCGCTGACCGTCCAGGTCTCGACCAAGCTCAACCGCTCGCACGTGGTGACCGGGCGCACCGCGCTCATCCTGCCGACGCTCGGCCGCACCGACAAGGACATCCAGGCCGGCGGGAAACAGATGGTGTCCGTGGAGGATTCGATGTCCATGGTGCACCTCTCGCGGGGCAACCTGACACCCGTCAGCGATCAGCTGCGCAGCGAGGTCGCAATCGTCTGCGAACTCGCCGAGCACCTGCTCGGCGCCGACCACTCGGTGCCGTGGGCACAGTTCAAGGGTGACTACGACCGCATCCGCGATTCGATCTCGCGGGTGGTACCCGGCTGCGAGAACTACAACGAGCGGGTCCGGCGGCCCGACGGGTTCCAGCTGCCGCACCCGCCGCGCGACCGGCGCGAGTTCCCCACCAGCACCGGCAAGGCCAATTTCACCGCGAGTCCGCTGCAGTGGTTGCCCACTCCCCCCGGCCGGCTGATCCTGCAGACCCTGCGCAGTCACGACCAGTACAACACCACCATCTACGGGCTCGACGACCGTTATCGCGGTGTGAAGGGCGGCCGCAAGGTGATCTTCGTGTCCGCGGCCGACCTCGCGGAACTCGGCATCGCCGACGGCGCCGCCGTGGACATCGTCTCCGAGTGGACCGGCCCCGACGGCGTGCTGCAGGAGCGCCGGGTGCGCGACTTCCGGGCCGTCCGGTACAGCACCCCCAAGGGCAATGCCGCCGCCTACTACCCGGAGACCAACCCCCTCATTCCGCTCGATCACGTTGCCGCGAAGTCGAATACGCCGGTGTCCAAGGCGGTGCTGGTACGGCTCGAACCGGCGGGGGCGCACTGATGGGTCGGGTCACCGCGCGCCGCCCGGTGCTACGGATCACCGGTGGCGCCACGGTGCGCAGACCGGACAGCCTGGCCGTGGAGGAACCGCTGGAGATCCGGATCGGCGGCCGATCGCTCTCGGTGACCATGCGAACCCCAGGGGACGACATCGACCTGGTGCACGGGTTCCTGCTGGGCGAGGGCATCATCGGATCGGCGTCCGACGTCTCGGTCATCCGGTACTGCGACGGTGTCGATGCCGATGGCGCCAACACCTACAACGTGCTCGACGTGGCGCTCGCTCCCGGGGTCCCGCCGCCGACCGGCGCCGATCGCCAGTTCCTGACCACCTCGGCATGCGGCGTCTGTGGCAAGGCCTCGCTCGAGGAGGTCCGGGTGCGCTCGCGCTACGACCTCACCGCTCCCGACCCCGTGGTGACGCCGTCGACCCTGGCGTCCATGCCTGTGACCCTGCGCGCGCGGCAACGGGTCTTCGACTCGACCGGCGGCCTGCATGCCGCCGGACTGTTCACCGCCGACGGCGCCCTGCTCGCGATTCGCGAAGATGTGGGCAGACACAACGCCGTCGACAAGGTGCTCGGCTGGGCGTTGACCGCCGACCGGGTGCCGCTGCGCGAGGCGATCCTCGTGGTCAGCGGGCGCGCTTCCTTCGAACTCGTGCAGAAGGCCGTGGTCGCAGGCGTCCCGGTGCTGGCCGCCGTCTCCGCCCCGTCGTCGCTCGCCGTCGATCTCGCCACCGAGTCCGGTCTGAGCCTGGTCGGGTTCCTGCGCGGCGAGACCATGAATGTCTACAGCGGCGAGGCCCGGATCAAGCCGGCCTGACGCCGCACCCGACCGCCCGCCCACCCCTGTGGCGCTTCTCGCATCCTACCTAGATACCCCCTAGGGTATGGTCGACTCATACCGAGCAGATACCCACCAGGGCATATCGAGGAGATTCGCATGACCAGCAACACGGCCGAGGTGGACAAAACCCGGGCGGTGAGAGCGGGCGGCGACGGCCCGCCGCCGATCGCATCGACTGGGGGACTCCTCGGCCGACTGGGCGCGGCGATGGTCGGACGCGCCCGGTGGGTGTTCGGCATCTGGCTGATCGCCCTGGTGGCGCTCGGCGCCGCCGCGCCGTCGGTGTTCACCTCGCTTGCCGGCGCCGGCTGGCAGGCCAACGGCTCGGAATCCGTGCAGGTCCGCGAGCTCGCGCAGGAGCACTTCGGTGGGAACTCCTCCGCCGCGGTGCAGGTCGTCGTGCACTCGGACACGCTCACGGTCGCCGATCCGCAGGTGCAGCAGGTCCTCGCCGACGCCACCGCGGTGTTCGCCGATGATCAGCGGTTCGGCGAGGTCATCGCCCCGCAGCCCGGCATGTCGATCAGCCCGGACGGGCACACCGGCATCCTGATCGCGGGCGCGAACGCGGGCACCGACGACATGGTCAAGGCCGTCGACGAGCTCAAGGGCGAACTGGGCGCACTGTCCACGAATGAGATCGAGGTCTACCCCACCGGCGCGTCCGCGCTGTGGAGCGATTTCAACAAGGCCAATCACGACGCGATGATCCAGGCGGAGATGCTCTCCTGGCCGGTCACGCTCGCGATCATGGTGCTGGCGTTCGGGTCGCTGGTTGCGGCGGGACTGCCGCTGTTGCTGACCATGGCGGGCCTGATCGCCTCCGCGGGCGGGCTGGTCCTGCTCAACACGGTCACGCCGATCTCCGTGTGGGCCATGAACTTCGCAATGATGTTCGCCCTCGCGCTCGGCATCGACTACGCGTTGTTCATCGTGTCGCGATTCCGGGATGCGCTGAGCAAGAGCGGCGACCCGCGCGCGGCGGTCGCCGAGACGATGGACACCGCGGGCAAGGCCGTCGTCCTCTCGGGACTGACCGTGCTCGTGAGCCTGTCCGCGGTACTGCTGGTACCGGCGCCCGCGGTCCGGACGATGGCCGTCGGCATCATGCTCGCCGTCACCTTCGTTCTCGCGGCCACGCTGACCCTGCTCCCCGCCGTGCTCGGCAAGCTCGGCACCAAGGTCAACGCAGGCGCGCTCCCGTACGCCAAGCGGCAGCAGCACCGCTCCCCCCGCTTCGCCGCGTGGGGCAACCTCCTGCACCGCCGCCCGTGGCCGTTCGCGATCGGCTCGCTGCTGATCCTGATCGCGCTGTCCCTCCCGGTGCTCGGCCTGAAGGTCGCGATGCCGTCGATCGAGGTGGTCCCCTCCGACGCGCCGGTCCGGCAGGGCTACGAACTCGTCCAGGAACAGCTGGGTGAGGGCGCGCCAGGAATGCTGCAGATCATCGCCCCTGCATCGGAGGCCGAGGCCACGGCCGGCGCCGCGGCCGCCGTCGACGGAATCGCGATGGTCACCCCGCCGCAGCCGGCGATCGACGGCTCCGACCACGTGATGCTGCAGGCGATACCGGGCGTCGACCCCTCCGACGAGTCGATGGGTTCGATCCTCACCCAGCTGCGGTCCGAGCTGCCCGAGCAGGCCATGGTCGGCGGCGCACCTGCCGAGAACCTCGATCTGCAGCAGGCGCTCAACGACTACCTGCCGCTGATCGTCGGCATCATCCTGGTGCTCGGGTTCCTGCTGCTGCTGGTCGCGCTGCAGGCCCCGCTGATCGCCATCCTTGGCACCGTGGTGAGCCTGCTCTCGACCGCCGCCGCGTTCGGCGTCGCCAAGCTGATCTTCCAGGACGGACACGGGGCGGGCCTGCTCGGCTTCACCCCGCAGGGCTTCCTGGACGGATGGGGGCCGGTGTTCTTCTTCGCGATGATCTTCGCCATCGCGATGGACTACACAGTGTTTCTGCTGTCCACCGCGAAGGAACACTACGAGCGATCCGGCGATCCGAAGGTCGCGCACGTGGACGGCCTCGCACACTCCGGCCGGGTGATCGCCGCCGCGGCGGCGGTGATGGTCGCGGTGTTCTTCACCTTCGCCCTCGCGGATCCGCTTCCGCCGAAGGAGATGGGCATCATCCTGGGCGTCGCCGTCCTGCTCGACGCGGTCCTCATCCGCCTGGTCCTGCTGCCGGTGCTGCTGCGACTGACCGGGCACGCCGCCTGGTGGTCGCCCGCCTGGCTGCGCAGGGTGCTGCCCGACATCAGCTTCTCGCACGGCTGACCCCAGAAAGGAGATCCCCCATGGCTACATTTCCCCGCCACCGCGGATGGACGGTCGAGCGGCTGGTTCCGCTCCTCGCAGGCACCATGGTGCTGCTCAGCGTCGCGCTCACCCTCGCGTTCTCGTCGTGGTGGCTGATCCTCACCGGATTCGTCGCCGTGAACCTGCTCTTCTATGCGACCGTCGGATGGTGCCCGGCCAGCCTGCTGATGCAACGGCTCGGTATCAGACGACTCGACGAACCCGCGTGAACACCCCGATCCAGAACGGAGACAACTCATGAACCTGGCGCTCTCGACGACACTGCAAGCCTCCTTCGCCGATGCGGTCGAAAGGACCCGAAAGGCCCTACAGGAACAGGGCTTCGGCGTGCTCACCGAGATCGACATGCGCGCGACGCTCAAGGCGAAGCTCGACGTGGACATGGAGGACTATCTGATCCTCGGTGCGTGTAACCCGCCGCTGGCGCACCGCGCGGTCACCATCGACCGGCAGATCGGATTGCTGTTGCCGTGCAACGTGATCGTTCGCTCCGATCCCGATACCGACGGCACCGTCATCGTGGAGGCGATGAATCCCGAACTGATGGTGCAGGTCACGGGCGAACCCGCGCTCGAGGCCGTGGCCGAGGAGGCGGGCGCCCGCCTGCGGGCCGCGATCGCCTCAGTCGGCGACGCCTCCTGACCGCCGTTGTCGACAGATCCAGTCGACGGCAACGCGGTAGCCCTCCGGCCCGAGGCCGCACACCACGCCGTCGACGACCGACGACACGAGGGACCGGTGCCGGAACTCCTCGCGACCGTGGATGTTGCTGATGTGCACCTCGACCACCGGCACCCCGAGCGTGGCGATGGCGTCGCGCAGCGCCACGGAGGTGTGCGTATAGCCACCCGGATTGATCACCACACCCGAGGCCCAATCGCGGGCCTCGTGGATCCAATCAATCAGTACGCCTTCATGATTGGACTGGCGCGCATCGATCTCACGGCCGTACTCGGCGGCGACCACGCGGCACATGGCCTCCACGTCGTCGAGGGTGGCGAACCCGTACACCTCGGGCTCGCGCTGCCCGAGCAGATTCAGGTTGGGTCCGTTGAGCACGAGGATCGAGCCTTCGGTCGCCATACGGGTCACGCTAGCTCGCGAACGACCCCGACAGACGGAGAACGGCCGGTGGGAATCCCACCGGCCGTTCTCCGTCTGCTGTTGTCGTTGTGCTGATTACGCCGACTTGTCGCGACGTTCCGGCCGCTCGGGCTTGCGCGGGACGATGGTCGGCAGCACGTTGTCGTTGACCGTCTCGGCCGTCACGACCACCTTGGCGACGTCGTCGCGGCTCGGGATGTCGTACATCACCGGCAGCAGGACCTCTTCCATGATGGCGCGCAGGCCACGGGCACCGGTGCCGCGCAGGATCGCCTGATCCGCGACGGCCTCGAGCGCGTCCGGGGAGAACTCGAGTTCCACCCCGTCCATGTCGAACAGCCGCGTGTACTGCTTGACCAGAGCGTTCTTCGGCTCGGACAGGATCTGCACGAGAGATTCCTTGTCCAGGCTGGTCACCGAGGCCACGACCGGGAGACGGCCGATGAACTCCGGGATCAGGCCGAACTTGATCAGGTCCTCGGGCATCACCTCGGCGAAGTGATCCTGGGTGTCCAGCTCGGCCTTGGAACGCACCTCCGCCCCGAAACCGATGCCGCGCTTGCCGACCCGATCGGAGACGATCCGCTCGAGACCCGCGAACGCGCCCGCAACGATGAACAGCACGTTGGTGGTGTCGATCTGGATGAATTCCTGATGCGGATGCTTGCGCCCACCCTGCGGGGGCACGCTCGCCTGGGTGCCCTCGAGGATCTTCAGCAGAGCCTGCTGCACACCCTCGCCGGACACGTCCCTGGTGATCGACGGGTTCTCGCTCTTGCGGGCGATCTTGTCGACCTCGTCGATATAGATGATGCCGGTCTCGGCGCGCTTGACGTCGTAGTCCGCGGCCTGGATCAGCTTGAGCAGGATGTTCTCGACATCCTCGCCGACATAGCCCGCCTCGGTGAGTGCTGTCGCGTCGGCGATGGCGAACGGAACGTTCAGCATCTTCGCCAGCGTCTGCGCGAGGTAGGTCTTGCCACAGCCTGTCGGGCCGAGCATCAAGATGTTCGACTTGGCCAGTTCCACGGTCTCGCCGCGGGCGTCGCGACCCTTGTCACCGGCCTGGATGCGCTTGTAGTGGTTGTAGACCGCGACCGCGAGCGTGCGCTTGGCCGCGTCCTGACCGATCACGTAGTTCTCGAGGAAGTCACGGATCTCGGCCGGCTTGGGCAGCTCGTCGAGCTTGACCTCGCTCGACTCGGCCAGCTCTTCCTCGATGATCTCGTTGCACAGGTCGATGCACTCATCGCAGATGTAGACCCCTGGTCCCGCGATGAGCTTCTTCACCTGCTTCTGACTCTTGCCGCAGAAAGAGCACTTCAGCAGGTCGCCGCCGTCACCGATGCGTGCCATCTCGTCAGGTCCCTACTTCCTTCTCAGCGTGGTGACCATCCCCCGCCCGAGCGTGTGAGTCGTCGCGACCCACATCCCTGGGCGGACAAAAGCCCCTGATGTGACCGTACCCGTAGTTTCGGAACGAGGTCGACCAGTTGCCGATGATTTGACTCGGCGCGCAGCCGAGGTGAAACTCCGACGACCAGTGCCACCCCGATTCCGACCGGGGGTTCCAGCCTGACCGGTCGGCTCCCCGACACGCAACATCCGAACGAACGCGGCGTGTCGCGGAGCCCGACCGTCTTCTGTCGACCCGGAGGCCGACGACCGCTACTTCTGGGCGGAGAGCTTCCGGTACTCCAGCACGTCGTCGATGATCCCGTACTCCTTGGCCTCCGCGGCCGTGAGGATCTTGTCGCGATCGGTGTCCTTGCGGATCACCTCGGCGTCCTTGCCGGTGTGCTTGCTCAGCGTCGACTCCATGAGCCGGCGCATCCGCTCGATCTCGGCGGCCTGGATCTCCAGGTCGGAAACCTGGCCTTGGATGCCGCCCGTGGACGGCTGGTGGATCAGCACGCGCGCGTTCGGCAGTGCCAGACGCTTGCCGGGGGTGCCAGCCGCGAGCAGCACCGCCGCCGCCGACGCCGCCTGCCCGAGGCACACGGTGGTGATGTCGGCCCGGACGTACTGCATGGTGTCGTAGATCGCCATCAGCGAGGTGAACGAGCCACCGGGCGAGTTGATGTACATGGTGATGTCGCGATCGGGATCGAGCGACTCGAGCACCAGCAGCTGCGCCATCACGTCGTTCGCCGAGGCGTCGTCGACCTGCACGCCGAGGAAGATGATGCGCTCCTCGAAGAGCTTGTTGTACGGGTTCGACTCCTTGACGCCGTAGCTGGAGTGCTCGATGAAGGAAGGCAGGATGTAGCGCGACTGAGCGCCGGCCGGTGCCTGGCCGCCGAGTGCACGGGGATCGAAGAGGTTGGTCATCAGTTCTCCA
The DNA here is from genome assembly GCF_040548995.1 of Rhodococcus sp. PvR044. Taxonomy (NCBI): domain Bacteria; kingdom Bacillati; phylum Actinomycetota; class Actinomycetes; order Mycobacteriales; family Nocardiaceae; genus Rhodococcus; species Rhodococcus sp. PvR044. Next base: position 33,649 of record NZ_JBEPSX010000019.1, read on the forward strand.
AGATGGTGTGGACGGGAGGTCGGGGGCGGTGGCGGGTCAGTTGCCCGCGCCGCCGGCCTGCCGTGCGCGGGAGACGACGTGGTCGACGAAGCCGTACTCGAGCGCCTCGGTCGCCGTGAACCAGCGGTCCCGGTCGGAGTCCGCGGTGATCTGCTCGACCGTCTGGCCCGTGTGCTCGGCGATGAGCTGAGCCATCTCACGCTTGGTGTGCGCGAACTGCTCGGCCATGATCGCGATGTCGGACGCGGTTCCGCCGATGCCTGCGGACGGCTGGTGCATCATGATCCGCGCGTGCGGCAGGGCGTAACGCTTGCCCTTGGTTCCCGCCGAGAGCAGGAACTGGCCCATCGAGGCGGCCAGACCCATGCCGAACGTCGCGATGTCACACTCGGCGAACTGCATGGTGTCGAAGATCGCCATGCCCGCGGTGACCGAGCCGCCGGGCGAGTTGATGTAGAGGGAGATGTCCCTGGTCGGATCCTCGGCCGAGAGCAACAGGATCTGCGCGCACAGCTTGTTCGCGATGTCGTCGTCGACCTGGGTACCGAGGAAGATGATGCGTTCCCGAAGCAGGCGCTCGAACACCGAGTCGCTGAGATTCAGACCAGAGGTGGCTGAAGTCATGGCGGGGCCCAACGAAGCCCCCGGGTTCTGTGAAGTCACGGTACCTGCCTTCTCCATAACTGAATTCGATGATTCTTGACACTGACACTAACGAACAGGGACGGCCCCGGAGTCCCGGTGCCGTCCCTGTTCGCTATTGGCGTGAAATCTAGCTCTCGTCCGCGGCCTCGGCCTCGTCCGACTCCGGGCTGCCGAACAGCTCCTTGGTGTCGACGGCCGCGCCGGAGGTGTCCGTCACAGTCACCTGGTCGACGACGGTCGCGAGCGCCTTGCCGCGACGGACGTCGGCGAACACGGCGCCGAGCTGACCGGCCTGCTGGACCTGCTGGATGAACTGATCCGGCGAGATGCCGTACCGCTGGGCCTGGAAGATGATCCGCTCGGTCAGCTCCTGCTGGCCGACCTCAGTGCCTGCCTCGTCCGCGATCGCATCGAGCAGCAGCTGGGTCTTCACCGACTTCTCGGCGGCCTCGGTGGCATCCTTGTCGAACTGCTCGCGGCTGGTGCCCTGCGCCTCGAGGAGAGCGTTGAGCTGCTCCTCGTCGTGGTCGAGGCCGTGCACGGCCTCGTGCAGCTGCGCGTCGACCTCGGCCTTGACCACGGTCTCGGGCAGCGGGACCTCGATGGTCTCGAGCAGCGTCTCGAGGACCTTGTCGCGGATCTGGCCGGCCTGCTCGACCTTGGCGACCCGGCCGACCCGCTCGCGCAGGTCGTCCTTGAGTGCGTCGAGGGTGTCGAACTCGCTCGCCAGCTGGGCGAACTCATCGTCGGCCTCGGGCAGCTCGCGCTCCTTGACGGTGCCGACGGTGACCGTCACGACGGCCTCCTTGTCGGCGTGCTCACCGGCGACGAGCTTGGTGGTGAAGTCCTTCGACTCGCCGGCCTTGAGCCCGACGATCGCCTCGTCGAGACCCTCGATCAGCTGGCCCGAGCCGACCTCGTGGGACAGGCCGGACGCGGTCGCCTCCGGGACGGCCTCGCCGTCGATGGCGGCCGACAGGTCGATCGACACGAAGTCGCCGTCCTGGACGGCGCGCTCGACACCGGTGAGGGTGCCGAAACGCTGACGCAGCGACAGCAGCTGCTCGTCCACGGCCTCGTCGGTGATCTCGACGGGCTCGACGGTGACGGCGAGGGTGCTGTAGTCGGGCAGGTCGATCTCGGGGCGGACGTCCACCTCGGCGGTGAACGCGAGCAGCTCACCGTCTTCGATCTTGGTGATGTCGATCTCCGGCTGGCCGATCGCCTTGACGCCTGCGGTGGTCACGGCCTCCGAGTAGCGCCCGGGAAGGGTGTCGTTGACGACCTGCTCGAGCACGGCGCCGCGGCCGACGCGGGCCTCGAGGAGCTTGGCCGGGGCCTTGCCCGGACGGAAGCCGGGGAGACGGATCTGCTGCGCGAGGGCCTTGTACGCCTTGTCGAAATCGGGCTTGAGCTCCTCGAAGGGCACCTCAACGTTGATACGGACCCGCGTCGGGCTCAGCTGCTCGACGGTGCTCTTCACGGACATGCTCCTTCGTGTGGTCTTGCTCGTTGCGTCGCGGCCCTGATCTTCAGTTCCGCGCTGTTATGACGTTGTCCCTGGTCGGGGTGACAGGATTTGAACCTGCGACCCTCCGCTCCCAAAGCGGATGCGCTACCAAGCTGCGCTACACCCCGTTAGGTCCGCGACACGACGACCACGCGGAAGATCCGTGTGGCTGCCGCCGTGGTGAATCCTACGGGTCACCAGTTCGTGAAATTCCCGGCCACCCGATTTGGCGGATCTCCGGCCACCCGATTGGCGAATCCTGAACTGGGTTGGGTACAGTCTCTCAACGCAGACGACATCGATGGCGATCCCAAGTTGTCGTGTGCACGGGGATGTAGCTTAGTGGTAAAGCCTCTGCCTTCCAAGCAGATGATGCGGGTTCGATTCCCGTCATCCCCTCCACGATGTACCAGCCCACCAGGCCTTCGCCGGGTGGGCTTTTTCGTGCCCGAGTGCAGGTGTGCGCTAGTCGGGCAGGACCGGCACCGTGACACCCTGATCGCGGCCGAGCAGCACCGCCCTCGTGACGGCGGCCGAGCCGAACCGGTCCCGCAGGCTGTCCAGTGTGGTGTCGAGAGAGCTGCTCGAGGGCTCACCGAACGGCAGCGTGAGTTGTTCCGCCCCGCCGTTCTCCAGGTTCGCGAGCGCCACCCCGACCAGGCTCAGGCCGCGATCGTGGATCGTGGGCATCGCCGCGGCCAGCAGGCCGCGCGCCTCGGCCAGCAGTACCGCTGTCTGCGAGGTGGCCTGCCCGAGGGTGTGCGAGCGGGTGACCCGGGTGAAATCGTCGAAACGCAGCCGCAGCACCACCGTCCGGCAGACCCGGTCCGCCGCCCGCAGTCGCTTTGCCACCCGATCGACCAGCGCGACGAGTGCCGCCTCGATGTCCTCCGGCGACTTCGGCCTCCGCCCCAGCGCATGCTGCGCTCCGATCGACCGCCTGCGACGCCCGACCTGGACGCGCCGCGGGTCACGTGCCCAGGCAAGCGCGTGGAGGTGCCTGCCCGCCGCCTGCCCGACCACCGACATCAGTTCGCGTTCGGAGATCTCCGCGATCTGCCCGACGGTGCCGATCCCGTAGTCACGCAGCTTGCGTGAGGTGACGGCGCCGACTCCCCACAGTCGCTCGACCGGCAGCGGATGCAGGAACGCCAGCTCGCGATCGGGCGGCACGAGCAGCAGCCCGTCCGGCTTGCCCACCGCACTGGCCACCTTGGCAAGGAACTTGGTCCTCGCGACGCCCACCGTGATCGGCAGCCCGACCCGCTCGCGCACCTCCGCCCGGAGCCGGGCCGCGATCTCGACGGGGGTCCCTGAGACCCGCCGCAATCCCCCGACGTCGAGGAACGCCTCGTCGATCGACACACCCTCGACCAGCGGAGTGGTCTGCCGGAAGACCTCGAACACGGCACGGCTCGCTTGCGCGTACGCGGACATCCGCGGCCGGACGACCACCGCCTGCGGACACAGTCGCAGCGCCTGCGCCCCACTGCCCGCCGTGCGGACCCCGTAGGCCTTGGCTTCGTAGCTGGCGGCGAGGACGACTCCCCCGCCGACGATGACCGGCCTGCCCCGCAGCGACGGGTCGTCTCGCTGCTCGACCGAGGCGTAAAAGGCATCGAGATCGGCATGCAGGATCGTGGCCTCGGTCCGGGCAGGCTCGGAGCCCGGGCCGGCGGGCGAGGGCGGAAACGCTGCACGATCGGACACGAACATATGTTCGCATCGGGCACCGACAGTCCACTACCCCCGCGGCCCCCGATGCATTCGCCACACCTCGGGTCCATGGTCGATCGTGATGTGCCCCGCGATCGAGAACCCGTGACGCTGGTACAGAGGCAGGTTTCGGCGGGTCGCCGTATCCAGCCACACTGCGTGGCCCTCGCGGTCCATCTCCGCGAGCCCGGCGGCGAGCAGATCGCCGCCCAGCCCACGCCCCTGCGCGCCACGGGCCACCCCGATCGTCGCCAGAAGCCAAGCGTCATCCCAGGAGCCCATTGTCGACATCCGCTCCTCCGCGTCCATCATTCGGACGAACCGGTCCCCGTGCAGCTCGGCAATGGACGCGAGAACCGATTCGTCAGGAGGCGACACGTCGGGAGGAATGAAAGCGACCACGCCGTTCCGGTCGGCGTCGATATACCCGAGGCCGTGCGGCAGGGCCATGTGTTCGAGATACAACCGTTGAAGCTCGGTCACCCGCTCCTCGTGCGAATCGGCTTGGACGCACCACGTCGTCCAGGGATAGTCGGCGAAAGCCTCCCCGAGAACAGACGCTGCGCGGTCCAGATCTTCTGCCACCAACTGCCGAATCGAGATTTCCATACCGCACTTCATCACGATTCACAGTCCCGACGAAAGTGATTATTCGGACATGGACCCGATGTGACGGGGCGACGCTCGGCGAGCGCTTAGACAGGCGACAGCAGCGCTCGCACCGCGCCCGGGGTTCGGCCCAGGTGGGCGCGCATCGTCCTGGTCAGGTGGGCCTGATCGGCGAACCCGAGGTCCGCGGCGAGCCCGGCGAGGTCCCGCTCCCCTGCCTCGAGCCGAGCCAGCGCCCGGCCCACCCTGACCCGGTTGCGATACCGGGTGACGGAGACGCCGGTGACTGCGGTGAAGTGTCGACTCAGCAGGAACGGCGACACCCCCAGCGCGCCCGCCAGCGGGATCAGCCCGTCGGATCCGGGGGCTTCGTCGAGGATCGCCTCCCTGGCCGTCGCGACCAGCGCCCGGCCGCGCGGGCCGGACCGGATCCGCGCCGGTCCAGCGTCGTCCGCCACGCGCTGAACCACCTCCCCGACGAGCCCCACCAGTTCCTCGGCGACCGCGAACCCGACGTCGCCGCTCGCCGCCGCCCTGAGCAGCCGCCGATGCCACAGCTCCACCCTGGCGTCGACGTAGAGGTCCGCGGCGGGCGCCGCCCCTTGGTCGCCCGCGATCGAGTGCCACAGCTCGGCGCCGATGTCGATCGAGGTGCAGAGGTCGCCGCCGACGGGATGCGCGAACCGCTCTTCCTGGCCCGGTCGGCCGAGGTAGGCGGTGGTCCGGTCCAGCACCGATTCGGCTCCGTCGGCCCGTCGCAGGAACCGTCCCGCTCGCACGAGCACCAGCCGGTGATCGTCGTGGCACTCCGGGCCCGACCACGCGGCGTGCTCGCCGGCACAGGTGACCGCCCAGGCACTGAACTGGGGCGACTCCGCGATCCGCGCCGCCGATTGCATGAGGAAAACGCTACGCGCGGCCACCGACACGGAACCGCAAAAATGTTCAAGACGATCGGACCGGCGGAGGGCACCCTCAGGTCATGGCATACATACGCACCGAAACACTCGTCGACACCTCCCCCGAGCGCGCATGGGATGCGCTTCGCGACTGGGGCGCGCTGCACGAGCGCCTGGCCGCCGGGTTCGTCACCGACACCACCATCGACGGGGGCGACCGGATCGTCACGTTCGGCGACGGCTCGGTTGTCCGCGAACGCCTGGTCGCGCTGGACGAGTCGGCCCGCCGCCTGTCGTGGTCGATCGTCGACGGGCCCTACGAGCATCATAACGGGTCGGCCCAGGTGTTCGCCGAGAGCGATGGCCGCACCCGATTCGTCTGGATCGCGGACGTGTTGCCGGATGCACTGGCGGACCGCACCACGGCCATGATGGAGCTCGGCACCAGCGCAATTCGCCGAACCCTCGAGGGAGACCGGGTGCGCGGCGGATAGCCGACGGACTCGAGGGCGGCAGTTCCGCGGACGGCGGGCCCCGCTGGATCGCCGGTAGGCTGGGACTCGTCCGATTTGTCCCCATGGGAAGGCCCCCAGTGGAACTCCTCCTGATCCTCGCCGTCATCGGTGTCGTCGTGTTCCTGGTCATGAAAAGCCAGAAGCGCTCCGTCGGCCACACCGCCACCCAACTCGAGGACGCCAAAGCGGACGCGCGCCAGGCAATCGAGCGGCTCGGCGGCCAGGTCTACAACCTGACCGGCACCGACATGGCCTCGAAGCAGGCCCTCGCCGACGCGTCCGAGCGCCACATCGCGGCCGGCTCGCAGATCGACCAGGCCAACAGCCCGGCGCAGGCCCGCCTCGCGAAGCAGACTGCGCTGGAAGGCTTGTACTACATCCGGGCCGCGCGAACCGCGATGGGTTTGGACCCGGGACCCGAGGTCCCGAGCATCGACGGCCAGCGCGCCGCGGGCGAGGTGACCGAGAACCGCGACATCGAGTTCGAGGGCCGTCAGGTCTCGGCTTCCCCGAACCCGTCCCCGCGCACCCCCAACTACTACCCGGGCGGTCGCGTCGCGGGTCGGCCCGTCCCTGCCGGCTGGTACTCCGAGCCGTGGTGGAAGCCGGCGCTCGTCGCAGGCGCGTGGGGCGTCGGCTCGATGTTCCTGTTCTCCGCGATGTTCGGCGGCATGGCCGGTGTGCCCTATGACGCGCAGGCCTTCGAGAGCGGCGCCGGCGACGGGAGCGACGCGGGCGGTGGCGATGCGGACGGCGATGCCGGTGGAGACGGTGGCGATGGCGGTGGAGACGCCGGTGCCGACGCCGGTGGTGACTCGGGCGGCGGCGACTGGGGTGGCGACGCCGGTGGCGGTGACTGGGGCGGTGGCGACTTCGGCGGCGGCGACTTCGGCGGCTTCTAGGACCTGCTCTACGAACTTCGGCAGGATTTCACCCGCTTTCCGGGCGAAATCCTGCCGAACTCGTATAAGCCTCAGACCGACTGGCAGGTCGGGCACCAGAACAGGTTGCGCGCCTTCATGACCGAGTGAGCGATCGGTGTGCCACACACGCGGCACGCCGATTCCGTTCGGCGGTACACGTAGGTACGCGGGCGGTCCTTGGCGTACGCCGGCTCGCCGTTGTCGTGCTCGGGGCGCACCACGTGCATCTTCCCCCGCCGGACACCGACCTTCATCAGTGCGACGAGGTCGGTCCACATGGCATCCCATTCGGTCGCGCCCAGCCGCGCGCCGGGGCGGTTCGGGTTGATCCCATGCCGGAACAGCAACTCGGCCCGATAGACATTGCCCACCCCGGCGATCACCTGCTGATCCATCAGCAGTGCGCCGATCGCGGTCTGCGACTTGGAGATACGGCGCCACGCCCGCGCGGGGTCGGCGTCGGGACGCAGCGGGTCGGGGCCCAGCCGGTCCTCCAGCGCGCGTAGCTGGGGCTCGTCATAGATCTCGCAGGCGGTCGGCCCGCGCAGGTCAGTGCCGATCTCGGCCCCGACCATCCGCATGCGGACCTGGCCCACCGGCGTGCCCATGGGCAGCGGGAGATCGGTGAACTTGCCGTACAGCCCGAGGTGCACGTGCACGATCAGGCCCGACTCGTAGTGGTGCAGCAGGTGCTTGCCCCACGCCTCGGCCCGGACCAGGACCCGGCCGTCGACGCTCGCCGCGCCGGACTCGAACCTGCGCTGCGGGCTGGACACACGAACGGGAGCACCGGCGAAGTGTCGCTGGTGCTCCCGTGCGAGGCGGTGGAGAGTGTGCCCCTCGGGCACTCAGGCCTCGGGCAGGGCCGGCGGCACGCCGGTGCGCTCGTACTCCGACAGGATGTCGATGCGCCGCTGGTGCCGCTCCTCGCCCGACCACGGGGTCTCGAGGAACGCGTCGACGATGGCAAGCGCCTCCTCGAGCGAGTGCATCCGGCCGCCGATGCCGATCAGCTGCGCCTTGTTGTGCTGGCGCGCGAGCTGGGCGGTCTCCACGCTCCAGGCCAGGGCGCAGCGGGCGCCGGGCACCTTGTTCGCGGCGATCTGCTCGCCGTTGCCGCTGCCGCCGAGCACGATGCCCAGGCTGCCCTCGTCCTCGACCACGCGGCGCGCGGCCTCGACGCAGAACGCCGGGTAGTCGTCCACGGCGTCGTACACGTGGGCGCCGCAGTCCACGGCCTCGTGGCCGTTCGCGGTGAGATGGTCCTTGATCTGGTTCTTGAGCTCGAAGCCTGCGTGGTCGGCACCTAGGTATACGCGCATGTGTCGATTCTGACAGGTCGGCGCGGCGACCCCCGACCCGACCACGAATAGGGTTTGTCCACATGGAGCAGTTCCCACCCACGATCACGCATCACTCGCCCGTCCACCCCGCGCCCGGGTACGCGCCGCCGCAGATGCTCCCGCCGCGAGGGCTCTCCCCGTGGGGTATGCCGATCCGGCACCACCTCGAGATCCCGCTGCTGATCCTGGCGATCGCGACCACCGTGGCGGCCTACCTGGTGTCGATCGCGCTGATCGCCTCGGGCGCGCTGGAGCCGTGGGTCATCATCGTGCTGCTCGCACCGATCCTGCTCTTCTTCGCCCGCGGGCAGATGTACGCCGCGCAGCGCGTCAACGGCGTGAAGATGACGCCGACCCAGTTCCCCGACGGGTACCGGATGCTGGTCGAGGCGGCCGCGCGGTTCGGCATGCCACAGGTTCCCGACGGCTATGTCGTCCTCGGCAACGGTCAGATCAACGCGTTCGCGTCCGGTCACGGCTTCCGGCGGTACGTGGTGGTCTACAGCGACCTGTTCGAGATCGGCGGCCAGGCACGCAATCCCGACGCGCTGGCGTTCATCATCGGACACGAGGTCGGGCACATCGCCGCGGGCCACACCTCCTACTGGCGCCAGCTGGGCATGTTCGCCTCCAACTACATCCCGGTGATCGGGTCCTCGCTCTCCCGCGCGCAGGAGTACACCGCCGACAACCACGGGATCTGTAACCGTCCACACGGCGCACCGGGGGCGATCGGCGTGCTCGCCGCGGGCAAGTACCTGATGAGCCTGGTCGGGTTCGACGAGATGGCCGACCGGGCCCGCACCGAGCGCGGGTTCTTCCCCTGGCTGGTGAACATCCTGTCCGGACACCCGGTGCTGACCTGGCGCGCCGCCGCCCTGCGGGACCGCTCGCGGCACGGCCGGGTGTTCTAGCCGGCGACCTGCTCGCAGTGTGCGCGGACCGCGCGGTGGTCCGGATCCACCCAGCCCTTGGACTCCGCATAGTCGATCATCGCCACGAACCGGGGCAGCCAGCCCTCGCCGCGCAGGGGGTGACTGCGCACCGCCCCCTCGAGGACGCCGATGTCGAGCCAGACGTGGTCGCCGTCCACGGTGCCCCATGCGCCCAGCGCGGCGGCGGCCCGTTCCCGGTCGCGATCGCCCAGCACGGTGACCGCCAGACTGGTGAACTCGTCGACCCCCGTCAGTTCCACCGTCGCCTCGGCCTCGCGAAGGTCCACCTCGAGCTGCATCTCGTACCCGCCTCTACCCAGGACCGACCACACAATTGGATCAGTTGATTGAATCGTTGAGCCCATTTGATGCCATGCCCCCACCCATGTCAAGGGTGTGCGAAACTCTCGACATGTCCACCCCGAACCAGAACCGTCAGGGCAACGCCACCCGAATGCGCCTGGTGAAGACGGCCGAAAAGCTCTTCGCCGCCCAGGGTGTGGACGCCGTGTCGATCCGGGCCGTCAACTCGGCCGCCGGGCTCGGGCCTGCCTCGGTGCACTACCACTTCGGCTCGAAGGACGACCTGCTGGCGGCGGTCCTCCTCGATCTCGGCGGCGCGGTCCGCGACCAGATCCGGATCAACGTAGACCGACTCGCCGCATCGCCCGTCCCCCCGACCGCGGACGACCTGGTTCGGGCCGTCACCGAGCCCTACCTCGAACTCGTACTGCGACAACGCGTCCGGGGCATGCGGTGGGTCAAGATCATCGCGCAGATCTCCCAGGAGGGCCACCCGGCCCTCGAGGCCGCGGGCCAACAGGTCGACGAGAGCCTGCTCGATCAGGTCCGCCGCGCATATCCACACTCCGACCCGGACCGCCTCCCGCTCCGCTGGGCGATCTCCGTGATGGGTTTCCTCCAGGCTCTGGGCCGGGCCGACGAGTGGAGCCACGGCGCCGGCCGTCTCTCCCCCGAGGACCTGACGAGCTTCTACGAGGACCTCGTCGTCTTCGTCGTCGGCGGCGCCGACCGACTGCTCGGCTCCTGACCCACCGACAGGGAACCGGAAATCCGCACCTCCGCACGAGTGTCCACTCAGCGGGAGATTTTTGGATCAGTTGATCCAGTTCGGTGATAGAACTGCGGTCAGGCGGATGTGATGCCGCTCACTCTGAACGGCCGGCCGCCCTCGACTCCTCCCCCGGAGGCCGGCACCCACCTGCAAGGAGATGACGCTCGTGTGGACCACCGATTCGATCAACTTCGGCGCCTTCCTCGCGCCGTACCACCCGCTGAACGCCGATCCCGCGCTGCAGCTGCGCCGCGACATCGACCTCATGGAACACCTCGATCACCTCGGATTCGACGAGGCGTGGATGGGTGAACACCACTCCACCGGCGCCGAGATCGTGCCCGCCCCTGACCTGTTCATCGCAGCGGCCGCGGAGCGGACCGAACGGATCCGGTTCGGCACCGGGGTCACCTCGCTGCCGTACCACCACCCGCTGATCACCGCGGACCGGATCACGCAGCTCGATCTGCAGACGCGCGGCCGGCTGATCTTCGGCACCGGCCCCGGCAAGATCCCGCTCGACGCGCACATGATGGGGATCAACCCCTCGGACCAGCGCCGGATGCAGGGCGAGGCCCTCGAGGCGATCCTCGCGCTGCTGCGCGGCGAGGTCGTGAACATGGAGACGGACTGGTTCACCCTGCGTGATGCCCGCGCGCAGCTGCCCACCTACAACCCGGCCGGCATCGAGATCGCGACCGCCTCGACGATGTCCCCCAACGGATCGGTGCTCGCGGGGACCCACGGCCTCTCGCTGCTCTCGCTCGCCGCCAGCTCCCCCAGCGGATTCGACGTCCTCGATCGCAACTGGAACGTCTACGAGAAGGTCTGTGCCGAGAACGGGCACGTCGCCGACCGGTCCACCTGGCGGCTGGTCAACCCGATGTTCCTCGCCGAGACGCGGGCGGACGCGGAGCGCGCGGTGAGCCGCCGGATCGACTCGATGGCCGCCTACGTCAACCGGCAGACCGGCCAGAACCCGGACTGGGCGCAGACTCCCAAGGGGATCATCGATCAGTGGCGCAATGACACCCTCGGCGAGTTCGGTCAGGCCATCATCGGCACCCCGGACGAGGCGATCACGCAGATCGAACGACTGATCGAGAAGACCGGCGGCTTCGGCACCATGCTGATCCTGCACGTCGACATGGCGAACTGGGAGGACACCAAGCGCAGCTACGACCTGTTCGCCTCCGAGGTGATCCCGCACTTCAAGAACCGCAACGGAGGCCGTGAGGCCAGCCTCCAGTTCGCCGAGGACAACCGCGACTACCTGCTCGGCGGCCTGATCGGCGCGATCACCAAGGCACACACCGACTACTACGGCCAGCCCGCCGAGACCGCAGGAGCACAGGCATGAAGGCAGCACAGTTCAGCGACGGCGCGTTCACGGTCACCGAGGTCCCGGACGCACCCACCCTCGCACCCGCTCAGCTCCGCATCGACGTCACCGCCTGCGGCATCTGCGGCAGCGATCTGAGCATGTCGAAGGACCCCTGCCGGTTCGTGCACGTCGCCGAGAACGCCGGCTACCCGCTGGCCACCTTCGACACCGACCGGCCCGTCGTCCTCGGCCATGAGTACGCGGGCATCGTGTCCGAGGTCGGTTCCGCCGTCACCGATTTCGCCGTCGGCGACCGGGTGGCGGGCATCGGGCTGGCGACCGACACCACGACCGGCATCCCGAAGATCATCGGGTACTCCAACGAGTACCACGGCGCGTTCGGCGAGCACATCGTCGTCGACGCGTTCTGGGTCCGGCACGTCCCCGAGAGTCTCTCGCTCGAGCACGCCACTCTCGCCGAACCGTTGCACGTCGGCGAGATGCACATGCAGCAGTCCGGCCTCACCCCCGCCGACTCGGCACTGGTGATCGGTTGCGGCACCATCGGGCTCGGCGCCATCGTCGCGGCCAAGGCCCGCGGGGCGCAGCTGGTGATCGCGTCCGAGCCGTCGCCGAAGCGGCGCGAGCTCGCCGCGAAGATGGGCGCCGACATCGTGGTCGACCCGAACGAGCAGGACCCCATCGAGCTGTGGAACCAGATGGTCGCCGAGGGCAACACCCTCGTCGGTCAGGCGGGCGCGGGCATTCTGATCGCCTACGAGTGCAGCGGCCGCGCCGGAATCCTGGGCACCCTGATGCACACGATGCCGTTCAACTCGCGGATCCAGGTGCTGGCGGCGCCGTTCGGCGACGAGACGATCATTCCGGTGGTCGGACAGTTCCGCCGTATCGCGATCAACTTCGGCCACGGCCCGTACGAGAACGCCTACGACATCACCCTGCAGCGGCTGGCCGACGGGGAGATCGACGCCGAGTCCATCATCACCGGCCGGGTCGGACTCGAGGGTGTCGCGGACGCGTTCACCGCGCTGCGCGACCCCGAAGAGCACGTGAAGATCCTGGTGCTGCCCTAGGCGGCTCCGCCGCCCGTGCGCGGTTGACGAGTGCAGGGACTCGTCAACCGCGCACGGGCGCGTAGCGCCTACTCGAAGGAGGGGTCCTCGGTCCGGGTGCGCTTGAGCTCGAAGAAGTGCGGGTACGACGCCAGCGCGACGGTGCCGTCCCACACCCGTCCCGCGTCCTCGCCGCGCGGGATGCGCGAGAGCACCGGACCGAAGAAGGCGACGCCGTTCACGTGGATGGTCGGGGTGCCGACATCGGGACCGACGGCGTCCATCCCGGCCTTGTGGCTGCGACGCAGGTCCTCGTCGTGCGCGTCGGTGTCGGCGGCCGAGGCCAGGTCGGCGGGCAGGCCAACCTCGGCCAGCGCCTCCGCGATCACAACCGGGAAATCCTTGTTGTCCTGATCGTGGATCCGGGTCCCCATCGCGGTGTACAGCGGCAGCAGCACCTCGTCGCCGTGCTCCTTGGCCGCGGCGATCGCGACCCGGACCGGACCCCACGCCTTCTCCATCATCGCCTGGTATTCCTCGGGCAGATCGCGCCCCTCGTTCAGGACCGCAAGGCTCATGACGTGGAAGTTCGCGTCGATGTCACGGACCTTCTCGACCTCGAGGATCCAGCGCGAGGTGATCCAGCACCACGGGCAGAGCGGGTCGAACCAAAAATCGGCGGTATCCCTGGTTTCACTCACGGGCTGCTCCCCTGTCTTCTCGTCGCGGCTGTCGGCGCGCTCGTCTGGTGGGGACCCGTCGCCGACGGGTCCATTCGTAGGCAACCACCGATCGGACCGAATGCTTCCCGGCCGAGAAGCCCCCTACCGGATGACGGTCGGCAGTAGGGTCGACAGCAGCGCCATCAGGACCGTTTTCGTCACAATGCAGTGTCTCGAACGGAGTGTGAGGACATGTCACCGAACCGTACGTTCGTGATCGTCGGCGGCGGGCTCGCCGGAGCGAAGACCGCGGAAGCCCTGCGCGAGAAGGATTTCGACGGCTCGATCGTCCTGCTCAGCGCGGAGGACCACCTCCCCTACGAGCGGCCACCACTGTCCAAGGAACACGTGGCGGGCAAGAAGGCCCTCGCCGACTTCACCGTGCATCACGGCGACTGGTATCGCGACCACCACGTCGACCTGCGGCTCGGCACCACCGCCACCGCCCTCGACCGCGACGCCCACGAGGTACGACTGCCGGACGGCTCGACGCTCGGCTACGACAAGCTCGCGCTGGCCACCGGTTCACGCTCGCGGCGACCGCCGATCCCGGGTTCCGACGCCGCAGGGGTGCACTACCTGCGCACCATCGAGGAGTCCGACGGCCTGATCGGCGCGCTGGAGGCGGATTCTCGCCTGGTCGTGATCGGCGCCGGGTGGATCGGACTCGAGGTCGCCGCCCAGGCCCGCGAGCGCGGTGTCGTCGTCACGGTCGTCGAGTCCGCGACGCTGCCGCTGCTGGGGTCCCTAGGCCCCGAGATGGGCACGGTCTTCGCGGAACTGCACCGCGAGCACGGAGTCGACCTGCATTTCGAGGCCACCGTGGAGGAGATCACCGCCGACGCCGGTCGGGTCACCGGGGTGCGCCTGGCGACTGGCGAAGTGCTGCCCGCCGACGCGGTGCTGGTCGCGGTCGGGGCGCAGCCGAACGTCGAACTCGCCGAGCAGGCCGGGCTCGCAGTGGACGGCGGGGTGCTCGTGGACGCGGGCATGACAACGAGCGACCCCGACATCGTCGCGGTCGGCGACATCGCGGCGCAGCAGCACCCGGTGCTGGGCACCAGGATTCGCGTCGAGCACTGGGCGAACGCCCTCAACCAACCCATCGTCGCCGCGGCGACGATGCTCGGCAGGCCCGCCGAGTACGACAACCTGCCCTACTTCTTCACCGATCAGTACGACCTGGGCATGGAGTACGTCGGCTACGCACCGACCGGCGGGTACGACCGTCTCGTCGTGCGGGGCGACGTGACCCGGCGCGAGTTCGTCGCATTCTGGCTGGGCGGGGACAACAGGGTGCTGGCAGGCATGAACGTCAACGTCTGGGACGTGACCGACGCCGTCAAGAAGCTGATCACCGCGGGCGAGCCGGTCGACCCGGCCCGCCTGGCCGACGAGTCGACACCGCTCGACCAGATGGTGTGATCTAAATCACACCATTCTCCCGCAGAAGAGTGTCGGGAGAGCCTGCCCGGCTCCGTCCTACCCATGAGAGCGCCACGGGGCGCACCCGACCGAAGGAGCCGACGATGAAGTACATGCTGATCAAGACGTACAGCAAGGCCGCGTACTGCGATTCCCCGATCCACGAGTGGGAGCCGAAGGACATCGAGGCGCACATCGACTTCCAGCGCGCGCTCGGCGAGCAACTGGCCGCATCCGGCGAACTGGTCGAGGCGCAGGGGCTGGCCGGGCCGGACCAGGCACGCATCGTCAGCTCCGACGGCCGCTCCGCGCCGGTGGTGACCGACGGGCCGTTCCCGGAGACCAAGGAATTCCTGGCCGGTTACTGGATCGTCGACGTGGACAGCGCCGAGCGGGCGGTGGAGATCGCCGCGCAGGCCTCGGCGGCCCCCGGACCCGGCGGAAAGCCGATCGGCGAGTACATCGAGGTGCGCGCGATCATGAGCGCCCCGCCCACCGATCAGTGACCTTCCCACCCTCCGGCGACACCGAGGACCTGCTGCGCGAACTCCGGCCGCAGGTCCTCGGTGTCCTCGTCCGACGGTTCGGCGACTTCGCCGCCGCCGAGGACGCGCTCCAGGAGGCGCTTGTCGCCGCCGCCACGCACTGGCCCACCGACGGTCTGCCCGACAATCCACGCGGCTGGCTCATCCAAGCCGCCCACCGTCGCATGACCGACGCCATCCGCGCCGACGCGGCCCGCAGGAACCGCGAGGCCGTCGCCGCCGGGCGGGAGCCGACCCGGCCTGCCGACATCACCACGCCCGATCGGGACGACACGCTCGCCCTGTTCTTCCTCTGCTGCCATCCGGCGTTGTCGCCCGCGAGTGCGATCGCACTGACGCTGCGCTCGGTCGGCGGGCTCACCACCGCCGAGATCGCGCGGGCCTTCCTGCTGCCGGAAGCGACCATGACGCAGCGGATCACCCGCGCCAAGAGGCGGGTGGCCGCCTTGAATCGGCCCTTCGCGGTGCCGGAGTCCGGGCAGTGGCACGAACGCCTCGGCGCGGTGCTGCACGTGCTGTACCTGATCTTCACGGAGGGCCACGCCAGCACGTCCGGCCGACAGGTGCGTCGCGCGGACCTGTCGGCGGAGGCGATCCGACTGACGCGGGCGGTCCATGGCCAGCTTCCCGACGATCCCGAGGTCACCGGACTGCTCGCGCTGATGCTGCTCACCGACGCGCACCGCGCCGCGCGCACCGGCCCACGCGGGGAACTGATCCCGCTCGCCGAGCAGGATCGCAGGCTGTGGGATCGCGAGGCGATCACCGAGGGCGTCCGACTGACCACGGCGGCGATCGGGCACGGGCTGACGGGCCCCTATCGGATCCAGGCCGCGATCGCCGTGCTGCACGCCCAGGCGACGAGCACAGAGGACACCGACTGGGACCGCATCCTCTCGCTCTATCGCCTGCTCGAACGCGTCGCCCCGAACCCGCTGGTCACCCTGAATCTCGGGGTCGCAACCGCCATGGCGCACGGTCCGTCCGCGGGCCTGGACCTGATCGCCGCCCACCAGGACCAGCTGTCGGGCACCCATCGGCTGGCCGCCGTCCGAGCCCACCTGTACGAGATGGCAGGCGATACGCCCAGCGCCGTCGCCGAGTACACCGTCGCCGCGAACAGCACCCCCAGCGTCGCCGAACGGGACTACCTCATCCTGCGCGCGGCCCGCCTGCGCGGCGAAGTCGGGCCTGACCGGTCGTGAGCGTGCGCATCTCGTGATGGGATGGACCCGAGAGGTCAAGCCTCGACACACATCTGTCCCCGATCACGAGGAGCGTCCGACGTGGCCCCACCGAACCTGACCCGCGAGCAGGCAGCACAGCGGTCCGCGCTGTTGAGCGTCGACAACTACCGCATCGAGCTGGACCTGACCGACGGTGACGGCAAGCCCGGCGCGCACACCTTCTCCTCCCGCACCACGGTCACCTTCGGTGCGACGGCAGGCGGCGACACCTACATCGACCTGATCGCGACCGCCGTCCGCAGTGCCACCCTCAACGGCGCTGCCCTCGACGTCACCGGCTACGACGAGTCCACCGGCATCGCGCTGACCGGCCTGGCCGAGCGCAACGAGCTGATCATCGAGGCGGACTGCGAGTACTCGCACACCGGCGAGGGCCTGCACCGCTTCGTCGATCCCGCCGATGGGTCGGTCTATCTCTACTCGCAGTTCGAAACCGCCGACGCCAAGCGGATGTTCGCCTGCTTCGACCAGCCCGACCTCAAGGCCACCTTCGACGTCACCGTGACCGCGCCCACCGACTGGCAGGTCATCTCGAACTCGGCCGTGGTCGAAACCCTCGCCGCCACACCGGGACTGCACCAGTTCCGCACCACCCCGAAGATGAGCACCTACCTCGTCGCCCTGATCGCCGGGCCGTACGCGCGGTGGACCGACACCTACACCGACGAGCACGGCCACATCCCGCTCGGCATCTACTGCCGCGCCTCGCTCGCCGAGCACATGGACGCCGAGCGGTTGTTCACCGAGACCAAGCAGGGCTTCGGTTTCTATCACCGCAACTTCGAGGTGCCGTACGCCTTCGGCAAGTACGACCAGCTGTTCGTCCCCGAGTTCAACGCGGGCGCAATGGAGAACGCGGGCGCGGTGACCTTCCTCGAGGACTACGTGTTCCGCTCCAAGGTGACCCGGGCGTCCTACGAGCGCCGCGCCGAGACGGTGCTGCACGAGATGGCGCACATGTGGTTCGGCGACCTCGTCACCATGACGTGGTGGGACGACCTGTGGCTCAACGAGTCCTTCGCGACGTTCGCATCGGTGCTGTGCCAGTCCGAGGCCACCGAGTACGTCAACGCCTGGACCACGTTCGCCAACGCCGAGAAGTCCTGGGCGTACCGGCAGGATCAGCTGCCCTCAACCCATCCCATCGCCGCCGACATCCCGGACCTCGCCGCGGTCGAGGTGAACTTCGACGGGATCACCTACGCCAAGGGCGCGAGCGTGCTCAAGCAGCTCGTCGCGTATGTCGGGCTCGATCCGTTCCTGGCCGGCCTGCGCGCGTACTTCAAGGAGCACGCGTTCGGCAACGCCACCTTCGACGACCTGCTCGCCGCGCTGGAGCACTCCTCCGGCCGGGACCTGTCCGACTGGGGCGCGCAGTGGCTCAAGACCACCGGGCTGAACATCCTGCGGCCGGAGTTCACGGTCGCCGAGGACGGCACCTTCTCGTCCTTCGCCGTGCTGCAGGGCCGCGCGGAGCCGGGCGCGGGCGAGTACCGCGTGCACCGCCTCGCCGTCGGCATCTACGACGACGTGGACGGCAAGCTGGTGCGCACCGAGCGCATCGAGCTCGATGTCGACGGACCGCGGACCGAGGTGCCCGAGCTGGTCGGGGTCGCCCGCGGCAAGTTCGTGCTCGTCAACGACGACGACCTCACCTACTGCTCGGTGCGGCTCGACCCGGATTCGTTGGCCGTGCTGATCGAGCGCATCGGCGACATCGCCGAACCGCTGCCAAGGACGCTGGCGTGGTCGGCGGCATGGGAGATGACGCGGCAGGCCGAGCTCAAGGCCAGGGACTTCGTCGAACTGGTGCAGCGGGGCGTCGGCGCGGAGACCGAGGTCGGGGTGGCGTCGCGGCTGCTGATGCAGGCACACGCCGCCCTCGGCAGCTACGCCGAGCCCGGCTGGGCGAACGACACCGGCTGGCCGGGCTTCGCGAACCGGCTGCTCGAGCTGGCCAGGGAGGCCGAGCCGGGTTCGGATCACCAGCTGGCCTTCCTCAACTCGCTCACCGCGGCGCGCCTGCAGCCCTGGCACACCGAGGTGCTGCAGGAGTTGCTCGACGCCGATCCGGCGACCGTCGGGCTGCCGGGGCTGGTGGTCGACACCGACCTGCGCTGGCGGTTGGTGCAGGCGCTGGCGGTGGCCGGTGAGGTCGACGCGGACGGCCCCGAGTCGCCGTTCATCGACGCCGAGGCGCAGCGGGATCCGACCGCGGCCGGTGCCCGGCAGGCGGCGGCCGCACGGGCGGCCCGGCCGCAGGTGGCGGTCAAGGATCAGGCATGGGCCACGGTCGTCGGCGACGATTCCGTCCCGAACATCACCGCCCGCGCGATCATCGGCGGCTTCGCGGCGCCCGGTCAGGGCGAGCTGCTCCAGCCGTACGTGACCCGGTACTTCGCCGACATCGCCGATGTCTGGACGCGTCGCTCCAGCGAGGTGGCGCAGACCGTGGTCGTCGGCCTGTACCCGGCCTGGTCGATCACCGAGGCCTCCGTCGCGGCGGCCGACGACTTCCTGGCCGGTGACCATCCGCCCGCGCTGCGCAGGCTGGTGGTCGAGGGCAAGGCCGGGATCGTGCGCGCGCTGCGGGCCCGCGCCTTCGACGCCGGCTGACCCACCCCAGGAAACGACGGAAGGTGCCCCTCACGCGGCGAACCGCGTGGGGGGCACCTTCGGTCGAAGCGGAGTGTGCCGGGGTGGGGCTAGCTGTACTGCCCAGGCAGGTTGGTTGAGGGATTGCGACGACACGCTGTGACTGGTCGTTGAACAGGGAAGGTCTCCTGTCGTGAAGTGGAAGTTGCT
>NZ_JBEPSX010000020.1:0-52835 GCF_040548995.1 Rhodococcus sp. PvR044
CCACAACCCCGCTGTCCCGGGGGCGCCCCCCCCCCCCCGGGGGGGGGCGGGGTACCGGCCCCCCCCCGCGCCCGTTTCGTGATGTGTGCCGTACCAGCTAGACGCTCGCGACGCCCGGCGCCAGGAAGCGCTTGCCGTTCACGGCCTCCGAGGTGCCGGTCCGGTCCAGGTACGGCGTGATGCCGCCGTTCCAGAAGCCGAAGCCGCCACCGAGGATCAGGCAGAGGTCGATGTCCTCGGCCGCCGCGACGACACCCTCGTCGAGCATGATCGCGATCTCCTCGGCGAACGCGCGACGCGTGCGCTCGAGGACCTCCTCGGCGGTGGACGCCTTGTCGCCCTGGGGCCACAGCGCGGCGACCTCGGGGTCGACGACCTGGCCGTTCTCGCCGTAGGTCCACACGCCGGGCTTGCGGGCCTCGACGAGCGCCTCGAGTCCGGGCGAGCTCGTGAACCGCTCGGGGTACGCGGCCTGCAGGGTCTCGCCGGTGTGCAGCGCGACCGCGGGACCGACGAGGGCCAGCAGGGTGAACGGGCTCATCGGCATGCCCAGCCCGCCAACCGCGTTGTCCGCGACGTCGAACGGGGTGCCCTCGTCCACCACGGTCATGACCTCACCGAGGGTGCGGGTGACGAGGCGGTTGAAGACGAATCCGGCCTTGTCGCCGCACAGCACGGCCGACTTCTTCAGCGTCTTGGCGGTGGCGAAAGCCGTTGCCAGCGTAGCGTCGTCGGTCTTGGCGCCCTTGATGATCTCGAGCAGGGGCAGCACCGCGACGGGGTTGAAGAAGTGGAAGCCGACGACCCGCTCGGGGTGCTTGAGGTCGGCCGCCATGTCGGTGATCGACAGCGACGAGGTGTTGGTCGCGAGGATCGTCTCGGGGGCGATGAAGTCCTCGAGCTCGGCGAAGATCTTCTTCTTCAGGTCGAGGTTCTCGAAGACGGCCTCGATGACGAAGTCGGTCTTGGCGAACGCCGACTTGTCCAGCGAGCCGGAGACCAGTGCCTTGAGGCGGTTGGCGGCGTCGGCGGACAGCCGTCCCTTGCCCTGCAGCTTGTCGATCTCGGTGTGGACGTAGCCGACGCCCTTGTCGATGCGCTCCTGGTCGATGTCGGTGAGGATCACCGGGACCTTGAGCTGGCGCACGAACAGCAGCGCGAGCTGGCTGGCCATCAGGCCGGCACCGATGATGCCGACGCCGGTCACCTTGCGCGCCAACGACTTGTCCGGCGCGCCTGCGGGACGCTTCGCCCGCTTGTTCACCAGGTCGAAGGCGTAGAGGCCTGCGCGCAGCTCGTCGGCCATCAGCAGGTCGGCGAGCGCCTCGTCCTCGGCCGCGAAGCCGGCGTCCAGCGAGGCCGGATCGGTGAGGTCGGTGCCGCGGGCCAGCTCGAGCAGCTCGATGGCCCGGACCGCGCCAGGGGCGTTGTTCTTCGTCTTGCCTGCGACGATGGCCTTCGCGCGGGCGATGGCGTCGTCCCAGTCCTTGCCACGGTCGATCTCCTGGCGGGCCGGGGTGATCTCCCCCGCGAGGACCTGCGCGGCCCAGCCGAGGGACTGCTCGATGAAGTCGGCGGAACCGAACACCGCGTCGACGACGCCGAGCTCGAGGGCCTTCTTCGGGTTGATGACCCGGCCGTTGTTGAGCGGGTTCTCGATGACGAGGGTGACCGCCTTGTCGGCGCCGATCAGGTTCGGCAGCAGCTGCGTGCCGCCCCACCCGGGAACCAGGCCGAGCATGGTCTCGGGCAGGCCGAGCGCGCCCGCGCTCTCGGATGCGGTGCGGTAGTGGCTGTGCAGCGCGACCTCGAGGCCGCCGCCGAGCGCGACGCCGTTGACGAAGGCGAAGGTCGGAACGTTGGACTCGCGCAGGCGACGGAACACCTTGTGGCCCAGTCGGCCCAGCTCGAGGCCCTGCTCGCGGCTGGTGATGGACGGCACGCCCTTGAGGTCCGCGCCCGCGGCGAAGATGAACGGCTTGCCCGTGATGGCGATCGCCGTCGGGTTCGCGGCGAAGGCCTCGTCGAGCGCGGCGTCGAGCGCGGTGAGTCCGCCGGGGCCGAACGACGACGGCTTGGTGTGGTCGAAGCCGTTGTCGAGGGTGATCAGGGCGACCTTGCCCTCGATCCCGGGGACGGACACGAGCTTGGTGAACGCGTTCGTCACGACCTCGTCGGCGAATGCGGTTGCGATTTCAGACATGGTTACTTGGCTCCGTCGAAGTTCGGGTTCTCCCAGATCACGGTTCCGCCCATGCCCAGACCGATGCACATGCTGGTCAGGCCGTAGCGGACGTCGGGACGCTGGGCGAACTGGCGGGAGAGCTGCGTCATCAGACGCACTCCCGAGGAGGCGAGGGGGTGGCCGCACGCGATGGCGCCGCCCCACTGGTTGACGCGCGGGTCGTCGTCGGCGATGCCGTAGTGCTCGAGGAAGGCGATGACCTGGACGGCGAAGGCCTCGTTGAGCTCGAAGAGCCCGATGTCCTCGATCTTCAATCCGGTACGGGCCAGCAGCTTCTCGGTGGCAGGGACCGGTCCGTAGCCCATCACGGCCGGGTCGACGCCCTGGTAGGCGAAGCCGACCATGCGCATGCCGATCGGCAGGCCGAGCTCGAGGGCGGTGTCCTCGCCCGCGAGGATCGCGGCGGTGGCGCCGTCGTTCAGACCCGCCGCGTTGCCTGCTGTGATCCGGCCCGCGGGACGGAACGGGGTCTTGAGGCCGGCGAGGTCCTCGACGGTGGTGCCGGGGCGCGGCGGCTCGTCCTCGGTCGCCAGGCCCCAGCCTGCGGCCGAGCGGGTGGCGACGGGCACAAGGGTGTCGGCGATGAAGCCGGCCTTCTTGGCTGCCTCGTACTTGTTCTGGCTGTTCACGGCGTAGGCGTCCGTGCGTTCCTTGGTGATGGTCGGGAACCGGTCGTGCAGGTTCTCGGCGGTGTTGCCCATCACCAGCGCGCTCTGATCGACCAGGCGGTCGGCCAGGAAGCGCGGGTTGGGGTCGGCGCCCTCGCCCATCGGGTGACGGCCCATGTGCTCGACACCACCGGCGATCACGACGTCGTACTGGCCGAAGCCGATGCCGGACGCGGTGGTGGTGACGGCGGTCATCGCGCCCGCGCACATGCGGTCGATGGCGAAGCCGGGCACGGTCTCCGGGAGGCCGGCGAGGATTCCGGCGGTGCGGCCGATGGTCAGGCCCTGATCGCCGGTCTGCGTGGTCGCGGCGATGGCGACCTCGTCGATGCGGGCGGGGTCGAGCTGCGGGTTGCGGCGGAGCAGTTCGCGGATGGCCTTGACGACGAGGTCGTCGGCACGGGTCTCCGCGTACATGCCCTTCGGTCCGGCCTTGCCGAACGGGGTACGGATGCCGTCGACGAAGACGACGCTGCGCTGTGATGCGGGAGCAGCCACGCTGGATTCCTCCTGGCTGGAGTGGACGAACGGCCGGACACGACGTCCGGCACGTCCACTCTAGCGCGTATTACTCACCAGTAACATGGGTGGGTGCCGTGCGCAGTGCCTCCGCGAGCAGGGGGGCGGTCAGCTCGCGCTGCCACGGCCTGGCACCGCCCGCCGCCAGTGTCTCGTCGATCTCGGCGGTCACCCGTGTGAGGTCTCCTGGATGATCGGCGGGATCGAAATCCCAGCACAGGCGCCGGACGAGCTCGGGGGTGAGCAGGTTCTCCACCGGGACCTTCACCCGCTCTGAGAGTTCGGTGATGGCCGCGCGGGCCGCCGTCAGCCGTTCCGCGGCCTCGGGATTGCGTCGTGACCAGCGGTTGACCGGCGGCGGACCGGTGAACGGCTGCGTGACAGGGGGGAGGTCCTCGGGCGAGAGTGCCCGTGCCCGTTCGAGCGCCTGCATCCACAGCGCAGAGGACCGGCGCTGACGAGGTCCGCCGAACACCGGTAACGCCCGCAGCGCGTCGACGGTCCTCGGGTCGGCGGTCGCCGCCGCGACGATCGCCGAGTCGGGCAGGACCCGCCCCGGCGCGACGTCGCGCTTGCGTGCCAACTCGTCCCGTGCGGTCCACAGTTCGCGCACCGCGGCCAGCTGGCGCGGCGACTTGAGGGAGTGGATCTGCGACGTGCGTCGCCAGCGGTCGGGCTTGGGCTTCGGCGGGCCCGCGAGCCGCACGTGCTCGAATTCCTGCGCGGCCCAGTCGGTCTTGCCCTGCGACTCCAGATCCTCGGCGACGGCGTCGCGCAACTCAAGGAGCACCTCGACGTCGAGTGCCGCGTAGTTCAGCCAGGTTTCCGGCAGCGGGCGGTTGGACCAGTCGTCGGCCCCGTGCCCCTTCTTCAGTTCGAACCCGAGCGTGCGCTCGACGATCGCGGCCAGACCGACCCGCTCGTAGCCGGCCAGCCGGCCCGCGAGCTCGGTGTCGTAGAGGGCGGCGGGCCGCATGCCGAGCTCGTCGAGCCCGGGGAGATCCTGATCGGCCGAGTGCAGCACCCATTCGAGCGGGTTGATCACCTCGGCGAGCGGGGCCAGGTCGCCCGCGATCGGGATGGGATCGACCAGGACGGTGCCCGCGCCGGCCCGCCGGAACTGCAGCAGGTAGGCGCGGTTCGAGTACCGGAAGCCGGATGCGCGCTCGGCGTCGACCGCGAGCGGGCCGGTGCCCGCGGCGAGCCGGTCGACGGCCGCGGCCAGCAACCGGGTCGAGTCGACGAGCTCGGGGAGCCCGCCTTCGGGGGTCAGGAGCGGCACGGCGGTGCGCTCGGGGGCCTGGTCGCTGACATCGGACATGAACAATGACCTTACGGCGCGAACCCGGCCGCTTCAGCAGACGCCGGGTGCGCGTCACGTCCGGGCGGACGTGGCCTTGCGCTTGCGGGTCTTGGCGCGGGCGGCCTTGACCATCTCGTCGAGGGCGGGCCCGAAGGCGTCGGCCAGGTCCCACAGCTCGGGAGCGAGCTCCGGGCAGGACATCAGGCCGACGTTGAGCCTGCCGTCGAGGGACATCACCGTCGCGTTTAGTCCGGCGCCGTGGAAGATCGGTCCGAGCGGGAACATTGCCACGATGCGCGCGCCGAGGAGATACAGCGGGACCGGCGGACCCGGGACGTTGGAGACCACCAGGTTGTGCACCACGGGATGGCGTTCGGCCAGCTTGAGCGAGGAGTAGACCCGCATCGCCGGGCCGAAGGCCGCGGGCGCCGCGAACTGGGACCAGTCCTGGAGCAGGCTGGCGCCGAGCGAGGCATTGTGCGACTTCACCATGGTGTTGTGCGCGTTGGCCTCGGTGAGCCGGGTGACGGGGTCGCCGATCTGCGTGCCCAGCTGGGTGAACATCCCCGAGATCTGGTTGGTCCCCGGCCGATCGGAGGTCTCGTGCACCGAGACCGGGACCATCGCGACCAGCGAGGTGTCGGGCAGCTCGTCGCGGTCGGTGAGGTAGCGGCGCAGCGCACCGCCGACCATCGCCAGCACCACGTCGTTGACCTTGACGCCGAAGGCGTCCTTGACCAGCTTGACCTTCGCGAGATCCAGCTGTGCGTAGGCGATATTGCGGTGGCCGGTCAGGGCCCCGTTGAGGGAGGTCCGCGGCGCGGTGAAGGGCGCGGGCATCGCCTCGCCGCGTCGCGCGCGGGTGATCCATTTCGGCAGCAGCGCGAGCCCGCTCGGCAGTGCCCTGGCCAGCTGGAGCGGGCGGCTGACGAAACCGACCAGGCCGCTGACGGCGAGATCGAGGGTGTCCGCGTCGCCCGCCGTGCGCTGGTCGGGGTCGACCTCCGGTCGCGGCGCGTCGGGGGACAGCCCGCACAGTTGCGCCATCATGCTCGCCCCGGTCACGCCGTCCACGTTCGCGTGATGCATCTTCGACATGATCGCGACGGTGCCGTCCTCGGAGCCCTCGATCACCCACATCTCCCACAGGGGGATGGTGCGGTCCATCTGTTGGCCTGCGATGTGACCGCACAGGTCGGCGAGCTCCTTGCGGCCGCCGGGGCCGGGTACCGCGATCCGGTGCACGTGCCGGTCGATGTCGAACTCGGGGTCGTCGACCCAGACCGGATGGTCGAGGTTCAGCACGGAGTCGTGCAGTTTCCTGCGGAAGACGGGCATGCCCTGTGCCCTGGCGGTGAGCTCCGACTTGAAGGAATCGAAGTCGTACCCGCCCGGGATCGTCGAGACGTCGAGGACGATCAGCCCGCAGACGTGCAAGAGCTGGGTGGGGGTCTCGAGATAGAGGAACGTTGAATCCAGACCGCTCAGTCTCTCCATGTCCCAACTTTAGAGGCGCTTCTACTATTGAATCGGGTGAACGGAAAAGCCCGCTTCGGGCGCAGGGGTGAAAGAGGTCACATGACACGGGGTTTCCTGATCCGGCAGGCGGTCAACGCGGCGCTGACGGCCAACGCGCTGCGACCCGTCCCCGGTATGTGGGCCTCCGTGCCCGCCTTCCTCGCCGGCTGGCTGACGTCGGAACTGGCGCCCCAGCAACTCGGGGCGACGGTCCTCGACGCGGGTGTCCACCTGGCCCGCCACGGCGTGTCCACGCGTAGCGACCGGCTGGGTCTCGCGCTCGCGGCCGTGTCCGCTGCCGGGCTGACGGCGGCGATGGTCTCGTCCCGTCGCGCGGGGCAGGAGATGGCGGACGCACTGCGCGAGATCGGCGTGGACGATCCCGGTGCAGGCAGCCCCATCGACTGGCGCTCGAGCAGCAGGCCGTTCCGGATGCTCCGCGAGGATGTCGCGAGGGTCAGCAACCTCGAGTACGCGCCCGGCGGTGCCCGGTTCCGCGTGGACGTCTACCACCACCGCGACCTACCGCCGAACGCGCCGATGCTGCTGCAGATCCACGGCGGCGGCTGGGTGATCGGCAGCAAGGACCATCAGGGCCTGCCGCTGATGGTGGAGCTGGCCTCCCGCGGGTGGGTGTGCGCGGCGGTGAACTATCCGCTCTCGCCGCGCGCCAGCTGGCCCGCCCATCTCATCGCGCTCAAGCAGGCCGTCGCCTGGCTGCGGACGAACGGCGACAAGTACGGCGGCGACCCCGATTTCCTCGCAGTGACGGGCGGCTCGGCCGGTGGGCACCTGGCCGCGATGGTCGCGCTCACCGCCAACGACCCCGGGCTCCAGCCGGGTTTCGAGGACATCGACACCTCGGTGTCGGCCTGCGTACCGATGTACGGGGCCTACGACTTCGCCGCGGAGACGGGCATCAGGCAGGTGCGGGCCCGTGTCGAGTCGAGGATCAGCGAGATGGTGCTCGGCAAGGGCGCGCGATTCCCCGAGGACTACCTGGCCGCGTCGCCGCTGGCGAAGGTGCGCGCCGATGCGCCGCCGTTCCTCGTCGTGCACGGGACCCACGACTCGCTGCTGCCGGTGGCGGAGGCCAGGGAGTTCGTGGCGAGGCTGCGGGCTGTCTCGACCAGCCCGGTCGCCTATGCGGAACTGCGCGGCGCGCAGCACGCCTTCGACATCTTCCACTCGATTCGCAGCGACCAGGTGATCCGCGCGATCGCGGCGTTCCTCGATTCGGTCCGGGCGGGCAGGGCGTCCGGCGCGGAGCCCGCGCAGCGCCCGCACACTGAGCTCAACCCTTCGACGGACTCCCGAGCTGGGTGACGCCGACCGGCGGCAGGCCGGCGGCGTAGGCCAGCACCTCGCAGAACGCCTCCACATGGGGGCCGAGTTCGATGGAGGTCGCGGTCCATGAGGCGCGCAGTTCGAGCTGATGCGCGTGCGGCGGTCCCGCGATGTCGCCGTACCGCACCGAGCTGGTCGCGGTCACGGTGCCGCCGAGCGCGGTCATCGGTTCACCGCGGGTCTCGAGCGCGTCTACCAGCCAGCTCCAGGCGACCTCCGGCAGCAGCGGGTCCGCGGCGAGATCGGCGTCGAGGTCGGCCTGGATGTACGCGACCAGCCGCATGGTGCCGTTCCAGGCCTCGTCGCCTTCGGGGTCGTACAGCAGGATCAGCCGTCCGAAGGCGTCACCCTCGGACTGTTCGGCCACGATGTCGGACTCGGGATGCCGGACCTCGGCGCCGAGCGCGTAGCTGTACGGAGCCAATCGCTGCGGTGGCCGGATCGGACCGATCTCGATCTGCGGGTGCACCGCGGCCTTCTGCATCGCAGCTATCGCGCTGCGAAACTGAGCAGGCTCGGCAGGGGATCCCGACGTGGTCACAACGCGGACGTTAGACCTGCCCCGATCCTCGCCGGTGGAGGCGCGCCGGTTCTAGCGGCATCGGCTCCCGGCGCTCCGCGTCGCGCGTTGCTCCCGCCGAAGGCATCATGAAGAGGTGGACCAGCTGCTCGGGTTTCTCTCGCACTCCTGGTGGCTGCTGTTCGTCTTCGGCGGCAGTATCGGCGGGGCCGTGAAAGCAGTCGGCGCGGCCAACCGGCGCCGCGCCGAGCGGCGACTGGAGCGCTACCGGCTGAAGCAGCAGACGAAGATCGAGATTGCTCGCGCCAAGGCGCAGATCCACACCGACGAGCGGACCCAGCGACGCGAGATCGCCAAGATCGTCGACGAGCACGATCAGACCGATGCGCGCTGGTTCGGCTACGAGATGAGCCTGGTGACGCTGCTCGACTTCCCGATGATCACGGACATGCGCGAGCCGCTGACGGTCGAGTTCCACAAGGCCAAGCGACGCGCGGACCTGCTCCGGCCGGAGGACCCGGAATCGATGGTCGGCAACCACGAGGCGCAGGTCGAGTACCGCGACGCCGTGCATGGCTACGCGATCGCCTTCGATGTCTGCGAAGCGGAGGCGAAGCGACGGCGTCGCAGCGGATTCACCGCTCGCGAGCAAGAGCGGCTGGTCCGTGCCCAGCGGCTGCTGCGGCTGGCCATGGACGAGGGGGCCACCCAGGAAGAGCGGCAGAGCGCGTATGCGAAGGCGCGTAAGGACCTCGACGGGCTGATCGTGCTGCCGGCCGGTGCACGAGCACAGCTCGAGCACCGGATCGCAGGCCAGATCGGTGCATGAGTCGCCCCGGCCTGCCCGCCACGGCTGGAGTCGGGTTCCCGGTCGCGGATCTGGCAGCATGACCGGGAAAGGAAACTTGGCGGGCGACGAGCGTTGGGACATATGAGCGACCTGGAAGACACGAATGCGGCCATGACCACCGGCGCGCAGTACCCGTACCGGCGAATGCTGCCCCAGGCTCCGCTGCTGGCGGCCGCGACCGGGCGCACACCGGCACACCGTCCGGTGTGGTTCATGCGGCAGGCCGGCCGGTCGCTGCCCGAGTACCGCGAGATCCGGGCCGGGATCGGGATGCTCGAATCCTGCTTCAATCCCGAGCTGGTCTGCGAGATCACCATGCAGCCGGTCCGCAGGCACGGGGTGGACGCGGCGATCCTGTTCTCCGACATCGTCGTCCCGCTCAAGGCGGCGGGCATCGACCTGGACATCGTGGCAGGCACCGGACCCGTCGTCGCCTCGCCGATCCGCTCGGCGGCCGATGTCGCGGCGCTGCCGCGGCTGCGCACCGAGGAGGTTGGCGCGGTCACCGCGGCGATCTCGCTGCTCACCAAGGAACTGGGCGAGACCCCGCTGATCGGGTTCGCGGGGGCGCCGTTCACCCTGGCCTCCTACCTGGTCGAGGGCGGTCCCAGCCGTAACCACGAGCGCACCAAGGCGCTGATGCACTCGGATCCGCAGACCTGGCACGCGCTGCTCGGATCGCTCGCGGACACCACGATCACGTTCCTCAAGGCGCAGCTGCACGCAGGCGTCGACGCGGTGCAGCTGTTCGACTCCTGGGCCGGTGCGCTCTCGCTCGCCGAGTACCGCCAGTTCGTGCTGCCGCATTCGGAGCGGGTGTTCGCGGAGGTCGCCGAGGCAGGAGTGCCGCGGATCCACTTCGGTGTGGGCACCGGCGAACTGCTCGGTGCCATGGGCGAGGCGGGCGCCGACGTGGTCGGCGTCGACTGGCGGATCCCGCTCGACGAGGCCGCCCGCCGCGTCGGCCCCGGCAAGGCGCTGCAGGGCAATCTCGACCCGGCGGTGTTGTTCGCCGGCTGGGATGCCGTCGAACGCGAGGTCCGCCGGGTGGCGGGCGAGGCGGACCGGGCCCTCGCGGCGGGTGCGATCGGCCACATCTTCAACCTCGGCCACGGGGTGCTCCCTGACACCGATCCGGGCGTGCTGACCGCGGCGGTGGAGCTGGTGCACTCGCTGTGACATCGGTCGCCGTCATCGGTGGGGGCATCTCCGGCCTCGTGGCCGCGTATCGACTGCGTCAGCGGCTCGGGCCCGACGCCGTCATCACGATGGTCGAGGCGTCGGGGCGCGTCGGCGGCAAGCTGCGGACCACGCAGTTGGCCGGCGACGGCGTCGACGTCGGCGCGGAGGCCTTCATCGCGCGGCGGCCCGAGGTGCCCGCGCTGCTCGCCGAACTCGGCCTGTCCGACCAGATCGTCGCCCCGGCCGGGGTGCGCCCGCTGATCTGGTCCGGGGCCACGCTGCACCCGCTGCCAGGGGGCACCCTGATGGGCATCCCGGCGGGACCGGAGTCGATGGCGGGACTCGTCGATGAGCAGACCCTGGCCCGGATCGCTGCCGAGCCGGGCGTTCCGCTGGACTGGCGGCCCGGCTCCGACACCGATGTCGCGACCCTTGTCGGTTCCCGCTTCGGCGAGCAGGTGGTGCGTCGCTCGGTGGACCCGCTGCTCGGCGGCGTGTACTCGGGACTGTCGGACTCGATCGGCGTGCGCGCGGCGCTGCCGACCCTGGCCGCGGCGCTGGACCGCGGCGCCGCCAGCCTGTCGGCGGCGGTCGCCGAGGCGATGCCGGAGCCGAAGCCCGGCCCGGTGTTCGGCGGGCTTCGCGACGGCTACGGCGTGCTGCTCGACGCGCTGAAGGAAAGGGCAGCCGCGACGGTGCTGCGCGCGGACGCGTCGGGCCTGTCCCGCTCGCCCGGCGGGACGGGTTGGTGGATCGATCCGGTCGGCCGGGTCGACGGCGTGGTGCTGGCCGTGCCGGCGCCGTCGCTGGCCGCGCTGCTGTCCGAGGTCGCGCCCGTCGCGAGTGCGGCCGCCGCGCAGATCCCGCTGGCCTCGTCCGTCGTCGTCGCCCTCGCGCTTGCCGATGCGGCGCCGCTGCCGCAGAACTCCGGCATCCTGGTCGCCACCGGGGAATCCGTGCGCGCCAAGGCATTCACGCTGTCCAGCCGCAAATGGCCGCACCTGGCCGAGCGCGGCGGGGCGCTGGTGCGGGCCTCGTTCGGTCGGTTCGGGGACGCCGACATCGTCGACGCCCCCGACGCCGAACTCGTCGCGGCCGCCCGCGCGGACCTCGAGACGGTCACCGGCCTTCGGGTCGATCCGGTCGACGCGGTCGTGCAGCGCTGGCACGGTGGGCTGCCCCAGTACGGGCCGGGCCACCTCGACCGCGTGCAGGTCATCGAGGAGTCGATCGGCGCGCTGCCCGGGCTCGCCGTCGCGGGGGCACTGCTGCACGGCGTCGGTGTGCCCGCCTGCGTGGCGGCGGCGACGACGGCGGCGACCACGGTCGCGGAGCAGATGGCACGATAGAGCCATGGCACGCCTCGATTACGACAAGCTCAACTCCACGCTCCGCTACGCGATGTTCTCGGTGTTCCAGGTGCAGCCGGGCGTCCTCGAAGAGGACCGCACCAAGGCGATCGACGACGCGAAGGCGTTCTTCGATTCCTTCGAGGATACCGACGCGACCGTCCGCGGCGTCTACGACATCGCCGGGATGCGCGCCGACGCGGACTTCCTGATCTGGACGCACGCGGAGAAGTTGGAGGATCTGCAGAAGCTCTACGCCGACTTCCGGCGCACCACCATCCTCGGTCGCGCGAGCGACCCGGTGTGGAGCAACGTCGCACTGCACCGCCCCGCGGAGTTCAACAAGAGCCACCTGCCCGCGTTCGTCGCGGGTGAGGAGCCGGGTGCCTACATCTGCGTGTACCCGTTCGTGCGGTCCTACGAGTGGTACCTGCTCCCGGACGACGAGCGCCGCAAGATGCTCGCCGACCACGGCAAGGCGGGTCGCGGTTACCCGGACGTGCGCGCGAACACCATCCCCGCCTTCGCGCTCGGCGACTACGAGTGGATCCTCGCGTTCGAGGCGCCCGAGCTCGACCGGATCGTCGACCTGATGCGTGACCTGCGTGCCACCGAGGCGCGGATGCACGTGCGCGAAGAGGTCCCGTTCTTCACCGGGCCCCGGGTGGACGTCGAGAAGCTGATCGCGTCCCTGCCCTGATCGGCCTCACGCCTCGATAATCCGCCGCAACTCCGCGAGTGCGTCCCGGTACTGCGGGGTGCGGACGTAGCCGCTGTGGCCGGCGACGGTCGGCAGGTATCCGGACCTGTCGACCTCGTCGGCCCGTACGTCCACCCGGTTCGGGAGTCGTGAGTACGCCGGGAAACCCAGGTGGTCGGTCTCGCGCCACAGGTTGATCCACCGCGGGCGCCCCGGGGTTCCTCGGAGCAGGCCGGCCAGCGTCTGCGCGCGGGGATGTGCCGCCGGGCCGGCGTCGTCGCCCAGGAACTCGTCGGGCGCGAGCGGGCGCGCACCCGACGCGGGCGCGTTCGCGATGGCGTCGGGTCCGAACAGTTCCGGGAAGATGCGGCCGAAGTAGGCACGCAGTTGGCAACCGTAGGTGAGCAGGGCGCCGCGCTCGGCCAGTGCCTCGGACCGTGGGTCGAGGAGCGCCGCGACGGCGAGCACGGACCCCATCGAATGCGCGGAGAGCACCACCCGGTTCCCGTCGTCCGCGCGGAGCCAGGCGTCGCACCGGGCGACGAGTTCCGGTACCGCCCGCTCCGAGTAGCTGGGCGGGCCGAACGGGTGCGCGGCCCGCGGGACCACACCCAGCAGATCCCACACGATGCCGAGCGGCCTGCCGCTGCGTGGTCGAAGGGCTAGGGCGCCAACCAATGCCGCCGCGAGTGCCGCGGCGAGAAGCGCGCCCCATCCGGTGGGGAGTTGCAGATACGCGCGTTCCCCGTCGCGTGGCCGGGGCAGCAGCGGCAGGATCACGCAGGGGAGCAGCGCGAGGAGGGCTAGCGCGGCGAGCACGCCGATCGCCGGTTCGGCGCGATGGGCGGCGTTGGCGAGTCGCTCGGCGGGGACGGTGTCGGGGTCCACGAGCGCGATCGCATCCGCAGTCGCCGGGGACGGCGTGACACCTCCGCCGCGGGCCCGGATGAAGGCCGCCCACCGAACGGCACAGCACCCCGCAACCACGAGCACGACGACCAGCACGGCGGCGGCCGCGACCAGGCCGACGCCGAACCAGCCGAAGATCGGCGGGATGCGGATCTCGGTCTGGCAACCCGCAGGGTCGTCCGACACCAGCTCCGCGGCCCCGCCGGAGCCGTTGAGCCAGTTGCCGACGCCGACCACCACGAGGTTCGACAGCAGCATGGCGCCGCCGAGGGCCAACAGCAGGAAGACGCCGACGGCCCGGCCCGACCAGGCCTGGAATTCGCTGCCGGGCAACGCGAGTGCGAGCAAGACGAGGAAGACGGCCGCGCCCGCGATCACCGCAGGCCCCCGCTGCCCGCAGAGGTACGCGACCGCCGCCACGCCGAGTGTGGTAGCCAGCGCGATCGTCCACCACGGCGACATCCGCCGGATCGAGAGTCCGGCCAGCGCCAGCGCCAGCAACACGAGGACGAGGACCGCTGGCACCGCGACCAGGCCGTCCAGCCTCGGCGCGTCCCCGTCGGGAGCGTTCGGGTCGTGGGGCCCGAACGCGAGCAACAGCGACTGCGCCACGAAGGCCGTCGCGCTGACCGCGACCACAACCCAGGTCGCCGCGGGCACGCCCTCCTCCGCGCGGGAGACCGGCACGTCCACACCACGCTCGCTCGTGAGCACCAGCCGCACCGCGCCCGCGACCATCGCCAGCACGGCGACGATCGCGATCGCCGAGAAGGCCCAGCCGAATCGCTCGTCACGGGGCGGGGCGAACAGCGCGGACATCGCCACGGTGCCCGCCACCCCCGCGGCGATGTGGATCATCGAGGTCTCGGTGGCGTGGCCGCGGTTGTTCCAGAACCCGTGCCGCCGCAGAACCGGTGTGGCATCCGCCGACTCCGCGGTCTGCCGAGCGCCGTCCACGTCGTAGCGGGTCCGCGACCGCGCCGAGACGAACCACAGCACCGCCAGCGCGGCGGCGGGCACCAGCAGGGACACCGCCAGTCGCCGTTGCGGGGGCAGATTCGCCAGGGCCTGGAACTGCGAGGGCAGGTTCCCGGACTCGTGCTCCAGATACTGCAGCGCGATCAGGTCCGAGGAGACCGTCACCACGGTGCTGACGAACAGCAGCGTGAGGCCGAGCCCGAACAGTCGGACCACGGTGGCGGTCCGGCGCACCTGGGCCGGGGTGGTGCAGAGATTCCGCGACCAGTACGCCAGGTTCGTCAGCCCGTAGGGCATCACCAGGCACCAGGCCGCCCTGATCACCACGGCCAGCACCGCCTGACCGAGGGGTGCCGTGCCTCCCGGTGTCGTGCGCGCCAGCCCACCCCACGAGTAGGCCTCGCGCCGGACGCCAGGCGGGGTGTACCCGCGCTGATCGGGGGTGAGCTCGGCCGCGGCGTCACCGTCGACGGTCCAGAACCCGGCGAGCTGGTCGCCGATCACCCGGTGCACTTGGTCGGCCTGCACGTCGAGCATGTCGTGCGGCGGGGTGTTGCTCACCCCGTGAATGCGAAGTTCCAGGACATGTGGAGCCGGTCCGTCGCCGCGACTCATGAATCAGGCATACACCCAAAACCGGGCGCTCGAGGGTGTTCGGGGCGGCGCCTGCGCTGGTGGCAGACTGGCCGCCATGAGTTCGGGAACCACGCGCCGCCAGCACATGGCGCATTGGGGCATGTTCGAGGCGGAATCCGACGGCACCGAGGTCACCGCGGTGCACCCGTACCCCGGTGACGGCGATCCCTCACCGATCCTGGCCAACACGGTCGGCTCCGTCCGGCATCGCTCGCGGGTGGCGGGACCGGCCGTCCGGCGTGGCTGGCTCGAGCGGGGTCCAGGGCCGTCCGAGGGGCGGGGATCCGACGAGTTCGTCGCGGTGTCCTGGGACGAATTGGCCGACCTACTCGCCGGTGAGCTGCGTCGCGTCGTGGATACGCACGGCAACCGCGCGATCTTCGGCGGCTCCTACGGCTGGTCCTCGCCCGGCCGTTTCCACCACGCACAGAGCCAGGTCCACCGATTCCTCAAGATGCTCGGCGGCTACACGCGCTCCGAGCACAGCTACTCGCTTGGCGCGACCGGCGTGATCATGCCGCGCGTGGTCGGGACACACTGGAAGATGTTCGCCCGCTCCACGAACTGGGACGTCATCGCCCGCGAGACCGATCTGATGGTGTGCTTCGGGGGAGTGCCGCTCAAGAACACCGCCGTCAACGACGGCGGCACCAGCCATCACCCGACCCGCGGCGCGCTCGATGCGCTGCGGGCGCGGGGCGGCCGGATCGTGTCCATCAGCCCGTTGCGCGACGACCTGCACGGCGAGGCGGAGTGGCTCGCACCGCGTCCGGGGACCGACGTGGCCATCATGCTCGCCTGCGCCTACGTGCTCGCCGACGAGGGGCTCGCGGACCGGGAGTTCCTGGACCGCTACTGCACCGGCTATGAGGTGTTCGAGCAATACCTGCTGGGCGCGGCGGACGGCGTCGCCAAGACGCCCGAGTGGGCGGCAGAGCTGTCGGGCCTGCCCGCCGACGCCATCGCGGACCTGGCCCGCCGAATGGCCGAGGGGCGCACCCTGATCTCGGTCACCTGGTCGCTGCAACGGGTGCGACACGGCGAGCAGGCTCCGTGGGCGGGCATCACCCTGGCCGCCATGCTCGGCCAGATCGGTTTGCCGGGAGGCGGTTTCGGGCACGGGTACGGCTCGATGAACGAGCCGGGTCTTGCGCCGGTGCCGTACCCGCTGCCGACCCTGTTCCAGGGGACCAACCCGGTGTCGGACTCCATCCCGGTGGCGGCGATCTCGGACCTGCTGCTGAATCCGGGGCAGGAGTACGACTTCGACGGTCAGCGCCGCACCTTCCCCGACATCCGGTTGGTGTACTGGGCCGGGGGCAACCCCTTTCATCACCACCAGGACCTCGGTCGGCTGCGCCGCGCGCTGGCCAGGCCGGACACGATCGTGGTGCACGATCCGTACTGGACGCAGATGGCCAAGCACGCCGACATCGTCGTTCCGTCCACGACGTCCCTCGAACGCGAGGACCTGTCCTGCACGCGCAACGATCCGCTGATGGTCGCGATGCACGCCGCCACACCGCGATTCGCCGATGCCCGCGACGACTACGACACCTTCGCCGCGCTCGCGCACCGGCTCGGGTTCGGGGAGCGGTTCACCGAGGGCCGCACCGCGGGGCAGTGGATCGAGCACCTCTACGGCCAGTGGCGCGGGTACGTCCTTGCGGACGGAGGGGAGGCGCCGGAGTTCGACGAGTTCTGGCGGCGCGGGCACGTCCGCATGCGCACCGAGGAGGAGCTGACGCTCTTCGAGGAGTTCCGGGCAGATCCCGAGGCCAACGCGCTGCGCACCCCGAGCGGCAAGATCGAGATCTTCTCGGCAGACATCGACGGCTTCGGCTACGAGGACTGCGCCGGACACCCGACCTGGTACGAGCCGGAGGAATGGCTCGGTGGACGGCGGGCCGAGGCCTTCCCGCTGCACCTGATCGCGAATCAGCCGAAGACCCGGCTGCACAGCCAACTCGACCACGGGGCCACCAGTCAGAATTCGAAAGTGCGGGGGCGCGAACCGATCCGGCTGCACCCCGACGACGCGGCCGCCCGCGGTATCGCGGACGGGGACGTGGTCCGGGTGTTCAACGACCGGGGCGCCTGCCTGGCCGGGGCGGTGCTCGACGAGGGCGTGCGGGTCCGCGTCGTCCAACTCTCGACGGGCGCCTGGTTCGATCCGTTGGACCCCGCCGACCCGGATTCGATGTGCGTGCACGGCAATCCGAACGTGCTCACCGCCGACGTCGGCACCTCGAGCCTGGCGCGCGGCTGCACCGGTCAGCACGTACTCGTGCAGGTCGAGCGGTTCGATGACGAGCTGCCGCCGATCCGCGCCTACGACCCGCCCACGATCCGGCCGCGCTGAGCGGTCAGATCGTGTCGGGTTCGCGCTTGGTCTCGAGCTGGTGTATCCGCTCGGTGGCCTCCTGGAGGCGCTTCTTGCGTGATCGGGCTTCCGAGGTCTTCAACTCCTCGTAGATCTCCTCGTCGTCGTCGCTGAAGCTGAGGATCATCCGGGGGAGGCTCAGAGTGACGATCAGTGACGGCCAGACGACCCAGGCGTAGTCCCAGTCGATGACCAGTTGCAGTACGAGGAAAGTCACGAGGGTGATGCCGAAGATCACTCCGTCGAGCGAATCGATCAATCCGCCGCGCCTGCGCAGGGAGGAGAGCTCCGCCTCGGCACTGGGTGACGTGGTCAGGGCCGCGGGGGTGGTTGCGCCGACCGGGATCTTCCGGAGATGGCCGTCGACCTGCTCGAGCGGCATTCCGCCTGGCAGCCCCAGGAAAGCGCCGCGCATGACGTCGAGGGTGCGTGCGGAGGCGATCGCTTCCGAGCGGTCATAGAACTCAGTGGTGTCCAACCGTCCTGCGGCGTAGTGCTCGCTGATGACATTCAAGGCGTGCATGCGCTCGTCATCGCTGAGGAGTAGGTCTTCGCGGTCGGATTCCTCTGTCACGTAACGACTCTCTCTGTGGGTGATGTGTCAGAACCTCAATCGAGAATCCTATCGAGTCGTGCGGCCGGGACGTCCTCGGCCGACGAGGCCACGGGTTCGGGCATGTGTGTCCGCCGGGGTAGCAGGAGCGGGGTGGAGAGCAGGAGAACGCCGGACATGGTGATCGCGGTGAGTGGACTGGTGAGTGTGGCGAGGACTCCCCAGATCACCATGAGGGTGGCCTGGGTGAGTTTGCTGCTGACACTCCATGCGGTGAGGACCTGTGCGGTGTGATCGGCGGGAGTGCGCTGCAGGCGTTCTGTCGCGTTGATGGGGTTGAAGACACCCATGCAGGTGATCAGCAGGCCTTCGACGACGATCACCGTGAGGAGTCCGGCGATCCCCGGTTGGGTGAAGGCGAGGCCGAGCGGGAAGATCGAGCGCAGCCAGCCGGAGACGATCAAGACCCGGCGCCTGCCGTGGCGGGCGACGAGGCGCGCCGACAGGCGGGCACCCACGAAGCCGCCGAGCGCCGGGATGCCGAAGGCGAGACCGTATTGCCAGGCGGGGAAACGGTATTCGCCCAGCAGGAGGACGGCCAGGAGTGGGAGGGTGGCCATGATCAGGCCGCTCACCAGGATCGAGTTGAGAAACAGGCGACGTAGGACTCGGTCGTGCAGGATGAATCGCCAGCCGCCCAGCAGGTCGGTGGCGCGCAACCTGGTGGCGGTGTCGCGGGGCGCTGCGACGTCGCTTCCACGGATGCGGAGGACCCCGAGCGCGGACAGCAGGAAGCTGAGCGCGTCGGCGGCGACGGTGACGACCGGGCCGAGCAGCCCGACGAGCGCGCCGCCGATGGGCGGTCCCGCCGCGGTCGCCACCCAGCTCGTGCCTTCGAATCTTCCGTTCGCGACGAGGAGGTGCTCGCTGCGGACGAGATGTTTCAGGTACGCGCCGGAGGCGGCGGTGAAGACGATGCTCGAGGTTCCGGAGACGACCGAGACGACCAGCAGTTGGCCGTAGGTCAGTGCGCCGAGGAAGTACGCGATGGGAACGCTCGCCATCGCGAGGAACCGGGCCAGGTCCGAGGCGATCATCACCGGCCGTTTGGCCCGGTGCTCGACCCACGGCCCGAGCGGGACCGCGACGATCGCCGCGACGGTGAGTCCGGTCGCTTCGAGAAGCGAGACGGCGAATGCCGGTGAGTGCAGCACCTGCACCGCGATGAGGGGGAAGGCGCCGAAGGCGATCCACGTGCCGTATGTGCTGACGGCATAGGCCGACCACAGCCAGCCGAAGCTGCGCCCCAACTGCACGCGCATGCGACTCCTTCGTAACAACCGATGTTCGGGTCTGTCGATCACATCAGTCGCACCGATGCCCGATCAAACAACTGCATCGCTGGCGAGCCACAACGATCGGTTGTGCAAGGATAGGCTGGGGCGATGGATACCGAGGCAGTGCGATCGTTCGTGCGGGCGGCTGAGCTCGGACAGCTCCAACACGCGGCCAACGAGCTGGGCGTGACGCAACAGGCCGTCTCGAAGCGGATCGCGACCCTGGAGCGGGAGCTCGAGGTCCGGTTGTTCACCCGTACCGCCCGCGGGGTCGAGCTGACTCTCGACGGCCAGGCCTTTCTTCCTCACGCACGAAGCATCGTCACGGGTGTCGATCGCGCCGTCACCGCGATCAGACCGGGCTCGCGGGCCCTTCGGATCGACGTCCTCGGCCTGCGATCCGCGCAGGCCGTTGTCCTGCACGAGTATTGGCGGTCGCATCCCGACACCGAGCTCGACGTGGTGACCCTCAAGGTCAACGACCCTCGGGTCGTGGTCGCCGCCGTCGAAGCAGGCGATATCGACGCCTCGTTCCGTACGGTCACCGATCCGGCCGCGTTGCCGCGCGACCTGCGCATGATCCACGCGTTCGACTCCCCGCTGGAACTCCTTGTCGGCCCGAGGCATCCCCTCGCCTCCGCACGATCACTGACGCCACCACAACTGCGCAGGCATCGGATCTGGGTGCCGGGTATCGCGCCCCGAAGCGAGTGGGGGGACTTCTACGATCAGCTCGCCACCGAATTCGACCTCCGCATCGACGCGGCGGGCCCGCACTTCGGCGACGAGGTGCTCCTGGACACCCTCGCGGACTCCGCAGACGTGGCCACCCTCGTCGGGGCACGCGACCGGTACATCTGGCCGACGAACCACGACCTGCGCCGCATCCCGATCGTGAATCCGACGCTCGCATACCCGCTCTCGCTCATCCTCCCCAGAACGAACCCACATCCGGGACTACGGGCAATCATCAACCACCTCGCAAGCCTGACACCCCTCGCGGTGCCGGCCTGGCGCCCGTACTGGGCAACGACCCCACCCGGTGTCGACGGCGACTGATCCCGGCGACGTCGTCGACGATCGTCGGGCCCGCCGTTTTGCCGGTACGCGGCACCACGGCGGCGTACGGTCGTCAGGCATGGACCGTCGTGCGGTGACCTGTCGACCACGCCATCTCCGAGCGGCCGGCGCCGCATTCGCCCTGACCCTGCTGCTCGGTGCCTGTTCCTCGGACACCGGATCGGACTCGGGCACCACCTCCGCAGCCGCCTCGCCCGCAGCGTCCGCCCCCGCGATCGACGATGCGACCCTGCAGTCGACCGTGCAGGAGGCCGCCAAGCAGTTCATGGTGCCCGGCGCGGTGGTGTTGCTACGCACCCCTGAGGGTGAGCAGACAGTCACCTACGGCACGACCGAACGCGACGGCGGTGCGCCGGTGACCCTCGACGACCACGTCCGGGTCGGCTCGAACACCAAGACCTGGACAGGAACGGTGATCCTGCAGCTGGTGCAGGAGGGCAAGCTCGCTCTTGAGGACCCGGTCTCGAAATACCGGCCCGAGGTCCCCGCCGGCGACGGCATCACGATCGAGCAGCTGCTGAACATGCGCAGCGGGCTGTTCAACTACAGCGAGACGCTCGAGCTGAACGAGTCCCTCGACCGGGATCCGCAGAAGGTGTGGGCGCCTGAGGAATTGCTGTCGCTGGCGTTCGCGCATCCGCCGTACTTCCCGCCCGGGCAGGGCTATCACTACTCGAACACCAACTTCGTCCTGCTAGGCCTGATCGCCGAGCAACTCGACGGCAAGCCGCTGCCGGAGATCTTCCGGGACCGGCTGTTCACCCCGGTCGGCCTGGAACACACCGAATTCCCCGCGTTGACCTCGAACGCCATCCCCACCCCGTACTCGCGCGGCTACATGTTCGGCGACAACGTGCTGACCATGACCGACCCCGCGCTTCCGCCGGACATGCAGGCCGCCGCGACTGCAGGCACCCTGGCGCCGAACGACGTCACCGACGGCAACCCGTCCTGGGCGTGGTCGGCAGGATCGGGCATCTCCACCGCGCACGACCTCGCGACCTGGGCGGAGGCCCTGGCCGACGGCAAGTCCCTCGACACGGACATGCAGGCACGCCGCCTCGCGAGCGTGCAGCCGGTCGACCCGAGCACGCCGGACGGACCGGGCTACGGCTGGGCGATCGCCAAGATGGGCCCGCTCTACGGCCACACCGGCGAACTGCCCGGCTACAACTCGTTCATGGGCTCCGACGAGGAGAGCGGCATCACGCTGGTCGTCTGGACCAACCTCGCGCCCGGCGCCAACGGTCAGGACCCGGCCAGCACCATCGCCAAGACGATCATCGAGAAGATGTTCGCCCCGAAGTGAGCGCGACTCAGCCCTGCGGCACCATGCGAAGCGAGATCGAGTTGATGCAGTAGCGCTGATCGGTGGGGGTGGGATAGCCCTCGCCCTCGAAGACGTGGCCGAGGTGGCTGTGGCAGTTCGCGCACAGCACCTCGACCCGGCGCATCCCGAGGGTGGTGTCCTCGCGCAGGATCACCGCGTCGGAGTCTGCCGGGTCGAAGAAGGACGGCCACCCGCAATGGGATTCGAACTTCTCCGTGCTGGTGAACAGCAGCGCGTCGCACGCCCGGCAGTGGTACTCGCCGACGGTGGTGGTGTCGGTGTACTCGCCGACGAACGGGCGTTCGGTGCCCGCCTCGCGGAGCACCGCGTACTCCTCGGGGCTCAGGCGTTCGCGCCACTGCGCGTCGGTGAACTGGACGGGTGCCGGATCTGCCGCGGAACTCATGGCACCACGGTACTCAGGCGGTCCACACTTGTCGGCTCAGCCGACGGCTACATGTGTCGGCTCAGCCGACGGCGACCTTCGTGCGCTCCTCGATCAGGAATGCCGGGTCGATGCCGCCGTCCAGCCTGTTCTCGCGCTTCGCGATGAGGTACCGGCCGAGCAGGACCGCGAAGATCACGATGAGGAGCAGGCTCCAGCCGAGGGTGGTCTTCATGTACTCGGCGGCGCGGCCCGCGGCAGGCCACCGCAGTGACAGCCAGCTGTCGTAGCTCATGAACCCGTAGACCGCCAGCCAGGCGGGCCAGTTCCGCATCACCGAGTTCCGCAGCACCACGCTCATCAGCAGCGGGAACATCATCATCGAGTAGTACATCTGGCCGAGCGAGCCGAGCAGGAACGACGCGGTCAGCAGCACACCGGAGGCGGTGGTGACGAAGAAGAGCTGATCGTCGCGGTAGTAGCGGTACAGCAGCCACAGCGACACAAGAACCATCACGCCGAACATGGCCCGCAGCCCCAGGACCAGCAGGTCGGGCAGTCCGTAGTAGGCGCCGTTGCCGACGATCGCGCTGTTGAAGTAGTCGCGGGACTCCGCCAGGTATGGCGCGGTGCGCCGCACGAAGTCCATCGGGTCGGCCGACAGCGGCCAGGCGATCGCGGTGAGGATCAGCGGGATGCCGAGCGCGGTCACGAAGACCTTCCACTGCTTGCTCACCAGCGGCAGCAGCAGCAGAGGCCAGAGCACGGGTTTGACCGCGAACGTCAATCCGAGCGCGACGCCCGACCACGCGTCCTTCTTGCGCAGCAGCAGGTACATGAACGCCACCTCGCCGAGCAGGACGAGGCCGTTGATATTGGTGAAGACCAGGGTGTTGGTGACGGTCTCGGACGCGAACATCGCGAACAGCAGGATCGGCGCAGCGATGGAGTCGAGCGCCAGGTTGAACATCTTCAGCATCAGGTAGCCGGCGACGATGATGGCCGCCGCGTTCACGAGGATGAACAGCCAGCGCGAGCGCTCCGGATCGATGAGCGCGATCGGGGCGATCAGCAGGGTTCCGCTGGGTGGGTACAGGTAGTGCGGATCCACCCAGTTGAAGTTTGCGGTGTAGACCGGCCGGTGATTGAGGAAGGCAAGTGCCGCCTTGTAGACCGGCGCGAAGTCGTCCGTCCGGAACCCGTTCACCGCCTTGACGAGCACTCGATGCAGCACCGTCATGATGGCGATCGGCCACAGCGCGAACTTGACCACCTCTGCGGTCGTCCGGCCGGTGCGCGGTTCGAGATGTCGAAGGAACACCGTGGCACGGTACACCGAGCGGGCGGCCGGGCGTTCGGTTGACACTCCGCGACGCCGCCTCAGCCCGGGCAGGCGCCGCCGTCCGGGGGCAGCACGCCGGTGCCCGCGTACCCCGCGATGGCGAGCTGCCCGCAGCCGGAATGCGTCGACACCGGATGCCCGCTGCCGAGCCAGGCGACGGTCGCGTTGGCGGCACCAGCGGCCGCGACCGCCCCGGTCACGGAGCCGGCCCCGGCGCTGCCGACGACCGGGTCCGCGGCCCCGCTGAGCGTGAGCACCGCGACGTCGAGTGTGGCGGGCAGCTCCGGCGGCGGAGTGGTGGGCCACGCCGTGCACAGCAGCAGCGAGAGCGCGGCGTCCGGCCCGAAGACCGGGTACTGCTCGGCCCAGGCGGTCCGCAGCTCACGGGCCCGGCCTGGCGTCGGCCACTGACTTCCGTCGGAGCAGCGCGCGATGAACTGCCCGTCCGAGTCGGTGGCGGCCGCGGTGTGCCCGATGAGGGAGTCGAGCGGGCCGACGTCGCCGCGGCCTGCCGCGGCCAGTACGTCCGAGAACTCGCGGACGCGGGCCTGCTGATCGCCGCGCGGTGCGCCGAGGAAGCCGGTGAGGGCGGTCAGTACTCCGTTCGAGGAGACCGGGGCCAGCTCGCCCGCCGACGCGCGGCGGACCAGGTCGGCCACCGCCGACCGGGGATCGGGGCCAAGCGAGCAGGCGAGCGCGGCGCACTGCCGGGCGAAGGCGGCCAGCGCCGCCTCCTGCCCCGCGACGCGGGACTCGGCGGCGGTCACGGCGTCGGCGCGAACCGAACCGGGGGCGTCGAGGACGAGCCGGGAGAGCCGATCCGGGTGCTGCGCCGCGTACGAGAGCCCGACTGCCGCGCCGTTTCCGGTGGTGAGCAGGCCCAACCGCTCGACGCCCCATGCCTTGCGCAGCTGCTCGAGGTCGTCCGCGGCGTGTGCGGCGTCGAAGTCCAGTTCCTGCGGCTGCAGGAAGTCGGTGCAGCCGACCGTGGCGTCGCGGCTGAGCGTCATCACCTTGTCCGCGGCGTCGCCGCCGTCGGGGTCGGGCGGGGAGAACTGGCCGAGGTCGAGCATGGCCTTGCGCAGGCCAGGGGTGTCGATGCACTCGATGGTGGTCGAGGTCCCGATCCCGCGACGGTCAACGGCCACCACCGGCCGGGTGGCCAGCAGGTCGGTGATGGGACCCGCGGCC
Organism: Rhodococcus sp. PvR044; assembly: GCF_040548995.1. Taxonomy (NCBI): domain Bacteria; kingdom Bacillati; phylum Actinomycetota; class Actinomycetes; order Mycobacteriales; family Nocardiaceae; genus Rhodococcus; species Rhodococcus sp. PvR044. The sequence continues at coordinate 24,326 of NZ_JBEPSX010000020.1, forward strand.
AACGCCGCGAGGGTGGCGGTGGAGGCCCGGTCCGCGCCGGAGGTGAGGACGAGCGGGCCGGCGTCGGCCGGGGTCTGCGGGAGCCTGGCCCTGGATACCCCGAGGCTGAAGGTGCCGGGGATCGGGGAGGACTGGTCGATCGGGGCCGCGAGCTGTGCGCATTCGATGATCAGCCCTGCCGGTCCAGGTCCGAGACCGAGCGTGTCCAGGGTGGTGCGGGTGCAGTCGCTCCAGTCGAGATCCGTGCGGGGCACCTCGAGCGGGGGCGGCTCCTGCTCGGCGTCGGCGGTCCGGCCCGTCGTCTCTCCCGGACGCTGCGCGACCGCGACATCGGGGCGAACGCTCGGCCCGACGCTGCAGGCGCAGCAGACGGCGAGTACCACGGCGAGCGGCCACGTCCTGCGCAGTGGGGATGTCACGGTGCACAGCCTGCCAGGTCGCTCAGCCGTTCCGCTCGCGTACCCAGCGCGCGAGCAGCGTGCCGTCCTCGTCCCCGAGCAGGTGCGCCCGTCGCATCGCGGTCGGGGCGGCGTCGGGGGAAAAGGCGATCCGCGGTGCGGTACCGGCGACCAGGAGTGGGGCCGTGGTCAGGCACAGCTCGTCGACGGCGTCGGCCGCCAGCAGCTGTCCGAACAGTCCCGGCCCGCCCTCACACAGCACGCGTGCGAGGCCGAGCCCGTGGAGGGTGTCGAGGATCGCCGCAGGCGGCACGGTGGACTCGCCGAGTTCGAGAACCCGCGCGCCCGCCGCCTCGAGCCCGGCCTTCCGATCCCGGGGTGCGTCGGCGGTGGTGAGGATCAGGGGTGCGGTGGTGTTGTCGGTCAGCAAGCGGGACGCAGGGTCGATGTCGGCACTCGCGGTGACGACGGCGATGGGCGGCACGTCCGCCTGGCCGCGCTCGCGTCTGCGTGCGCGGCGCTCCGCCGTGACCCGGGCGCCGCCGTAGTTCTCGGCCCGCACCGTTCCTGCGCCGACCAGGATCACGTCGGCCAGCTCGCGCAGGACGCCGAACAGGCGCTTGTCGGCCGGAGTACCCAGTCCCGCGGACGTCCCGTCGGCGCTCACCGCGCCGTCGATGCTGGAGACGAAGTTGACCCGGACCCACGGCGCGGACGTCGTGTCCGGATAGACGTGCAGGTCGCGGAGTTTATCGTCGTCGAGCGGTGTGAGGTGGGTCGCAATATCGAGGCGCTGCATATGGGAGATGACAGCACGTCGATAACCTCCATGCATGCACGAGCGTCTTGTTGATCGCAGTCCGGTGGTTCAGGCGGACCAGCTGATCGCCCAAATGGTCCCGCCGGCGATGTTCGACGAGGTCAGTTTCGCCTCCTACATCCCCGACCCGAACGAGCCGAGCCAGGCGGCTGCCGTGCACAAGGCCGAGGAGTTCGCGGCCAAGGTGACGAAGATCCGTTCCGGCGGACGGCGTGGGTTGTTCGGCAAGAAGGCCCAGGCCAGCGGCGCGGGCCTGTACCTCGACGGCGGCTTCGGCGTCGGCAAGACCCACCTGCTGGCATCGATCTTCCACAGCGTGCCCTCGCCGAAGGCGTTCGGGACGTTCGTCGAGCTCACCCACGTGGTCGGCGCGCTCGGCTTCAACAACGCGGTCGAGCAGCTCTCCGGCCACAGCGTGCTCTGCATCGACGAGTTCGAGCTCGACGATCCGGGCGACACCATGCTCGTCTCGCGCCTGCTCACCGAGCTGTCCGCGCGCGGCGTGTCGATCGTGGCCACTTCCAACACCCTGCCCGGTCAGCTGGGCGAGGGCCGGTTCGCGGCCCAGGACTTCCTGCGGGAGATCAAGAAGCTCGGGTCGATCTTCGAGACGATCCGGGTGGACGGCCCCGACTACCGCCACCGCGATCTGCCGCCCGCGCCGGAGCCGATCTCGGACGCCGAGCTCACAGACCGCGCCGACGGGGTCCCCGGCGCGACCCTCGACGACTTCGACGCACTGTGCGCGCACCTGAGCACCCTGCACCCCTCGCGCTACAACAAGCTGATCGCGGACGTGCCGGCGGTGTTCCTGCGGGGCGTGCGCCCGGCCCAGGACCAGTCCGTCGCGCTGCGACTGGTCGTGCTCGCCGACCGTCTGTACGACGCGAGCATCCCGGTCACCGTGTCCGGCGCCAAGCTGGACGAGATCTTCACCCCGGAGATGCTCGCGGGCGGCTACCGGAAGAAGTACCTGCGCGCGACCTCGCGGTTGCTCGCGCTGTCCCGCTTCGAGGTCGCTGCCTAGACCGCTCGCTGCATCACGAAGTCGTGGTGCAGCTGCTCGCCGACCAGGAACGTCTTGGTGCCGACCCGCTCGAACCCGTGCTTGGCGTAGAAGCGCTGCGCCCGCGTGTTCTCCTGGTTCACCCCGAGCCAGACACCCGCGGCGTCGAGAGCGCGAGCGTGGTCCAGCGCCGCGGTCATCAGCGCCACCGACACCCCGTCCCCGTGCCGGTCAGGCAGCACGTACAGCTTGCTGATCTCCATGGTCGGCAGCAGCGTGACCGCCGCCCGGACATCGGGGTCGTAGGGGGTGCCGTCGACGAGAATCGCGTAGCCGGTGATCCCGTCCGCGCCGACGGCCTTGAGCACCGTTCGGTCCGGCGCGGCCAGATACTCGGTGAAGCGGGCCTGGGACAACACCGTGGTGATGAAGTCCGCGATGTCGGCCTCGGTCGCGGACGGCGGGCACGCCAGCGGGAAGGTCTCGGCGGCAACGGCGGCGAGCTCGGCCGCGTCGGATGAGATGGCGCGGACGACGGCGAACTGAGAGGGCATGCGTCTAGTCGACCACACGCGTCAGGTCGGCGGAATCGGCCCCTGCGGCGACCCGTTTGGGCCGGAACGCGGGGGCCAGCAGGAACAGGGCCACCGCGAACAGCAGCGGCAGGACGAAGCCGATTCGCAGATTGGAGACGGCCGCGACCGCGCCGACGATGGCGCCGCCGACCAATGTGCCCGCGTAGTTGAACAGGTTGAGTCGGGCGATCACGGCGTCCGTCTGGTCGGGCGGGGCGAGCCTGCCTGCGGCGCTGAAGCACAGCGGGGCGATGACCGGCGCGCCGAGTCCGACGATGAGGAACCCGATGATCGCGACGGTCGGGCTCTGCGCGACGATCACGACGACGAGCCCGAGCGCGGCGATCGCCGAGCCGACCCGGACCACCGCGACCTCGCCGTGGCGTCGCACCCAGAAGTCGCCGGTCAGGCGGGAGACGAGGCCCGCGGTCTGATACGCGGCGACCGCGAGGGCCGCCGTACTGGCGCTGGCGAGCAGCAGGTCCTTGAGGTACAGCGCCGACCAGTTGCCGACGCTGAAGTCGATGGCGAAGAACAGCGCCATCGCCGCACCGAGGGCGAGGAACGGGCGCATCGGGATCGTCAGCGGTGCGGCGGACGTGGTCGCCTCGGCCTCGGGTCCGACCTCGAGCAGTCGCGGACCGATCAGCAGCGTGCCGGCGGCGACCCCGAGCGCGGCGCCGAAGATCGACACCGGCAGGCTCACCTCGAGCGCCGAGCAGGCCGAGACGTACAGGGCACCGACGATGGCGCCGACGCTCCACGCGCCGTGGAACGAGGACAGGATCGACCGGCCGTAGCGGTGCTGGATCGCCACGGCCTGCATGTTGGTGGCCGCGTCGACCATGCCGAGGCCGATGCCGTACACGGCGAACCCGGTGAAGAACGCGGCGGGGGACGGCGCGAAGGCGATCCCGGTGCCTGCGCAGGCGATGACGAACAGACCCGCTCGCAGGGTGGTCTTGCTCGAGGTCCTGGTCGCCAGGTACTCGGCGATCACGCTGCCGACGGCCGCGACCAGCGAGACCAGCACCACCGCGACGACGATGGTGGAGTCGTCGAAGCCGTACCGGTCCTTGAACTGGGGGAGCTGCGTCAGGAGTGCGGCGAGGAACATGCCCTGCAGGCCGAAGCCAACGGCGGTCGACACGCGAGCGGCCCGCAATGCGGGGGTGGGGAGCGTCATGAGGCCAGTGTGCTTTCGCCGGGCCCGTTCGGGCGGTGTGTTGATGAATTCAAGCACCGCACTGGACGCGCGTCCAACATTTCGGCAAACTCGGCTCATGACTGCGACTGAAACCAATCCGACGTTCCCTCATGGCTTTCTGTGGGGGGTCGCCACCGCCGCCTATCAGATCGAGGGCGCGGTGGATGAGGGTGGGCGGGGCCGCTCGATCTGGGACGAGTACTGCGAGCGGCCCGGCGTTATCGTCGGAGGCGAGACGGGAGTCGTCGCCATCGACCACTACCACCGCTACCGCGAGGACGTCGGGCTGATGCGCGACCTCGGCGTCGACGCCTACCGGCTGTCCGTCTCCTGGTCCCGGGTGCAGCCCACCGGCCGTGGTCCGGTCAACGAGGAGGGTCTGGACTTCTACGACCGCCTCGTCGACGAGCTCGTCGCGGCCGGGATCGATCCGGCCGTCACCCTGTTCCACTGGGACCTGCCGGTCGAGCTGCAGGAGGCGGGCGGCTGGCTCAACCGCGAGACCTCCTATCGACTGGCCGAGTACGCCGACATCGTCGGTCGCAGGCTCGGCGATCGCGTGCGCATGTGGATGCCGTTGAACGAGCCGGTCGTGCACACCCTGTACGGGCACGCGCTCGGCGTGCATGCCCCCGGCCAGGAACTGGGCTTCGGCGCACTGCAGGCCGCCCACCACCAGCTGCTCGGCCACGGGCTGTCGGTGCAGGCGCTGCGCGCGGCGGGCTGCGGCAACCTCGGGATCGCCTCCAACCACGCGCCTGTACACGCGGCCAGTGATTCGGAGGCCGATGTCGCCGCCGCCGAGATCTACGACCACATCGTGAACTGGACGTTCGCCGATCCGGTCCTGCGGGGCAGCTATCCGGCGGAGGAGTTGGCCGCGGCGCTGCAGGGGCCGGTCGCCGAGGACCTGAAGGTGATCTCGCAGCCGCTCGACTGGTTCGGCATCAACTACTACGAGCCGACGCTGATCGCCGCGCCCACCTCCGATGAGGGCAGCAGCGGGGTCCTCGAGGTGGACCTGCCGCCGGGGATGCCGTTCCAGCCGGTCGCACTCGAGGGCTACGAGCGGACGGACTTCGGCTGGCCGATCGTCCCCGCGGGGCTGCGTGAGATCCTCGGGATCTTCGCGGACCGGTTCGGTGACGCGCTGCCGCCGATCTACATCACCGAGAGCGGGGCGTCGTTCCACGACGACGACCCCGACGAGAACGGCCGGGTCGACGACCGTCGGCGGATCGACTACCACCGTGAACACCTGCATGCGGTCCGGGCGGCGATCGAGGACGGCGTCGACGTGCGGGGCTACTTCGCCTGGTCGATCTTCGACAATTTCGAGTGGGCGGCCGGGTACAAGGAGCGATTCGGGCTCGTCCACATCGACTACGAGACCCTCGCCCGGACGCCGAAGGACTCCTATTTCTGGTACCGCGATCTCATCGCCGGGCACGCGAGCGTGAGCTGATGACCAGCCTGGCAAGCCGATTGATGCCCGCGGCGCTCGCGTTGCGGGGCAGCAGGCGGGTGGGCGCCGAGGCCACCCGCCGCGAGATCGCGGGCCGGGCGTTGCGGCCCCGTTCGTTCAGCCCGCCCCGCGGGCTCGACCGGCGGGTCGACATCCGATTGGAGCGCACCGGCGCCGGCTGGCCGGTGTACTCGGTGGCCGCGCACGGCGCGTCGCGGCGGGATCTGGACAGCGCGCTCTACCTCCACGGTGGCTCCTACTTCCGCGAGATCACCCGGCAACACTGGCTGCTGGTCGCGGATCTGGCCCAGTCGTTGCCGATGGAGGTGGTGGTCCCGATCTATCCGCTCGCGCCGTCTGCGACCGCGGACGTCGTGGTGCCGGCGGCCGCCGACCTCGCCGAATGCCTGATGGGGGAGTGCGGTGCCGAGCGGTTCTCCCTGCTCGGCGACTCCTCGGGTGGGGGCATGGCGCTGGCCGTCGCGGTGGCGCTGCGGGAACGCACCCTCGCGCCGCCGCGGCGCACGGTGTTGATCTCGCCGTGGCTCGACATCACCGCCGACCACCCGGCCATCGCCGGCCTCGCGGCACACGACCCGTGGCTGAGTCCGGACGGGCTGCGGGTGGCGGGCGAGGCGTACCGCGGCGCACTGGAGCCGGCGGACGTCCGGGTGAGCCCGATCAACGCCGACCTCGACGACCTGGGGCACATCACGGTGTTCACCGGCACCCGCGACATCCTCAACGCGGACGCGCGGCGGCTGCGCGAGCGAATCGCGCTCAGCAACACCGAGTTCGAGTACCACGAGGAGCGGGACATGTTGCACGTCTACCCGCTGCTGCCGACGCCGGAGGGCAGGGCGGCCAGGCGGACCCTGCGCGGCCTCGTCGACCCGAGGGGTGCGATCAGTTCGGCGCGGTGACCCGGGCCCGGGCCGGATGCCTGCGCCGGATGAGGAACCCGGTCCAGGACACGAGGACCACGAGCCCGGCGAGCATCTGCAGCAGCGCGGTGTACCGCTCCGGATAGACGACACCGGTCAGGTAGGTGTCGATGAAGCCGGTGCGCAGCCCCTGTTCGCCTGCCTCGTGCCTGGCCCAGTTCTCCAGGGCGGTGAGCGGGCAGTCGAGGCCGAACACGATGGTCGAGAAGCCCCAGCCGGCGAGCACGAGATGCGGCCAGATCGCCCACGGCCACCGCCAGGCCAGGAACCCGCCGGCGACGACGTACACCAGGAACGCGAAGTGCACGGTCATCGTCGCCTCGGCGAGCACCCGAAAGACCATGAGGCCATTGTCCCTCCGGGTCGATCCGGAGGGGTACGCCTCGGTTGTTACAGGCGGCGGTTGAACACTTCCTTCGCCTTCGAGGTCGTGATGTCGACCGTGTAGACGCGGAGCGTGGCGGCGGTGGGCGAGAGGTCCATCACCATGAATCCGACGTCCGCGAAGTTCTCGAAGAGGCTCTTGTTCGTGGTGGAGCTGGCCTTGCCGCTGCTGGTCTTCCCTGCGGCGCCGGAGACGATCTGACGGGTGCCCTTGGACTCGACGGTCGGCTCGAGGACCTGCAGCGAGTGATCGTGTCCGGCGAGGAGGAACTGGCACCGCCCGAGGACGTGCTCCTCATAGAACTTCTTCGCGTCGGCGCCGTTCGCGGGCGGTACCGGCATCCCGTCGTACTTGCCCGCGTTGCCGTGGGATCCGTTGCTCAGATAGGGGTGGTGCGCGCAGGCGATCTTCCACTTGGCCGGTGACGCGGCGATCGCCGCGTCCAGCCACGCGCGCTGCTCGTTCATGAACTGCCCGTCCGCAGCCCAGTAGGGCGCGAGGATCGGGGGCAGCATGGCGGCGACCGGGTTCATGTCGAGGACGAAGAACTCGACCACAGGGTTCTTCTCGGGAATGCGGACCGAGTAATAGCGGCTGGGCATCCACCACCGCCGGGAGAGCGGGTGGTAGTCCACCTCTTCGTCGCCGCGCAACAGCCAGCCGCCGTCGCCGGGGAAGATCGCGCTGTTGTCGTGGTTGCCGAGTGCCATCACCCAGGGGAAGTCGAGGTCGTGGTTGGGGTCCTCGAACTTCGCCGCGAACTGGGTGTCGTTTTCGTTGGTCGGCCCCATCTCGTAGATGTTGTCGCCGAGGCCGAGCGCCATCGAGAAGGGCTCGCGACTGTGCAGATCGCGAATCGCGTCGGCCACCGCCCACTGTGCCTTGGTGCCGGTGCCCGCGTCCCCGGTGATCAGCACCCGGAGGTTGGTGTCCGTGGGGAACGGGAACTTGCCGGTGCCTGCGGCGGGCTTGGTGTCGGCGGCGGCCGCGATCCCGGGTGCCATCGCTGCCAGCGGCAGGGCGGCGCCCGCCGCGGCGGCGCCTGCCAGGAATCGGCGGCGATCGATCTGGTTGAACTCCATCACAGTCCTCGGGTCGCATCGTTCGGTGTCCGGACGAGCAAACCTTAATGTGAACGGTCGTTCAACTCGACAGGCTCGGCCGACTCGGTGTTCACCCGACGTTCACCCCGCCGCTGCCCCGAAACGACGAAAGCCCCGGCCGGTGGCCGGGGCTTTCAGTGCTGGTGCGCGATACTGGGATTGAACCAGTGACCTCTTCCGTGTCAGGGAAGCGCTCTCCCGCTGAGCTAATCGCGCGAGAAGCCGGAACCTGGTCCGGCCCAAACGAGCGGATGACGGGATTCGAACCCGCGACCCTCACCTTGGCAAGGTGATGCGCTACCACTGCGCTACATCCGCATTGTGCACTCCCGGACCCATTGTGTAGGTCCGACAGTGCGTGTACAGAAAAGGCACCCGTCCGGGTGCCTTTTCCTTCGTGCGCGATACTGGGATTGAACCAGTGACCTCTTCCGTGTCAGGGAAGCGCTCTCCCGCTGAGCTAATCGCGCGAGGTGGAGACGGGAATCGAACCCGTGTGCACGGCTTTGCAGGCCGTTGCCTCACCACTCGGCCACTCCACCGTCAAGGTCGAGTCCAACCTCGAGAGCGGATGACGGGATTCGAACCCGCGACCCTCACCTTGGCAAGGTGATGCGCTACCACTGCGCTACATCCGCATTGCACTTCCGGGGGCGGCGTTGCTGCCTCCGTGGTGCGAGATGAAACATTAGCCCACGGGGTGTGTAGTCACAAATCGCCAGTTCAGTGACGGAATCGGGGATCGAGTGCAGCGCATTGACTGCACTCTTGCCGCGCATGGACGGGGGTGGGCTCCTGTTTCCTTGCTGCCGTCAGGTCGGAGGATCGGGCGACAGAGAACAAGGGTTCGCCGGGAACAGGGACGTGGTTCGACGGGGATGGGGACGGGGTCGGACAGCGGTTTTTCACTTCCACGGAAGTCGTGTTAATGTTCCATCCCGTCCGGCCGCGAGAGTTCAACGCGCGGCTCGGTCCCGTGGCTCAGTGGGAGAGCGTCCGCTTCACACGCGGAAGGTCGCTGGTTCGATCCCAGCCGGGACCACAAGAAGAGCCCCCCTCATTCGAGGGGGGCTTTTTTGTGTTCTCGATGTACCTCGTGACCGGCAGACCGCTGCCTCCGAGAGGTGGTGACGGATACAATCGGTGTCCCGCGCTGATACGGGGGGCTCAGATTGGAGCTGATCTCGGATGGCCGATCAGGCGAAGCTCCTCGACTATCTGAAGCGGGTGACCGCAGATCTCTATCAGACGCGGGAGAAGCTTCGTGAGGCCGAGGGAGTCAGCCGCGAACCGATCGCTGTGATCGGGATGGGCTGCCGGTACCCGGGCGGGGTCCGGTCGCCGGAGGATCTGTGGCGCCTGGTCGAGTCGGGTACGGACACCGTCACCGGGTTCCCCGAGGACCGCGGCTGGGGGATCGCGGACCTCTACGATCCGAAGGCCGAGCAGTCCGGCAAGACCTACACGGTGCAGGGCAGCTTCCTGGACGACCCGGCCGGGTTCGATCCGGAGGTCTTCGGGATCTCGCCCCGCGAGGCGCTGGCCATGGACCCGCAGCAGCGTCTTCTCCTCGAAACGAGCTGGGAGACCTTCGAAAACGCAGGCATCGATCCGCGGTCGGTGCACGGTGCCCAGGTCGGTGTCTTCACCGGGCTGTCCGGTATCGACTACGCGGCGCGGGCAGGCGGGGCGCCGCCGGAGGACCTCGAGGGCTACTTCATCACCGGGAACGCCATGAGCGTCGCCTCCGGACGCGTGGCGTACAGCTTCGGCCTGTGTGGACCCGCGATCACCGTCGACACCGCGTGCTCCTCGTCCCTGGTGTCCATCCACCTCGCGATGCAGGCGCTGCGCAGCGGTGAGTGCGAACTGGCGCTCGCGGGCGGGGCGACGGTCATGGCGACACCAGCGGTGTTCGTGGAGTTCAGTCGCCAGCGCGGACTGGCAAGGGACGGGCGGTGCAAGGCCTTCTCCGCCGCCGCGGACGGTACGGCCTGGGGTGAGGGCTCGGGAATCGTCGCGCTGGAACGACTGTCCGACGCGGAGCGCAACGGTCGCCGGATACTGGCCGTCATCCGTGGCAGTGCGGTGAACCAGGACGGTGCCAGCAACGGCCTGACAGCTCCGAACAAGCAGGCACAGGAGCGGGTGATCCGGCAGGCCCTGGACAGTGCCGGGTTCGGCCCGGCCGATGTCGACGCGGTCGAGGCGCACGGCACCGGAACCACGCTGGGCGATCCGATCGAGGCGTCCGCCCTGCTGGCCGCCTACGGCCGCGATCGGCCCGCCGACCGGCCGCTGTGGCTCGGCTCGGTGAAGTCGAATCTCGGGCACACCCAGGCGGCCGCTGGTGTGGCCGGGGTGATCAAGATGATCATGGCGATGCGTCACGGTGTCCTGCCGAAGACGCTGCACGTCGACCGGCCGACCCCGCACGTCGACTGGTCTGCCGGTTCGGTGTCCCTGCTCACCGAGAACCGCGACTGGCCGGAGGCCGATCGGCCCCGACGCGCGGCAGTGTCCTCGTTCGGCATCAGCGGCACCAACGCGCACGTCGTGCTGGAGCAGCCACCGTCCGTCTCGCCGTCACCCGACGAATCGGCCGTTCCCGAAGGCGAGGTCGTGGCCTGGTTCGTATCGGGCCACACCGAACCCGCGCTGCGCGCCCAGGCCGAGCGGTTGCGCGAGTACGTCGTCGGCCATCCCGAACTGACGCCGGCCGAGGTGGCCGGGGCGTTGCTGGGTTCGCGCGCCGCCTTCGACCACCGCGCCGCCGTGATCGGCGCGGAGCCCTCGGGCCTGCTGGCCGGGCTCGACGCGCTCGGCCGGGGCGCGCCCAGCCCCGATGTGGTCACCGGCCTGGCCATGGAAGCAGGGGACCGGCCGGTGTTCGTCTTCCCGGGTCAGGGTGCGCAGTGGGTGGGCATGGCCGCGGAACTGCTCGAGTCGTCGCCGGTATTCGCCGACAGCGTGCGCGAATGCGCCGACGCGCTCGCGCCGTACACGAAGTTCTCCCTGCTCGACGTGCTCCGCGACCGCGATCCGTCCTCGCTGGACCGGGTCGATGTCGTGCAACCCGCGCTGTTCGCGGTGATGGTCGCCCTCACCCAACTGTGGCGCGCACACGGCGTCGAACCGGCGGCCGTGGTCGGACATTCGCAGGGTGAGATCGCCGCAGCCTGCGTCGCGGGTGCGCTGAGCCTGTCCGACGCGGCGCTGGTGGTCGCCGCGCGGAGCAGTGTGATCGCCGCGTCGGCGCGACGCGGCGGCGGGATGGCCTCGGTGGCACTGCCCGCCGACGCGGTGCGGGCGAAGATCGAACCGTGGGCGGGCGCCGTCGAGGTGGCGGCGATGAACGGTCCCTCTGCGACGGTGGTGTCCGGTCCCGTCGACGCGCTCGATCTGCTGGTGGGGCAGTTGCAGGGCGAGGGCGTCCAGGCCAGGCGGATCGCGGTGGAGTACGCCTCGCACTGCGCGGACGTGTCGGTGTTGCGGGATCCGATCCTCGACGCGCTCGCCTCGATCACGCCCCGCCGGTCGCGGATCCCGTTCTATTCGACGGTGACCGGTGGCGCGCTGGACGGCTCCGCGCTCGACGCGGACTACTGGTACCGGAATCTGCGGCGCCCCGTCCGATTCGAGCAGGCGACCAGATCGCTGGCCGCGGACGGCTATCGATTGTTCATCGAGTCGTGCAGCCATCCCATCCTCACCGTGCCGTTGCAGGAGACCCTCGACGCGGCGGGTGTCGCGGGGCGAACCATCGGCACCCTGCGGCGCGACCGCGCCGGCCTGCGCCAGTTCACCGCCGCGCTCGCCGAGGCGCAGGTGTCCGGGGTGCACATCGACTGGGACCGAGTCGAATGGGCCCGGCGTGACGATCGGCAGCGGTGGGTGGACCTGCCCACGTATGCCTTCCAGCACCGTCGCTATTGGCTGGACAGTCCCGCGCCGCACGGTGATGTCGCGTCGACGGGCATGGACACCGGCGGACACCCGATGCTCGCCGCGTCGGTCGAGCTCGGAGACGGCCGGGGCGTGGTGTTCACGGGCTTGCTCTCCCCGCAACGCCTTCCGTGGCTGCGCGATCATGCGGTGAACGGAACGGTCATTCTGCCCGGCACCGCATTCGTGGAGCTGGCCCTCCACGCGGGGAACCGCGTCGCGCGCGGCGGGCTCGAGGACCTCGCGATCGAAGCGCCCCTGCTGATCCAGGACGAGGGTGAGGTGGCGGTGCAGGTGAGCGTCCTCGCCGATGGCGACGGCGGCCGCTCCACGGTGGCGGTGCACTCCCGGCCCGCGGATGCGTCGGGGGAGACCCCGTGGACCAGGCACGCCACCGGCACGCTCACCGCGGCCGTCGGCTCCGCGGACTCCGACGAACAGCAGTGGCCGCCTGCCGATGTCACGCCGATCGATGTCAGGGGTCTGTACGGAGTGCTCGACGAGGCCGGCTACGGGTACGGCCCGAGCTTCCGTGGCCTGCGGGCGGCGTGGCGCCGCGGCGACGAGCTGTACGGCGAGGTGAGTCTGGGCGGCGAGGACCCGGCCGAGGCGGTCGTGGGATACGGGATCCACCCGGCCGTGCTCGACGCGGCGCTCCACGTGATCGCGCTCGGGAGCGCGGCGTCCGGCGCGAGCGGTGTCCGGCTGCCCTTCGCCTGGGGCGCAGTGCAGTTGCACGCCGTCGGCGCCACAGCTCTGCGTGTGCACGTCACGTCGATCGGTCCCGAGCGGTACCGGGTAGCCGCGTTCGACGTGACGGGCAAACCCGTGTTGACCGTGGATTCGCTGGCGCTGCGGCCGCTCGGGGACACCCAACTCCCCGCCGCCGGTGCAGGCGAGAACCTCTACCGGGTGGAGTGGATGCCGGTGGGTGCGGCCGCGGCGGCCGGGGCGGAGCTGGTGCCGCTCGCGGAGGCACTGGCGGGCGGCGACCAGTCCGGTCGCGTGCTGTGGCTGGACTGCGAGCCGGGCGGGGAGTCCGACGTGCCGGCCCGGGCGCACGCCGCCGCGGAGGCAGCTTTGGCCGCGGTCCAGTCCTGGCTCCGCGAGGACCGGCTGGCGCAGACCCGCCTGCTCGTCACCACCCGGCTCGGGGTTGGCGTGCGCGACGGCGAACCGATCGACGACGTGTCGGCCGCACCCGCCTGGGGGCTGATCGGCGCGGTGCAGCACGAGTTCCCGGACCGCATCTGCCTGGTGGACCTGGATGCGGCGGCGGGTGAACCCGCCGATACCGCGCTGCTGGCAATGGCATTGGCCTGCAACGAACCCCAGCTGGCGATCCGGGACGGCGTGCTGCTGGCGCCCATGCTCGCCGCGGAGACGCCCGTCAGTACACGCGCCGCACTCGCTGCGGAGCCGGCCCCCTTCGGTCCGGAGGGCACGGTCCTCATCACGGGTGGCACCGGGACCATCGGCAGGCTGATCGCCCGCCACCTCGTCGCGCGGTACGGGGTGCGCAGGCTGGTGTTGACCGGCAGGCACGCGCAGGGCGCCGACAGCGCGGCCGAACTGCGAGCCGATGTCGCCGAGTCGGGGACCGAGATCCGCCAGGTCGCCTGCGACGTGGCCGACCGCGCCGCGATCGCCGCCCTGCTCGCAGACATCCCCGACCTGTCCGGTGTGATCCACGCGGCGGGGGTGCTCGAGGATGCCACCGCGGCCACCGTGACCCGAGACCAGTTGCACGAGGTCATGCGTCCCAAGGTGGACGGTGCCTGGCACCTGCACGAGCTCACCCGCGACCACGACCTGTCGGCCTTCGTACTGTTCTCCTCGGCGGCGGGTGTGCTCGGCGGCGCGGGCCAGGCGAACTATGCGGCCGCGAACGTCTTCCTCGACGCACTGGCGCAACACCGTCGCGCCCGCGGGCTGCAGGCGATCTCCATGGCCTGGGGGCTGTGGGACCGGCCGAGCGGGATGACCTCCCACCTGAACGCGGCAGACCTGGACCGGTTGCAGCGCTCCGGCATCGACACCATCAGCCCGGAGTCGGGGTTGGCCCTGTTCGATGCGGCCCTGGCCGTGAACCGGCCGCTGATCGTGCCGATCCGTCTCTCGACGCGACCCTCCCGTTCCGATGCCGAGTCCCTGCCGCCGATCCTGCGTCGCGTCCTCGGGATCCGTCGCCGGGTCGCCGCCGCCGAATCACCCACCGGCCTGGCCGACGAGCTGCGGGCACTCGACCCCGGCGAGCGACACAGCCGGGTCCTCGACCTCGTCACCACCCACGTGGCAGCGGTACTCGGCCACGACAGCAAGGAGGCGATCGACCCGGAACGGGCCTTCAAGCAGCTCGGCTTCGACTCGCTGACCGCCGTGCAACTGCGCAACCAGCTCGCGACCGCCACCGGCGTCGGACTCGCCGCGACGGTGGTGTTCGACCATCCCACCGCCGATGCGCTCGCGCAGGAGCTCGTGGCCCGCCTGCTCGGGTCGGATGCGGCACCGCAGCCGACCCGGCCTGCGCGCACTCGCAGGGGCGAGGACCCGATCGCGATCGTCGGGATGGCCTGCAGGTATCCGGGCCGGGTGTACAGCCCTGACGACCTCTGGCAACTCGTGCGAGAGGGCCACGACACGGTGGGCGCGTACCCCGACAACCGCGGCTGGAACCTCGCCGAGGTCTACCACCCCGACCCGGAGCGCGCAGGCACCACCTACATGAGCCAGGGCGGATTCCTCTACGACGCAGACGAGTTCGACGCCGCGTTCTTCGGCATCAGCCCCCGCGAGGCGATCGCGATGGACCCCCAGCACCGGCTGCTCCTGGAGAGCGCCTGGGAAGCGTTGGAACGGGCGGGGATCCAGCCGAACGGACCGGGACTCACCGACACCGGCGTGTACGTGGGGCTGATGGGCGGCGACTACGGCTTCCACCTGATGAGCAGGCGCAACGTCGATGCCGAGGGCTATCTGATGACCGGAACCAGCAACAGCGTTGCCTCCGGCCGGATCTCGTACTCTCTCGGCTTCACCGGGCCCGCCGTCACGGTGGACACCGCCTGCTCGTCCTCGCTGGTGGCCATGCACCTCGCGGCGCGGGCACTGCGCGACGGTGAATGCGCGCTCGCGTTGGCAGGCGGGGCGACGGTGATGTCCACACCCGGGGTGCTGATCGAGTTCAGCCGCCAGCGCGGCCTCGCCTCCGACGGCAGGTGCAAGCCCTTCTCCGACCGGGCTGACGGCACCGGGCTCAGCGAGGGCGCGGGCATGGTGGTGCTGGAACGGCTGAGCGACGCCGAACGCAACGGCCACCGGGTGCTGGCGATCATCCGCGGATCGGCGATCAACCAGGACGGGGCGTCCAACGGGATCACCGCACCGAACGGGCCGTCCCAGGAGCGGGTGATCCGCCAGGCGCTGGCCGATGCCGCGCTCGCACCCACCGACATCGACGCCGTCGAGGCCCACGGCACCGGCACGACGCTCGGCGACCCGATCGAGGCGCAGGCGCTGCTGGCTGCCTACGGGCAGGACCGCGAGGGCAGGCCACTGTGGCTCGGCTCGGTGAAGTCGAACATCGGCCATGCCCAGGCCGCGGCGGGAGTCGCGGGCGTGATCAAGATGGTGATGGCGATGCGGCACGGGGTGCTGCCGCCGAGCCTGCACGGCGACGCCCCGACCCGGCACGTCGACTGGACCGCGGGAGAGGTCTCGCTGCTCGCCGACGCTGTTTCATGGCCGGAGACCGGGCGGCCCCGTCGGGCGGCGGTCTCGTCGTTCGGCATCAGCGGCACCAACGCGCACCTGATCCTCGAACAGCCACCCGACCTCCCGACGCCCGATCCCTCGCCGCGGTCGGCCACGCCGCTGGCCTGGGTGATCTCCGGAAAGACCGGCGACGCGCTGCGGGCGCAGGCAGCGCGGTTGGCGGAGTTCCTCGACAACGCGGAAGATCTCCCCGATCCTGCCGACCTCGCCTACTCCCTGGCCACCACCCGATCCGGCTTCGCCCACCGCGCCGCGGTGATCGGCGAGACGTTCGCCGACCTGCGCGACGGCCTGGCCCGCATCGTGGAGGGACGACCGGGCGGCAACGTCATCGACGGGACCAGCGTCCGCGGCAAGACGGCCTTCATGTTCACCGGACAGGGCGCGCAACGGATCGGGATGGGCCGTGGCCTCTACGAGGCCTACCCGGTGTTCGCGGAGGCACTGGACGAGGTCTGTGCCGCACTCGACGAGCATGTGGAAGTCCCGGTGCGGGAGGTGATCTGGGACGACGCCGAGGGCGGCGCCGCCAAGCTCGACAGCACCGAGTACACCCAGCCGGCCCTGTTCGCCGTCGAGGTCGCGCTCTATCGGCTGCTGCGGGACTGGGGAATCACCCCGGACTACCTGATCGGCCATTCGATCGGAGAGATCACGGCGGCGTACGTCGCGGGAGTGTTCAGCCTGCCCGACGCCGCCGCCCTGGTGGGCGAGCGCGGACGCTTGATGCAATCGACGAAGCCGGGCGCGATGATCGCCGTCCGTGCCCGGGCCGAGGACGTGCTCGCACGGATCGACGACCGGGTCGATCTGGCGGCCGTCAACGGTGCCGAATCGGTGGTGCTCGCGGGCGGTGAACGCGATCTGGACACCATCGCATCCGAATTGTCCGCCGCAGGCCTGAAGACAACGAGCCTGCGGGTCGAGCGGGCCTTCCATTCCACCCTGATGGATCCCATCCTCGACGAGTTCGCTTCCGTGGTGTCGAGGCTGACGCCGCAGCCGCCGACCGTGCCGGTCATCTCCAACGTCACCGGTCGCGTCGCCACCGCAGAGGAACTCGTGTCACCGGACTACTGGACGCAGCACATCCGGCAATCGGTGCGCTTCCACGACGGCATTCGCGCCCTCGACGAGCTCGGGGTCACCCGCCTCGTCGAAGTCGGCCCTGGCGCGACCCTGACCGCGCTCGCCGCGGAGGTGGTCCCGAACGCGATCGCCACGCTGCCCGGACGCGGAGACGAGGCGAACGGGGTCATCGCGGCGGTCGCGGCGGCCTACGTGCAGGGCATCCCGGTCGACTGGGATCGGGTAATGCCCGGGCGTCGCCGGGTCGACCTGCCCACCTACGCATTCCAGCGTCGTTCCTTCTGGCCCTCGACGTCGATGCGGAGCACCGGCGATCCGACGGAGCTGGGGCTCGGGTCCGCGGATCATCCGCTGCTCGGCGCGGCGGTGAGCCTCGATGACGGCGCGCTGATGTTCACCGGACAGCTCTCGCTGCCGCGCGATTCGTGGCTCGTGCCGCCGCCGGTCGATGACGGTGAGGCGCCGTCGCCGGACGCACCGCAGCCGGTCTCGAGCGCGGTGCTGGTCGAACTCACGCTGCATGCGGCCCACCACATCGGTCTCGACCACATCGACGAGCTGACGCTGCACCAGCCGCTGACCCTCCCGTCGCCGGGGCAGGCATCGATCAGGGTGCTCGTGTCCCCGATCGACGCAACCGGTGGTCGCACCGTCACCATCTCGTCGAACGCGGCCGAGGCCGACAGCCCCGATGCCTGGGTCCGGAACGCCTCCGCGACGATCGACGACGTCGTGGGGCCCGCCGCCGCTGCCGCGCAACAGGTTCCGGGCGACGCCGAGGTCGAGGTGCGCCTGGAGGAAGGCACCGACGCGACCGGCTACGGCATTCATCCGGAGCTGTTGGAGGCCGCGCTCGAGCCGATCCTCGGGTGGGACGGCTGGCCGGTGACCTGGTCGGGAATCCGCCTGCACACCGTCGGAGCGGAAGCGGTGTCGGTGCGGTCCGAGGCGAGCGAGGACGGGCGATATCGCGTCGCCCTCGCCGACCCCCGAGGCGATCCCGTGCTGACCGTCGACGCACTGCGGGTGGTGCCGAGAGCTGTCGACGGGTCGGGTGCGGGTGGCAGGGCGACCCCGCCGCTGCACCGGCTGACCTGGATTCCGGTCGAGGGCCCCTCGTCGGAGCCGGCACCGGGACCGGTGGTGGTCCTCGGCTCCGGGTGGCCGGGCGAGCAGGGCGACGGTTCGGCTTTTCCCCACCATCGCGACCTGGCGGCGTTGCGAACCGCGATGGAGTCCGTCCCCGACGACGGCGACAGGGTCCCCTGGACGGTGCTGGTCGGATGCGGAACCGGGGGCGAGCACGGTCCGGACGCGACCCACGAACTGTGCGCCCGGGTGCTGGACCTGCTGCAGGAGTGGCTGGACGATGACCTCGTCGCCGACAGCAGGCTGGTGATCGTGACCCGCAATGCGATGGTCATCGACGACGGGCAGGACCCGGACGCGGGCGCCGACCTCGCGGCCGCGGCGGTGTGGGGCCTCGTGGGGTCCGCACAGAACGAGAATCCGGACCGGTTCGTCCTGGTCGACCTCGACGACGCGTCGGATGCCGAAACCGCGATCACGTCGGCAGCGGCGAGCGGGGAACCCCAATCGGCGGCCAGGAACGGCGCCCTGCTGGCGCCCCGGTTGCGGCGCGTGCCGGCCGTCGAGACATCGACGCCGTTCGACCCGGACGGCACCGTTCTCGTCACCGGCGGCACCGGCACCCTGGGGTCGCTGGTGGCCCGGCACCTGGTCGCCGCCCACGGGGCGCGGAATCTGGTGCTGACCAGCAGGCGCGGACCCGACGCCGAGGGTTGCGACCGGCTGCGTCGCGAACTGGCCGATCTGGGCACCGAGGTGAGCATCCTCGCCTGCGACACCTCCGATGAGTCGGCCCTCGCGGCGCTGCTGGCGGGGATACCGCAGGAGCACCCGCTGACCGCGGTGATCCACGTGGCAGGCGTGATCGACGACGCAACCCTTGGCTCATTGACCCCCGAGCGGCTCGACGCGGTGCTGCGGCCGAAGGTCGACGCGGCCTGGCATCTGCACCGGTTGACCGCGACATCCGGGGTGCGGGCCTTCGTGCTGTTCTCCTCGCTGGCCGGTGTCCTCGGCGCGCCGGGACAGGCGAACTACGCGGCGGCGAACATGTACCTCGATGCCCTGGCCCGGCACCGCCACGCCCTCGGTCTTCCCGCGGTGTCGATCGCGTGGGGCATGTGGGCACCGCCGAGCACCATGACCGACAGCCTCGGGGCGATCGATCTGGCCCGGGCCCGCCGCAGTGGCATGGTTCCGATGACCGCTGAAGACGGCCTGGCCCTCTTCGACGACGCGCTGGCCGCCGGTGTTCCGGCCGTGGCCGCCGCCCGGTTCGACCTCTCCTGGTCGGCAGGGGCCTACGTGCCTGCCCCGCTGCGCGGCCTCATCCGGGAACCGCGCAGGCGTGCCGCGGGGTCGGGCCCGGCCGGATCGAGCGGATCCGCGCCGTCCGATTGGGCGCTGCGACTGGCCGACCTGTCGATACCCGAACAGCGGCACCTGATGCTCGAACTGGTACGGGCCGGAGCCGCCACGGTGCTCGGCCACGACGCCGCGGACTCGGTCGACGCCGACCAGGCGTTCAAGGAACTCGGCTTCGACTCGCTCGCCGCCGTGGCGCTCCGCAACCACCTCGGTGCGGCGACGGGGCTGCGGTTGCCGCCCACCATGGTGTTCGACCACCCGAGTTCCAGGGCCGTCGCCGAGTTCCTGCGCGCGGAGCTCGTTCCGGATCCGGTGTCGGTGGCCTTCGCCGACGTCGACCGGCTTCGCGCGACCATCGCCGAGCTCGGGGACGACGGCGAGGCCCGGGCGGCGCTCGCGAAGCGCCTGGCCACCCTGTTGGCCGAGGTCGGCGCGGGCGAGGGTGCGCACGCCGACGCGGTCGACAAGATCCACGCGGCGACCAGCGAGGAGATCCTCGACCTGATCGATCGCGGCCTGTGACTCTGCGCCGGTGAAGGACACCGGCCCCTTTTTCTCGTGCCCATGTTGGGGTGTAATGGACGCTCATGACCGTCGTCCACAGCTTTCCCGCCGTACTCGACGACCGCGCCGACACCCTGATCCTCGGGTCGATGCCGGGTATCCCGTCGCTGGCCGCGGGCATGTACTACGCGAATCCGCGCAACAGCTTCTGGCCGATCATGGGCGAGCTCTTCGACGCGGGCCCCCGGCAGACGTACGTGCAGCGGCTGCGGCGGCTCCAGGACGAGGGCATCGCGCTGTGGGACGTGCTGAAGCTGTGCAGGCGGGAGGGCAGCCTCGACTCGAGCATCGACCCCGATTCCGAGGTGGCCAACGACTTCGCTG
Source organism: Rhodococcus sp. PvR044 (assembly GCF_040548995.1). Classification (NCBI taxonomy): domain Bacteria; kingdom Bacillati; phylum Actinomycetota; class Actinomycetes; order Mycobacteriales; family Nocardiaceae; genus Rhodococcus; species Rhodococcus sp. PvR044. Next base: position 44,382 of record NZ_JBEPSX010000020.1, read on the forward strand.
CCCTGTTCGAGCGTCACCCCCGGATCGGCCGGGTCTTCTTCAACGGGGCCAAGGCCGAGCATGCGTACCGGCGCGCCGTCGTCGCGCGCGGCCTGCACCCGGAGTCGGTCGCCATGGCACGGCTGCCGTCGACGAGTCCGGCGAACGCGGGCACCCCGGTGGCGGACAAGCTCGAGGCGTGGCGGGCGGTCGCCAGGTAGCTCGACGGACCAGCGCGCCGCGGCCCGCCCGTCGGTACTGTTGGCCGCGTGGTGACGACTGAGAACCGGTGGATGCGCCTGCGGCGGGATATCGCGGGAAACACCGCACTGAACCTGGCCTACCGGATCTGCGTCGGCGTCGTCGGCACCGTGGTTCTCGTCGTCGGCATCATCACCATTCCGTACCCCGGTCCTGGTTGGTTGATCGTGTTCGCCGGGCTCGGCATCCTCGCCTCGGAGTTCGCGTGGGCGCACCGCCTGCTCCGGTTCGCGCGGGAGCGCTACGACCGGTTCATGGCGTGGTTCGTCCGCCAGTCGATCGTGGTGAAGGCGCTCTCCGCGTTGCTGACGTGCGCCATCGTGATCGGAACCCTGTGGGTGCTGGGAACTCTCGGGCTGATCGCGGGGTGGGTTGGCATCGAGCACCCGCTCCTGGAGAGCCCGCTCTAGCCGTGGTGATGGATCCCGAACTCGGCCAGGCCTACGAGCGAGCGGTCGCGGCGATCCCGTCGTTGAGGGACGCGACCGTACCCGCGCCGGGCGCGGTGGAACACGCAGGCAACGTCCTGGTGGACCGCGATTGGCTGGCCGCCCGGATCGATGACACCGCGCGGCGCTGGGCCTGCGAGGACGTCCGCGTCTCTGCGACGCTGTGGTGGTACTCGGCGAGCTCGACGCTGCTGTCGGTGCCCGCCTCGATGCTGCTGGCGACGGGCCTCGCGCCCGACCCGGCCCTGGACGGGCTGACCTGTACGTTGCGGCCGGACGGGTACCTGGGGACCATTCGTTCCGAGGCAGGCATCCGCGACGACGAGGTACTGGCCGAGCGGCTCGTCGCCGCGCTCGCCCCGATCATCGCGGCGCTGAGCGAACTCAGTGGTGCGGGCGTGCGCTCGCTGTGGGCGATCGCGACGGACTCGTTGGGCAACCGTGCGCTGGACGCGGGTACCGCGCTTGGCAGCCCGGTGCTCGGCAGCGCGCTGGCGGTGCGGTTGGCCGACCTGATCGGCACCGAGATGCCGCGCCCCCGGTTCGTCGACGTCGGCCGCGGGGGAGTGGCCGGAGCGGACCCCCTTGCCGTGCCTGTACCGGGCTCCAGGCGGGTGATCCGCAGGTCGTCCTGCTGCCTGATCTACGAGACGGAGCCCGATCCGGCCGCCGCCGAGGGCGTCAAGTGCACCAGCTGTCCCCGTCAGCAGCCGTCGGTGCGCGCGGCGCGGCTCGGCGCGCTGCTCGGGTGACAGGTCCGTCCGATCCGCGTGCCGATAGCATGAGGTCTCACCGAGCAGCCGTCTTCGAGTCGGCGCAGAACATCGAGGAGCACATCGCCGTGACCACGCCCGCATCCGCAGTCTCAGCCGCCCACGTCCGGGTGCCCGCGGGGACTACCGCCGGTACGGCGGTTCGGGAGGCGGGGCTCACCGGCAAGGGTGCCGACGCCATCGTCGTGGTCCGCGACGCGGAGGGCCAGCTCAAGGACCTGTCCTGGATTCCCGAGGAGGACGCACTGGTCGAGCCCGTCGCGGCCGACTCGGACGACGGCCGCACCGTGATCCGGCACTCCGCCGCCCACGTGCTCGCCCAGGCCGTGCAGTCGGAGTTCCCGAACGCCAAGCTCGGCATCGGCCCGCCGATCAAGGACGGCTTCTACTACGACTTCCGGGTCGACGAGCCGTTCACCCCCGAGGACCTGACCCGCCTCGAGAAGAAGATGAAGCAGATCATCAAGGGCTCGCAACGCTTTTCGCGGCGTGTGGTCGAGAACATCGAGGACGCCCGCGTCGAGTTGGCGAACGAGCCGTTCAAGCTCGAACTGATCGACGACAAGTCGGGCATCGACGACCCCGAGGTGATGGAGGTCGGCGGCAACGAGCTGACCATCTATGACAACCTCGACCCGAGGACCGGCGAGAAGGTGTGGGGCGACCTGTGCCGCGGCCCGCACATCCCCACCACCAAGCACATCCCCGCCTTCAAGCTGACCCGCAGCTCGGCCGCGTACTGGCGCGGCGACCAGAACCGCGAGGACCTCCAGCGCATCTACGGCACCGCATGGGAGTCGTCGGAGGCGCTCGACAAGCACATGGAGCTGATCGCGGAGGCCGAGCGTCGCGACCATCGCAAGCTGGGTGCGGAGCTCGACCTGTTCAGCTTCCCCGACGAGCTCGGCTCGGGCCTGCCGGTGTTCCACCCCAGGGGCGGCATCATCCGCACCGAGATGGAGGACTACTCCCGCAAGCGCCACGTCGAGGAGGGGTACGAGTTCGTCAACACCCCGCACATCACGAAGGGCCACCTGTACGAGGTGTCGGGCCACCTCGATTGGTACCGCGACGGGATGTTCCCGGCGATGCACATCGACGAAGAGCTGAACGAGGACGGCACCGTGCGCAAGCCGGGCCAGGACTACTACCTCAAGCCGATGAACTGCCCGATGCACAACCTGATCTTCCGTTCCCGCGGGCGTTCCTACCGGGAGCTGCCGCTGCGTCTGTTCGAGTTCGGCTCCGTCTACCGCTACGAGAAGTCGGGCGTCGTGCACGGCCTGACCCGCGTGCGGGGCATGACGCAGGACGACGCGCACATCTACTGCACCCGTGAGCAGATGCGCGACGAGCTGGCGACCACGCTGGACTTCGTGCTCGGTCTGCTCAAGGACTACGGCCTCGACGACTTCTACCTCGAGCTGTCGACCAAGAACCCGGACAAGTTCGTCGGCGACGACGCGGTCTGGGAGGAGGCGACCAACACCCTCGCCGAGGTGGCCCAGGCGTCCGGACTGACCCTGGTGCCGGACCCGGGCGGTGCCGCGTTCTACGGCCCGAAGATCTCGGTGCAGGTGCAGGATGCGCTCGGTCGCACCTGGCAGATGTCCACCATCCAGCTCGACTTCAACCTGCCGAACCTGTTCGACCTCGAGTACACCGGATCCGACGGCGCCAAGCACCAGCCGGTGATGATCCACCGTGCCCTGTTCGGGTCGATCGAGCGGTTCTTCGGCGTGCTCACCGAGCACTACGCGGGCGCGTTCCCGGCGTGGCTGGCGCCCGTGCAGGTCGTCGGCATCCCCGTCGCCGAGGCCTTCGAGGAGCACCTGTTCGACGTGGTGGCCAAGCTCAAGGCCGCCGGAGTCCGGGCCGAGGTGGACGTCAGTGACGACCGGATGCAGAAGAAGATCCGGAACCACACCACGCAGAAGGTGCCGTTCATGCTGCTCGCGGGCGAGCGGGACGTGGAGGCGGGCGCCGTCAGCTTCCGTTTCCGCGACGGCACCCAGATCAACGGCATCGCGGTGGCGGACGCCGTCGAGGCGATCACCGGATGGATCGCGCGGCGCGAGAACGCCTCGCCCACAGCCGAACTGCTCGGAGGCCTCGGATGAGCGACGAGGGCTCGGTCGTCGACACCGGCCCCGGTGATCCGGACCGGCTGCAGCGACTCTGGTCGCCGCACCGGATGTCTTATATCGCCGAGGCGCCGAAGGTCACGACCCCGGGCGAGGGACCGTTCACCGACATCCCGAAGATGAGCGACGAGGAAGGGTTGATCGTCGCCCGCGGCGAGCACGTCTACGCGGTGCTCAACCTGTACCCCTACAACCCCGGCCACATGATGGTGGTGCCCTACCGTCGCGTCGCCGCGCTCGAGGACCTCACCCCCGAGGAGTCGGCCGAGTTGATGGCGTTCACGCAGCAGGCGATCCGCGTGATCAAGCGGGTCTCGCGTCCGGACGGCTTCAATGTTGGGCTGAACTTGGGCGCCGCGGCCGGCGGTTCGCTGGCCGAGCACCTGCACCAGCACATCGTCCCGCGCTGGGGCGGCGACGCGAACTTCATCACCGTCGTCGGTGGGGCGAAGGTGATGCCCCAGCTCCTGCGCGAGACCAGGGCGCTGCTCTCGGCAGCCTGGAACGCGTGAGCCGTATCGCCTGCGTCATGGCAGGATCGTTGACGAGATCAACTCGAAATCGGGTCTCTTCCAGCACAGGAACGGGGGTCGACAGGTGCTGAGCGTTCTCGGGCGCGCCGCGGTGTCGAAGGTGATCGCGCCGGTGGGTAAGGCCTTGGTCGCGGTCGGGCTGTCCCCGGACGTCGTGACCGTGTTCGGCACGACGGCCAGCGTGGTGGCTGCTGTCACCCTGTTCCCTTCGGGGCACCTGTTCTGGGGCGCGATCGTGATCGCCGCGTTCGTCCTGTTCGACCTCGTGGACGGCGCCATGGCGCGCGAACGCGGCGGCGGAACCCGGTACGGGGCTGTGCTGGACGCGACCTGTGACCGGATCGCCGACGGCGCGATCTTCGCCGGCCTGGCCTGGTGGGCGGTGTACCACGAGAACAGCAGGTCGCTGCTGGTGGCGACCCTGATCTGTCTGGTCACCTCGCAGGTCATCTCGTACGCCAAGGCTCGCGCCGAGGCGAGCGGACTGTCCGCGGAGGGTGGCCTCATCGAACGGTCGGACCGCCTGGTGATCATCCTTCTCGGCTCCGGCCTGACCGGCCTCGCGGGACACTTCGGCATCGACTGGCTCGAATGGGCCGTCTACGTGGCGATGTGGCTGCTGGCGGTGGCGAGCATCGTCACCGTGTTCCAGCGGGTGCTGCAGGTGCGCAACGCCCCTGGCGCCCGGGATCCGCTGCCGATGAAGACCGGCACCGCGGAGAGCGGAGAGGCGCCGACGACGTGAGCTGGACCGAACGGGCAAGCGACCTCGGCTACGCCGCCGGCTGGCGGTTGGTCCGCGCGCTGCCGGAAGGCGCGGCGGAGTCGCTGTTCAACTGGGGCGCGGATCGGGCGGCCCGCCGCGGCGGCCCGGATCAACTGCGCCGCAACCTGGCACGTGTACTCGGGGTACCCGCCGCGGAGGTGCCGGACGAGCTGATCCGGGACTCGCTGCGCTCCTATGCGCGCTACTGGCGTGAGGCCTTCCGGCTCCCCGCGATGGATCAGCATGAGCTCGGCGGGCGTCTCGATTCCCTGGTGCACGGTCAGGAACACCTGAACAAGGCGATGGCCGACGGCAAGGGCGTGGTGCTGGCCCTGCCGCACAGTGGCAACTGGGACATGGCGGGCGTGTGGGCCGTGCAGCACTGGGGCACGGTGACAACCGTCGCCGAGCGGCTCAAGCCGGAGTCGCTGTACCTGCGGTTTCTCGAGTACCGGGAGAGTCTCGGCTTCGAGATCTTCCCGCTCAGCGGCGGCGAGCGCCCACCGTTCGAGCAGCTTGCCGAGCGGCTGCGCGAGAACCGGCTGGTGTGTCTGTTGGGGGAGCGCGACCTCGCCAAACACGGTGTGCCCGTGACGTTCTTCGGTGAGCCGACCCGGATGCCGGCAGGCCCGGCCAAGCTCGCGATCGAGACCGGCGCCGCGCTGCTGCCGGTGCACTGCTACTTCGAGGGCGACGGCTGGGGCTTCCAGGTCGATCCGCCGGTGGACACCTCCGGTGGGGTGGCCGCGGCCACCCAGGCCCTCGCCGACCGCTTCGCCGCCAACATCGCGGACCACCCGGCCGACTGGCACATGCTCCAGCCGCTGTGGCTCGCCGACCTGTCCGAGGGCCGGCTGGCGCGGATGGAATCGCCATGAGGATCGGGATGGTCTGTCCCTATTCGTTCGACGTGCCGGGCGGGGTGCAGGCCCACGTCGTCGAGTTGGCATCGGTGCTCATCGAGCGGGGACACAAGGTCAGCGTGCTGGCGCCCGCCTCGGAGGGCACCGAGCTCCCCGACTTCGTGGTCTCGGCCGGCCGGGCGGTCGCGATCCCGTACAACGGCTCGGTGGCCCGGTTGAGTTTCGGCCCCGTCTCCTATGCACGGGTCCGGCGGTGGATCGTCGACAACGATTTCGACGTGCTGCACATCCACGAGCCGAACGCGCCGAGCCTGTCGATGCTGGCGATGAAGATCGCCGAGGGCCCGATCGTCGCGACCTTCCACACCTCGACCACGAAGTCGTTGGTGCTGAGCACCTTCCAGGGCGTGCTCGCGCCGTACCTGGAGAAGATCAGCGGCCGCATCGCCGTCTCCGAACTGGCGAGGCGGTGGCAGATGGAGTCGCTCGGCTCGGATGCCGTCGAGATCCCCAATGGCGTCGACGTGCCCGCGTTCGCGAATGCGGACCCGCTGCCCGGGTACCCGCGCGCGGGCGGCACCGTGCTGTTCCTCGGTCGCTACGACGAGTCGCGCAAGGGCATGGCGGTGCTGCTCGAGGCGCTGCCGGAGCTCGTTGCCAAGCACCCCGACCTGGAGATCCTGGTCGTCGGCCGGGGGGACGAGGACAGGCTGCGCAAGGACGCAGGCAGGTTTGCCGGGCATCTGCGGCTGCTGGGTCAGGTCACCGACGCGGAGAAGGCCTCGGCGCTGCGCAGCGCGGACGTCTACTGCGCGCCGAACCTGGGCGGCGAGAGTTTCGGCATCGTGCTCGTGGAGGCGATGGCGGCGGGCACGGCGGTGGTGGCCAGCGAGCTGGACGCTTTCCGTCGGGTGCTACGCGACGGCACCGCCGGAATGCTGGTGCCGGTCGGCGATTCGGCCGCGCTGTCCACCGCGATCGATTCGGTGCTCAGTGACCCGGATCGCCGTCGCGCACTGGTCGGCACCGCCACCGAGGTGGTGGCCGAGTATGACTGGCCGGTGGTCGCGGAGCAGATCCTGCGCGTCTACGAGACGGTGACGGTCGGCGGCAGCGGCGTCGGCGTTGAGGTCCGCTCGTGACCTTCTCCGCGACCTCGATCCTCATCCTCGCGCTGATCGCCGCGGTGATCATCACGATCGGTATGTGGGCGTACGGCACCGCCAACCGGCTCGACCGATTGCACGTGCGCTCCGACCTGTCCTGGCAGGCGCTCGACTCCTCGCTCGCGCGCCGGTCGGTGGTGGCCCGTGCAGTGGGCGCCGCGCTCGCGCCCGGTGGAGACGCCCGGGTGCCGGACGGAAAAGCCCTGGCGGCGTTGGCGATCAAGGCCGAGCGGGCCGATCGCGGACACCGGGAAACCGAGGAGAACGCGCTGTCCGTGGCGCTGGCATCGGTGCCTGCCGAGGCGCTGCCGCCCCAGCTGGTGGCGGAGCTGGCCGACGCCGAGGCCCGGGTGCTGATCGCCCGCCGCTTCCACAACGACGCGGTGCGCGACACCCTCGCGCTGCGGACCCGGCGACCGGTGCGCTGGCTGCACCTCGGCGGCACCGCCCCGCTGCCCACCTACTTCGAGATCGCCGAGCGCACCGCCCCGGTGGTGGGCGCCGGTATGAACGTGGACGAGACGCGGACGTCCTCCCGCGTGGTGCTGCTCGACGAGAAGGGCCGGGTGCTGCTGCTGCGCGGGCACGACCCGCAGGTGCCCGACGTCTACTTCTGGTTCACCATCGGCGGCGCCGTCGAGATGGGGGAGACCCTGCGGGCGGCCGCCGTCCGCGAGATCGCCGAGGAGACCGGGCTGTCGGTGGACGAGGCGGTGTTGCGCGGGCCGATGTGGCGCCGGGTCGCGGTGTTCCCCTACGACGGCGAGCTGATCCGCTCAGAGGAGCTGTTCTTCGCGTTGCAGACCACCGAGTTCACCCCCACGCGCAGCGGCTTCACCGACCTCGAACGGCGTGCGATCACCGGTCACCGCTGGTGCAGCCCGAGCGATATCCGGGAGATCGCCGCGACCGGCGAGGTGGTGTACCCGGAGGAGCTGCCGGACCTCCTGGAGGAGGCGAATGTCGTGGTCGCAAGGCTGGTCGAACCCGAGGTCCGATCGATTCGCTGACCGGCCGACCGGCAGAAACCCGCATCGTCCTAGAATTGAACGAGTTCCCCTGACAGGTCACTACCGATGGAGTATGCCGTGAGCACCCCTGATACCGCCCCGACCACCGGCACGGCCCGCGTCAAGCGCGGCATGGCCGAGATGCTCAAGGGCGGGGTCATCATGGACGTCGTCAACGCAGAGCAGGCGAAGATCGCAGAGGACGCGGGTGCGGTGGCGGTCATGGCCCTCGAGCGTGTGCCCGCGGACATCCGCGCGCAGGGCGGCGTGTCCCGGATGAGCGACCCGGACATGATCGACGGCATCATCTCTGCCGTGTCCATCCCGGTGATGGCCAAGGCACGGATCGGCCACTTCGTGGAGGCTCAGATCCTGCAGTCACTCGGCGTCGACTACATCGACGAGTCCGAGGTGCTGACCCCGGCGGACTACGCCAACCACATCGACAAGTGGAAGTTCACCGTGCCGTTCGTGTGCGGTGCCACCAACCTGGGTGAGGCGCTGCGTCGA
>NZ_JBEPSX010000021.1:0-42306 GCF_040548995.1 Rhodococcus sp. PvR044
GTGGGAGAGTAGGACACCGCCGAACATAAATTGCGAATGCCTCGCATCACAGACTCGAAAGAGACTGCGATGCGAGGCATTTCGCATATCCGGGGTCTGTGGAGCGCAACTAGGATCGTGTTGTGGGTGACGACCTGGTGGAAGCAATGGATCTCAATCTCGCGTCTCATGCGGCGCACCTGCATCCCACTGTCGCCGGCGCGACGGTATACGAATCCGGTGACATCCTGATCGCGGACAGCGGACTGGACGATGACACCTTCAACATCGTGTGCCGGGCGCGCTTGGCACCGCACACGGCGCAGGCACGGCTCGAGGAGATTCTGGCCACGGTGCGCGCGGCCGGTCGTCCGTTCTCGTGGTGGGTGGCACCGACCTCGACGCCCTCGAACCTGGGAGAGCTGCTGCGAGCGCGGGGCGTTCGGCCGTCGGAGACCGAGCTGGCGATGACCGCGCTGATGACGGAGATCCCGTCGCCCGCGCCAAGTGCGGTCCTGACAGTCGTGACTGTGACCAATCGCGAGCAGTTGCGTGACTACGCGGACCTGATGGCCAGGAACTGGACGCCGCCCTCATCGGCGGTGTTCGACTACTTCGACGCCGCGGGGTCGGCGATCCTGAGTGGCGAATGCGCCAGCACCTTCGTCGTCGGTTATAGCGCTGGAGAACCGGTGGCGGGGGCGGAGATTCATCTGGCAGCCGGTGTTGCCGGCCTCTACGGCGTGGTGACCCTCGAGGACCATCGCAGGCGGGGATATGGCACGGCGGTGACCCTGGCGGCGATCGACCACGCGAGGACGGAAGGCGTGGATCGCGTCGTGTTGCAGGCATCCGTAGACGGTGCCCCCGTTTATGAGCGGATCGGATTCATCCCCGTCGGCACGTATACCGAATACGCGCTGCGACGGGGGTGAACCGAGTGTCGGGCCGGTGTCTCAGGCCCGGATCCGTTCGGTGAGCGCGCGCCGGGCGTAGGCGCGCACGTCGGCGTCCGAGTCGTCGATCGCGATGCGCAGCACCTGTTGTGCCGCAGGGTCTTCCGTCCAGGTGGTGAGGGTGAGCACGGCGGCCTTTCGGACGTCGAGGTGTACGTCGCCGAGGGCCGTCTCGAGTGCGGGCACCGCGTTCTCAGGGAGTGCGCCGGCGAGGGCACGGGCCGCGCCCTGCCGGATCTGCCAGGCCGACTCCGTCAGCCCGGCGACGGCCAGCGCCACATCGTTCTCGGTGGGGCGAAGCGAGGCGAAGGCCGCAAGCGCGGCCGCCCGGACGACGGGGTCCCGGTCGACCGCGAGGGTGCGGACCGCCTCGAGACCCCCGAGGCTGATGGTCGCGAGGCCCTGGGCGCAGGCGATCCGCACCTCACGATTCTCGTCCGCGGATGCGGTCGCCACCGTCTCCCAATCGTTCAGGGATACCAGAGCGCGCACCGCCTCGATGCGGACCCGATGGTCGACGTCGGCGAGTGCCGCCCGGTATTGCGCGGCCGTCCCGGTGCGCAACGCCCGCAGGAGGTCGACCACGGTGGACCGGACGACAGGGTCGCCGGAGCCCAGGTGGAGCGCCAGCCCCTCCGCCGAGGGCAGCACCTCGACCAGTTCGCGGAGTCCCTCCGCGGCCACCCGGCGCACGGACGCGTCCTCGTCGCCGAGCGCTGCGACAAGCAGGGCGTCGAAGCCGTCGGGGGTGGCCTCGGTCAGCGTGGCGATGGCAGTGGAGCGCACCTGCGGGTCCGCATCGATCAGATAAGGGCGCAACTGCGCCGCGGTCGGACTGTCGAGTCCGAGGATCTCCACGATCCGGGGGGAGCGGGGCTGGACCTCTGAGGGGGTGGCGCTCACCCGAGAGGGGGACTCGACCGGCGCGCGCCCGCCCACCAGCGGCGGCTGCGTCACCGGCACGACCCGCTGATCACGCGGGGGAAGATCGTCCAGTCCCGGCACCGATACGAAGTACGGTGCCACCGGTCGCTTGAGGAACTCCATCCCGCCCCCGGCACCCTTGCGCAGGTTCAGGTGGTACCCCCACTCGGAGTCGTTCTGGCCGGGCAGGTCCGCCCGCTCGTGGTACAGGCCCCACCGGCTCTCGGTGCGGGTGAGCGAGCTGCGCGACGCCATTTCCGCGCAGTCCCGGATGAACGACACCTCCGCGCACCGCATCAGCTCGTGCGGGCTGGTCGCCCCCATTCCCTGGATCTCCGCGGTCATCCGCTCGAAGGTCTCGACCGCGATGGACAGCTTGGTGGCGGTCTTCGGGGGCGCCACATAGTCATTGACGAACCGCCGCAGCTTGTACTCGACCTGCGGTTGCGGCGGTCCGTCCGGGTGCAGGAGCGGCCGGTAGATCAGCTCGTGCGCCTCGCGCAGCTGATCGGCGGGCAGTTCGGTCGGCGCGTCCACGGCAGGCAGGGTGCCGGTGGCGTGGGTCCCCGCCAGGTCCCCGTACACGAAGGCGCCGATCATGTAGTTGTGCGGCACGCACGCCAGGTCGCCCGCCGCATACAGCCCGGGCACGGTCGTCGCGCCGTGCTCGTCCACCCACACGCCCGACGCCGAATGCCCACTGCACAGACCGATCTCGGAGATGTGCATCTCGATGTCGTGGGTGCGGTAGTCGTGGCCACGATTCACGTGAAACGTTCCGCGCGTGGGCCGTTCGGTGGTGTGCAGGATGGACTCGAGCGTGTCCAGGGTCTCGGTCGGCAGGTGACTGACCTTGAGATAGATGGGGCCGCGTGCGGATTCGATCTCCTGTTTGACCTCGCTCATCATCTGTCCGGACCAGTAGTCGGAATCGACGAAGCGTTCGCCCTGCGCGTTGACCTGGTAGCCGCCGAACGGGTTCGCGACGTACGCGCAGGCCGGCCCGTTGTAGTCCTTGATCAGCGGGTTGATCTGGAAGCATTCGATGCCGCTGAGCTCGGCCCCCGCGTGGTACGCCATCGAATAGCCGTCGCCGGCGTTGGTCGGGTTCTCGTAGGTGCCGTACAGGTATCCCGACGCGGGCAGCCCGAGCCGTCCGCACGGGCCGGTCGCCAGGATGACCGCCTTCGCCCCGACCGCGACGAACTCCCCGGTCCTGGTGTTCAGTGCCGCCGCACCGACCGCCCGCCCCCGATCCGTCAGGACCCGCACCGGCATCAGGCGGTTCTCGATCCGGATCTTCTCGCGCATCTTCCGCTGCCGCAGCACCCGGTACAGCGCCTTTTTCACGTCCTTGCCCTCGGGCATCGGCAGCACGTAGGAACCGGAGCGGTGCACCCGGCGGACCGCGTACTCGCCGTACTCGTCCTTCTCGAACTTGACGCCGTACTTCTCGAGCCTTTGCACCATCGCGAAGCCACGGGTCGCGGTCTGGTAGACCGTGCGCTGGTTCACGATTCCGTCGTTGGCGCGGGTGATCTCCGCGACGTAGTCCTCCGGCTCGGCCTTGCCGGGGATGACGGCGTTGTTGACGCCGTCCATTCCCATGGCCAGCGCGCCGGAATGCCGGACGTGTGCCTTCTCGAGCAGCAGCACGTCGGCGCCGTTCTCGGCGGCGGTCAGCGCGGCCATCGTGCCCGCGGTGCCGCCGCCGATGACCAGTACGTCGCAATCGAGGCGGATGGTGTCGGCCAGGTCTGGGATGTCCATCAGTTCTCCGGGGTGTTCGTCGGGCCGACGCTCGGGTGGCCCAGCGCGGCCAGGACTTTCGCGCGGGCGGCTCGGGTGTCGGGGTGGTCGAGGGCGTCGCGGTCCCGCGGCCGCGGCACGTCGACGATGGTGCGCAGCGGGGCGCCCGCGCGCCCGAGCACCGCGACCCGGTCGCCGAGCAGGACCGCCTCGTCGACGTCGTGGGTCACGAAGACCACCGTCGTCGGGTGCGTGCGCCAGGTCTCGACGAGCAGGCGTTGCATGGTCGCGCGGGTCTGGGTGTCGAGTGCCCCGAACGGTTCGTCCATCATCACGGCCCGGGGCGCACCGGCAAGGCCGCGCGCCAACTGCACCCGCTGACGCATACCGCCGGAGAGGTTCTTGGGCAGGAAGTCCGCGAAGCCGGCGAGCCCGACCTCCTCGATCCACCGCTCCGCGTCGCGCCTGCGCCCCGATCTCGGCTGTCCGCGAAGCGCAAGCGCGAGTTCGATATTGGACCGGACCGTGCGCCACGGCAGGAGCGCGTTGTCCTGGAACACCACGGCGCGATCCCGCGAGGTGGTGGTGACGGCGGCTCCATCGGCGAGGATGTGGCCGGAGTCCGGCGCCAGCAGGCCCGCCAGGGCGCGGAGCACCGTCGACTTCCCGCAGCCCGAGGGCCCGGTCAGGACCAGGATCTCGCCGGGCAGGGCGGTCAGGGACAGGGAACGGACGACGGGGGTGCCGGTGTAGGACAGCGTGACGTCGTCCAGGGCCAGCGACATGCCCGCCGTGACCTTCTCTTCGCTTGTTGCCGTGGTCATCTGGTGTTCTCCCCTCGGGGCAGCCACCGGGTGACGCGGCGGCCGAGCAGCTCGACAGCCGCGGACGTGGCGAACCCGAGGATGCCGATGGTGATCATGCCGACGAACACGCCCGGGTAGTCGACGATCGTGTATGCCTGCCAGGTGCGGTAGCCGACCCCGAGCCGGCCCGAGATCATCTCGGCGGAGATAACGCAGATCCACGCGACCCCGATGCCGACCGACAGCCCGCCGAACACCCCGGGCAGGATCCCGGGGATCACCACGCGGCCGAGGACGTCCCAGCGGCTGCCGCCAAGGGTGCGCACGGAGTCCTCCCAGATGGTCGGGAGCGCCCGCACCGCGTGCCGGGTGCTGACCATGATCGGGAAGAAGGCGGCGATGAAGGTGATGAAGACGATGCCTGCCTCGTCGCTGGGGAACAGCAGGATCGCCACCGGCACGATGGCGATCGCCGGGATGGGCCGCGCCAGTTCGGCCAGTGGGCCGACGGTGTCGGCGAACAGGCGGGAGCGTCCGAGCGCGATACCGACGGCCACACCCGCCACCGTGGCGAGGCCGAACCCGGACACGATCCGGATCAGCGACTGACCGAGGTCCAGGTAGAAGAGGTCGGTCCGCAGCTGTTCGCTGTATGCCGCCACGATCTCGGTCACGGTCGGCAGCGTGTCGAACCGCAGCCACAGCCGAACGCCGTTGGCCGTCAGCAATTGCCAGGCGAGCACCGCGGCGATCACCGACGTGATCCGGATGGCCCTGGACCGCCACCGGGCGGGCCAGTCGGTCCGGTTCACTGCGCCGGGGTCAGGCGTCGCGTCCTCCGCAGGCACGACCGACTCCCGCGCGGACGCCCGCGTGCCGGGGGCGGTCACGGACGCGGTCACTGCCGGACCTCCTCGACGGCGCGGTCGTAGGTGATCGGGGCGATCGCGGGGTTCTTGTGCAGGTAGCGCTCCGCCGCGGCGGCCGTGGTGAAGGGCAGGAAGCGAGCCCCGTCGCGCACCCACACCGCCTTGTCCGCGAACCAGCGTGTGCCCAGTTCCGCGTCGGGCACGTAGGCGGCCCGGATGCCCCTGCCCTCGGCGCGCGCCTTCTTGACCGAGCGCAGGAGGCAGGTGGGGTCGGCCGCGGGCTGCGTCTGCGTCGCGCCGTCGAACCACAGCTCGCTCGCCTGCGCGGGATCGGCGACGGGGACTCCGCACGCGGGGGTCGGTGCCGGTCAGGGCCGTGGGGTTGGCGGTGACGGCGAGCGCGGCGTCGTAGGACTCGATGCCCTCAGTCGCGTAGGCGGCACGCAGCGGCGCGTCGTCGACGAATCCGTCGATGTTCAGGTCGGCGAAGTCGCCGATCGACTTCAGGTAGGGCACATCGGTTTTCAGGGCGTCGACCAGGCGGGGCTTGAGCGTCGGGTCGAACGAGGTGCCGCCGGGGCCGTTGTAGAGGTAGACCACCTCCTGCGGCAGTCCGCTCTGCTCGGCGACGATCCGTGACGCCTCGAGGGGCTCGCCGCGGATGAATCGGGTGGCGTCGAGCTGCGCGAGCAGGAAGGCGTCGAGCACCTCGGGGTGCTGCTCGGCGTACGACTCGCGCACCACCACCCCGTGCAGGGTCGGCTGGTTCAGCTCCGCGCCGTCGTAGAGGAGTTTCGCCTTGTCCTGGAACACCAGCAGGCCAGGCCACGCCACGAACTGCGACAGCGCGGCCACCTGCCCGGACTCGAGCGCGGACGAGCCGACCTGTGGCTGCTGGTTGAGCACCTCGACTCCGGTGGCGGGGTCGAGTCCGGCGCGGTCGAGGGCCTGCACGAGGGTGCCGTGGCCTGCGGAGCCGACGCTCGCGGACACCTTCTGTCCGGCCAGGTCGGCGAGACCGGTCGCAGGCGAATCCGGAGGCACCACAACCATGTTCAGCGCGCCCTTGGGGTTGTAGCCGGTGACCGAGACGATCTCGGTCTTCGCGCGCGGGTTGGCCTGGGTTCGGGACCCATTGATGAGCATCGGATAGTCGCCCATCGAACCGATGTCGATCTTCTCGGCGACCATCTGGGCGGTGATGGGTGCGCCGGTGTCATAGTCCTGCCATTGCACGGAGTACGCGGTGCCGGTCCGCTCGGTCACTGCGGCCAGGCGCTTCTCGAGGTAGCCCTGTGCCTTGAGGAGGGTGCCTGCGGTGACCGTGTTGATCGTCTTGGACTGGTAGCCGATGACGACCGGCACGGCGTCCGCGCTGCCTGCGTCGCCGCCGGAATCGCTGTCGAGGGAGCAGCCGGCGAGCAGGGCCGTGGTGAGGGCAGCGGCCATCGCCGCCGCGGGGATGCGGCGTTTCATGTTCGGGTCCTTGGTGGTCGGGTTGTCCGGTGCCTGGCGGCTAGCGGAGCAGGAAGGGCATGTTGACGGTGACTGCGCCGGTGGGACAGCGGGCCGCGCAGGGGCCGCAGTACCAGCACTCGTCGACGTGCATGAAGGCCTTGCCGTTGTCCGGGTTGATCGCCAGCGAGTCCAGCGGGCAGATCTCGACGCAGAGGGTGCACCCCTCGATGCAGAGCGACTCATCGATGGTGACGGGGACGTCGGCGCGTTGGTTGACCAGTGCCATCAGGTCAGCTCCCATGGTTGGTTCGTGCGGAAGAGGTTGCCCCGCATGGTGATGCGGTCACCTCGCATGCGGATGTACTCGAGGTCGACGGGCCTGCCGTCGTCGAGGGTGGTGAGTCGTTCGAGGAGCAGCAGCGCGGCGCCCTCGGGGGCCTGCAGTGCGGCCGCGGTGTGGGCGTCGGCGTTGACGGATTCGATGGCCAGCTCGGCCGATCCGAGTGGCCTGCCGGAGACCTCCTCGATCAGGGCGAAGATGTCGTTGCCCGCGAGGTCGCGGCGCAGCAGTTCCTCGCCGAGGTCCGGGACGAGGTAGGTCAGGTCCAGGCTGAGCGGCAGGTCGCCGAGGTAGCGGAGCCGCTCGATGTAGACCGCGGGCTCGGCCCGGTCCAACTCGAGGCGGCGCGCGACGGCGGGCGGAGGCACGAGGCGCAGGGCCGCGCGTACCTCGTTGCGCACCTCGCCGTGCTCGCGGAGCGTCTCCTTCAGACCGAGCAGGGTGTCGATGCCGTGGTCGAACTTGCGTCCCGACACCTGGGTGCCGACGCGCGGCGCGCGGTCGATCAGGCCCTCGTCCTTGAGCAGCGATAGGGCCGCCCGCACGGTGTTCCTGGAGACCGCGAATTCGACGGCGAGGTCGTGCTCCGGCGGCAGGGTGCGCGCGAACGCGCCGGCCAGGGTCTGCTGGCGCAGCACGTCCGCTACCTGGCGGGCCCGATCGGCGCGGGAGCGGCGGCTCGGAGGCGGCTCGGTGGCTGCGCTCATCTGCTTCCCTTCTTCGGGGCCGGTGACCTGGACGAATGCCGACAGTAGCGGTGGTTTCGCGGGCTGCTGGCCGCTCACTTCGCGGCCGCCGGAGTGGTGAGGCGATTGCGCCACCCGCGGTGCGGGCGTACCTGGGCAAACGACGGGCCGGCGGACGATTGCGCCGCCGCGAGGGGGCACGGCGGAGTTCGGATCACGCTGATCCGAAGGTTCGGATTCGCCGGCCGGGCCCAGGCCCGAGTCGGACGGCGTCTTGGCGGGTTTATAGTTGCGTTGTGCAACAACGATCGACCGCGGCCGTCGCCCAGGTACACGAGGAGCTCGTGCACCTGGTCCGCCAGCTGATGACGGGGGAGCGTCCCGCCGAGGGGGTGCCCACCTTCGCCCAGCACTCGGTGCTCTCCTATATCGAGCGCAATCCGGGATGCCGTGCGACGGAGATCTCCGAGGCGTTCGGGGTGCACCGGTCGACCGTGTCGCGGCAGCTGCGCGGATGCGTCGACGCCGGGTGGGTCCAGGCCGAGCCCGGACCGATTCGCAGCGGGCATCCGCTCAGCCTCACGGATGCCGGCCGCGACGTCCTCACCGGCGCCGACCGGCGCCGCCGTGACGAGGTGGGGGAGCGGGTCCGGGACTGGTCGGCCGCGGACATCGCCGACCTCGCCCGCATGCTGCACCGGTTCCGCACCAGTACCGCAGACCATGACACCGACCAGAGCATCGGAGCAGACCCCCGTGCGTGAATTCACCACCACCGCCCAGTTCACCATCGCGGACGATGACGCCCTCGTCCGTTCCGTCTACCGGCACGCGCAGGAAGCGCCCGAGCGGGTGCTGTTCAGTCGACCGATCGGCGGCGACTGGGTCGACGTCACCGCGGCGGAGTTCGCCGATCTGGTGGTCGGTGTCGCGAAGGGCCTGATCGCCGGCGGGGTGGCCCGCGGTGATCGGGTGATCCTGCTGTCCGCCACCCGGTTCGAATGGACGCTGTTCGACTTCGCGATCTGGGCGGCGGGCGCCGCGTCCGTGCCGATCTACGACTCGTCCTCGCCCGACCAGATCCGTTGGATAGCAGAGGATTCGGGAGCGGTGACGGCGATCGTCGAAACCGATCGGCACGCGTCGGCCTTCGACGGCTCCGGACTGGGTGTCCGCCAGATCGACGACAACGCGGTGGGCGCGCTGATCGCGGCGGGCGTGCACCTCGACGATGCCGAGGTGCACGACCGGGTCGCGGCGATCCGGGCCGACGACCTGGCGTCGCTCGTGTACACCTCCGGCACCACGGGCAGGCCCAAGGGCTGCATCCTGACCCACCGCAACTTCCTGTCCGAGGTTCGCGGCATCCTCAGCGCCAGCGTCGGCGAGGTGGCCAAGCCCGGCAACCGGATGCTCACCTTCCTGCCGCTTGCCCATGTCCTGGCCCGCGCCGTGTCACTGGCGATGTTCGAAGCCGGTGGAGCGCAAGCGCATTGGTCGAACTTCAGCACCGTCGTCGGGCAGTTCGCCCGGTACCAGCCGCACACCATCCTCGGCGTGCCGCGGGTGTTCGAGAAGGTCCGCGACTCGGCCGCGCACAGCGCCGCGCAGGGCGGCGCCGTCAAGAAGGCGATCTTCGGCTTCGCCGAGAAGACCGCCGTCCGCTACAGCGAGGCGCTCGATGCGGGTGGTCCGTCCCCGGTGCTCCGCGCGCAGCACTGGGTCGCGGATCGGCTCGTCTACTCGAAGCTCCGGGCCGCGCTCGGCGGGGAGTGCTGGTGGGCCATCTCCGGTGGCGGCGCGCTGATGCCAAGCCTCGGGCACTTCTTCCGTGGTGTCGGCGTGCCGATCTACGAGGGCTACGGACTCACCGAGACCACCGCGGCGCACTGCGTCAACGTCCCGGGTGCACACAAGATGGGCACCGTCGGACAGCCGATGGGTGGCAACGGCGTTCGCATCGCGGCCGACGGGGAGATCGAACTGTGCGGCGGGGTGGTGTTCGGCGGGTACTGGCACAACGAGCAGGCCACCGCCGACACCTTCGACGAGGGCTGGCTGCGGACCGGCGACCTCGGCGAGCTGGACGGGGACGGCTTCCTCACCATCACCGGACGGAAGAAGGACCTCCTGATCACTGCGGGCGGCAAGAACGTCTCGCCGGGACCGCTCGAGGACCGGATGCGCTCGCACGCCCTGATCTCGCAGGCCGTGGTCGTCGGGGACGCACGCCCCTTCATCGCCGCGCTGCTCACCGTGGACCCGGACGTGTTCGCGCTGTGGAAGACCGAGAACGGCAAGCCCGCCTCGGCGTCCGTCGCGGACCTGAGCGAGGACCGGGACCTGCAGGCCGCGTTGCAGCTGGTGGTCGACGACGCGAACAGCACCGTCTCGCATTCCGAGGCGATCAAGAAGTTCGCGATCCTGCACCGCGACCTCACCGAGGCGGACGGCGAGATGACCGCGACCCTGAAGATCAAGCGCAAGGTGGTCACCGAGCGCTTCGCCGACGAGATCGACGCGCTGTACCGCTGACCCGGTCGCGCTTCACTGAGAACATCCCTCTATCGGTCGGTGCTGGTGTCCTGGCGAACCGTAGTTGCCGGGCACCGCCCGTGGGGAAGCTACGTTTTCGGAAATCGAGCAGGTCCTCCCGGCGGGTCGCCCTTGCGCCAGGGCCCGGTCGGGTGCAGTGTCGAGACCGGCACTCGCATCCGGGAGGACACATGACCAGCCCCGACCTCGGTTCCATTCTGCTTGCGAGCCCGGACCCCGATCGCCTTCGGGACTGGTATTGCCGGGCGTTCGACGCCACACCTACCCCGGACGGCGACGTCCGATTCGGCGGCGTCAGCGTCCTGTTCGACCAGCGCGACGATGTCGCGGAGAAGAACCCCGAGCCCGGCCGCACGATCCTCAACTTCCATGTCGACGATGCGGCAGCGGTCGCGGCCCGCCTGGACGAGATGGATGCAGACTGGCTGGTGCCGCTCGAGGAACGCTCCGAGGGGATGCTCTTCGGGACGCTGATCGACCCGGACGGGAACTACTTCCAGATCATCGAGCTCGGTGCGCGATACCTGGCCGCCCGGGTACCCGCCCCGTCGGCCACGCTGAACTCGGCGCCGTACAGCGGCTTCGCGGTCGACGACCTCGAGGCGGCCGCGGCCTTCTACCGCGACACCCTCGGCCTGACCGTCACCGAGCAGTTCGGCCTGCTCGCGCTGCAGGTCG
Organism: Rhodococcus sp. PvR044; assembly: GCF_040548995.1. Lineage (NCBI taxonomy): Bacteria > Bacillati > Actinomycetota > Actinomycetes > Mycobacteriales > Nocardiaceae > Rhodococcus > Rhodococcus sp. PvR044. The sequence goes on from NZ_JBEPSX010000021.1 coordinate 11,002, forward strand.
GCGGGGGTGAGACGGTGCTGGTGTACCCGAAGCAGACCCACATCCCGGCGACGTACACCATCCTGAACTTCCCGGTCGAGGACATCGATGCGGCGGTCGACGCACTGCGCGAGCGGGGCGTGACCTTCGAGCGGTACCCGGGGATGGAGGCCGACGAGCGGGGCATCTTCCGGGGCGGCGGACCCTACATCGCATGGTTCACCGATCCGGCCGGCAACATCCTCTCGGTGCTGCAAGAACGGTGATCTCCCGTGCTGTGGGTCACGGCGCGTCCACATGCACGTAAGGTGGAGGTCAGAGACCGAGTCGTGTCCGCGTCGCCCGTCGCCCCACTGCTCTCACATTTGCACGGGCTGAGCGGCACGGACGGATACCATGGAGAACACTGCCAGCCTGGGCATTCAGGCATTCATCTCGGAGGTCGCCCAGCGCGGTGGCCGCGCGGTCCGGCTCACCCACTCGCGGCGCAACCCGGTTCAGGTGTGGGGCGTCGGCGACGACAGTTGCGTGGTCCGGGTGCGAACCAAGCTCGACGGCGACTGGCAGGCACGCAAGCAGGACGGTGCGCTGGACACCGATGACACCGGATCCCAGTTCTGGGTGTTCGTCGACCTGGCCACCTCCCCGGAGGAGTACTTCGTCGTCCCGTCCGAGGAGGTCGCCGCCGACATCCACAGCGAGGTCGATCTGTGGGTGAAGGAGGTTCCGGGGCGCACCCGGACCGGTAGCCACGCCATCGCCGTCGAACGGGTGGAGCACGGCCGCGCGCGTTGGGACCTCCTCGGGCTGTCCGACGTCAAGGACCCCAGTCGCAAGCCCGTCGGTGCGGTGGCCGAGCCGAGCCGGCCGAAGCTGGTGCCGATCACCCGCACGAAGAAGTCCGCGGTCGTCGAGGAGGTCGTCGACCTGAGGCTGCAGGTGGTCGCGGACTTCGAGGGCTACCGGCTCGTCGGCATGTACGACGAGCAGACGGGTCGGCTCGAGATCACCCGCGGGCCGATGGAGGGCCGCCGCTTCGACAATCCGACGGTCGCGGCCAATGCCGTCGCCAGTCACATCAGCGGCGACGTCGAGACCAGGGACGGGTGGACGTTCTGGCAGATCGAGGGCGCCGACCGCGCGCCGCTGGGGTCCCGCCGCGCCGGATAGCCGTCGCGGACCGTCCCAGCCGCCGCGGACGCCGAATGTGCACCTGCCGGCGGTCGCTCTCGGGCGATGCCCCGTAGGTGCACACTCGGCGATGCAGCGCTGGTGCCCCGGGTGGGTTGATCAGTTCCAGTTGTCGATCTTGACATCGTGCGGATCCGGCGCGCCCGTCCCGGTTTCGATCAGCGACTTCAGGCTCATCAGGAAGAGCGCCCACTTGGTGCTGCAGTGGTGCATGAACTCCACCGGCTCCTTCCAACCCTGGTGGTTGAAGAGGATGACAGTGTAGTCGTCGACCTGATCGAGGTCCCAGATCACATGGGTGCCGACCCATTCCTCCGGTCCGTCGATCACTTCCCACTGGACGCGCTTGCCGGGAACGAGTTCGTCGACCTTCATGTCGAATCCGCCTGCTCCGAAACGAAATTGGAGCACACCGCCGACGTCGTTGCCTTCGCCCTTGGTGTCGGTCGTCCACCAGGCGGCGAGCCGCTCGGCTGTGGTCAAGGCCGCGTAGACCTCGGCCGTCGATGCCTTGATACCGACCCTGTGCAGGATGTCTACCATTTTCGGTCCCTCTTTCCGGTGTTGGTTTTCGAATGACCTGTCGGAATTCAGTGCTGTGTGTCGCGCTGGTCTTTCGTGCGCTGAATCGCCTCGGCGATGCGCTTGATCCGCTGGAGCCTGGCGTCCCACGCCGCCCCGACCGAGGACAACTGCGCGACCGCGCGAGCGAGTTGCGCCTCGTCCACCCGATACCTCCTCTCTCGCCCGGCGGGCGTGGCGTGCACCAGGCCCACCCGGTCGAGCACACCGAGATGTTTCGCGATGGCCTGCCGTGTCACGGGCAGCTGCTCGCTGAGGCTGGTGGCCGTGCCGTCGCCGGCCGCCAGGAGCAGGTCGAGCATCCGCCGACGGGTCGGATCCCCGACCGCGGACCACAGGTCGTCGTCGACGGCGGTGCTCACGGGGTGGACACCAGCCGCGCGAGGTACTCCCCGAGCTTGGGCAGGAATCGGTCCCAGCCGGTGCTGTGGTCGAGGTACTGCTCCTCCAACTTCGCGGCCTCCCAGCCCATCTCCCGGAACCCGGTCTCGGTGAACCGGATCTTGGTGCCCGTGCCGGACGGGGTGAGCTCGAAGGTGATCAGCAGCGAGTCGGCGGAGTCGACGACCTTGTCCTCGGGGAAGCACCAGCGGAACGAGAACAAACGGGGCGGCTCGGCGTTCACCACCTTGATCGGGACGACCTTGGCGCGGTCGCCCCAGACGAGCTCACCGACCGCTCCGGGAGTCGCTTCGATCTCGGTGTGGTCGGTCCACCACTCCGAGATGTGCTCGGGGCTGCTGACCACCTCGAAGGCCACCTCGGGCGAGGCGTCGACGTAGATCTCTCGTTCGATGCTGCCGAACTCCATGTTCTGCACCCTTCCTCGATATGCAACGTTTGGTTGCACATCACGCTAGCCGAGGGTTCGGCATCGCGCAACCATTGGTTGCATATTGGCGGAAGCGGTGCTGCGCCGAGTGTGCAGCTGCCGTCGCCCGCACTCGGGCGATGCCCCGGCAGCTGCACACTCGGCGGGGCGCGGGGCTAGCTGAACTCCGCGCGGAACGCCGCGACCAGTTCGGGGAGGAGGGCAGTGGCCGCGTCGGGATCGGCGTCGAGGGCCTGCAGGGCGACGCTCACATCGGTGACACCCAGCCGTGCCTGCGCCGCGGCGTTCGCGACGGTGGCGGGCAGGTCGACCGCGCCGCTGCCGGTCCGCTCGACGGTCAGCCGCCCACGAACCTGGAGCTCGGCCGGGTCGCGGCCCGCGTCGGCGAAAGCGTCGCGCAGCCGCTCGATTCCCGCGCCGAGGTCGTCGTCGGTGGCGCCCATGATGGGAATCCAGCCGTCGCCCCAGGTGGTCAGGCGGCGGACCACCGCCTTCGACAGGGTGCCGGACACCCAGATCGGGATGCGTCGACCCGCCGCAGGCCGGGGCGAGCAGTGGGCGTCGTCGAAGGTGATGCCGGGGCGGGCGACCGCGGCGGGTGCGCCCTCCCACAATGCCCGGCACACCGCCAGGGTGTCGTCGAGCAGCGGGCCGCGCTTGGCGAAGTCCAGCCCGACCGCCTCGTATTCCTTTGCCTGCCAGCCGGTCCCGACGCCCAGGTCGACCCGGCCGCCCGACAGTAGATCAAGTGTCGCGGCCGTCTTCGCCAGGACCGCCCCGCCGCGTAGCGCGGCGATCACGATCCCGGTGCCGAGCCGGATCCGCTCGGTCTGCCCGGCCACCAGCGCGAGCACCGTCATCGGCTCCAGCCATGGCGCGTCGGGGTTGGTGGGGAAGGCGCCCCAGGAGTAGGCGGACGTGTCCGGGCCCATCACGACGTGGTCGGTGAGGATCAGCCGATCGACCCCGGCGGTGTCCGCGGCGCGGCAGACCTTGAGCAGGTGCCCGAAATCGTCTGCGGCGAGCAGGTTCCCGAAGTTGGGGACGTTGAGACTGAGCGTTGGCATGGTGATCCTTCGGAACTGGTCAGGGATTGAGGGGGCGGTTGGTCCAGCCGCCGGATGCGCGCGGCACCCAGCCGCCCGCGCCGTGCGTGCCGCCGTCGACGTGGATGGTGCCGCCGGTCACGAAGCGGGACAGGTCCGACGCCAGGAACAGGGCGGCGCCCGCCACGTCCTCCGGCTGCCCGGGGCCGCCGAGCGGGGACCACGTCGGCCACAGCGGCGCCTGCTCCTCGGGCACCAGCTCGGCGTAGGGGACCTGCACCGACTCGATGAGATCGGGGGCGATGGCGTTGACCCGAATCCCCGCCGGGCCGACCTCGGCGGCGAGCGAACGGGTGAACTGCATCAGCGCGGCCTTGTATGCCGAGTAGACGGTGTGCCCGGGCATCGAGCGATGCGCCTCGACGGTGGTGAGGTTGATGACCGATCCGTCGCCGCGCTCGGCCATGCCGGGCAGCAGGGAGTGCGTGAGCCGCAGCACGTGACCGAGGTTGACCTCGTGCAGCTGCTCCCACAGCTCGGGCTCGTTCTCGGCGAACGGGCGCGGCGGGCGCAGGTAGTGGCCGACGTTGTTCACCAGGATGTCCGGCCGGTGCTCGAGCAGCGCCGCGGGTACCGGGGCCGTGCGGACGTCGGCCTCGACGGCCTCGATCGTTCCGCCCGCGGCCGGGTCGAACCCGAGATCGGTGACCGGATCGAGGTCGGCGACCAGGACGTGGGCGCCGTGGGCGGCGAACGACCGCGCGACCGCCGCGCCGATGCCCGCCGCACCGCCGGTGACGACCGCGCGCCGGCCCGACAGCAGGGCGCCGGGGGTGAATGCGGCTCGTGATGGCATGGCTCCATCACAGACCACCGCCGTCGACGTCGCAGTCGTTCTTCCCGATCAACGGGAGCGGGGTTCGCGCCGGGTGTGGCGTGCCTCCCAGTGCCCCCGGCGGTTCCAGCAGGTGGTCGCACATCCTTGGTACGTTGGCTGGGATCCCGCTGCGAGGAGGCTGCCGTGCCCACCGGACTGGATGTGACCGCGACCCCGGCCGAGACGCTGACCGTGTCCGCCCGGGACGGCGACGCGCGCGGCTACGCGACGGGCACGGTGTTCGCCTGGAAGGGGATCCCGTATGCCGCCGCAGGCGCCGCGCGGCGGTTCCGGTCCGCGGTGGCGCCGTCCCCGTGGCTGGGCGAGCGCGACTGCCGGGACTTCGGCCCCATCGCCCCGCAAGCCAAGACGGTTCAGGTGCCGATGGAACCGGGCTCGGTCGTGGACGAGGACTGCCTCTCGCTCAACGTGTGGGCGCCCCGGCCGGACGGGACGCCGCGCCCGGTGATGGTCTGGATCCACGGCGGTGCGTACTGCGTCGGCTCGTCGTCGCAGAGCGTCTACGACGGTAGGCGGCTGGCCGAGCTGGGCGATGTCGTGGTGGTCACGGTCAACTACCGGACCGGCGTGCTCGGGTTCCTCGACCTCTCGACCTTCTCTACCGACGAGCATCCCTTCGAGACCAACATCGGGCTCCGCGACATGATCGCCGCGTTCGAATGGGTACGTGAGTGCATCGAAGCGTTCGGCGGGGACCCGGACAACGTCACCGCGTTCGGGGAGTCCTCGGGCGCCGGATCGATCACGACGCTGATGACCTCACCGCGCGCGGAGGGTCTCTTCCAGAAGGCCATCGTGCAAAGTGCTCCCGCCACATCGGTTTACGGCGCCGAGCGGGCGGCGTCGGTGGCCAGGCGCTTCCTCGAGATCGTCGGCGTCAGCGAGGACGAGGCAGGCAGGCTGTTCGAGCTGCCGATCGAAAAGCTGACCGCGGCGGGTGACGTGCTGCTCGACGAGGTGACGACCTCGGTGCCCGGCACGCTGTCGATGGCTCCCGTGGTCGACGGCGACCTGGTGCCCCGGTACCCGGTCGCCGCGTTCCAGAAGGGTTTCGCGCACCGCATCCCCCTGATCATCGGCACCAACAAGGACGAGGCGTCGATCTTCCGGCTGACCAGGTCGCCGATCATGCCCGTCACCGCGGACACCGTGAACCAGATGTTCACCGCGATCGCCGCCGACCACCCGAAGCTGCCCGCGATCCGCGTCGCGGAGATCATCTCGGCCTACCCGGACTGGTCGAAGACCAGCGGTGCCCTCGCGGTGTCGCGGGACGCGGCCTTCCGGATGCCGTGCCTGTGGATCGCCGACGCGCACAGCAAGCACTCGCCCACCTGGGTGTACCGGTTCGACCACGCCACCCCGATGCTGTGGGCGGCCCGGGTCGGCGCCGGGCACGCCACCGAACTGCCCTATGTGTTCGGCAATTTCGGCACGCTCAATCATGACCCGACCTTCTGGCTCGGCGGGCGCAAGGCCGCGCTCGAGGTCTCCGGCCGGGTGCAGCGGCGGTGGCTGGCGTTCGCGCAGCACGGCGTGCCCGCGGCGCTCGACGCGTCCAAGCACTGGGCGCCGTACCGCGAGGACACCAGGGCGACGCTGCTCATCGACAAGACCGACACCCTGGCGAGCGACCCCGACAAGGAGCTGCGGGCCGCGTGGGGCGACAAGGTGATGGGGTTCCGGTGACCGGCACCGCTGTAGCGTCATGCGCATGAGCAAGCTGGATGAGGTCGGCGAACGGGAATCGTGGCGCTGCTGGTTGTGCGACGAACCCGTCGACCCGAACATGTCGGTGAACGACCCGCGCGGTCCGAGCATCGACAGCATCAACACCGCCAAGAAGGGCAAGGGCGGGCCGGAGCGGCTCGCGCACCGCGCCTGCAACACCAAGAAGGGCGCGATCAAGCCGGTTGTCCCGTGGTCGGACGCGCTGTTCGTCATCGATCCGGCGCCGATCATCGGCGTGGTCGAGCAGCTCACCCGCAAGCCAGGACGGGTCGCCGTCGCGCGGTGCCCCTCGAAGTCCGACGCCGAGGACGCGTCCGCCTGGCTGCTGGACCGGTTGTCCCGGCTGGCGCCCGAGCTGACGCTCGACACCAAGATCGAGCCGGGCGGCGGCGGATTCCTGCTGGTCGTCTCGCGCTGAGGCGCGCTGGCGTTCGTCAGCCCTGTGCGGCGCCCACCGTGTGGAGTGCCGCCACGAGCGGCGCGAGTTCCGGTATGGCGCAGGCCTCGTCGAGCGCCTCGCGCAACTTCGCGTCGTGGGTGGGTCGCGCCCGCTCCAACAGGGCCCGGCCTGCCTCGGTGACCTCGGTGTAGATGCCCCGACGGTCGTCCTGGCACAGATACCGGGCAAGTAGTCCCCGGCTCTCGAGCCGGTTCACCAGCCGGGTGGTCGCGCTGCTGCTCAGCGCGGCCGCCCTGGCGAGCTGCGACATCCGCATGTGCCAATCGTCCTGACGGCTCAGTGCGTCGAGCACCGTGTATTCGACCACCGAGAGGTCGTGTTCGCGCTGGAGCGCGCGTTCGAGCTCGGTGTCGAGCAGTCCGTGCAGCGCCGCGAGGGTGCGCCACCCCTGCGCTCGGATTTCGACGGCGTCGTCGGCGATCCCCACGAGATACCTCCCAATCGGTTGCCCCACCATACATGGCTTGCGCCATTATCGGGCGCGTGCAACTATCTATGGGGCGTGTGCAACTACTGCTTGCGCCAGCTATCTGCTTGAGCAATCGAATTGTGGAGGGCATTCGCATGCCGTTGGGACTATTCGCCCTGGCCATGGGGGGCTTCGGAATCGGCCTCACCGAATTCGTGATCATGGGGCTGCTGCCCGAGGTCGCCGCCGATTTCGGTGTCTCCGAGTCCGTCGCGGGTCATCTGATCTCGGGCTACGCGCTGTCGGTCGCGATCGGTGCCATCGCGCTGACCGCTGCGGTGGGGCGATTCGACCGCAAACGGGTGCTGATGTCGCTGATGGTGCTGTTCGTCGTCGGCAATCTGCTCTCCGCGGTCGCGCCCACCTACGAGGTGCTCATGGCCGGACGCATCGTCGCGGCACTGTGCCACGGCGCCTTCTTCGGGATCGGAGCGGTCGTCGCGGCGGATCTGGTGGCGCCCGGCAAGCGTGCAGGCGCCATCGCCACGATGTTCACGGGTCTGACCATCGCGAACGTCCTTGGCGTGCCGTTCGGCACCCTGCTCGGACAGCAGTTCGGGTGGCGCTCCACGTTCTGGGCCATCACCGTGATCGGTGTGGTGGCGCTGGCCGGCATCGCCGCGCTGGTCCCATCCGTATCCCGTTCGGACGCAGCGGTTTCGGCGGGGCTCGGCAGCGAGCTGCGTGCGTTCCGGTCACCACAGGTGTGGTTCTCGATCGCGATCACCGTCCTCGGTTTCGGCGGCATGTTCGGCGCCTTCACCTACATCGCCTTCACCCTCACCGAGGTCAGCGGGTTCGCCTCGACCACGGTGCCGTGGCTGCTGATCCTGTTCGGCGCGGGCCTGTTCGTGGGTAACTACGTCGGCGGCAAGGCGGCGGACCGGGCGCTGACCGCGTCGCTGGTGACGCTCCTCGCCGGGCTGACCGTGGTGCTGATCGTGTACGCGCTGACCGCCCAGAGCAAGACGATGACGGTGGTGTCCCTGATCCTCATGGGAGCCTTCGGTTTTGCGACGGTCCCCGGATTCCAGATGCGGATCATGAACTACGCGGCGCAAGCGCCCACCATGGCGTCGGGCGCGAACATCGCCGCCTTCAACGTCGGTAACGCACTCGGCGCGTGGCTCGGTGGGTTCGCGATCGCCGCCGGGTTCGGGTTCGTCTCACCGATCTGGATCGGTGCGGCCGTCACCGCGGCGGGGCTGGGCGTGCTGCTGATCGCGACCCGCGTCGACCGGGGCGCAGGCGTCGCGGGGGAGGAGCGTGTTCCGGTCGCCGCGTGAGGTCGGGGCGTCAGCCCACCTGGAACGGGCGCACCTCGATCGGGAGGGTGGTCGCGGCCGCCAGCTTGCGGCCCCAGCCGAGCGCGGTGTCGAGGTCCGGCGCCTCGATGATCGTGAATCCGCCGAGATGATTCTCAGCCTGCGCGAACGGGCCGTCGGTGACGAGCACCTCGCCGCTCTTCGGTCGCAGGACCGTCGCCTGCTCCGGCGGGTGCAGGCCCCCTGCGAACACCCACGCGCCCGCGGCCTTGAGTTCCTGGTTGAAGGCGTCGATGTCCTCGATGATCCCCTCCAGGATCTCCGGCGCGGGGACCGGTCCGTCGGGCTGGTAGACACTGAGCAGGTACTGCGTCATGGCATTCCTCTCTCACTCCCTGGTGCGTCGAGTGTCGACCGGATCGGCCACCGGTGCATCCAGATCGCGTAATGCCGGCAGCGTGAAGCAGACGGCGGCGATCACCAGGACCGGGATGGACAGTGCGAAAAAGGTGATTCGCAGGCCGACCGCATCGATCAGCGGGCCTGCGAGCAGGTAGCCGAGCGGGCCCGCGGCGTACGCGGTGGACGTCATGACGCCGACGACACGGCCGCGCATGTGCTCGGGGCTGCGGGTCTGCATCGCGTAGTTCGCGATCGGCCCGACCGGCCCGAACACCAGGCCGACCAGCAGCGCCAGCGTGAGCGTGACCCACAGCGCAGGCAGGAACGCCATGCCGACCATGCACCCGCCGAGCGCGGTCACCGCCAGCAGCATCAGGGTCCGGCGCTTGACGTGGGCGGCGAGTGCACCGTACGTCAGGGCCCCGATGACGCCGCCGATGCTCATCGCCATCAACACCCAGCCGAGCTGCGCGGGCTCGCCGCGCTCGGTGAAGTAGACCGGGAACAGCACGCTCTCCACCGGCATGTACAGCGCGACGATCGCCATGTCGACCAGCGCGAGGGTGCGCAGCAACCGGTTGTGCCACACGAACTTCAGGCCCTCGAGCGTGCCGCTCCACATCGATTCCGGCCTGGTCTCGTGATCGGGGGCGCCCGCGCCCTCGAGCCGGAGGAAGGCGATGGTGAGGATCGAGAGCGCGAAGCAGACGGAGGTCACCCACAGGGTGTTCACCGCGCCCACCGTGGCGATCAGCACGCCGCCGATGCCGGGGCCGATCAGGTACGCGACGTTGTAGTTGGCCTCGTACAGGCTGTTCACCCGGTCCAACGACCACCTGGCCTCCTTCGTCGCGGCAGGCAGCATGGATTCGCGGGCCGAGATGCCTGCCGGGTCGAAGGCGGCGCCGAGTGCGGCGAGCGCCGCGATGCCACCAACCGACAGCCCGACCGTCGCGGACATCACCGGGATCAGCGCCACCGACACCGCGGACAGGAAGTCGGAGACCAGCGAGGTGCGGCGGCGGCCGAACCGGTCGACCACCGTGCCGGAGAACAGGCTCGAGAGCAGCAGCGGCAGGGTGGCGGCGCCCGCGACGACGGCGGCGTCGGTGGCCCGGCCGGTCTTGGCGAGCACCAGCCACGGCAGCGCGACGATGGTGATGCCATTGCCGGTGGCCGAGAGCAGGGTCGCGAGGTTGATCAGGGCCAGCGGCGTGTACCGGCGTGCGGCCGTGGCCGTCGTCGCAGTCATGTCGGGGTTCTCTCAGGCTGGAGGAGACATGTCCCGAGGCTAGCGAACCCGCCACCGCCGCGCGAGCGATTATTGCTCGCGCGGCGGTGTGGTCAGGAGGCCAGGATCCTGGCCTTCTCCGCGTTGAACTCGTCCTCGGTGAGAACTCCTTGGTCCTTGAGTTCGGCGAGTTGTTTCAGGGCGGTGATGCGATCGACGCCGCCCGAGGGTGGTGCGGCAGCGGGCGGCGGCGGGGGCGGAGGCGGCGCGGCCTGCGGGGGCGCCTGTTGGGTCTCCTGTTCGGCGTTCCATCGCCGACCCTGCCGACGGGAAACGCGATTCGAGACCGCGGTCGCGGTCCCGGCCACGACGGCGGTACGCGCGACGCCACGGAGTAGTCCAGGCATGGTGTGCTCCTTCTCTTCAGCTGTCGGCGTCGAGTGAGTCGAGTGCCGCCATGATGCCTTGTAGGGGGATGCGGCCCGAGGCCACCAGTTGCGCGCCGCCACGGCGCAGCGCCGCGGCGAACGGGGCTGCCCACAGGTTCTCGTAGACGAGAATCGCTCCGGAACAGCCGGGTTCGAGGATCGCGCCTGCCTCCTCGACGTCGCTTGGATTCACCAGTCCCGACGACGCCTCGGCGAACAGCGTCACGTCGATGCCGCCCTCCAAGCCGAGGTCGTCGATCGCGATCCCGGCCAGCGATCCGTCGGTGTCCTTGCGGACGAACACGAGGTCGAGCACGCGAATGATGCCGTTGTCGACCAGGTCGCGGAGCATCGGCAATGCCGAGCCGTCCGGCTGCCGGTCGGCGGGGAACTCCACCACGAGGTAGTCGATGGGCCCGACTTCGTCGAATTCGTTGTTCACTACAGGACCTCTCTCGTTGAAGATGGCCGTGGTCAGAACGGTGTTCGAGTGGTGCACGATCGGGGGTGCGGTGGCTTGCTGTCGGCCCCGCATGCTGCTCTCGGCGAATGGATTCGGACCAGGGGGCAACCGCGGCATCACGGCCCTTCCCCGACGCATGCCAGCATCTCACCTGGAGGGCCACGCGGCCAGGAAACCGGGCCATCGCGCGGCTCGGCGTTGTCGGCGCTGGCCCAGAGCCGCTGGTGCGTCCGTTCCGCCGGCCTCGGTCGCGGGCCGCGACAGTGCCGTGGGAGTTCGCGGCTGCGTGGTCACCCAGCCCGCGATGTCCCGACGGGCCGCCTTCTCGACGAGCAGGGGAACGAAGTCGCGCACCTTGCCGTCGGCGAAACGCTGGTGGATCGTGCGTACGGTGTGCTCGATGTCGATCGGCGATATGGACGGGTAGCGAGCGGTCAGACGCGCGATGACCTGTTCGACTTGAAGCAGTTCGTCATCGCCGGTCATGGACTCATGGTCTGCCCGATTCTCCACCGCGGTCAAGACTCGAAAAGGACTCGAGACAGGCACGGTTCACTCCGCGGACGCTTCCCTGGCTCGCGGGATTCGATCTTCGAATCCGCGATGTAAGCGGTGCGGGAAGCGGACACTGGGGACATAGCACCATTCGGTTGCGAGGAAGGGGACCGTCATGTCTGAGAAGTCGCCGGCCGAACAGGGAATCGCTGCGGGTACGTCGATGGGGGCGGCCGTCATCCTGGTGACCGTTGGCATCATCCAGTTCTTCCAGGGGATCGCCGCGGTGGCCGAGAACGAGGTCTTCGTCGTCGGCATCGACTACACCTACAAGTTCGACCTCACCACGTGGGGCTGGATCCACATCGTGCTCGGCGTGGTGGTGGCGGCGATCGGTGTCGCGCTGTTCACGGGGGCCGGTTGGGCGCGGATCGCGGCGATCGTGATCGCGGCGATCTCGATCATCGCCAACTTCATGTGGTTGCCGTACTACCCGTGGTGGTCGGTGCTGATCATCGCCCTCGACGTGGTGGTGATCTGGGCGGTGTCCACCTGGAAGCCGCAAGCAGTCTGACCCGGAAACACGGTCTGACCGGAAACACGGTCTGACCGGAAACACAGTGGAAAGCAGGACAATTCGGTGACAAGTCCGACAGCAGGGCCGCGCACCTCGGTGCCGCGGCCCTGCTGTCGGCGAACCTGGTGAAGTCCTGGACGAGCACCGCACACAAGGACGGCCGAGGGAGAACCCGGTGGGCAAATCCAAGGACAAGAAGTCCGAGAAGCGCTCCGAGCAGACCGGTCGGCAGCCTGCCGAGGCCGGCGAGTTGATCGATTCGTCGGCCGAGGAGCACGCCCCGCCGATGACGAACAAGGAATACCGCCGCCATCTGAAGGTGCTCGACGCCGAGCTGGTCGCGCTGCAGGAGTGGGTCAAGTCGACCGGGGCGAAGGTCTGCATCGTCTTCGAGGGCCGCGATACCGCAGGCAAGGGCGGGGTGATCAGGGCGATCACCGAGCGGGTGAGCCCGCGGGTGTTCAGGGTGGTCGCCCTGCCCGCCCCGACCGAGCGGGAGAAGTCGCAGATGTACTTCCAGCGGTACGTGCCGCATCTGCCCGCCGCCGGGGAGGTCGTCATCTTCGACCGCAGTTGGTACAACCGGGCAGGCGTCGAACGGGTCATGGGTTTCTGCACGGAGGACGAGGCCAGGAAGTTCCTCGAGCTCATCCCCGTGGTCGAGCGCGTGATCGTCGAGTCGGGGGTCATCCTGCTCAAGTACTGGCTCGAGGTGAGCGAGGAACAACAGACGCTGCGCCTGCAGAGTCGCATCGAGGATCCGCGGAAGATCTGGAAGCTCTCCCCGTTGGATCTGAAGTCCTACAGCCGCTGGTATGACTACTCGCGGGCCCGTGACGAGATGTTCCGGTTCACCGATTCCGGCTTGGCGCCCTGGTTTGTCGCGCTCAACGACGACAAGAAGCGGGGGCGGCTCAACATCATCAGTCACCTGCTCAGCCAGATCCCGTACACCCCGCTCGAGCGTCCCGACGTCACCCTGCCGAAGCGGCAGGACCCCGGCGGATACCGCGCACCGGCTCTGCCGTTGCACTGGATTCCCACTCCTTACTGACGTTTCCGAGTACCCGGCGAGGAGCAGCGGTCATGGCCACCACGGAACCAACACCGGACCGGGTGCACACACGCACCACCGCCGAATCCGAAGCGACCTGGTTCGCCCAGGACGCGGACGCCGTCGTCGCGGCGCTCGACACCGACCCGACGTCGGGCCTGACGGACGGCGAGGTCGACGCGCGGCGGCGGCGGTACGGCGGCAACGAGATCGCGGCCGAACCCGCACCCTCGACGTGGTCGATCGCCCTGCTGCAGCTGAAGGATCCGATGAATCTGATGCTGGTCGCGGTGGCCGTCGTCAGCGTGATCATCGGCGAGGTGCCGACGGCGCTCGTGGTGGCGGCTCTCGTGGTGCTCAACATCGTGCTGGGCACGCAGCAGGAACTGAAGGCGCGCGCCAGCGTGGACGCGCTCGCGAAGATGCAGACGCCGCAGGCCCGGGTGATCCGCGGCGGGACGCTGACCGAGCTCGACGCGACCGAACTCGTCCCTGGCGACATCGTCGCGCTCGAGGCGGGCGACATCGTCCCCGCCGACGGCCGGCTGTTGCGGTCGGCCACCCTCGAGACCCAGGAGGCGGCGCTGACCGGTGAGAGCGCACCGATCGCGAAGGATCCCGGGACGCTCGACACCGCAGACGTCGCCCTCGGCGACCGCAACAACATGGTGTTCCAGAACACCTCGGTCACCCGCGGCACCGCCACCATGGTGGTCACCGAGACCGGCATGCGCACCCAGATGGGCCTGATCGCGTCGATGCTCTCGGCCGTCGCACCGAGCAAATCCCCCTTGCAGCGCGAGCTGAACGCGCTGACCAAGGTGCTGTCCGTCATCGCATGGACGGCCGTGGCGATCATCGTGATCCTCGGTGTGCTGCGCGGGCAGAGCCTGACGACGCTCCTGCTGCTGGGCATCTCGATGGCCGTCTCGGCCATCCCGACCGGTATGCCGACGTTCGTCCAGGCGATGCTGGCCTACGGGGCGCGCCAGCTCGCCGACGCGAAGGCGATCGTGAAGAACCTCAACGACGTCGAGACCCTCGGCGCGACGAGCGTGATCAACTCCGACAAGACCGGCACCCTGACCATGAACCAGATGACGGTGCGCTCGTTGTACTTTCGCGGCCGGTGGTTCACGGTGGACGGCGAGGGCTACGGCAAGGCCGGGACGATCGCCCAGGTCGCGGGCGAGGCGGTGCCGGACTTCACCCTGCTCGCCTACGGGCTGTGCCTGGACAGCGACGCGACCGTCTCCGACTCCGGGGAGGTGGTCGGCGATCCGACCGAGGCCGCGCTGGTGGTGCTCGCGGCCAAGATCGGGGTCGACGCCCCGCTCACCCGGCGGACGTACCCGCGCGTCGCCGAGGTGCCGTTCGATTCCGCCTACAAGTTCATGGCGACCTTCCACCATCTTCCGGTTCGCGGCAGTACCCGGTTCGCGGAGCTGGTCAAGGGCGGACCCGACGTGGTCCTGGCCCGCTGCGCGACCGCGTTCGTCCCCGGCGGGGAGACGGTGCCGCTGGCCGAGGTTCGGGACGAACTCGTGGCCGCCAACCGCGCCATGTCGGAGAAAGGGCTTCGCGTGCTGGCCTTCGCCACCCGGCTGCTCGACGGCCAGGAGGCGGCCGTGACCGCGGACCCGATGTCGTTCGTCGAGGACCTCACGTTCGTCGGCATGGTGGGGATCATCGACCCGCTCCGGCCGGAGGCGATCGACGCCGTGCGCACCGCCCACTCCGCGGGCATCGACGTCCGGATGATCACCGGCGACCATGCCATCACCGCATCCGCGATCGGCGCCGAGCTGGGACTCGGGCCGGGCGCGATCGGCGGCGCCGAACTCCAGGCCATGACGGACGAGGAACTCGCGGCGGCCCTGCCGGAACTCCACGTCTTCGGCCGCGTCACGCCGCAGGACAAGCTGCGCCTAGCCGACATCATGCAGCGGGGCGGCGCGATCGTGGCGATGACCGGCGACGCCGTCAATGACGCCGCCGCGCTGAAGAAGGCCGACATCGGGGTGGCGATGGGGTCGGGGAGCGAGGTCACCAAGCAGGCCGGGCGGATGGTGCTGACCGACGACAACTTCGGGACGCTGGTCACCGCGATCCGGTTGGGTCGCGGCATCTACGAGAAGATCGTGTCGTACGTCCGCTATCAGATGGCCAAGCTGTTCGCGATGGTGCTGTTGTTCCTCGTCGCGAGCGTGTTCGACATCAACGACGGCATCGCCCTCACCCCACTGATGGTGCTGTTCCAGAACTTCTTCATCACCCTGTTCCCGGTCGCCGTCATCATGCTCGACCCGCTGCCTGCGGACCTGATGAGCAAACCGCCCCGGGATCCGAAACTCCCTATCGCACACCGGAAGGCGTTCATCCAGTGGCTGGCATACGGGGTCCTACAGTTCGCCGTCACCCTGGCGGCGATGCTCGTCGCCCCCGGCCCGATGAGTCCGACCGAGGCGAGCGTGCCGATGACGATGGCGTTCGTGGTGCTGTCGATCGGGTCGGTCCTCAGTGGCCTGGTCATGAGGCGCGATCCCGAATCCGGTCTCGCCGCTCCCGTGCTCGGTGCGCTGAAGATCCTCTCCATCCCGATCATCGCCACCGTGTTCGCGGTCGAGCTCGGCTTCCTCCAGGATCTGCTCATGACGACGTCCCTGACGGGTGGACAGTGGCTCGCCTGCATGGGTTGGGCGCTGATCATCCCGGTCGTGATCGAGACCGAGAAGGTGATCCGGCGTCGCAGGCGTCGACTCTCGGGGCCACCGGAACTCCTGTCCGCCGCCGTCGCGGTCGACCCGGCGCGGGCACGCACAGCCTGACCACGTCACCGCGATCGGCCGAGCACGGCGGGCGGAGTTTGGTGCTTCAATTGATGCATGTGTAGGTGGATGGCCTACTCGGGAGAGCCGATCCTCGCGGAGGACCTGCTGTTCCGGCCTGAACACTCCCTGATCGACCAGAGCCTGCACTCCCGCCTCGGCGCCACGACCACGAACGGCGACGGCTTCGGCATCGGCTGGTACGGCGAGGGCACCGAACCGGCGGTGTTCAAGAGCATCGAACCGGCCTGGAACGACTCGAATCTGCGCGAGATCGCCGGCCACGTGCGCACCCCGCTGCTCTTCGCGCACGTGAGGGCCTCGACCGGGACCGCGGTGCAGCGCAGCAACTGCCATCCGTTCCGGCACGGGCGCTGGTTGTGGATGCACAACGGCGCCCTCGGAGGATTCCGCGAGACCCGGCGCGACCTGATCACCGCGATCGACCCGGCACTGTTTCCCGATCTCGAGGGTTCGACCGACTCCGAGACGCTGTTCTTCCTCGCGCTGACCTTCGGCCTCACCGACGACCCCTTCGACGCCGTCGCCCGGGCCGTCGGTCTCGTCGAGGATGTCGGCCGGGCCCACGGGGTCGACGATCCGGTCCAGATGACGGTCGCGACGACGGACGGCGAATCCACCTGGATTTTCCGCTACTCGACCGCGAGGCAGTCGAGGTCGCTGTTCTTCTCGACCGAGATCTCCAGGCTGCGGGATCTGCACCCGGAGGTGCCCGTCCTCCATCAGTTGGGCGGGGAGACCCGGTTCGTGGTCTCCGAACCGTTGCGTGACCTGCCGGGCGCGTGGAACGAGGTGATGGAGTCCTCGGCCGGGGTGGTCAGGCCGGGACAGGACGAGCTCCGCGCGTTCCGTCCGATCGCACCCGCCTGAGACAAACGCCCGTGGAACCGGGGCCGTGCGCGCCCGGCATCGGGTGCCGGGCGCGACGGTCCTACTCCCGGGAGGAGATGGCCGCGACCGGATCCGCGCGGAGCCTCGCGCGGGTCGGTATCGCGATCGCGATCAGTCCCAGCGTCACCGTCGCGGCGATGATCGCGGCGTAGGTGACGGGGGAGATGGCGGGGATCGGCTGCCCGGAGACCCCGAGGCTGACCCCCACCAGCGGCGGCAGTGCGATCAGCGTGCCCACCACCGACGCGATCGTCACCACCATCACCGCCTCGGCGCGCATCATCGCGCGCACCTGCCTGCGGCTCGATCCGACCAGGCGCAGCAGCGCGAACTCCCGGCCCCGCTCGGCCGTCGCCATCACGAGGGTGTTCACCACCGCCACCGCCAGGTAGGCCAGCAGCACCGACAGCGCGATCAGGCTCGTCCAGGACTGCGCGCTGCGCTCGGATTCGCCCGCCGCGCCGAGCCCGTCCCGGTCGGTGACGGTGTAGCCCGCCGCGGCCAAAGCGGCGCCGACCTCGGATTGTCTGCCGGGCTCGGCCCGCACCAGGATGCTGTCGTCCAGCCCGCTCGTGGTGTGGGCGCGCACCACCTCGTTCGCGAAGGTGACATCGCCGAATCCGAGTCCGCGCCCGTAGGTGGCGACGACGGTCGGGCTGACCGCGGTGCCGTCGCCGAGGTGCAGCGTGGCAGTCTCTCCGACGCCGACTCCCAGCGTCTGGGCGGTGTCGCTGCTCAGCGCCACCGTGTCCCGCCCGGCCAGCGCGTCGAGGCTGCCGGACTCGACCTGGAGATCCATGGTCGCGACCGTCGCGGCCGGGTCGATGCCCTGCGCCGCGTACCGCTCGGTGGTGGTGGACTCGCCGTCGAAGCGCGGGACGTACACCTGGCTGCGGGCAACGGGATTCGCCGCCTCGACGCCGGGTGTCCGGCCGATCGCGTCGACGACGGCGGGGGACAGCCCCGACCCGGTGCCGGTGACGAGGAAGTCCGCTACGACGCCCTCCCTCGACTGGGTGGCGGCCTCCGCCGCGACGGTGGTCTGGACGAAGATCTGTACCGATCCGATCGCGATCGCCAGGGCGAGTGGGGTGATGGCGGCGGCGAGGCGGCGGGCGTTGCCGCGGGTGTTCGCGGCCGCCAGGAACAAGGCCGGCGATCCCGATCGGCGGAGCGGCCCACCGAACGCGGCCACCGCGCCGCTGACCAGACGCGGTCCCAGCAGTCCCACCGAGATCATCAGCAGGACAGCGGCGCCCCCGGCGCCCGCCAGCGCCGCCTGACCCGGGACAACGGCGGGCAGCAGCGAGATCACCAGGCCCGAAGCGCCGAGGACCTGCCCGGTGACCATCCGCCCGCGGCCGAGCCTGGCCGGGGTCGCCGACGCCTCCGCCAGCGCGTCGACCGGATTGATCCTGGCGGGCCTGCGCGCGGCGACGGCCGCCGCCGCACGGGCGGTGATCAGGCTCAGTGCCACGGCCGCGACGGCGGGCAGCGGGCTGAAGGCCAGCGCGAAGTCGGCGGGCAGCAGTCCGGCCGCCGCGAAGCGAGACCGGAGGTAGTCGGCGAGGACGAAACCAGGGACGGTGCCCGCGACCGCGGCGACGCCCGCGACCAGCATCACCTCACGCCCGACGAGCCGGTGGATCTGACCCGGAGTCGCACCGACCGCGCGGAGCAGTGCGAACTCGCGCCTGCGCTGGGCGATCGACAGCGACAGGGTGCTGGCCACCACGAACATCGCGATCATCACTGCGGTCCCGGCGAACGAGATGCCGATCATCACCAGCTCGGTACGCGCACTGCCCGCGTCGAGGAACTCCGCGTCGCCGCGGGCCCGTCCGGTGTAGGTCTCGACCTCGGGCACTCGTTCGCGGATCCGTTCGGCCAGCGCGTTCGCCGAGACGCCGTCGGCCGCCGTGACCCCGATGACGTCGACGTTGCCCGGACGCGGTGACAGCGAGGAGACCTGGCCGTCGGACAGGAACACGTGCGCGGCCCGGTCCGGGGTTGGGTTCGCGCCCGCCACCCCGACCACGGTGTAGTCGTCGGCGATGCCGCCGTGCGCCAACGAGATCCGGTCGCCGATGCGGGCGGGCTCGGCGTCGTCCACCACGACCTCACCCGGACCGTTCGGTGCCCGTCCCTCCCGGATCTCGTACGGGGTCAGCGCGGCCGAGCCCCAGCCGTGCGCCTGCACCGGCCTGCCCGACCACGCGAGCGGAACGCTGATGTCGGGGACCGCGCGCGCCACCCCGGGAACCGACGCCAGCTCGTCCGCGACGCCCGCGGTCAGCGGGGCCCGCTCCGCGAACGGCTGGTCGACGTCCTCCTTGACCACGAGCGACTGCCTGCCGCCGACGATGACGTCCGCGCCGGCGTAGCGCTGCGGCTCGATGCCGCCGCGGATCCCGGACTCGATGAGGACCCCGAGCCCGGTGACGAGCATCGAGGCGAACAGCACCGCGACGAACATGCCGACGAAACCGCCTCGGTGTGCGCGGATGTTCGCGCCTGCAAGCGATCTCATCGGGTCACCACTCCCCGAGGTGGGTCATGTGGTCGGCGACCTGCTGGGCGCTCGGCCGGTCCAGGTGACCGACGAAGGCGCCGTCGGCGAGGAACAGCACCCGGTCCGCGTACGAGGCGGCGATCGGATCGTGGGTGACCATGACCACGGTCTGCCCGAGTTCCTCGGCGGTGCGGTGGAGCAGTTCGAGGACCTGGCGGCCGGTCCGCGAATCCAGCGCGCCGGTCGGCTCGTCGGCGAACACGGCATCGGGCCGGGTCACCAGGGCGCGCGCGATCGCGACCCGCTGTTGCTGGCCGCCGGACAGCTCCGCGGGCCTTCGCCCGCGCAGATCTGCCAGGCCGACCGCGCCGGTGACGAAGTCGAGCCAGCCTGGGTCGGTGCCGCGGCCCGCGAGCAGCAGCGGCAGGGTGATGTTCTGCTCCACCGAGAGCGCGGGCAGCAGGTTGTACGCCTGGAAGACGAAGCCGACGTGATCGCGCCGGAACACGGTCAGCGCCTTGGACTTGAGCCGGGAGATGTCGGTGTCGCCGAGCCACACGGACCCCGAGGTCGGCTGATCGAGGCCGGCGGCGCAGTGCAGGAAGGTGCTCTTGCCGGAGCCCGATGGGCCCATCACGGCGGTGAAGGCCCCTCGGGGCAGGGTGAGGTCGATGCCCCGCAGCGCGGTCACCGCGGCGGGACCGGACCCGTACCTCTTGGTGACCTGCTGGAGTCGGAGGGCGGCGACGGGCGGGCTCAGAACCTGTGTGCTCATGGATGACGACGCTATGGACGGCAGCGTCGGCGGACGATCCCGCGCGCTACCGAATCCATGGTGTGGCTGGCTATACCGACACCTCCGCCGGGGTGCGGCATGCTGGGGGCATGGCGAGGACCGGGCGGCTGCGGAGCTGGTGGCGCGCGCTGCGCTACCTGGTGGCGGAGGGCGTCGCGGGCATGGTGTCGATGGCGCTGCTGGTCGTCGGGCTGGTGCTGGTGGTGTTCCTGCTGTTCGGGCCTGGCTGGCTGCTGGCGCCCCGGGCGGTGGGGCTGTTGCGGTGGTGGACGGGGCTGGCCCGGCGTCGGGCCGGGTGGTACTCGGGGGAGGAACTGTCCGAGCGATACCTGCCGATCCCGGCCGACCCGACGTTCGAGGACCTGCGGCGGCTGGTGACCGCGGCCTCGACCCGGCGCGACGCCGCCTGGGTCGGGGTGCACGCGCTGATCGCTCCCGCCGCGGGCCTGTTCGCGCTCGCGTTCCCCGCCGCGGCCGTCAATTCGCTGCTGATCCCGGCGTATTGGCAGATGATGCCTGCCGACGAGCCGGTGACCAACCTCTATCCGGTGACCTCGTGGTGGGGGGCCGCGGCGATGCCGCTGGTCGGTGTCGCTTACGGCGCGCTGTCGCTGTGGCTGACCCCGCTGATGGCGCGCGGGATGTGCTGGTTGGCCGCGCGGCTGCTGGCGCCGACCCGGGAATCGCGGCTGGTGGAGCGGGTGAGCGCGCTGACCGCGAGCCGCGCGGCCGCCCTCGACGCGCACGCCGCCGAGCTCCGCCGGATCGAACGGGACCTGCACGACGGTGCCCAGAACCGGCTCGTCGGGGTGGTGATGATGCTCGGCATCGCGGAACGGTCGCTGCGGACGAACCCGGAACAGGCCCTGCCGCAGCTGCTTCGGGCCCAGGACGCGGCCGCCGACGCGCTCGCGGGCCTGCGCACCATCGTGCACGACATCTACCCGCCGATCCTCGACGAGCTCGGGCTCGAGGGTGCGGTCTCGGCGCTGGCGGGCCGGAGCGCGGTGCCGTGCGTGCTGGACGTGGGCGGGCTGCGCCGCGCGCCTGCCGCGGTGGAATCGGCTGCGTACTTCGTGGTGGCCGAGGGACTGACCAATGTCGTAAAGCACGGCGGAGCGAGCGGGGTGACCGTCCGCCTGCATACGGCGGACCGGGGTTCCGGTGAGGTGCTGCGGATCACGATCACCGACGACGGGTACGGCGGAGCGGTCGAGCGGGCGGGCGGCGGGCTGAGCGGGATCCGGCGCCGGGCCGAGGCCTTCGAGGGGACGATGGAACTGGCCAGCCCCGAGGGCGGCCCGACGTCGTTGACGGTGGAACTGCCGTGCGGGGCGTGAGGGCAGCCGTGGGCTACCGTCGGTTCACCATGAGACTGGAGGCGCCGTGCGGATCGTGATCGCTGAGGATGACGCACTCCTTCGGGAGGGCCTCGCGCTGTTGCTGCGCGGGGAGGGCTTCGAGGTCGTCGCCGCGGTGGACAACGCCGAGTCCTTCCTGGAGGTGCTGGACTCCGCGGACGCCGCGGTGCTGGACGTCCGGATGCCACCGACCTTCACCAACGAGGGGCTCAAGGCGGCCGAGGAGGCGCGACGGCGCAGGCCGGGGTTCCCTGTGCTGGTGCTCTCCGCGTACGTGGAGGACCGGTACGCGGGTCGGCTGCTCGCCGAGGGCGCGAACGGGATGGGGTACCTGCTCAAGGAACGCGTCGGCCGTGTCGCCGAGTTCACCGACGCGCTGCGCCGGGTCGCGGCGGGCGGCACGGTGATGGATCCCGAGGTGATCTCGCAGCTGATGAGCCGCAGGCGGTCGGACGACCCGATCCGCTCACTGACCCCGCGCGAGTCCGAGGTGCTCGGCCTGATGGCCGAGGGCCTGGACAACGGCACCATCGCAGGCCGGCTCGTGGTCAGCGAGACCGCGGTGAGCAAACACATCGGCAACATCTTCGCCAAGCTCGGGTTGTCCGCGTCCGACAGCGGGCATCGACGGGTGCTGGCGGTGCTGGCCTACCTGCGCGGCTGAGCGGTTGCGGCTTCGCCGCCCGTGAGTCCTTCTGGTCCCCCTGCGGGCCAGAAGGACTCACGGGCGGGTCTGCCGTTCGGGGGCGATATCAGGGTAAATCCGGATGCGCCGAACGGTTCTCGCACCATAGGGTCGGGGTATGAAATCTGCTGCGATCGCGGTCGGTATCTCGGTCCTCCTGCTCGCCGGATGCTCGGACACCTCGGATCCGGTGGTGGTCAACAGCTTTCCCAACCGTGCGGCGGTACAGGCCGACCTGGACGAACTGGTCCGCTCGACCGTCGGCGGCGCGGTGGCCACCCTGTCCGTTCCCGGCGAGACGGTGGAGCTGCGCAGCGGGGTGGGCGACCGGGTCACCGCCGAGCAGATCCCGGACGGCGCACAGGTCCGGATCGGCAGCGTCACCAAGACATTCGTGGCTGCGATCGTGATGCAGTTGGTCGACGAGGGGAAGATCGAGCTCGATGCCCCCATCGATCGCTACCTGCCCGGCGCGCTGGTCGCGGAGGGCGTCGACCCGGGCGCGATCACGGTCCGGCAGCTGCTCCAGCACACCAGCGGGCTGCCCGAGTACTCCGATGACCCGCGCATCACACAGACCTATCTCGGCAGCGGCGAACGGTTCACCCGCCAGGATCTGCTCGCCATGGCGATGGCGCACCCCGCGCAGTTCCGCGCGGGCGAGCGGATGAAATACACCAACACCAACTACCTCGTGAACGGAATGCTGGTCGAGAAGGTCACCGGGAACACGGTCGAGGACGAGCTCGCGAGCCGGATCACCGGGCCGCTGGGCCTGACCGACACCTACCTGCCCGGCACGGGGGAGAAGCAGATCCGCGGACGCCACCCGTCCGGCTACGAGGCGGACGGGGACACCATCGTCGAGATGACGGCGACCGAGCCGTCCGGCCCGTGGGCAGCCGGCGCGATGGTCTCGAGCGGGGCGGACCTGACCGCCTTCCTGCGGGCGCTCATGGAGGGCCGGCTCACCTCGGAGGCGTCCTGGGGTGCGATGACCAGCACCGTCCCGATGGATCAGCCCGGCATGTCCTACGGGCTCGGGTTGATGTCGGCGACACTGTCGTGCGGCAAGGTCTTCTGGGGGCACTCCGGCGACATCCCGGGGTTCCACACGCTCTCCGGCGCGACCGAGGACGGCCGGGCCGCGGCGATCACCGTCACCCAGGCGCCGCCGCAGGAGGTCGACACCCTCGCCCTGCTCAGCCATGCCCTCTGCTGATTCGCACGACTGCGCGTCAGTGCATGACGGCGGCGATCTCGCGGGCGGTGACCCTGGCCAGCTCGACGAAGAAGGGCACCCGTTCGGGGATCATCAGCTCGGTCGGCCCGCGCAGTCCCAGCGCGAACCGGGCGAGGCCGTCCACGCCGACAACCGGGACGCCGATCGTCCGGTAGCCGACGGCCAGCTCCTCGTCGTTGAAGGCATAGCCCCGCTCGCGGGTCAGGGCCAGCTCCTTGCCCAGCTCCTGCGGCCCGGGAACCGAACGCGCCGTGCCCGTTTCGTAAGGCAGCCGACCCAGCTCGTCGTCGGTGACCAGGGACCAGGCCAGCAGCGCCTTGCCCAGTGCGCTGGCGTGCAGCGGCAGCCGGACGCCCTGTAGCTGGTGGCCGTCGGCCTCCCGCCACCGGCTGGTGCCGAGCAGCACGGCGTCGTTGCCGTAGCGCGTCGCGATCGACGCGCTCGCGCCGGTGGTGGTGGCGAGCTGCTCGAGGTGCGGCTCGGCGAGATAGATGCGGTGCTGCCGGTAGGCGATCTGGCCGTACTCCGCCAGTGCGCCGCCGAGGCGATACCGGCTCGAGTCCGCGTCCTTATCGAGGAAGCCGGCGTCGACGAGCGCGGCGAGCAGCCGGTGCGTTGTGCTGACCGCGAGCCCCTGGAGGCGGGCCACCTCGGACACCCCGAGCTCGTCGCCGCCGCGGAAGCAGCCGAGCACCGAGAGGGCACGGGCGACGGTCTGCACGGATCCGGTCGCCGGGGGCGTGAGGTCTGAGGAGGTCTCCACGTCGCGACGCTAACACGCGCGGCCGGTGTGGACGCTTTCCACTATTCGGAAAATCTGCGATCTGAAACGGCGAGGAATGACCGAATCCTGCAGTGGGCGTCTGTCAATACTTCCAATCAGCAGAAAACTATACCTAGTCGATGGGGTTTGGCTCGCCTAGTTTTCGGGGCGTAGATCGATCAGCCTCTCGAACAGGAGCCCCCCGATGTCCCGCAACCGCCGACTTCCCCGAGCGCGCCTCGCGCTCGCGCTTCTCCCCGTCGTCGCCCTGGTTGCCGCCTGCGGGTCGGATTCCGAAGGCACCGCAGACGCCGCCGGCTCCGCCGAGCCCACCTTTGTCCTCAAGGTGACCGACCCGGGCAACGCCGGACCGCTCGCGGTCGGCAAGCGGGACGGCTCGTTCGACGAGGCGCTGGCCCCCCTCGGCGCGAAGGTCGAGTGGGTCAAGGCACCGCCCGCGTTCAGCGCGAACCTCAAGCTGTTCAACGCCGGTCAGCTCGACGTCTCCGGCGGTGCTTACAGCCCGGTGGTCGGCGCGCTGTCCAAGGACGTCGCGGTGCGGATCATCGCCGTCGCGGACCCGGTCGACCAGGACCAGAGCGGCATCATCGCGTCCCCTGGCTCGGGGGTGAAGGAGGTCAAGGACCTCGTCGGCAAGCGCATCGCGGTGAACCCCGCGGGCAAGGGCGAGTACATCACCCTGAAGGCGTTGCGCCGGGCCAACATCCCGTTCGACCAGGTCGAGCGGGTGCCACTGCAGCCGTCCGACGCGGCGTCGGCCTTCTCCACCGGACAGGTGGACGCGTGGGCGTCGTTCAACGACCCGTACCAGGAGGCCAAGGCCCGCGACGGCGTGGTCGAGATCGCCACCGAGGCCAGCATCGACTCCAAGGACAACACGATCGTCGCGTTCCGCACCGCGGTCCTCGAGGAGCGCCCCGACGTCGCGGCCAAGTACCTCGAGACCCTGCAGGCGCTGACCGAGCGGCAGCGCAGCAACCCGGAGGACTACCAGAACGTCTTCGAGAAGGCGGGCCCGCGGGCGCTGTCCGGGGACCGGCTCGAGCGGGCGGTCGATCTCGGCCGCCGGGCCTCGGTCCCGCACTACCCGACCGCGGCCGACGAGGCGGACCTGCAGGAGGTCGCCGACCTGTTCTTCCAGAACGGGGTGACCACCCGCGCGCTCACCGCCGGGGATGTCTTCTACCCCTTGCAGTCCAAGGTGGACGCGACCGCTCAGGTCCAGTCGGCCCCGACGAAGACCGGGAACTGACATGGCGTTGCTGAGCCCGCCGAGGGCGCGGGAGGAACGCGGCGGGCCCACCACACTGGAGCTCGAGGCGCCGCGGTACCGCGCGGGTCGCGCCCGGCCCGCCTGGGTGTCGATCCCGTTGCGGTTCCTGGTGCCCGCGCTGATCGTCGCGGCCTGGTGGATCGGGTCGGCCACCGGTGCGATCCCCGAGGAGATCCTCGCCGGACCGCCCGCGGTGTGGCGCGCCTTCACCGAGCTCTACCAGACCGGGCAGCTGGTCGACTTCTCCATCGCCTCCTTCAAGCGGGCCGCGGTCGGCGTGTTCTTCGGCGTCCTGATCGGCCTGGCGTTGGGGGTGCTCTCCGGACTGTCCAGCCTCGGTGAGGAACTCATCGACTCCACGATGCAGATCAACCGGGCCATCCCATTCCTGGCGCTGGTGCCGCTGTTCATCGCCTGGTTCGGCATCGACGAGACCTTCAAGGTGCTGCTGATCGCGGTGGCCACCGTCGGCCCGATGTACGCCTACACCTACCTCGGCGTCCGCAACGTGGACCGCAAGATGGTCGAGGCCGCCCAGAGCTTCGGCCTGCGGGGATGGCGGCTCGTGTTCGGCGCGATCCTGCCCGCCGCGCTGCCCGGGGTGCTGATGGCGCTGCGAATCTGCCTGTCCATCAGCATCACCGGTCTCATCGCCGCCGAACAGGTCGGCACCAGGGAGGGCATCGGCTACCTGGTGACGCTGGCGCAGGAGTACAACCGCACCGACTACATGGTGCTGTGCGTGGTGCTCTACGCGGTGCTCGGCCTGATCTTCGACGGCATCGTCCGCGTCATCGAGAAGTTCGCGATGCCGTGGCGGGGACAGGTGGCGGTCCGATGAGCGCCAACGACACCGCGTTGCCGCCGCTGGCTGTGCGGGAACGCACCGCGACGGCGGCCCGCGACCGGCGGGCGGGCGAGCCCGTCGCCGTCTCGCTGCGCGGGGTCCGCAAGGCGTTCGGTGACAAGACCGTGCTGGACGGCGTCGACCTGGAGATCCACCGCGGCGAGTTCGTGGTGCTCCTCGGTCCGAGCGGCACCGGCAAGACGACGCTGTTGCGGCTGCTCACCGGCCTCGAAAGGCCGGACGCCGGAGAGATTCTGGTTCCCCGGCAGCGCACCACCGTCTACCAGGAGCCGCGGCTGATCCCGTCCAAGCGGGTGCTGGCCAATGTCACCGTCGGGCAGCGCCGGACCGCACAGAACCGGGACCGCGCCGCCCGCTCGCTGGCCGAGGTGAACCTGGAGGCCAAGGCGCGGCAGTGGCCGGCCACCCTGTCCGGCGGCGAGGCGCAGCGCGTCGCGCTGGCCAGGGCACTGGTCCGCGAGCCCGAGCTGCTACTGCTCGACGAGCCGTTCGCCGCGCTCGACGCGCTGACGCGGCTGCAGATGCAGGATCTGGTCGGCGATCTGGTGGCCCGGCACCGTCCCGCGGTGCTGCTGGTCACGCACGACGTCGACGAGGCCGTCCGCCTGGCCGACCGGGTGCTGATCCTCAACGAGGGCAGGTTCGCGGTGGACGTCGACATCGACCTCGCCCGGCCCCGCGACCGCACCGACCCCGAGTCCCTCCGCTACCGCGCCGCGTTCCTCACCGAGCTCGGTGTCGGCCGCACCGCTTCCCCCACAACCACTTAGGAGCCCGAGATGACCGCAGTAGTCGACACCGCCCTCGACACCCTCTGGTACACCCGCTGCCCCGTGCCCACCGCGAGCGGCCTCGCGCACAGCCTCGGCTGGCTGGGGGAGACCGCGGCGGAGGCGGGCGTCGGCCTGGGCGTCCTGCAGGACGCCGGCCCGGAGCTGGCCGTCCGCCACTTCGACCATCAGCTGCTCGGCCTGGTCCGCGAGGGCGGCAACGTGCCCGCGATCGCGGCCCGCGCGCAGGGCTCGCCGACCCGGCTGATCGGGCTGACCTGGATCGACGAATCTCAGGCCATCCTCGTCGGGCCGGACTCCACGGTCGCCGGCGCCGCCGACCTGGCGGGCTTGCGGATCGGGATCCCTGCCTGGGCGCAGGACCAGGCGCGCAGCTTCCCGCGCGCGATGGCGCTGCACGGCTTCGCGAACGCGCTCCGCCTGGCCGGGCTCACCCTCGCCGATGTCGTCGCGGTCGAGGTGGAGGTCGAGCGGAACCCGCAGGTGCGCAGCGCTGTTCGCGACGGGCGGCGCAGCACCACCTGGGGTGTCGACGAGCTGCTGCGCGGCGAGGTGGACGCCATCTACGTCAAGGGCGCCCGCGCGCAGGAGGTGGCCCGCGAGCACGGCCTGCGGGCCGCGGTGGACCTCGACGCCACCGACGCGAAGCGGCTGCGGGTCAACAACGGCACCCCGCGCCCCATCACCGTGCACGCCGACCTGCTCGAGTCCCGGCCCGAGCTGGTGGTCGGCTTCCTCGCCCAGAGCCTGCGTGCCGCGGACTGGGCAGCCGATAACCTGCACCGCGTCCGCGAGGTGCTCGCGCGCGAAACCCTGTCCGGTCCCGAGGGAGTCGCCGCCGCGTACAAGGAGGGCTTCCACAAGGACCTGCACCCGTCGCTGTCGGACGAGCGGGTCGAGCTGATCGGGATCCAGAAGCAGTTCCTCTACACCCACGGGTTCCTGGCCGCCGACTTCGACCTCGAATCCTGGGTGGCCCGTGAGCCCCTGGAGCAGGCGCTGGAGCTGCTGGCCGCCGGAAAGGTGCCGTCATGACCGAGTTCCTGTGGCGGCTGCCCTCGCAGGGGGACGGCAGGCACGCGTCGCCCGGCTCGCGCAACCGCGGCGGCTTCGGCGGACCGCAGGTGCCCACCGTCGCGACCGATGTGCGGCCCGGCAACTTCGGGCCCTTCGACGACCTCGCGCAGGTGGTGCTCGCGGCCGAACTCTCCGGGCTCGACGGGGTGCTCGCGCCCTACGACCCGCTCGGCGAGGAGTCGTGGATCGTCGCAGGCGGCGCCCTGCGCGACACCCGGCACTCGAGCGTGATCGTCGAGTTCCACCCTTCCTTCGGCACCCCCGTGTACGCGGCGAAGGTGTCCGCGACGCTGCAGCGGCTCTCCAGGGCCCGGCTGTCCTGGCGGCTGCGGGTGGAGACCGACGAGGCCGACGCCCGCGCCCGCGGGGACCGGGTCACCGGCGTGGACCGGTACACCCGGGCCGCCGAGTTCCTCACCGTCGCGCGCGGGGTGTGGAACGAGACCCCGGTCGCAGGAGCCGGATTCAACGGCACCGGATTCGACTTCGACGGCGAGTACTTCGACGTGATCGACGGCGGGTTCCGCGGCATCCTGGCCGGGCTGCCCTTCCCGACCGTCTACCTGTCCGGGGACTCGGAGCAGGCGCTCGAGCTGTCCGCGCGGCACGGCGACGTGCACCTGTTCACCGAGACCGTCGACGGGATCGCGGCATCGGTGCGCGAGCTGCGGAGTCGGTCGCAGGCACTGGGCCGCACGGTGCGCGCCGGGCTGGAGCTGCCGATCATCGCCCGCGAAACCGAGGAGGAGGCCTGGGCCCGCGCCGAGCGGCAGTGGCACGAGGTCCACGACGACGGTGTCGGCGCGCGTTCGCTCGACCTCGGTGGCGGGCGCTGGGCCGGCTTCACCGAGATCGGCTACGACCAGCCGATCGGCCTGGTCGGCAGCTATGAGCAGGTGGCGCAGCGACTCTCGGAGTACGTCGACGCAGGCGTCGACAGCCTCGTGCTCGACGGCCGCCCGCACATCGAGGAACTGCACCGCACCGGCGAACACCTGCTGCACCTGGTCGATCCGGCCGGACGCACCTTGGCGAGTCAGGAGGCCACCGCATGAGCATCGACTTCTACTGGCGCATCGGGATGGAGGGCGACCACGCGTCGCTGCGCACCCCGCGCCGATACAACCGCGGCGAGGCGAACGGCCACGGCCCCGGCAACATCGCGCCCGCGATCCGTGGCGGAGAACTCGACGGCTACGGCTACATCGACCACATGGCGGCGGTGGCCAAGGCGTCGGAGTCGGCCGGGTTCCTCGGCGGCCTGCTGCCCTCGTTCCCGGTCACCGAGGACCCGTGGGCGGTGGCGGCGGCGCTGGCCCGCGAGACCACCACCTATCGGTTCATGGTCGCCTTCCAGCCCGGGTTCCTGCATCCCGTGCAGGCGGCGCGGATGTCGGCGAGCCTGCAGCGGGCCACCGGCGGCCGGCTCGTCTACAACATCATCAGCGGCGGCGGGGGACCGGCGCAGCTGTGGTGGGGCGACAAGGTGAACCACGACGACCGGTACGCGCGCACCAGCGAGTTCCTCGACGTGCTGCGCGGCGTGTGGGACGGCGAGCCCTACGACCACGACGGCCGGTTCTTCCAGACCGAGGGGGCCGCGCTGCCGCCCGGGCTGGCAGGCCAGCCGTTCCCGGAGGTCTACTTCTCGGGTTCGTCGGCCGCCGCGGTCGGGGCCGCCGGGCTGCACAGCGACTACTACCTGTCCTGGCTCGAACCCTTCGGCGACCTACGCGCCAAGTTCGATGGCGTCCGCACCCACGCGGAGAAGCTGGGCCGCACACCGAAGTTCGCGGTCCGGATCGACGTCGTCGCCCGGCACACCGAGGAGGCCGCTTGGGCCGAGGTGGAGAAGGGCTGGGCGTTCGTCGACCGCGCGGCCGCCAACCGGGCCGCCCAGGGTGACTCCGTCGGCGCGGCCAGGATCAAGGGCTGGGTGCCGGAGACCATCACCGGCTACCGCGATCTCGAGGTGCAGCCGAACGTCTGGGCCGGGTTCAGCCTGATCCGCGGCGGTCCAGCCTTCGGCCTGGTCGGCAGCTACGAGCAGGTCGCGCAGCGGCTCGACGAGCTGCGCGAGCTCGGCGTCGACGCGTTCATCCTCGCGGGCAACCCGCACCTCGAGGAGGCCTATCGCGTCGGCGAGGAGGTCCTCCCGCTGCTCCAGGCGGCTCCGCCGCCCGTGCGCGCTTCACGAGTCCAGGGACTCGACAACCACGCACGGCTCCTCACCCCCTGACCAATTTCGAACTTCACCAGGAGAAACCCATGACCACCACCGAATCCCGTATCAGCGAGACCGTCGCCGCCTTCGTCGCGAGCGCCACCCGCGACGCCGAGAAGGCGTTCCGCGTCTTCCGCGAGACCGGCACCGTCTCCGCCAACGGCACCGTCAACTTCGTCGAGCGGGTGCCCGGCGAGGAGATCGCCGTCGCCCTCAACGAGCCCGGGCCCTGGGCCGACGACCGCACCATCGAGCCCGTCGTCGCGACCTTCGACGGCGAGGTGCTCTCCGGCCGCGGCTCCGCCGGCTTCGTCACCGGCTACGCCAAGGTGTTCCGTGAGCACCAGGAGATCACCTCGATCGTGCACGTGCACACCCCGTGGCTCGGCGGCTTCGCGCAGACCCACAAGAGCCTGCCGATCCGGTACGCGGCCTCGCAGCGGCTCACCCTGTCCCGCGAGATCCCGCCGCACATCGACCGCAGCATCGGCGCGGGCGAGTTCATCCTCGGCGAGCTGGTCCGCGACCCCGACCTGGTCGCGATCTTCGAGGCCAACGGCGGCGTCAACGTGATCGGCCGCGCGGGCCTGCTCGAGCTGGCCAAGTTCGTGGTGCTGCTCGAGGAGGGCGCCCAGTACCAGGCCATCGGCGAGTCCGTCGGCGGCACCGTCGAGTTCGACAAGACCAACCTCGTCGCCCAGTGGTCCCGCAGCGGTCTGGTCGACGAGGCCCGCCGCCGCGGACTCGTCTAGGTGTACTGCCCAGGGACGTTGGTCAAGCGGCTGAAGGGAACGTTCCTGCCGATGGCGGAGTGTTGCCGGTGGTGATTGTAGGTGTGCAGCCACGCC
>NZ_JBEPSX010000022.1:0-16374 GCF_040548995.1 Rhodococcus sp. PvR044
CACCCTCCCCACCGGCGCCCACGGCAGCCACACCATGAAGACACCCGCACCACCTATCTCCGGCCGCCGCGGCCACACCCCACGACCGAGCCCGGGAACACCGCCGGACCCGCCACCGTTCTGAGACCGAAACGCACCCGCACCGACTGCACCACGCCGTTCCTTGCGGCATGCTGGGGCAATGACTTCCGTGCATCGTTTCGAGGTCTGGGCACCGATCCCGCAGAAAGTGCAGCTACATCTCGACGGGGAGCTGCATCCGATGTCGCGGGACGAAGACGGCTGGTGGCGCGCCGCTGTCCCCGCGAACCGGGACAGCCGCTACGGCTTCGTCCTGGACGACGATCCCACGGTGCTCCCCGACCCGCGTTCGCCGCGCCAGCCCGACGGCGTGCACGCGCCCTCACAGCTGCACGAGGTAGACCCGGACGCCTGGACTGATCGCGACTGGACCGGACGCAGGCTCGCGGGCAGCGTGGCCTACGAACTGCACGTCGGAACCTTCACCCCCGAGGGCACCTTCGACGCCGCCATCGCCCACCTCGACCACCTCGTGGACCTCGGTGTCGGGTTCGTCGAACTGATGCCGGTGAACGGATTCAACGGCGAACACAACTGGGGCTACGACGGCGTCCTCTGGTACACCACGCACGAGCCCTACGGCGGACCAGACGGCCTGCAGCGGTTCGTCGACGCCTGCCACCGGCGCGGACTCGGGGTGATCCTCGACGTCGTCTACAACCACCTCGGCCCGTCCGGCAACTACCTCGACCGATACGGGCCCTACCTCGCGGACACCGAGAACCCCTGGGGCGCAGCGGTCAACATCGCGGGTCCGCTCTCGGGCGAGGTGCGCCGCTACATCATCGACAACGCGCTGCGCTGGCTGCGCGAGTTCCACATCGACGGACTACGCCTCGACGCCGTGCACGCGCTGGTCGATCTGACCGCCACCCATCTACTCGAAGACCTGTCCGTCGAAACCGAGACGCTGTCAACGCATCTGCGCAGGCCACTGACCCTGATCGCCGAGAGCGATCTCAACGATCCCGCCCTCATCGCGCCCCGGTCAGCGGGCGGCCACGGCCTCGACGCGCAGTGGAACGACGACATCCACCATGCCGTGCACGCCGCGGTGTCCGGCGAACGGCAGGGGTACTACGGCGATTTCGGCTCGATCCAGTGCCTCGCCACCACCCTGCGCCAGGGCTTCTTCCACGCGGGCACCTATTCCAGTTTCCGGGGCCGTACCCACGGCCGGCCGCTCGACGTGCGGCTGACGCCGGCCAGCTCGCTGCTCGCGTACACCTGCACGCACGACCAGGTGGGCAACCGCGCGACCGGTGATCGTCCGGGGCGCTACCTGAACCCGGGCCAGCTGGCCGTCCGGGCGGCGCTGGTGCTTGGCTCGCCGTACACCCCGATGCTGTTCATGGGTGAGGAATGGGGCGCGGCGACGCCCTTCCAGTTCTTCACCTCACACCCCGAACCGGAGCTCGCCGAGGCCACCGCCTCCGGTCGCAGGCGCGAGTTCGCCGAGCACGGCTGGGAGGTCGGCGCCATCCCAGACCCGCAGGACCCGCAGACCTTCCTGCGGTCGAAGCTGAACTGGGACGAGATCGCGGTGCCCGAGCACCGGCGGCTCCTGGAGTGCTATCGCGCCCTGATCGCTGTGCGAGCCGCGCGATCCGACCTGACCGATCCGTGGCTCGAGCACCTGGTCGTCGACTACGACGAGGACGAGCGGTGGATCGTGCTGCACCGCGGCAGCATTCGGATTGCCTGCAACCTCGGTCCGGACCCGGTGACGGTCCCGGTCGGCGGCCACCCACTGTTGTGGTGGGAGCCACCGACCCAGGATGCCACCGGGTCGGCGACCGTCGTCCCCGGACATTCCTTCGCGATCCTCGACGCGGGAAGCGCCGACTAGCGCGAGCGCATCATCCGGTACACCAGTACCGCGTTGGCGAACAGGATGATCGCGGTGGCGGCCGCCGCCACGTGCATGCCGCTGACGAAGGACAGGTGCGCGGAATCGAGCAGCTGCGCTCCCACCATGTCCGGGGCGGACTTGGCCACACTCACCGCGCCGCCGAGGGTTTCCTGAGCGGAGTGAGCGTCGTCCGTGCCGAGCGCCGACACGTCGAGTCCCTTGCGGAAGATGGCCAGTACCACGCTGCCCAGGACCGCGACACCCAGTGCGACACCGAGCTCGTACGCCGTCTCGGACACCGCCGACGCCGCACCCGCGCGCTCCGGCTCCACCGAGCCGACCACCAGGTCGGAGGTCAGTGTCAGCGCGATGCCGACACCGGAGCCGGTCAGCATGAACGCGACGATGAACAGTCCCGCGCCGCCATCGGCGTGCAGCCACAGCATCGTGGCCGCACCGATCGACGAGACCGCCAGCCCGATACTGAGCACCACGCTCGGCTGCCAACGACGGACGAACCAGGCGGCCGCCAGCGAGAAGACAACGCTCATGGCCGTGCCCGGCAGCATCAACAGGCCCGCCTGCAACGGCGTCTTGCCCAGTACCAGCTGCAGGTACTGCGACCCGAAGAACAGCACGCCGGACAGCGCGAACACCGAGAGCAGGTTCGTGACCACCGCGGTCGAGAACGCAGGGCGCGCGAACAGGCTCAGGTCGAGCATCGGATCCGGGAGGGTGCGCTGCCGGTGGATGAAGGCCCATCCGGCGGCCACGCCCACCGCGCCGATCGCCGCGAGGGCCACGGTCGGGCCGTGCACGACCGACTCCTTGACGGCGTACACCAGCGGGATCATCGCCAGCATCGACAGGCCGGCACTCACCAGGTCGAAGCGGCCCGGGTTGGGGTCCTTCGCCTCCGCGATCACCATCGGACCGACGACGATGAGCACCGCCATCACCGGGATGTTGATCAGGAACACCGAGCCCCACCAGAAGTGCTCGAGCAGCCAGCCGCCGACCAGCGGCCCCGCCGCGGCACCACCACCGGCCATCGCACCCCACACGCCGATCGCGGTGGTCCGCTGACGCGGGTTGACGAAGATGGTGCGGATCAGGCCCAGCGTCGCAGGCATCAGCGTGGCACCCGAGATGCCCTGCAGCACGCGGGCCGCGATCAGCATCTCCGGGCTCACCGACCAGGCGGCGATCATCGACGCGATGCCGAAGCCGGCGGCGCCGATCAGCAGCAGCCGACGCCTACCGATCCGGTCACCGAGGGTGCCCATCGTGATGAGAAGTCCGGCGAGCACGAACGAGTAGACGTCGATGATCCAGAGCAGCTGTGTACTGCTCGGCGCGAGGTCCGCGCTGATGGACGGCATGGCCAGGTCCAGGACCGTCGCGTCGACCGAGATCAGCAGGACGGAGAAGGCGAGGACGACCAGACCGAGCCAGTCACGGGCGCTCGCCCGCACCTCTGTCGGATCGAACGTCGGGCCCTTGCCCGCGATGACAGACACGATTACTCCCAAAAGTGTTGATTAAAGAAAACCGACTGAACCGTCCAGCCGGTACAGTCGCTCACTCAGGTTAGCAGCCAACCGTCCAGCCGGTACAGTGATCCTCGTGACAGACAAGGCGGCAACTGGAACCCGCGACCGCATCCTCGACGCGCTGGAACGACTACTGCTCGAACGCGGCCTCTCCCAGATCACCCTCGAGGCCGTGGCCGCCGAGGCGGGCGTCTCCAAGGGCGGGCTGCTCTACCATTTCCGCAGCAAAGACGCCCTGCTCGCGGGCATGGTCCGTCGCCTCGGCGAGCGCTCCGACCAGCAGCTCGCGGAGGCGGGCACCTCGGTCTCCGAGTGGTATCTGCAGACCGTGGACGCCAACACCACCAACGAGCTCGCGCTCTTCCAGTCCACGATCGCCGCGCTTCGCTCGGTGGACGGCCAGCCGGGTGAGATCCAGCAGGCAGTCATCGACATGATGCGGTCCTGGGACGAGGGTCTGCGTGCCGAGTTCGACGACCCGGTCCAGGCCGAGATCGTGCGGCTCGTCGGCGACGGCATCTACCTCGCGGCGCTCCTCGGCCTGCCCCAGCCCGACCCCGAGCTGTATCGCAAGGTCGTGGACCGCCTACTCGGCCGCGAGGGCCACGCCGAGCCGGCCTGACGACGGCCTCCCCCTCGTATCGAACGCGACGGAGAGAAGGCGGCCGGTCGCAGATGGTTCAGCCACCGTTGCTCCCTGCCAGAGATCTGATGACGGTTTCGAGCACGTCGAGGGCCTCGCCGAGCAGGTCCTCGCCGATCACCAGCGGCGGGACCAGCCGGATCACATTGCCGTAGGTGCCGCAGATCAGCACGATGACGCCCTGCTGGAACGCCTGTGCCGCAATGGCCTTGGTGATGTCCGGGTCCGGCTCGATGCCGCCCGGCCGGACGAACTCCATCGCCTGCATGGCCCCGCGGCCCCGCACCTCGCCGATCACGTCGACCTCGGCCGCCAGCGCCCGCAGCCGGCGCTGCGACAGCTCCCCGATCTGCCGAGCGCGTCCGGGCAGATCCAGCTCGCGCATCGACTCGATCGCAGCGAGCGCCGCCGCACAGGCGATCGGGTTGCCACCGTAGGTGCCGCCGAGCCCGCCGGGATGCACCGCGTCGAGCAGCTCGGCCCGGCCGGTGATCGCGGCGAGGGGCAGGCCGCCCGCGATGCCCTTGGCCATCGTGATGATGTCCGGCACGATGGCCTCGTCCTCGCTGGCGAACCAGGCGCCGGTGCGGGCGAAGCCGGTCTGCACCTCGTCGGCGATGAAGACGACCCCGTTCGACCGTGCCCAGTTGGCCAGCTCGGGCAGGAATCCCGGTGCGGGCACGATGAATCCGCCCTCGCCCTGAATCGGTTCGATGATCATCGCCGCCACCGTGTCGGCACCGATCTGCTTCTCGATCTGGCTGATGACCCGGCGTGCCGACTCGGCGCCGCCGAGTCCGGCCTCGTCGCGGAACGGATAGGACATCGACATCCGGTAGATCTCCGGGGCGAACGGACCGAAGTTCGCTTTATAGGGCATCGCCTTCGCGGTCAACGCCATCGTCAAGTTCGTGCGTCCGTGGTAAGCGTGATCGAAGCAGACGACGGCGTTTCTACCGGTGGCCAGCCGCGCCACCTTGACCGCGTTCTCGACCGCCTCCGCGCCGGAATTGAACAGCACCGAACGCTTCTCGTGGGTGCCCGGGGTCAACACCGCCAACTCCTCGGCAACCGCGATGTACCCCTCGTATGGGGTGACCATGAAACAGGTGTGCGCGAAATGCGCGGCCTGCTCGGAGACCGCCTGTGCGACCGCAGGGTTGGAGGCACCCACGCTGTTGACCGCGATGCCGGCCCCCATGTCGATGAGCGAGTTGCCGTCCACGTCGACAAGGACGCCGCCGTCGGCATCCACCGCGTAGACGGGAACGCTCGACCCCACCCCCGCCGCCACGGAGGCCTTGCGGCGGACGGTGAGAGCCTGTGATCTCGGCCCGGGCAGCGGAGTACGGAGCGTCCGTTCCTGCGGCAGTCGGTACCGGAGTACATCCATGGTGTCGGTCCTCGATGTGCGGGAGCGGAGGGAATCACGCTCAGTCGTTGGCACTCATGACGTGCTTGATTCGGGTGTAGTCCTCGACCCCGTAGGCCGAAAGGTCCTTGCCGTAACCGGAGCACTTGAAGCCGCCGTGGGGCATTTCCGCGACGAACTGAATGTGGCAGTTCACCCACACCGCCCCGAAATCGAGTGCGGCGGACATCCGCTGGACAGTCCCGTGGTCCCTCGTCCACACGCTCGAGGCCAGACCGAACCGGACATCGTTGGCGAGTTCGACAGCCTGTTCCTCGTCGGTGAAGGGCTGGACGGTCAGCACCGGGCCGAAGGTCTCCTCCTGAACGATGTCGTCGTCCTGTCGCACGCCGGTGACGACGGTCGGTTCGAGGAAGAAACCCTTCTCCCCCATCCGCTTTCCACCGGTAACGATCCTCGCGTACCCAGGCAGCGAGGCGATCTTGCCGGTCACCGCAGCGAATTGGTTGACATTGTTGAGTGGCCCGTAGAAGGTGTCCGGGTCGGTGGGCAGCCCGGCCTTGAGGCCCTTTGCCTTGGCCACCAGCGCCTCGACGAACTCGTCGTGGATCGACGCGTGCACCAGCACCCTCGTGGCGGCCGTGCAATCCTGGCCCGCGTTGAAGAACGCCGCCTCGGCGATCCCACCTGCGGCCTTGTCGACGTCGACGTCCGCGAACACCACCGCGGGAGCCTTGCCTCCGAGTTCGAGGTGGGCCCGCTTGAGCTGCTTCGCCGCCGACACCGCAACCGCGATACCCGCGCGGACCGACCCGGTGATCGAGACCAGGCCGAGGTCGGGATGCTCGACGAGGGTCGCGCCGGTGCCGCCGTTGCCGAGCACGACATTCAGCACACCGTCGGGCAGGATGCCCTTCGAGAGCCGGGCGAGAACCAGCGTGCTCTCGGGGGTGGTGTCGCTCGGCTTGAGCACCACCGTGTTCCCGGCGGCGACCGCGGGCCCGATCTTCCAGATGGCCATCAGGAACGGGTAGTTCCACGGCGTCACCTGACCGACCACGCCGATCGGTTCCCGCCGGACGTATGAGGTGAATCCGTCCTTGTACTCGCCAGCGGACCTGCCCTCGAGCATGCGAGCCGCGCCCGCGAAGAATCGGAGCTGATCCGCGCCGACCTTCACCACGACGGCGGCGATGACCGCCTTCGGCTGGCCGGTGTTACGGCACTCGGCATCGACGAGCTCGTCGCTGTGTGCCTCGATCGCATCAGCGAGCGCGAGCAGCGCGGCCTGCCTGACACCAGGGGTGGTCCGCCCCCACGACGTGAATGCCTCCCTGGCCGCGGCGACGGCGGAATCGATATCGGCCTTGGTGGAGATCGGCGCCCTGGCGACCACCGTCTCGTCCACCGGATTGACCACTTCGATCGAATCCGTTGCCGTCGAGGCCACGAAGCGACCGTTGACGTAGTTCTCGAGCAGTTCGACTGCCATTGGATTCCCACACCTCCTGGGACGGCTGCGAGTTCACGAGCTGGGACAAGTGTGCGCCACATCATCGCGCCCGCGCAGGAGTACTCGGGCCGAGCGGGAGGGGATCAGAGCGCTATCGTCGCGAGATGACGTGCAGCGCGGTGACCTCGTGGCGCGGTGGGCCGCTGACGCCCACCACGGCCGCCGACTCATCCGGATCCGTGACCGCGACGCCGATCTTGGACTGGTCCGCGCGCGATGTGGAGCGACTCTACGACCGCGTCCTCCCCGCACCGGAAGCTCCGGCGACGCCGACTTCCTTTCTCCGAACCGCGCACACCTGCGTCCGGCGCGAGGTTCGCGGCGTCTACGCACTCGATGACCAGCAACCGATGTCGACGACGATTCGCCGTGGCCGCGGCTCGTGCAGTCAGCGGCTGGCGGTCGTCGAGGGGTTGGCCCGCCGGCATTCGATCCGCACCAGGGTTCGCGGCCTGGTCCTGCACGGCGAGTTCTGGTACCCCCGTTTCCGATACCTCCACGGCCTGGTTCCCGATCGAGTCCTGCTCGCCTGGCCGGAATTCCTGGTCGAAGGCCGGTGGCTCGACGCGTCCGAGATCTTCGACGGCGGCGACTGCACGATCGATGCGGAGCCCTTCGCCAACAGCGGAGAGGAGACACTGTTCGACGCGCTCGCACGGGCCCCCATCAACTGGGGCGGGCAGTCGTCTCGGTCGTGCCTGGACCTGTCCGGTTTCGTTGCCGCGAACCTAGGCACGTTCGACTCGCGGGACGAGCTGTTCGGGACCTACGGCCAGACGATCGCGCGCCCGATCCGAGCGATAATCGAACCGTTCTTCAGCCGGTGGAATGCCCGGTGACGCCTACTCGCCCGGCCGGCAGAAGCGGGTTGCCCTCTGCGAGTTCACCTTCGGTCAGCACGCGGGATTCCGGGCCGGCGGCGCACCCTCGCCGGCAGTTATGACAGGAGCCCGTTCGGGCATCAGATGCCGCCTCCTGAGTCCCATCACATTAGCCGGAATTGCACTGCTCAGAGGCGGTTTCGGCAGAAAACGTCGCCGGCCGTGATCGCGATCGTTGACATCTGGAGGATGGCTATTCGGGCAGCTCGGCGGTTATCATTCGAAGCGATGTTCCGGACGGTCTTAGACCAGATCGGGGCCGTCTCCTTGGAATGAGAGGAGCCCCCAAGTGAAACTTCACAAAGGCACGACGCTCTCCGTATTGGTCATCGCGACGATGGGGATCGGCGCCGGTACTTCCTACGCCGCACCGCCGCCCCCGGATGACACGACCATCACCTACCAGGCCCCCGAGAGCCCGGATCCGCTGACCGGTGTGCTCGAACCCCACGAGGTGTACAGCCAGGCTGCCTACGACAACCTGGTCACGCAGTTCGAGATCGGTTGGATGGGTGGTGGAAACGTCAACGCGAACATCGGGGCCGGCGTCGGAGCCGTGGTCGGCTGCGTCCTGTTCCTGTTCGTCGGTTGCATCCCCGGGGCCGTGATCGGCGGCGCGGCAGGCGCCATCAGCGGTTCGAGCAATGCGAATCCCGCTCTGGCACCCGCCTTCTTCGACTTCGTGCGGACCCTCCCCTGACCCGACCGGTCAGCCCGACTCACGCCCTGCCTACGTGAGGTAGCGGTAGGCAGGCGAGCCGGGCTCGAGCTGCTCGACGTGCATACCGGATCCGTGCATTCGCTCCAGGAGCGAGTCCAGGCCAGCGGCCGAGCCGAGCTCGATGCCCACCAGCGCCTCACCGGTCTCCCGGTTGTTCCGCTTGACGTATTCGAAGAGGGTGATGTCGTCCTCAGGACCGAGCACCTCGTCGAGGAACCGACGCAGCGAACCCGGCTCCTGTGGGAAGTCCACAAGAAAGTAGTGCTTGAGCCCGAGGTGGACCAGCGAACGCTCGAGGATCTCGCCGTAGCGCGACACGTCGTTGTTGCCGCCTGAGATCAGGCAGACCACCGTGCTCCCCGGCTCGACCTTCACCAGCTCCAGTGCCGCCACCGACAGCGCACCCGACGGCTCGGCGATGATG
Organism: Rhodococcus sp. PvR044; assembly: GCF_040548995.1. NCBI lineage: Bacteria > Bacillati > Actinomycetota > Actinomycetes > Mycobacteriales > Nocardiaceae > Rhodococcus > Rhodococcus sp. PvR044. The sequence goes on from NZ_JBEPSX010000022.1 coordinate 9,041, forward strand.
CCCTCGTTCTGGTAGAGACCGAGCAGCGCAGTACAGACCGCGCCCTCGTCGGTGTGGATCATGGCGAACGTACCTTCGCCCGGGATGCCGGAGCGCGGCTGGGCCATCAGCGGCAGCGAACCGTGCGAGACGATGCCTGCGCCCAGCGCGGCCATCACCTCGAACGGCAGGTCGCCGATCCGACGGACGGCCGTTCCGTCCACGAAGGGGTCGATCTCGGGCAGCGTCACCGGGCCACCCGCGACGAGCGCGGCCGTCATCGATGCGGCGCCGCTCGGCTCGACGCCGACGATCGCGGTGTGCGGGGAACGCTCGTGCAGGTACGTGGCGATTCCCGCGATCAGCCCGCCGCCGCCGACGGGGACGATCACCGTGCCCGGCTGCTCGCCGAGCTGTTCGACGATCTCGGCCGCGATGGTGCCCTGGCCTGCCGCTGTTCGCGGGTCGTCGAAGGGCGGCACCATCGTCGCGCCGGTCCGCGCGACGTCCTCCTTGGCCGCCGCCGCGGCCGCGTCATAGGTCTTGCCGGTGGCGATCAACTCGACAAACGTGCCGCCGTGCGCCTTGATCCGGTCACGCTTCTGCCGCGGCGTGTTCGCGGGCACGTAGATCCGGCCGCGGATCTGCATCGTCCGACACGCGTAGGCCACGCCCTGCGCGTGGTTGCCCGCGCTGGCACACACCACGCCCGACTCCCGCTCCTGCGCCGTGAGCTGGACCATCAGGTTGTAGGCGCCGCGCAGCTTGAACGACCGGACGACCTGCAGGTCCTCGCGCTTGAGGTACACCTTGGCACCCGTGGCCGCCGACAGCCGCTCGCTGAACTGGAGCGGGGTCACCGCGACGACGTCGGAAATTCGCCTCTGGGCAGCATCGATCTCGTCCGCATCGAGCGGCAGAGTGGCCATCAGGTCGGCGAGTTCCGGGGATTTCGACACCTCAATATGCTGCCACCTGCGCTCGCGGGTCGGCGACCCGACCCGGCATCTCAGCCCCGGGGGTCGAACTGGGAGGGCCTGGGGATGTTCCGCAGATTGGATTTCGCCATCTGCACGGCCTCACCGACCCCGCCGTTCATCACCATCTTCGACATCGCGAGGGCAAAGCCCTTGACCTGCCCGCCGGTGATCGACGGCGGCAGCGACAGCGCATTCGGATCGGTCACGAGGTCGACCAACGCAGGGCCCGGATGCGCCAGCGCCTCCCGCAGGCCGGTCCCGATGTCCCCGAGCACTTCGTGCAGGGAGGTACCCCCAACCGAAATCGGGCAGCCCGTCGACCAGCATCTCGAGCTTGACCATCCCGAGGGTCGAGTTGTTGAACACCACGATCTTGACGGGGATCCGGAACGAGGCGACGGTGACGAGCTCGCCGAGCAGCATCGACAGCCCACCGTCGCCGGACACCGAGATCACCTGCCGGTCCGGCGCGGCGAGCTGCGCTCCGATCGCGTGCGGGAGCGCGTTGGCCATCGAGCCGTGCAGCGCCGACGACAGGAAACGCCGCGACCCGTTCGGGTTCAGATAGCGCGCGGTCCACACGTTGCACATCCCGGTGTCGGCGGTGAACACCGCATCCTCCGCCGCAAGGTCGTCGAGGATCGACGCCGCGTATTCCGGATGGATCGGCGTGCGCTGCTTGACCGGGCTGGTGTACGCCCCGACCACCTTCTCCATCAGGGTGCGGTGCCGATCGAGCGACCGTTCGAGGAACTCCCGGTCGGTCTTGCGGTGCACCAGGGGGTTCAGCGCCCGCAGCGTGCTGACCGTGTCGCCGTGCACCGCCAGATCCAGGCTCGTGCGCCTGCCCAGCTTCTCCCTGGCGACGTCGATCTGCGCGGTGCGGACGTCGTCGGGCAGGAACTGGTCGTACGGGAAGTCGGTGCCCACCAGGAGCAACAGGTCCGCCCCGTGCATGCCGTCGTGCGCGGCGCCGTAGCCGAGCAGGCCGGCCATGCCGACGTCGAACGGGTTGTCGTACTGGATCCACTCCTTGCCCCGCAGCGTGTGGCCCATCGGCGCGGCAGCGGTGTCGGCGAGAGCCAGCAGCTCGTCCCTCGCCTCGCGGACCCCCGCGCCCGCGAAGATCGCGACCCGCTCGGCGGCGTTGATCGCGTCGGCGAGGGCCCGGACGTCGGCGTCGGCGGGCACGACCGCCGGCGGCCGCGTCTTGACCAGCGTCGGCGGGGTGCCCGCGGCCGGAAGGTCGGCGATGTCGCCTGGCACCGTGATCACCGCGACTCCCGACCGGCCGAGCGCGTGCTGCATCGCGGTGTGCACGATCCGCGGCGACTGTGCGGGGGTGCTGATCATCTCCGCGTACTGCGAGCAGTCGACGAACAGCCGGTCCGGGTGGGTCTCCTGGAAGTAGCCGGTACCGATCTGGGTGCTCGGGATGTGCGAGGCGATGGCGAGCACCGGCGCCCCCGATCTGTTCGCGTCGTACAGCCCGTTGATCAGGTGCAGGTTGCCGGGCCCGCAGGATCCCGCGCAGACGGCCAGCTCGCCGGTGATCTGCGCTTCGGCTGACGCCGCGAACGCCGCCGCCTCCTCGTGCCGGACGTGAACCCAGTCGATGCCGCCCGCGCCCGCGCCGCCGGTGCGGCGGACCGCGTCGACGATCGGGTTGAGGCTGTCACCCACGATGCCGTAGATCCGGCGGACGCCCGCGGCGACGAGCTGGGACACGATCTGGTCTGCAACGGTCTCCGCGGCCACGGCGGCCCTCCTGGCTACTGAGGGGTGAGCACGAATACGGGGATCTGGCGGTCGGTCTTCTTCTGGTACTCCGCGTAGTCGGGCCAGACCGCGACGGCACGCTCCCACCACACGGCCTTCTCCTCGCCGGTGACCTCGCGGGCGATCATGTCCCACTTGGCGGGGCCGTCCTGCAGCTCGACGTGCGGATCCGCGACGACGTTGTGGTACCAGACCGGATGCTTCGGCGCGCCACCGAGCGAGGCGACGATCGCGTACTCCCCCTCGTGCTCGACGCGCATCAGCGGGGCCTTGCGGAGCTTGCCGGACTTGGCGCCCTTGGTGGTGAGCAGGACCACCGGTTTGCCCTGCATGGTCGTACCTTTGGTTCCGCCTGAGCTCTCGTACAGCTCGGCCTGATCGGCGGACCACTTCGTCGGACTGGGCTCGTACTCTCCTGTCAGCGGCATGCCCTCAGTGAACACCTCCGGCCACGGCCGTGCAGCCCGACGGGCCGAAGTCAGCCCGGCGAACTCAAGTGTTCGTTGGACCGAACTTCGATCTCCTAGTAGCCTGAACTCATGACCACCGCCGACTTCGCCACCACGCCGCACCGAAGCGCGCGCGGCCGTGGCACCTCGGTGAACCTGGCGGGTACCGAATGGCCGCTCTACAAGCTCGAGGCGCTGGCCGTGGGCCTGCTGGTGTTCGTCGCCCTGCTCGCCATCACCCAGACGATGCAACCTGCCGTGCTGGTGGCCGCCGCTGCCACCGTGGCCGTATGGTGGGCGCGCCGCCTGTACTGGGCCGGCGACAGGGTCACGCGGTCCGGCCGCTAGCCACCGCCACCTGGGCCGAGCGGTTGCGCTCGATGCCGTCGAGCAGCACGTCGAGCCCGACGCCGAAGTTCTCGGTCGCCTCGTCCTCGAGATCCGGCGCCCGACCGCCTTCCAGGAACGCGTCCCGCTCCTCCGCGGCGGCCTCGACCCCGAGCCGCACCAGCATCGGAAAGCGCTCGGCGAAGTCCGGGGCCACCTGCTGCAGAAGTGCCGACCGCGTCGACCACCACTGCTCGTCCGACATCCCGGTCGCGGCGGCCGCCCGCCGCGAATCGGCAACCGCCGCGGCGGCGCCGCGCACGAAGTGGAACAGCGCGCCGACGACCCGGCGCAGGACCCGAGCGGACAGTCCGGCCTCGAACAGGATCCGCACCAGCGCCTCGAGGACGGCCTGCTCGTCGGGTCCGAGCACCGGGCGCGCATAGGAGACCGTCAGCGTCCACGGATGCCGGATGTAGAAGGCCCACAGGTCCCTTGCCCACGATGTGACGGCCGGACGCCAACCCTCCGCGAGGTCGTAGTGGGTCGGCAGCTCGCCGTGTGCCCTGTCGTACATCAGGTCCACCAGCTCGGCCTTGCTCGGCACGTAGGTGTACAGCGCCATCGCCGTGCGCCCCAGCCGGGCGCCGACCGCACGCATGGACAGACCCGCCATCCCGGCTTCGTCCGCCACCTCGATGGCGGCCGCGACGATCTCGTCCACGGTCAGCGCCTGCCTCGGCCCCGGCGCGGATCTCGGGACCTCGGGCGCCCGCCACAGCAGCGCCATCGATCGGGCGGCATCGCTGTGACCTGTACCTACACTCACCGAACTCAACTCCTTACGGGGTAAGCAATCGCGATCATTGTTGCCTTACGCCGTAAAGGGATACGCGACGGCCTGCCGTGTGCGGCGCTACCCCGGTCCGGCTCAGCCGGCCAGGCAGCCCGGACCGAGCAACGCCTTCAGGTCACCCATCAACGCGGAGGACGGCTCCACTCGCAGGCTGTCGTCCAGCTTGAGGGTGGTGATGCGGTCGCCGCTGATCAATCGCAGGTGCACGTCCGAGGTGCCCGGGTGGCGGGTCAGCACCTGTTTGAGCGCGCCGACCTTGTCCTCGGTGCACAGCCGCGTCGGCAGGCTCACCGCCACCGGCTTGGCCACCCCGACCGCGGACAGGTCCGGCACCGCGAGGTCGTTGCCGATCAGCGACATCCGATCGTCACGGATCGAGACCCTCGCCTTCACCAGCACGATGGCGTCTTCCGAGATGTCCATGCCGTAGACCGAGTAGGCCTGCGGGAAGAACAGCACCTCGATGCCGCCGACGAGGTCCTCGAGCTGGATAATGGCCCAGGTCAGACCATTCTTGTTCACCCGCCGGTCCACGGAGGCGATGATGCCACCCAGAGTCACCTGGGCGCCGTCCTTGACCTCGCCCTCGAGGATCGAGGCGATCGAGGTGTCGGACTGCTGCCGGAGGATGTGCTCGACCCCGTTGAGCGGGTGCCCGGAGACATAGAGCCCCAACATCTCCCGCTCCAACGCGAGGCGGTGCTTGGTTTCCCACTCCTCCTCCGGGACCCGGATCGCGAACACCGACGACAGCGACTCATCGGCACCGCCCGCGTCCCCGAACAGGTCAAACTGCCCGACCGCCTCGGCCTTCTTGGTGCCGAGGACCGACTCGATGGCGTCGGTGTGGATCAGGAACAGGCCCTTGCGGGGATGCTCGAGCGAGTCGAACGCCCCCGACTTGATCAGCGACTCGGTGACCTTCTTGTTGCAGGCGATCACATCGATCTTGTTGAGATAGTCGGAGAAATCGGTGAATTTCCCCTTCTCGGTGCGCGCGTTGATGATCGAGGCCACCACATTCGCGCCGACATTGCGCACCGCGCCCATGCCGAACCGGATGTCGCTGCCGACCGAGGCGAAGTTGACCGCCGACTCGTTCACGTCCGGTGGCAGCACCGTGATGCCCATCTTCCGGCAGTCCGCCAGGTAGATCGCGGACTTGTCCTTGTCGTCGCCGACCGAGGTGAGCAGACCGGCCATGTACTCGGCCGGGTAGTTGGCCTTGAGGTACGCAGTCCAGTAGGAGACGAGGCCGTAGCCCGCGGAGTGCGACTTGTTGAACGCGTAGCCGGCGAACGGCAGCACCGTGTCCCACAGCGCCTTGATGGCGGCCTCACCGAAATCGTTGTCGAGCATGCCCTGACGGAATCCGGCGTACGCCTTCTCCAGTTCCGAGAGCTTCTTCTTACCCATCGCGCGGCGCAGCAGGTCGGCCTGGCCCAGCGAGTACCCCGCCACCTTCTGCGCCAGGTGCATGATCTGCTCCTGGTAGATGATCAGTCCGTAGGTCTCCGAGAGGATGTCCTTGAGCGGCTCCTCCAGCTCCGGGTGAATCGGGCTGACCTCCTCGAGCGCGTTCTTGCGCTTGGCGTAGGAGGTGTGCGCGTTCATGCCCATCGGCCCGGGACGATAGAGCGCGAGGGCGGCGACGATGTCGCCGAAGCCGGTCGGCTGCATCAGCTTCAGCAGCTCGCGCATGCCGCCGCCGTCGAGCTGGAAGACTCCGAGGGTGTCCCCGCGCGAGAGCAGCTCGAAGGTGGCCGGGTCGTCCATCGGGATGGTGTCCAGGTCGAGGTCGATGCCCCGGTTCGCCTTGATGTTCTCGAGCGCGTCGCCGATGACCGTCAGGTTCCGCAGACCCAGGAAGTCCATCTTGAGCAGGCCGATGTCCTCACACGACGGGTAGTCCCAGCCGGTGATGATCGCGCCGTCCTGCGCGCGCTTCCACACGGGGATCGCGTCGGTGAGCGGTTCGGACGACATGATCACCGCGCAGGCGTGCACGCCCGCGTTGCGGATCAGGCCCTCCAGACCCTTGGCGGTCTGATAGATCTTCGCGACATCCGGGTTGGAGTCGATCAGCGCCCGGACCTCGACGGCCTCCTTGTAGCGCTCGTGCTCAGGGTCGGTGATGCCCGAGACCGAGATGTCCTTGGCCATGATCGGCGGCGGCAGCGCCTTGGTGATCTGATCGGCGATCGCGAAACCGGGCTGGCCGAACTGGACTCGGGCGGAGTCCTTGATCGCGGCCTTCGTCTTGATGGTGCCGAACGTGATGACCTGGGCGACGCGGTCGCTGCCCCACTTCTCGGTGGCGTAGCGGACCATCTCACCGCGGCGGCGATCATCGAAGTCGATATCGATATCGGGCATCGAGACGCGCTCGGGGTTGAGGAACCGCTCGAACAGCAGCCCGTACGGGATCGGGTCGATGTTGGTGATGCCCATCGCATAGGCGACGAGCGAGCCTGCCGCGCTGCCACGGCCGGGGCCGACCCGGATGCCGACCTCCTTGGCGTGGTTGATCAGGTCGCCGACCACCAGGAAGTAGGCCGGGAAACCCATCTCGTTGATGACGTCGATCTCGTAATCGGCGCGAGCCAGATACTCCTGCGGCGGGCCGCCGGGGAAGCGGCGGTCCAGCCCGGTCAGCACCTCCTTCCGCAGCCAGCTGGCCTGGGTTTCACCCTCGGGCACCGGGAAGATCGGCATTCGGTCGCGGTGCTTCCAGACATCGTCGTAGGGCTGGATGCGCTCGGCGATCAGCAGAGTCGAGTCGCAGGCGCCCGGGACCTCGTCGTCCCAGATCGCCCGCATCTCCTCGGCCGACTTGAGGTAGTACCCGTCGCCGTCGAACTTGAAGCGCGTGGGATCGCTGAGCGTCTTGCCAGTCTGGATGCAGAGCAGCGCCTCGTGATTCTCGGCGGCGTCCTTGGTGACGTAGTGGCAGTCGTTGGTCGC
>NZ_JBEPSX010000023.1:0-8995 GCF_040548995.1 Rhodococcus sp. PvR044
CACCGGCTGGGGCCGCATCGGCGGCAAACACACCCTCCTCGACATGTCCGACCTCCGCACCGGCGTCATCCACCTGGGCCGCTGACCCACAACACAGAACACGTGCGCTACCTTGACGACCAGGCGACCCACCCGGCACGGAGGCCAACGATGAACACACCGAGCATCGATCCCATCGACGCACGAATCATCGAGCTCCTACAGAAAGACGGACGCCTCCCCTACCGACAGATCGCGGAAGAGCTGGACATCCCGGCCTCCTCCGCCCGCTACCGCGTGCAGCGGCTCGAGGAATCCGGGATCCTCCAGATCGTCGGCATCGCCAATCCCATGCGCATCGGCTTCGACCGCATGGCGATAGTCGGGATCCGCACCCGCCCCGGCACCGCCCGGTCCGTCTGCCAGGCTCTCGCCGCGCTACCCGAAACCAGCTACGTCATCGTGACATCCGGCCAGTACGACGTCATGGCCGAGGTCATCTGCAAGAACACCGACGACTACACCGACCTCATCAACGACCGGCTCCACCATATCGACGGCGTCCTCTCCACCGAATCATTCTTCGTCCTCGAGGTCGGCAAGCTCGCCTACGGCTGGGGCGTGGGCAACCCCCCGACGTTGAGCGACGTGCTCGCCAACGACATCGAGATCAACGAATAGCCCACCAGCAAATTCGCTCCCGCTCGGGGCACCGCACAGCCATGTCGGCATGCGGTGTCCCGAGCGTTCTCATTTCGGTGACTCTCGCCCCGATCATGCTGTGATACAGCCTCTTCCGTCAGGCGCGATCACGCTATCGACAGACGCGGTCCTGTTCATTTCGGCACCCCCCTACCTGGCAGATGCGCCAAAGTGTCCACCCCGAAATCCTGGTGGCCACGGCACACTCAGGAGGGTAGAACCCGACAATTCCTTTCCACCAACCGAATAGGTGTGTGATGACCGCAATGAAGGGATCAATGACGCTCCCCTCGATCACGGCCAGCCCCGGGAACCATCCCCGTCTCGAGTTCGTGTCCACCGGCGAATCAGACAGGGATGTAGGCGAAGTCGTCGATCTGGTCGTGCTGTGGCCCGGGTCTCGGCCCGCGCTGGCAGACGTCGCTCGCGACTTCGAGTGCTTCGGCCTCCGTATCGAGGCGCACACACCGCTGCCGGCTCCCGAGTCGGCCGGACCCGAGGCCAGCGTGGATCGATTCCGCTTCAGCCGCCCCGCCCAGTCATGGGTACCCGAGGCGCACGATCTGGTCATCGATGCCTTCGAGACCGCCGCCGCCTCCGGACTCGAGATCGACCGGTACTGCATGCTGACGCCGGTGGCCGGACTCGCCTGGCGGGACGTCACGCTGGTTCGCACGATCAGCCGCTACCTGCAGCAGGTGGGCCTCGGCTTCTCCGACGCCTACATCGTGGATACCCTGTTGCGGCACAGTGCATTCACGGCCTCGGTCGTAGAGCTCTTCCACACCAGGTTCGACCCCGACGCCGAGGCCCGCGACCAGCGGATCGCCGAGCTCGAACCCCGGTCGGCCGCGCTACTCGAAGACGCGGCCACGCTCGACGAGGATCGCATCCTGCGCGCGCTGACCGGCTTCGTGGGCGCGGTGCTGCGCACCAATTGGTACCAGCGCACCCCGGACGGCAGCCGCAAGCGCTACGCGTCGTTCAAGCTCGACCCGTCCCGCCTGGCACATCCCGGCCGCACCGTTCCGCACCGCGAGATCTTCGTCCGGGGAGACGGGGTCGAGGGCGTCCACGTACGGGCCGGCACCGTTGCGCGTGGCGGACTGCGCTGGTCCGACCGACCCGAGAGCTACCGCACCGAGGTGCTCGGCCTGATGACCACCCAGACCGTGAAGAACTCGCCGATCGTCCCGACCGGAGCAAAGGGCGCGTTCGTGCTCCGCGACGGCATCGCGCCTGCCGACGGCTACGCCACGTTCATCCGCGGCCTGTTGGACGTCACCGACAATCTCGTCGACGGCTTACCCGTGGGCCCGGCCGACTCGGTCAGCTACGACGACCCCGACCCGTACCTGGTGGTGGCGGCCGACAAAGGCACGGCACGTTTCTCTGATCTCGCGAATTCGGTTGCTGCCGAATATGACTTCTGGCTGGGCGACGCTTTCGCATCGGGCGGCTCCCGAGGCTATGACCACAAGGCGATGGGCATCACCGCTCGCGGTGCCTGGCTGTCCGCGCGCAGACACTTCGCGGAACTCGGTGTCGACGCCCAGAGCGACCCGATCACGGTCGTCGGCATCGGCGACATGTCCGGTGATGTGTTCGGCAACGGGATGCTGCAATCGCGCACGATTCGGTTGGTCGCGGCGTTCGATCATCGGCACATCTTTCTTGACCCCGATCCCGACCCCGAGGCCTCGTTCGAACAGCGACGTGTGCTCTTCGAAACCAGCGGATCGAGCTGGGACGACTATCCGCGAGAGGCGATCTCGGAAGGCGGCGGGGTCTGGCCGCGCTCGGCCAAGCAGATCCCGCTGTCACCGTCCGTGCGCGAAAGGCTCGGCATCGACGCCGATATTCTGTCCCCGGCCGAACTGATCCGCGCGATTCTCCGCGCTCCGGTAGACCTGTTGTGGAACGGAGGAGTGGGCACCTACGTCAACTCATCCGCCGAAACACACGCGGATGCAGCCGATCCCGCCAACGACGCGGTCCGTGTCGAAGCGGCGACCATGCGGTGCCGGATTGTCGGCGAGGGTGGCAACCTCGGTTTCACCCAGCGAGCCCGGATCGAGTTCGCGCTCGGCGGGGGCCGCATCAATGCCGACTTCATCGACAACGCGGCCGGTGTTGCGACGTCCGACCAGGAGGTGAACCTGAAGATCGCGCTGGACGGCGCGGTCGCGGCGGGCGAGATCACCGAGGCCGAACGCAACACACTGCTCGCGGACTGCACCGATCACGTCGCCGATGCCGTCCTCGGCGGCTGTGCGAGCCAGACCCTGGCGATCAGCCTCGCCGAATCCCAGGCCGTCTCGCTCCTCGGTCGACACGAGCGGTTGATCGTCAATCTCGAGGCGGTCGGCGGGCTGAACCGAGCCCAGGCCGTGCTACCGAGCAAGCGGGAGCTGGTCTCGCGCACCGAGGCCGGGCTCGGCCTGACCCGTCCGGAGATCGCGACACTGCTAGCGCATTCGAAGAACGTCGTGCGCCGCGACCTGCTGGCCTCCACCGTTCCCGACGAGCCGGTCTTCGCCCGGTTGCTGTCCGAGTACTTCCCACCCGCCGTTCGCAGCCGGTACCCGGAACGCATCCGCGCGCACCGGTTGCACCGCGAGATCATCGCCACCCAGATCGCGGACCAGCTGATCAATCACGTCGGGCCAGGCCTCATCTACCGACTCGAGGAGCGGCTGGGTGTCACGACCCCGCAGGTCGCACAGGCCTACGGGGTAGTCGCCGAACTCTTCGACGTCGGCGCCCTCTGGGCGGGCGCGCTCGCGGTGGTCGATCCGGCTGACCGGAATTCGTGGGGACCGCTGCACGCAGTGCAGGCGCTGATCGAGCGCGCATGCTCGTGGCTCCTGCGCAATCGTCCGCTGCCACTTCACGCGGAGGCCGAGATCCAGCGGTACCGGACGACGGTGGGTCACCTGCTCCACGCGTTGCCTCCGGAGGACGCCGACGACACCCTCTCCCCCGTACCGGTCCCGCTGCTCGGGGAGGCGCTCGCGCTGGCGGACAACGCACTCGCCCTGGACATCCCGATCACCCGGGTGATCGAGACATACCAGGAGCTGGGCCGGGAGCTCGGATTGTTCGGCGTGATCGAGCGATTGGAGCGGTTGGCCCTCGGCTCGTACTGGGATTCCATGGCCGCGGCGGCCCTTCGGGACGAGGTGGCGGCGCGACTGCACGACCTGGTCGGTGCCGCACTGTCCCGGGACCGTCCCGGGGAGACACCATCCGAGCGACTGTCGGAGTGGCGCGTGCAGCACGGCTCCACGATCTCCAGGCTGCACCGCATCATCGTCGAGGCTCAGGCGGAAGGCGGCGTCGATCTCGCTCGCGCGTGCACGGTCAACGCCGAACTCGCCCGAGCCGTCGCCGCGGTCGGATACTCGGCACCTCGCTGCGTACCGGCACGCTGACCCGAAACCGGGTCTGACCGACCGAGGGGCCCGCGACCGCACCGGCCGCGGGCCCCTTGCGGTGCGCCGGAACCGATACGGATTCAGAGTGATTCGTGTGCGATGACCGCCAACAGCAGCTCTGCCCGCACCCGTGCCACGTCCAGTCGACAGCCGAGTAGGGCCTCGATCTTCGAGACCCGGCTGCGGAGGGTGTGCCGGTGCACGCCGAGCACACTCGCCGCAGACTCCCAGTGGCCGTTCGCCTCGAGGAAAGCCCGCAGCGACTCGACCAACTCGGTTCCCTGCCTGCGGTCATGATCGGCGAGGGGCGTGATCATCGTGTCGGCGACCGCCCGCAGCACCTCACGTGTGGAATCGAAGGACAGCAGTGCACTTCCGGTCAACGCGGAGAACTCGAGCGGCGTCGCGCCCGACTCGGCCGCCGACGCAGCCAGCTGCGCCTGGTCGATAGCTTCGACAAACCGTTCCACCGGCTGAGCGCCGCTCAAACCCAGACGAGAAGACCGACGCGCGCGATCACCGATGTCGTCCACGAGTCCGTGCGCGAACTCGACGTCGTCGGTTCCGCGCAGCAGCACGGTGACGCGCGTGTCGACCCGCTGCAGGAACAGGGGTCTGCCGGCCTCGTTCATGGCCGCCTCGACCGCGCCGGCCACCGCCTCGGCGTCGGCAGGCGAGCCGCACACCGCGACCAGCGCACGAATCGCTCCGCGCCCGTCGGCGGCAGGCGCTAGCTGCGCCCGTACCGGCTTCAGGTCGATGTCCTCGGACAGCAGGAGTCCGAGGGCCTGGCTGTTGAGCTGGTTCTGCGCTGCCCGCAGTCGCACCGGTTTCTCGAAGTCGAGCGCCAGCAGGGAGTTCGCGTGCCCCAGCAGGATCTGGTCCACCGGCCCGAGAGGCTTCGGACTGACCACGGCGAGGTAGCCGTGCAGGTTCTTGCCCACCCCGATTCGCTGCACGGTCATCGACTCGCCGGATCGGGCCTGCGCCACCCCACTGGAGACCGCCTCCGATGCCGACGCCAGCAGCGTCAGCACCTCCGCGGTCACACTGTCCGGCACGGAGCCGGGGTGGCACTCTAGGAGCTGGCCCCGCCGGTCCAGGAGCAGGGCGACCGAGTTCGTTGCGGTGGCCAGCTCGCGCACGGTGGCCCTGGCCCCGCCCTGGATCACCGCACGCGTCATCCGGGGCTGAGCCTGCGAGGCACGCAACGACGCCTCGTACTGCTGCTCGGCCAACCGACTCATCACCCGCTTGGTCACGGCGGCGAAGGGGGTCGGCAGCGGCACCTCGAGCAGCGGCAGCCCGAGCTCGTCCGAGGCCGCCACGAGGCCCTCGGGGATCTCGGCATGGCTCAGTCCGATCCCGAAGCCGACCGCGGCGACACCGCAGTCGAGCAGCCCGCGGAGGTACTCGGTGCATTCCTCCGGATCCTGCGGGAGCCGCAGCCCGGTCGTCAGCAGCAACTCTCCTCCGGAGAGCCACGGAAACGGTTCCGGCAGTTCGGTTGTGATCGCGAACTCGATCTCGCGGTCCAGCCCGTCCGCGCCGCCACGCAGCCGCAGCGACAGCTCCGGCTGTGCCAGCACCCACCGCACGGTAATGCTCATCTCGACTCCTGACGTGACCCCGGCTTCCGGGCCGAATCGGTGAATTCGGCCCGCACCCGTGCTCCATTCTGGCAGGTGCCGCTCACCGGTCCGGCACCCCACACTGAGAGTCGATCCGACCATCACGACAGGGGACGTCCACGACATGAGCGCCATCAACTACCGACTCCCGCAGAAGCGCGCGCTGCTGACCGAGCTGCCCGGCCCGAAGTCCCGCGCCCTCGCGGAACGCCGCCGGGCGAGCGTCGCCGCAGGCGTCGGGTCCAGCGTGCCCGTCTACACCGCGGATGCCGACGGCGGCGTGATCGTGGACGTCGACGGGAACTCTCTCATCGACCTGGGATCCGGCATCGCGGTCACCAATGTGGGCGCCTCGGACCCCGCCGTGGTCGAGGCGGTACGCGAGCAGGCGGGGCATTTCACGCACACCTGCTTCATGATCACCCCCTACGAGGGCTACGTCCGGGTGGCCGAGGAGTTGGCCGCGCTCACGCCGGGCGACCACGACAAGCGCACCGTGCTCTTCAATTCCGGCGCCGAGGCCGTCGAGAACGCGATCAAGGTCGCGCGCCTGGCCACCGGCCGGATGGCGGTGGTCGCGTTCGACCACGCGTACCACGGCCGCACCAACCTGACGATGGCGCTGACCGCGAAGTCGATGCCCTACAAGTCGAACTTCGGACCGTTCGCCCCCGAGGTGTACCGGATGCCGATGTCGTACCCATACCGGGACGCCGAGGTCACCGGCGAGCAGGCCGCCCGCCGGGCGATCGGGCAGATCGAGAAGCAGATCGGCGCGGACTCGCTGGCCGCGATCATCATCGAACCGATCCAGGGCGAGGGCGGGTTCATCGTTCCCGCAACGGGTTTCCTGCCCACCCTGGCGGCCTGGGCGCGAGAGAACGGCGTCGTCTTCATCGCCGACGAGGTGCAGACCGGGTTCGCCCGCACCGGCGCGTGGTTCGCGTGCGAGGACGAGCAGATCGTGCCGGACATCATCACCATGGCCAAGGGCATCGCGGGCGGACTTCCGCTGTCGGCCATCACCGGTCGCGCCGAGCTGCTCGACAAGGTGCATGCCGGCGGCCTCGGCGGCACGTACGGCGGCAATCCCATCGCCTGTGCTGCCGCGCTCGCCGCGATCGACACCATCCGTGAGCTCGACCTGCCTGCCAGGGCTCGGCAGATCGGCGACCTGGTGCTTCCCCGACTCCGGCGGCTGGCCGAGGAGGTCCCTGCGATCGGCGACGTCCGCGGCCGTGGCGCGATGATCGCAATGGAGTTCGTCAAGCCCGGGACCGACGAGCCGGACCAGGAGCTCACCAAGGCTGTCGCCGCGCGGGCCTTGGAACAGGGCGTCATCCTGCTCACCTGCGGCACCTACGGCAATGTGGTGCGGCTGCTGCCGCCACTGGTCATCGGGGACGACCTGCTCGACGAGGCACTCAGCGTGCTCGAGGAGGCGGTGCGGGCATCCGCCTGACCCCGCCGCACCACGCCCGACCGACGCCCCTGCCGCGCCAGCGGCCGATCACTGCGAGGAACCACCCATGACAGATATCTCCACCCTCATCTCCGGCGTGCCGACCGGCCTGTGGATCGATGGCGAATCCACCGCCCCGATCGACGGCGCGACGTTCCCGGTCTTCGATCCGGCCACCGGCGAGAGGCTCGCCACGGTGGCCGCGGCCGACGGCCAGGACGCCATGCGCGCACTCGATTCCGCGTGCCGGGTGCAGGCCGAATGGGCCGCCACGGCGCCTCGCCAGCGCTCGATCATCCTGCGCACGGCATGGGAACTGGTCACCGAGCGAGCCGAGGAACTGGCGCTGCTGATGACCGCCGAGATGGGCAAGGCGCTGCCGGAGAGCCGATCCGAGGTGGCGTACGGCGCCGAGTTCCTCCGCTGGTTCAGTGAGGAGGCGGTGCGCATCCAGGGCCGGTTCACCCGGTCGCCTGGCGGCGCGGGCCGGATCATGGTGACCAAGGTGCCGGTTGGCCCGTGCCTCGCGATCACGCCGTGGAACTTCCCCTTGGCGATGGGCACCCGCAAGATCGGACCCGCGCTCGCCGCGGGCTGCACGATGATCGTCAAGCCCGCCGCGGAGACGCCCCTGACGATGCTCGCGTTCGCGCAGATCCTCTCCGACGCCGGCCTGCCGCCCGGTGTCGTCTCGGTGCTTCCGACCTCGGATGCCGCCTCCGTATCGGCGCCGCTGCTCGCGGACCCGCGGCTGCGCAAGGTCACCTTCACCGGCTCCACACCGATCGGCCGCGTGCTCATCGAGCAGTCCGCCAAGAACGTGCTGCGGACCTCGATGGAGCTAGGCGGCAACGCGCCGTTCGTCGTGTTCGACGATGCCGACATCGACGCAGCCGTTGATGGCGCGATGGCCGCGAAGATGCGCAACGGCGGCGAGGCCTGCACCGCGGCGAACCGGCTGATCGTGGCCAACTCGGTACGGGAGGAGTTCACCGCCAAGCTGACCGAGCGGATCGCCGCGCTGAAGGTAGGGCCAGGGCACGAGCCCGGTGTCGAGGTCGGCCCGCTCGTCAGCGCCAAGCAGCGCGCGAGCGTCGCCACCCTGGTCGACGAGGCGGTCGCGGCGGGTGCACGGGTGCGCACCGGCGGTCGGGCCATCGACGGCCCCGGCTTCTTCTACCAGCCGACGGTTCTCGACCAGGTTCCCGCGACCGCGCGCATCATCCGCGACGAGATTTTCGGCCCGGTGGCCGCGATCACCGGCTTCGACACCGAGCAGGAGGCGATCGCCGCGGCGAACGACACCGAGTACGGGCTCGCCGCATACATTTTCACCCAGAATCTCGACCGGGCGCTGCGGGTGGCCGAGTCGCTCGAATCCGGGATGGTGGGGGTCAATCGCGGCGTCGTCTCCGACGTGGCCGCTCCGTTCGGCGGCGTCAAGCAGTCCGGGCTGGGCAGCGAGGGCGGCACCGAGGGCATCGAGGAGTACCTCGACACGAAGTACATCGGCTTCACCGCCTGACGAACACGAAACCGCCGGCAATCGATACCGATTGCCGGCGGTTTCGTCATTGGCACGCAAACATGGCGGGCGCGCAGAGGAAGTCGGGCTACCAGCCGCGCTCGGCGAGGCGGTGCGCCACCGGCAGATCGTCGACGTTGATGCCGACCATCGCCTCACCCAGGCCGCGGGAGACCTTCGCCAGCACATCCGGGTCGTCGAAGAAGGTGGTGGCCTTGACGATCGCGGCCGCACGCTCGGCCGGGTTGCCGGACTTGAA
>NZ_JBEPSX010000024.1:0-5228 GCF_040548995.1 Rhodococcus sp. PvR044
ATGTCCGGGTCGCTCATCCGGGACACGCCGCCCTGCGCGCGGATGTCCGCGGGCACACGCTCGAGGGCCATGACCGCCACCGCACCCGCGTCCTCGGCGATCTTCGCCTGCTGTGCGTTGACGACGTCCATGATGACCCCGCCCTTGAGCATCTCGGCCATGCCGCGCTTGACGCGGGCCGTGCCGGTGGACGATTCAGTGTCGAGCATTCTGTATTCCTCTGGGAGATTTCACCTCTGGGTACGAGGTGATGGTGGGCGGGCCGGGGACCGAAACGGCGATCCGCCCCATGGGCGCCGTTGACCATGGGGCGGATCGGGTACTCAGCGCGCGGTGTGCGCGTCCGCGACCGAGAGCGCGGTGTCGAGGATCGCAAGCCCCTCCCGAACCTCGGCGTCGGTGGCGGTGCACGGCGGCACCGCGTGGATCCGGTTGAAGTTCGCGAACGGCAGCAGTCCGGCGGACTTGCACGCCGCGATGACCTCGTTCATCGCCGGGCTGGAGGCGCCGTACGGGGCGAGCGGTTCCTTCGTCCCACGGTCGGTGACGAGTTCGATCGCCCAGAACACGCCGACACCGCGGACGTCACCGACCGACGGGTGCCGCTGGGCGAGTTCGCGCAGTCCGGGACCGAGGATCTCGTTGCCGATCCGGGCAGCGTTCTCGACGATCTTCTCCTCCTCCATCGCGTTGATGGTGGCGACGGCGGCGGCGGTGGCCAGCGGGTGACCCGAGTACGTCAGCCCGCCGGGGTACGCCCGGTTGGCGAATGTCGCCGCGATCTCGGCGTTGATCGCGACGCCGCCCAGCGGGACGTAGCCGGAGTTCACACCCTTGGCGAAGGTGATCAGGTCTGGGACCACATCGAAATGATCTATCGCGAACCACTTTCCGGTCCGCCCGAAGCCGGCCATCACCTCATCTGCGATGAACACGATGCCGTGGCGGTCGCAGATCTCCCTGACCCCGGCCATATAGCCGGGTGGGGGAACCATGATGCCCGCGGTGCCCGGTACCGATTCGAGGATGATGGCAGCGATCGTGCTCGGTCCCTCCATCGCGACCAACTGGTCGAGGTGTGCGAGCGCTCGCTCGGTCTCCTGCGCCTCATCGGCCGCGTGGAACTGCGAGCGGTAGAGGAAGGGACCGTTGAAATGCACGATGCCGCTGTTGCCGCGATCGTTGGGCCAGCGACGCGGGTCACCGGTCAGGTTGATCGCGGTGTCGGTGCCGCCGTGGTACGACCGGTACCGCGAGAGCACCTTGTAGCGGCCGGTGTGCAGTCGGGCCATCCGCACCGCGTGCTCGACGGCGTCCGCGCCGCCGTTGGTGAAGAACACCTTGTTCAGATCGCCAGGGGTCCGCTCGGCGATCAGGCGGGCTGCCTCGGAGCGGGCGTCGTTGACGTACTGCGGCGCGATCGTGCACAGCTTTGCCGCCTGCGCCTGCACGGCCGCGACGACGGTCGGGTGCTGATGACCGATGTTGGTGTTGACCAGCTGAGAAGAGAAGTCCAGCAGTCGGTTTCCGTTGCCGTCCCACACGTACGACCCCTCGGCTGCGAGGATCGTCATCGGGGTGATCTGCTCCTGCGCCGACCACGAATGGAAGACGTGCGCGCGGTCGAGCGCGAATGCCCGCTCACCCTCGGCGCGGGCCTCGTCGATGGACTGGCCGGTGGGCAGGAGGTCCTGGTGCGTTGTTGTCGTCATGGCGTGAAAGTCCTCTCCGCTCAGTTGTTCTGGGGGAAGCCGAGGTTGATGCCGCCGTGGCTGGGGTCGAGCCACCGAGTGGTGACGACCTTGCCCCTGGTGAAGAAGTGCACGCCCTCTGCACCGTGCGCGTGGGTGTCGCCGAACAGCGAGTTCTTCCATCCGCCGAAGCTGTAGTACGCCGTGGGGACGGGGATCGGGACATTGATCCCGACCATCCCGACCTCCACCTCGTTCTGGAAGCGGCGAGCGGCGCCTCCGTCGTTGGTGAAGATCGCGGTGCCGTTCCCGAACGGACCGGAGTTGATGAGGTCCAGCGCCTCCTCGTACGAATCGACGCGCACGACGGACAGGACCGGCCCGAAGATCTCGTCCGTGTAGACGGACATGTCGGTGGTGACGTTGTCGATGAGGGTGGGACCGAGCCAGAACCCGTCGGCACCACCGTCTGCCTGGACGTCGCGTCCGTCGACGACGATCGTGGCGCCCGCCGCCTCGCCGGCGTCGACGTAGGACGAAACCTTGTCGCGGTGCGC
The DNA here is from genome assembly GCF_040548995.1 of Rhodococcus sp. PvR044. Classification (NCBI taxonomy): domain Bacteria; kingdom Bacillati; phylum Actinomycetota; class Actinomycetes; order Mycobacteriales; family Nocardiaceae; genus Rhodococcus; species Rhodococcus sp. PvR044. Next base: position 2,249 of record NZ_JBEPSX010000024.1, read on the forward strand.
CTTCGTCACCAGCGGGCCCATGTCGGAGTCCTTGGTGCCGTCACCGGTCTTGAGGCCCCGGGTGCGCTCGGCGATCTTCTCGACCAACTCGTCGGCGATGTCCCCCACCGCGACGAGTGCACTGATGGCCATGCAGCGTTCGCCCGCGGACCCGAAACCGGCGTTGACCATGGCGTCCGCGGCCAGGTCCAGGTCGGCATCCGGCAGCACGATGGCATGGTTCTTCGCCCCACCCAGCGCCTGCACGCGCTTGCCGTGGGCGGTGCCGGTGGCGTAGACGTACTGGGCGATCGGGGTGGACCCGACGAAGGAGATCGCCTTGATCGCCGGGTTCGTCAGCAACTCGTCGACGGCGGTCTTGTCGCCCTGGAGCACGTTGAACACGCCTGCGGGCAGGCCGGCCTCGGCCCACAGCTCGGCCATCCAGATCGCCGCGCTCGGATCCTTCTCGGACGGCTTGAGGATGACGGTGTTGCCTGCGGCGATGGCGACCGGGAAGAACCACATCGGGACCATCGCGGGGAAGTTGAACGGAGAGATGATCCCGACCGGGCCGACCGGCTGACGAATGGAGGCGACATCGACTGCGGTGGAGGCATTCTCGGTCATCCCACCCTTGAGAAGGTGCGCGATCCCGCAGGCGAACTCGACCACCTCCTGGCCCCGGGAGACTTCACCGAGGGCGTCCGAGAGCACCTTGCCGTGCTCAGCGGTGATGATCGCGGCGAGTTCCTCCTTGCGCTCGTTGAGCAATTCGCGGAACTTGAAGATGATCGTTGTGCGCTTCGCGAGGGACATGTCCCGCCAGGCCGGGAATGCCGCGGTGGCGGCGGCGATCACGGTCCGCGCGTCCTCGACACTCGCCAGCGCGACCGCACCGGTGACGGCGCCCGTCGCCGGGTTGGTCACCGGAGCTGTATTGCCGCTCGTGCCGGCAAAGCCCTTACCGTCGGACCAGTGCGAGATCGTCCGAACACCATCGCTGAGAGTCATGAAGAGAACGTCCTTGTCGAGTGAGCCGATGCGCGACCGTCCGTCGCGGGTGAGATCTCCACTCTCGGTCCCGCAACAGCCCACCCGGCCCTACACAATGTAAGAGAATCCACCCCCTGCTTTACACTGCGTCAATGCTGCCGACCGTTGTCGACATCCTCGCGCTCCCCGTCATCCAGGCCGGTGAGCCGGAAGTGGTCGGCGGCGGTGCACTCGACCGGCCCGTCCGATGGGTACACGTCAGCGACCTGCCCGACCTGTCGAACCTGCTCCAGGGCGGCGAACTCGTCCTCACGACCGGGCTCCCGCTCACCCACGACCCGGTGAGTTACCTCGAAGGCCTGGCAGCGGCGGGTGCGACCGGGCTGGTGATCGAACTCGGCGTCCATGTCGAGGCGGTGCCGGCGGAAATGCCCGAGGCGGCCGACCGGCTCGGGCTGCCCGTGATCGCCCTGCACCGACAGGTCCGATTCGTCGAGGTCACCGAGGAGGTGCATCGCTCGATCGTCGCGGAGCAGTACGCCGAGGTCGCCTTCGCGCGGCAAGCGCACGAGATCTTCACCGACCTGAGCATGAAACGGGCTCCCCTGAGCGAGATAGTCGACGCCGCGGCGAGCATGCTCGACACCCCGATCGTTCTCGAGGACCTCACCCGGCAGGTGCTCGCGTTCGCGTCGCACGGCGCCCCGGCGGCCGAGTTGCTCTCGGACTGGGAACGCCGGTCGCGGCTCACTCCGATCTCGCACCAGACCGCGATCGGCGGACCGGAGGCGTGGACCACGACCCCGGTGGGCGCGCACCGCCAGGAATGGGGCCGACTCGTCGCGCCGTTCCCGACCGCGGCCGAGGCGCGGACGCGAATGACCCTCGAACGTGCCGCCCAGGCACTCGCACTGCACCGGATGGTCGAGCAGGAGGGAACCGCACTCGAGCAGCAGGCCCAGAGCGGCCTCGTCTACGAGCTCCGCCGAGGTCGCATCGAGGACGAGGCAGAGGCGACCGCACGCGCTCACGCGCTCGGTATGCGGCCGGGCCTGACCTATCTCCCCATGACGGTGCGAGTCGGCGAAATATCCAGTGTCGACCAGGTTTTCGCACAGCGGCGACGGGTACGCATGCTCGACGCCATCCGCCACGCGATCCGCGCCTCACGCAACACCGCCCTCGCCTCGAATCCACAGGACGGAAGGATCGACCTGCTGCTCTCGCGCCCGCCCGGCAGTTCCACTGCCGACGTCCTGCAGGCAGTCTGCGCGGAGATCCGCTCCGCGCTGGGCAGGATCGAGGGCGTCAGCCGGTGCACCATCGGCGCGGGGCCGGAATCCACCCGCCTGCTGGACGCCGCGGTCGGGCTCACGGAATCCGCGCACATCGCGGACGTTGCCCAGTCGCTACCGTTGGACGACAAGCTGTTTCACCGCTCCTCGGACATCCGGCTGCGCGGACTGGTAGCGCTCCTGCGCACCGACCCGCGCGTGCAGGCCTTTGCCGAAACCGAGCTCCGGGGCCTCCTCGAACACGCGGCGCGGCACGACGACGACTCCTTCCACGTGCTCCGCAGCTTCCTGGCACTCGGCGGCAACAAGACCGAGCTGGCCAAGCGACTGCACCTGTCACGGCCGACGCTGTACTCCAAGCTGGCCACCATCGAGCGCCTCCTCGGCGTCGATCTCGACGACGCCGAGTCCCGCACCTCGCTGCACACCGCTGTCCTCATTCTCGACAGTCGCGCAGGCGCACCGGGTCACGACACCCCCTGACGCACACCCGCCCCGACAGGGCAGCCAGATCGATACTGATCTTTCATCAAATTGATCGACCTAGAACTGCTAGATCAACAAGTGTTGTGGGTCATTTCTGTTCATGAGGGGTGACAGCGACCACTTCTGTGGCTATGGTGACTGAACTCGCACGGAACGAGTGACCCCCCAACACACCGCGGGCCGCGGCAGTCCCGCTCACATCAAAAGGTTGTACCCATGACCAC
>NZ_JBEPSX010000025.1:0-2421 GCF_040548995.1 Rhodococcus sp. PvR044
CAGTCGCATGCTCTAGACCCGAAGCGGAGTGATCTACCCATGGCCAGGGTGAAGCGACGGTAAGACGTCGTGGAGGCCCGAACCCACTTAGGTTGAAAACTGAGGGGATGAGCTGTGGGTAGGGGTGAAAGGCCAATCAAACTCCGTGATAGCTGGTTCTCCCCGAAATGCATTTAGGTGCAGCGTCGCGTGTTTCTCACCGGAGGTAGAGCTACTGGATGGTCTAGGGGGCCCACAAGCTTACCGAAATCAGCCAAACTCCGAATGCCGGTGAGTGAGAGCGCGGCAGTGAGACTGCGGGCGATAAGGTTCGTAGTCGAGAGGGAAACAGCCCAGATCGCCAGCTAAGGTCCCTAAGCGTGTACTAAGTGGAAAAGGATGTGGGGTCGCGAAGACAACCAGGAGGTTGGCTTAGAAGCAGCCACCCTTGAAAGAGTGCGTAATAGCTCACTGGTCAAGTGATCCTGCGCCGACAATGTAGCGGGGCTCAAGTACACCACCGAAGCTGCGGCATTCATGCAATACACCTCCTTGTTCCTGCGGGGACTTGGGCAGTGGTATGGATGGGTAGGGGAGCGTCGTGCAGCCATGGAAGCGTCGGAGTGATCCAGGCGTGGAGGCTGCACGAGTGAGAATGCAGGCATGAGTAGCGAAAGAAGAGTGAGAAACTCTTCCGCCGAATGACCAAGGGTTCCTGGGCCAGGTTAATCCGCCCAGGGTGAGTCGGGACCTAAGGCGAGGCCGACAGGCGTAGTCGATGGACAACGGGTTGATATTCCCGTACCCGTGTAAACGCGCCCATGGTGAATCAGTGATACTAACCGCCCTGAAGCCGGCTAATGTTCCTTCGGGATCATGGTCGGGGGATGCGCGGGACCTGATCTGGTAGTAGCCAAGCGATGGGGTGACGCAGGAAGGTAGCTGAGCCAGTCAGTGGTAATACTGGTGTAAGCGTGTAGGGAGTGGCATAGGCAAATCCGTGCCACACATATCCTGAGACGTGATGCATAGCCGATTGAGGCGAATTCAGTGATCCTATGCTGCCGAGAAAAGCCTCTAGCGAGCTTTTACACGGCCCGTACCCCAAACCGACACAGGTGGTCAGGTAGAGAATACTAAGGCGATCGAGATAACTATGGTTAAGGAACTCGGCAAAATGCCCCCGTAACTTCGGGAGAAGGGGGGCCTCGTCTGGTGATCGGATTTACTCCGTGAGCTGGGTGGGGCCGCAGAGACCAGTGAGAAGCGACTGTTTACTAAAAACACAGGTCCGTGCGAAGTCGTAAGACGATGTATACGGACTGACGCCTGCCCGGTGCTGGAAGGTTAAGAGGACCGGTTAGCTTTTCGGAGCGAAGCTGAGAATTTAAGCCCCAGTAAACGGCGGTGGTAACTATAACCATCCTAAGGTAGCGAAATTCCTTGTCGGGTAAGTTCCGACCTGCACGAATGGCGTAACGACTTCTCAGCTGTCTCAACCATAGACTCGGCGAAATTGCATTACGAGTAAAGATGCTCGTTACGCGCGGCAGGACGAAAAGACCCCGGGACCTTCACTATAGCTTGGTATTGGTGTTCGGTTCGGTTTGTGTAGGATAGGTGGGAGACTGTGAAGCGGGCACGCCAGTGTTCGTGGAGTCATTGTTGAAATACCACTCTGATCGTATTGGACATCTAACCTCGGACCATGATCTGGTTCAGGGACAGTGCCTGGTGGGTAGTTTAACTGGGGCGGTTGCCTCCCAAAATGTAACGGAGGCGCCCAAAGGTTCCCTCAGCCTGGTTGGCAATCAGGTGTTGAGTGCAAGTGCACAAGGGAGCTTGACTGTGAGACTGACAGGTCGAGCAGGGACGAAAGTCGGGACTAGTGATCCGGCACCGGCAAGTGGAAGCGGTGTCGCTCAACGGATAAAAGGTACCCCGGGGATAACAGGCTGATCTTCCCCAAGAGTCCATATCGACGGGATGGTTTGGCACCTCGATGTCGGCTCGTCGCATCCTGGGGCTGGAGTAGGTCCCAAGGGTTGGGCTGTTCGCCCATTAAAGCGGCACGCGAGCTGGGTTTAGAACGTCGTGAGACAGTTCGGTCTCTATCCGCCGCGCGCGTTAGAAACTTGAGGAAGGCTGTCCCTAGTACGAGAGGACCGGGACGGACGAACCTCTGGTGTGCCAGTTGTTCCACCAGGAGCACCGCTGGTTAGCTACGTTCGGAAGGGATAACCGCTGAAAGCATCTAAGCGGGAAGCCTGTTCCAAGATGAGGTTTCTCACCCCCTTGAGGGGGTAAGGCCCCCGGCAGACCACCGGGTTGATAGGCCAGAACTGGAAGCACGGTAACGTGTGCAGGTGACTGGTACTAATAGGCCGAGGACTTACCACAAAGAAGCTACGCGTCCACTGTGCGGTATCTGAAACAACACAC
>NZ_JBEPSX010000027.1:0-1558 GCF_040548995.1 Rhodococcus sp. PvR044
GTGTTGTGGGTCAGCGGCCCAGGTGGATGACGCCGGTGCGGAGGTCGGACATGTCGAGGAGGGTGTGTTTGCCGCCGATGCGGCCCCAGCCGGTGCCTTTGCCGCCGGCTCCGCCGAAGGGCATGTTGATGTCCCAGAATCCGGTGCTGTCGTTGACGATGACTTGGCCGGCTTCGATTTCTTCGATGAATCGGTAGGCCTTGGTGAGGTTTTCGGTGAAGACGGCGGCTTGGAGGCCGAGTGCGTCGGCGTTGGCGAGGCGGAGGAGTTCGTCGTCGTCGTTGGCGGTGATGACGGGGACGACGGGGCCGAAGGATTCTTCGGTGCTCAGGAGGCTGTCGGGGGTGACGCCGTCGACGATGGTGAAGTTGTAGTAGAGGTCGGTGGGGTGGCCGGTGTGGCGGGTGCCGCCGTGGAGGATGTCGAAGCCGCGGGTGCGGGCGTCGGCCATGTGGCGGTCCATTTTGGCGGCGACGCCTTCGTTGTTGACCGGTCCGAGGTTGACGGTGGGGTCGAAGGGGTTGCCGAGGTTGATGGTGTCGGCGTAGGCGACGAGGGCGGCGACGAATTGGTCGTGGACGTCGGCGTGGACGAGGGCGCGTTCGGTGGCGCAGCAGACCTGGCCTGCGCAGTAGTAGGCGGCGTCGGCGGCGGCTTTGGCGGCGGCTTCGATGTTGGCGTCGGCGAGGACGATGAGCGGTCCGTTGCCGGAGCATTCCATGATCGAGCGCTTGAGGCCTGCGGTGGCCTGGATTTTGGCGCCGGTTTGGGAGGAGCCGATGAAGCCGATGGCGTCGATGCCGGGGTGGGCGACGAGGTCGGAGCCGGTGGTGCCTTCGCCGGGCAGGATGTTGATCAGGCCGGTGGGTAGGCCTGCTGCTTCGAAGGCTTCCATGGCGGCGAGCACGGTCAGTGAGGTGTGGGTGGGGGGCTTGACGACGTGGGCGTTGCCGGTGGCCAGGCCGGGTGCGACGAATTCGGTGAGCATGAGCAGGGGGAAGTTCCAGGGCGTGATGATGGCCCAGACGCCGACGGGGCGGTAGAAGGTGAACATCCGCTTGGCCTGGTCGTTGGACGGCAGGGTTTCGCCGTGGAGGCGGACGGCGTCTTCGGCGTGTAGGTGGAACAGTTGGGCGGCTTCGGTGACGTCGGCGATCGATTCGGCGAGCGGCTTGCCCTGTTCGAGGGTTTGCAGGCGGGCGAGGGTGTCGATGCGCTTTTCGAGCTCGTCGCCGATGCGGTGGCAGATTTCGGCGCGCTGCCAGACGCCGACCTTGGCCCATTCGCGCTGGGCGCGGTGTGCGGCGTCGATGGCCTTGTCGATGTCGGCGGTCGAGGGGGTGGGCAGGGTCGCGATGTGCTGGCCGGTGACGGGGCTGATCACGTCGACGGCCGTCCCTGAGCTGCCGTCGGTGAACTGACCGTCGATGTAGAGCTGCTGCCGTGGGGCGGTCGGGATCGATGTGGTCATGGGTACAACCTTTTGATGTGAGCGGGACTGCCGCGGCCCGCGGTGTGTTGGGGGGTCACTCGTTCCGTGCGAGTTCAGTCACCATAG
>NZ_JBEPSX010000028.1:0-1113 GCF_040548995.1 Rhodococcus sp. PvR044
TGTACTGCCCAGGGACGTTGGTCAAGCGGCTGAAGGGAACGTTCCTGCCGATGGCGGAGTGTTGCCGGTGGTGATTGTAGGTGTGCAGCCACGCCGGTAGCGCTGATCTTCGGGTTCGTTCGGACTTGTAGTGGCGGGCGAAGGCCCATTCGGCGGCCAGGGTGCGGTGGAAGCGTTCGATCTTGCCGTTGGTCTGCGGCCGGTAGGGGCGGGTGCGTTTGTGTTTGACCGCCAGTTCGGCGCAGGTCTGCTTCCAGAGCGTGGAGCGGTAGCAGCCACCGTTGTCGGACAGGACCCGTTCGACCGTGACACCGCGGGCGGCGAACCAGCTCACCGCCCGGCGCAGCACCGCGACGGCCGTCGTCGCGGTTTCGTCGTCGTGGATCTCGGCGTAGGCGACTCGGGAGTGGTCGTCGATCACGGTGTGCACGAACGCGTGACCGAGCAGTTCATTGTGGTGTCGGCTGCGGGTCGTTCCGGGTGTGCTCTGGCGGTTCTTGCGGCCCTTCGCGCGTCCGACGAACCGCCAGCCGCCGCCGTCGGGGATGTTGCCGAGCTTTTTGACGTCGACGTGGATCATCGACCCCGGGTGGGGGTGTTCGTAGCGGCGGATCACCTCGCCGGTGCGGATGTCGATGTGCGAGAGCCGGTTCAGGCGGCACCGCACCAGGACCGCATGGACTGTCGAAGCCGGCATGTTCAGCCGGGAGGCGATCGCTAGCGGGGATAGGCGTGTGCGCCAGCGCAGGTCCACGATCTTGCGTTTGACCTGTTCCGGTGTGCGGTTCGGGCTGTGGTGTGGGCGGCTGGAGCGGTCGACCATGCCGACCTCGCCCATCTCCAGGTATCGCACGGCCCACCGTTTCGCGGTGGGCCAGGAGACGTTGAAATGTTCGGCTGCCCGCACGATCGGCCAGCCGTCGTCGACGATGAGCTGGGCCAGCAGTAGCCGGCCCCTCGGAGTCAGGGGTGCATTAGCGTGAACCACGAAGGTCTCCTGTCGGTCAGTGGTTGTCTCAGCAACTTCCACTTCACGACAGGAGACCTTCCCTGTTCAACGACCAGTCACAGCGTGTCGTCGCAATCCCTCAACCAACCTGCCTGGGCAGTACA